>CAYTAI010000092.1:0-2666 GCA_964435715.1 uncultured Verrucomicrobiota bacterium | reverse complement strand
TAGACCCCGAAAGCCTTCGGGGCATTTGTCAAAAACGGCGGCGGGACGCACGCCTGCAACACGCGGGGACGCGTATGCTCCCCAGAAACGGTCTGCCCGGCAATTTACCGTCATCCCACCTCGCTTCCACGCGATAGCATGACGGATTTCATTCAAGATTCTTGCAGCCATCCCATCTGTGTCCTCTGTGCCATCCGCGGTCAAAAAAAATGATGTTTCCGTTAACTCTTTTGCTCAGGGGACGATTGTGGGGTTGTTGTCTTCTTTTCGTCTTTGACCATTTGCCATGAGACGAGGATGTAGAGACCGACTCCGACGCAAATGGCGCTGTCAGCGATATTGAAATTCGGCCAGACGTAGGAGCCGAAAATGAATTTGAAAAAGTCGATGACTCCGCCGATGCGCAGGCGGTCGATGACATTGCCGATGATCCCGCCGACGATGAGTCCACCCGCAAGTTGGTGGAGAGAGCGGGAGAGGGGTGTAATTGCTGGAGAGGGTTCGACCCGAAAAAGTCTTTGCGGAAGATGAAAAGAAAGATCAACACCACCAGTGCAAATAGCCCGAGCCACCAGCTCCGCCCTTGGAGAATGCCGAATGCCGCCCCTGTATTGACGACATATTCCAGATGGAAAAAACCGGGAATGATCCGGATGTAATTTTCACCTGCTCCAAGCAAATGACTCATCCAAAGCTTCGAGGCCTGGTCAGCAATCAAAATGATGGCGGCGGTGATGAGCGGAATTTTCATGGTTCAAATATTGTGGAGCCTGTGTCATCACAGGCCGGGGATGGTGAGACTATCCTACGCCACGGGCGCGGCTTTCGATTCGTAATAGGCCACCGCCTCGGCGTCACGGGCGCACAGGTCGGGATAACGGGGGTTTTGGCCCACCGTGCGGTCGTATTTCCATGAACGCGCACATTTCTGCGCCACTTGCGTGGCGGGGGTCACCTTGATAGATTCCGGTGCGTCGCCCGGCAAAAGTTTAAAGTCCGAGACGATGATGAATTCCGCAAAGGCATCCTCTTTGCCCGCGAGCAAATTGCGTTCGTTGTCATCGGCGGGCTTGTATTCCACCCAGGCATCAATGGCTTTGCCGATAGTTTTGGCAGCGCGGAGCTTTTCGAGCTCGACAGAGATTTTCTCCCGGATTTTGAGTTTCAGCGCAAATTGCTCTTCGATACTGTTGTCGATGAGGTCTTCGCGTGGCTCGGGGAAAAGTGCGAGGTGGACACTTCCCGAACCGACAAAAGCCCACATTTCTTCGGACGTGTAGGGCATGACCGGAGCGATGAGCAGCGTAATCGATTTGAGAATTTCGAGCATGACAGTTTGTGATGCCCGGCGGCGGGGTGAATGCGGGATGTCGCAATACATCCGGTCTTTGGTGATGTCGACGTAGAGGGAACTCAGCTCAATCGTGCAAAAGGAATTCACCAGGTGATAGACTTTGTGGAATTCATATTCCGCATAAGCCTTCCGGCAATCAGCGATGAGCCCTTGCAATTTGCTCAGGAGATAACGGTCCAGTTCCACAAAGGCGGCGGTTTCCTGCGCCATTTGCGCGGCTTTCACATCGACTCTGTGCTGAACGGGGTCAAAATCATAAAGGTTTGCATGCAAAATGCGGAGGGTATTGCGGATCGTGCGATAAGTGCCACTGACGTGTTTGAAAATTTCCTCCGACCACGGAACGTCATTCTGGTAATTTTCCGAGGCGACCCACAAGCGGAGGATGTCCGCGCCGTATTGATTGATCATGGCCATCATGTCGATGGGTTTTTGATAGCCCGTGCCGGACTTCGAAAGTTTTTTTCCGTCCAGATCGACGACAAATCCATTGGTCAAGACCTCCTTGTAAGGAGCCCGTCCCGTGGTCGCGACGGAGAGGAGTAGTGAAGACTGGAACCAGCCGCGGTGCTGGTCGCTGCCTTCGAGATACATGTCGACGGGGAATTTGATCTCGGGATGCGTCTTTTCAACAGCACGGTGGGACGAACCCGAATCAATCCACACATCGATGGTGTCGTTTTTCTTGGTGATCCCATCAGTTTTTTCTATACCCAGTTGCTCTGCAAGCTTGGCTGGCTCGGTGGCGAACCAGACATTGGTGCCTTCGGCCTCGACGATGTCCGCGAGCTTGCGGATGGCGGTACTATCCAAGATTCCTTTGCCATCGGCATCATAAAAGGCGGGCAGGGGAATGCCCCAGGTGCGCTGGCGCGAGATGCACCAGTCGCCACGGGACTCGACAGCACCAGAGATACGATTCTGACCCCAATCCGGAACCCATTTGACTCCCTTGATGGCAGCGAGAGCTTTTTCTTTCAGGCCGGAACCCTCGATTTTGATGAACCACTGTTCCACCGCGCGAAAGACAATCGGGGTTTTCGAGCGCCAACAGTGGGGATAGGTGTGCTCAAAGATTTCCTCATGATAAAGGGCGTTCGCGGGAATGAGCAATTTGTCCACGATGTCGCGGTTCGCGTCAAAGACATATTTCCCGACGAGCCAGTCGATGCCGACATCCTCGGTGAATTTGCCGTAATCATTCACCGGGGAAATCACCCCCAGGTGTTTACCGACATCATAGTCGTCTTTCCCGTGACCGGGCGCGATATGCACCAGCAGAAAGCAAACCAGCGCGACCGCGATCACGACC
>CAYTAI010000091.1:2734-3006 GCA_964435715.1 uncultured Verrucomicrobiota bacterium | reverse complement strand
AAGAGCGGTAACGATAGATGTCCGTCGCGGGGAGTCCGGCAGCCAGCAAGGCTTTGCGCCAGGAGCCGAATCGCCGGGGGCGGATCGCGGCGTATACGAGGGAGGCATGCTCACCAAGCATCATCGCGCGAAATGACAAGTCAACCCCTTGGTCGCGCAACTTGCGGATTTCGGCAACAATGGTTTCCCGTGACCAGTTTTTGTAACGGCGGACTTCATCATACTCGATCCCCGCAGCGACAACGGCTTGTTTCCAGCCGCCATACTCATGG
>CAYTAI010000091.1:279-2724 GCA_964435715.1 uncultured Verrucomicrobiota bacterium | reverse complement strand
GCAGAGAAGAGGAGCGTCTGGCGGCTTTCCGGCGTTGCGGCGAGAATGAGCTCCGGATGGTTCTTTTTGATATAATGAGCGTAGAGAGGCATTTTATTGTCCCGGCGCAATTTGATTTCCTGGATGATCCGGTCTCGGTCGATAATATTCATAGGCACTCCCGTGTTTTGTTTGAAATGAATTTGAGCATAACTCATGCCTATCTTTTGTTAATTTTCTGCGAAAATTGTAAAAATGATATTTTCACAGGTTTGACACAAAATCAGAGGAGGGAAATGAAGTGGAAGAGTGAAATCTGCTTGCCCAAAAGGGAGAGCTGACGTAAGACGGGTTCCCTTTGCATCATGCCAGCACGCACACTCCATATTAAAGTCCCGGCAACCACGGCTAATCTTGGCCCCGGATTCGACACGCTGGGGATTGCTTTACAGCTTTACAATACATTTACCTTTTCATTTACCGAGGAGAGGGAAATCAAAATCACATCTGAAAAGGGGCAGGACAAAGTGCAAGGGGCGATGCCCTTGATCCGTGCCAGCTTTAATCGTTTTTACAAGGCCGCCAGGATTTATAAGAATGGTTCGGGATTCAGCCTGGACATCGTCAGCGACATTCCCATCGCGCGCGGGCTGGGAAGCAGTTCGACCCTCATCGTTGCGGTGTTGGCCGGTCTCAACCGCATGCATGGCAAGCCGCTCAAGAAAAAAGACCTCGCGCATTTGGCGGCGGAAGTCGAGGGACATCCTGACAATACCACGCCCGCCCTGCTCGGTGGATTCGTCGCGTCCCAGTTTATCGACGGGAAAGTCACTTTTATCCGCAAGAAACTCCCGAGCAAATTGAAATTCGTCCTTTTGGTTCCATCCTTTGAGATGGAAACGGGCAAGGCGCGGCAGATTCTGCCGGATCTCTATTCGCGTGAAGATGCGGTTCGCAATATCAACAATTCCTCATTGTTGACCGCTGCATTTTTGGAAGGGGAATACCGCATGGCGGGACAATTTCTCGAAGACCGAATCCATCAACCCTATCGCAGCCAGCTTTTGCCCGAGCTTTTCGATGTGATCGCTGCCGGCAAAAAAGCGGGAGCCGTGGGCGGATGGCTCAGCGGGTCAGGATCGACCATCTGTTGTATGACACTTGAGCGTGCCGCCTCGGTTGCCCAAGCGATGAAAAGAGCCTTTAACAAAACCCGGTCCGGCGGACAGGTCAAAATCCTCGCCGCCGACAATGACGGCGTGTCGTTTCTTTGAATCCCGCTGTCAGATCGAAGACGGGGGACGATTCCTGTCTGACAGCGATTGGGCGAATCGCGTGATCGCGTCGCGGATTTCTTCGATTCTCAAGGGTTTGGTGAGAAAATCATTCATGCCCGCCTCCAGACATGCCGCCTGATCCTGTCGCGAGGCATTCGCCGTCAAGGCGATGATGTAGGATGAGGGTTTTCCCGCATCGCGTTCGGCGCGTCGAATGGCCTTCGCCGCTTCCAGTCCATTCATGCGAGGCATGCTCATGTCCATGAAGATCATGTCGTAAGTTTTCCGGGTTGCCAATTCGACAGCTTCCTGGCCGTCCTCCGCGGAATCGCAACGGAGCCCGAGTCTTTCGAGAAAAACGGATGTGAGTTTGCGGTTGGATTGGGTATCGTCGGCGACGAGGGCATTCAGGGAAGCCGGCAACAGGTCCGCCATTGAGGGGTGGCTTTTCTTGTTTTGATCCGGAATATCCGATGCCTGCGCGGTTTCAACCGGCAGTGTCACGGTGAATTGGGTTCCTTTTCCGGGTTGGCTTGCAGCGGATATTTTTCCGTGCATGAGATCAATCAGGGACTTGGTAATCGCCAGCCCCAAACCGGTTCCTCCGAAGCGCCGTGATATGGACGCGTCAGCCTGGGTAAAAGGCGTGAAAAGTTTTTCTCTTTGTTCCGCAGACATGCCGATACCCGTGTCCTCGACACGCAGGACGAGGGATGAGGAGGACGGGATGAATTCAGCCAGCAAGCGGACTTTGCCGGAGTCGGTGAATTTCACCGCGTTGGACAGGAGATTTGAAAGGATTTGTCCCATGCGGGTGCCGTCGGCACGAATCCATTCCGGCAGTTTCGCATCCGTTTCCACTTCAAAAGAGACTTTTTTTGCGGAGGCCAGAGGTTCAAAAAGCCTCGCTGTGGAGCGGATCAACTCCGGAAGGTGAAAGACTTTTGTTTCCAGATCGAGTTTGCCTGATTCGATTTTTGAGTAATCCAGAATGTCCGACACGATGGTGGTGAGAGATTCCGCACCAAAGGCCACCGTCTCGACCATTTCTTTCTGTGACGGAGTCAATGGCTCCTGACGGAGCAAGGCGGTGTAACCACTGACCGCATTCAGCGGAGTGCGGATTTCGTGACTCATCATCGCCAGGAACTGGCTTTTGGCGGCAGTGGCTTCTTCAGCCTCTTTCTTG
>CAYTAI010000091.1:0-208 GCA_964435715.1 uncultured Verrucomicrobiota bacterium | reverse complement strand
CTATGAAAATGCCCCTTTGGCCTTTGTCCGTGACCTCTGCGGCGATCGACAGGCAATGACGGAAAAGCCCGTTGTCGTCATGCTCGTAGACATTATTCCAATCGCACCAGATGATTTCCCCTTTTTTTGTGAGGTTATGATTCAATGAATGAACCGGATGGGGGCTGTCCCTGTGGTTGACCAGAATATCGCGGATTGTTTCATGAAT
>CAYTAI010000090.1:0-3085 GCA_964435715.1 uncultured Verrucomicrobiota bacterium | reverse complement strand
CTTGGTTCCTTCCCCTTTGAAGTTTACATAATCCATCAACGCATAGAGACCGCCGGGGGTCGCGGCAACCTGGTAAAATTTCTTTTCAATGGAGGCGCGTTCTTTCGAAGGAACTGTGGCAAGGATTTTGGGGAGAGACTCCTCCAGGCGTTGGGCGATGAATTGTGCTTGCAGACTCACGGTGTCTTTGAGAAAGGCACGCAGGGAAATCATTTCGGGGGAGTTGAATTTTTGTTGGAACTCGGTGCGGCTATTCCAAGGGCAGGGCGGATTTTTCCCCAGCAAAACGGGAGGCAGTTTGTAACCCTTTGATGCGGCAAATTGCACGAACCGCGGAAAGCTCTCATCGAAGGGGAATTGTTTGCCCCGGGGATACCAGATGAAATGCCCGATGCCGAGGGACATGAATCCTTCGCCCTTATTCCAGGAGGTCAGGCCTTCGACCGTGCCGGCACACTCGTTTTTCCAAATCCGCTGGCCAATGCGGTTGTACTGTTCGGGAGTCAGGGAAAGCTTGGACTTGGAAGACGCCATTGAAGGCAGGCTCAAAGCCACGATCAGGAGAAGGATGTGTCTTGTCATGGGAATAAACTTTGCACGGGAACAGGTGGGGGGCAAACAATAAAAAAAGAACGCAGAATCCCGCTTGAATTATTTAAAAGTTCGGGCAATATCAAAAATCTTCCTGCCGCCAGATTAGCTCAGGGGTAGAGCAACGGTTTTGTAAACCGTCGGTCGTCGGTTCAAATCCGACATCTGGCTCCAGTTTTGGGGGCGAATCGCCGTCAGGGGGTCGGCGCGATGTCCGCCCCGTTGTTTTGAATAATCTGCCGGTAGGCATGTCCGCTGTCCTTGATTGTTCGCTTCAGAGTTTCAAAATCAACGTGCACAATGCCAAAATGCATGTGGTAGCCGTCACCCCATTCAAAGTTGTCCATAAAACTCCAAAGCATGTAGCCGCGGATGTCCGCGCCGCCGTGCAAGGCCTTTTTCATCGCGCCGATGTAGTCGCGAAAATAATTCACACGCGCATGGTCATGCACCGCCCCATCAGGATCGCATTTTTCATCCGGTTCAGGCACGCCATTTTCAGTGATGAGCAGGGGAAGTCCGCTGTAACGTTCTGTCAAAGACATGAGACAATCATAAAATCCCTGCGGGTGGTGGACGGAGATCCATGGGGTGCGCGGGATATTTGCGGGAGGAGTGGCGTAATTCCATCCTTGATATCCGTGGGCCTTGGTCGCCTCGATCCAGATGCTAAAATAATGGTTGAACCCCACCCAGTCGGTGTGCCCTTTCATTAATTCATCATCGCCCGTCCGGGTGTAGAACCGGTCCCCGTTGTCAAAAGCCCTTTTGAGCGCCGCCTCAGGGTAACCCCCTTTGAAGACCGGATCCAAATACCAATGGCTCTGATCCTCCTGGCAATGAATCACGGCCTGGCGGTGTTCCTCATCATCATTCATCGGATAAAAGGCCGCGACATTGACCCCTGTGGCCACAATTCCTCCGGGAACGAGTTCCTTGACCGTGCGCGCCGCGACCCCGTGCGCCAGAGCCATGTGGTGATTGGCCTGAAGAGCTGTCGCGCGCCCGCCCACCGCGCCGGGAGCGTGCCACCCGTGACGGTAACCCAGCTCCGAGTGGACATTGGGTTCATTCACCGGCACCCAGTGTTTCACACGGTCACCCAAGGTTTTGATCACCGCGCGGGCATATTGCTCGAACCAATCGACACAGGCGCGGTTGATCCATCCTCCCGCGTCATGCACGGACATCGGCAGTTCCCAATGATAAAGGGTCACGATCGGGGTGACCCCGTTTTCCAAAAGGCAATCCACGAGGCGTGAATAATAATCCAATCCTTTCGTGTTGACCTCGCCGTGGCCCGCGGGCATGACACGCGGCCACGCGACAGAAAAACGGTGGGCTTTTAATCCCAAACTTTTCATGATCGCGGCGTCTTCGGCGTAACGATGGTATTGGTCGCAGGCGACGGACGGAGTGGAGCCGTCCTTGATGAGACCCGGTTTCTGGGAGTATGTGTCCCAGATGCTCGGGGAGCGTCCGTCCAGATTCCATGCGCCCTCGACTTGAATGGCGGATGTGGCCGCGCCCCAGAGAAAATTGTCAGGAAATGTTTTCATGGAGTGGATGTTTTTATGGGATGTGGGTTGTGTTTTGAATTGAATAAGCCGGCCCTTGATACTGTCCCACACGCGCAATTTGCGCGGGGGTGCCCGAGCCTGACACGGTGACGACATTGAGTTGCCCGCGTGTGAAATCGTAGCTCGTGCCGTCATCCTCGATCAAAGTGGCGGGGAGATGGCCGTCGCCATAGATGCGGACATCGAGCTTGAGACTCTCCGCGTCACCCGTGTGCTGGGTGACAGTGGCCAGAGGGAGAACGGTGCCGGCCTTTACAAAAAGAGGGATGATGTCCAGAGGCACGGGCATGGTGATTTTTTGTGAACCCTCATATTTCCGGCCTGTCCAGAAATCAAACCACTCACCCTCGGGCAGATAAATCTCGCGTTCGGATTTTCCCGCCACAACCGGGGCGGTCATGAGATGGTCCCCGATCATCCATTGGTTGTCGATTCCATAGGTTTCCTTGTCGTTGGGATAATCCATGACCAAAGCGCGGAAGGCGGGAATGCCTTTGAGGTAATATTGATAAAACGCCCCGTAGAGATAGGGAATCAATTGCATGCGAAGCTCGAAAAACTTGCGGCAATTTGCCTCAAGCTGGGCAAAGTTTCCGAGGAATTTATCCTCGTTATTTTCGGTGTAACGCCACTGTTTCCACGGGGGATTCTTGATATACCAGGCATTCACGAGTGCCTGAGGGGACAGACAAACGGCTTGAATGCGGCGGATGAGATCCTCCTCGCTGGCTCCTTCGCGAACCTCCGGGCACCAGAGCAAACCGCTGAAGCCCGCATTGACGACTCCACGAATGAAGTCATTGTGGTCGTAGAGATCGCTGTAAAGCACAAAGGGGTAGGACGCACAGAGGGCATGGGCATTGCGCACTTCGGAGTATGTGCGCAAATTGCGCGCGCGGAAAATACCGTCGATG
>CAYTAI010000089.1:0-3201 GCA_964435715.1 uncultured Verrucomicrobiota bacterium | reverse complement strand
CCTCTGGAAAACGCGGGGATCCCGATGCGGCATCGGGACGCTCCCCAATCATCCGCGCTCATCCGTGATATCAGCGGTTCCAATCCTCTTGTGAATTCTGTGCTTTTTTGTGGCCGCCTTTTGGACAATTGAGCCGGACGGGAGTCTGTGCCCTCCATTACAAAAAAATCTGCGGGTCATTCTGATGTTTCAAAGGGGACTCTCCACAGGAAATGATTGAAAGTCGGGGCGGAAGCCTGTTCGATCAGTTTTGACGATGCGCTTTTTCATCAATGACATTCCGGTGCCGGTGGGTTCGGTTGAGGAGCTCCGCCGTGCCATCAGTGAGCACAACCTGACCGGCACAAAATTTCAACTCGTCGATGCCTCGCGGGGCGTCTGCCTGAAAGCCGTCTGCATCCTCCACACGGAAAAGGAAACCCTTTACAGCCTCAGCCATGTTGAAAACCCCGGACTGGTTGAGAAATTCGCCATTCCCGGCGAGGACAACCCCGGGCTGGACTGGGTTCTGCCGCACTTTGAGTCGTTCCATGCCGGGGACGACCGCTGGCGCAAATTGTCCGGGTGGACAGAGACGTATTCGGCCAAAACACTGGTTCTCCTTTTTGTCGGAATCGCAGTGATCATCGGAGTCTATGCCGCGAGCCATTATCTGTGATTCCAAACAGCCGGTCTTTTTTCCCTTGATTTTGTCCTGTTGCAGGGCTTGCTGACTCATAAGACCATGCACACCCTGACTGTCAAATCCCTGTCGAAATTCACCTTTGGCGACATGATCGCCGAATACCAAATCGTTGTGGAATCCAAGCGTGTGGGTTTGCGACTCTATCCGAAATCCAAGGCCAAAGCGGTTGTCAAACAACGCGCTGACATCCATCACACTCCGGAGATTCAATCCATCATTCGTTCCGGATTCCTGTCCCTGATTCCCGCCAATGTCCCGGAGTCTGTGGCGCAAATCGCCTGTGCGGGCGATGCTCATCAGGCCGAGACCCTGCGCGGGGCCGATTCGACGACCGGCTTGAAATTCACTTCCCAAGCGGTTGAAAAAAAGGGGGGCACGACCACGGTCAAAACCTTTCTGGAGCATGACAACGGCCTGTCAGCCATCCATCATCTCATCCACGAAAAGGGCAATCCCTCTCTGCGCAGCTTTACCACGGTGACCAATGGCGCCCGCGAGGTCAAACGGCTCGAATTGCTCTCCAGCTTTTCCCTGACGGGCCTGTCCCCATTCGCCAAAGACGACAGTCCCGGACGGCTGAATCTCCATCGGCTGCGGTGCAGCTGGAGCGCGGAGGGCCGGCACTTGAATCAGCCTCTTGAGGAAATCAATCTCGAACCCTCCTGGCTGAATTTTTTCCACCGCGTGGAGCGGTTCGGTCAAGTCGGCTCCCGCGCACTGGAGGCATGGTTCCCCTTTGTCGCCGTCGAAGACAAAAAGGAAAATGTCTTCTGGGGCGCGCAAATTGTTTGGTCGGCGTCATGGCAGATCGACGTGGCGCGCAAGGATGACGCGCTCAATGTCATGGGCGGACTCGCCGACCGGGATTTAGGACATTGGTTCAAAGACCTGCGCCCGAAAGAATCATTCACTTCGCCGGAGGCGGTTCTGACTGTCTGCGAAGGCAGCTTTGACGACGTGACCCAGCGGCTCACGAGCGCCACGGTTCCTTTTGTCGAGGAGCAACCCTCCGTCGAACACCATTTGCCCATCGCCTTCAATGAATGGTGCACCACCTGGGGCAAACCCACCCACGACCGCCTTGTGCAAATTGCGCGTTCACTCAAAGGCACGGGGGTCGAATTCCTCACGATTGACGCGGGGTGGTTCGCCAAACGCTCCACGGACAACTGGGGCGACAACGGCGATTGGATTCCCAATCCCGAACGCTTTCCGCACGGCATGAAAGCCACCTGCGACGCGATCAAAGCCGAGGGACTCATCCCCGGCATCTGGTTTGAATTCGAGAATGTCAGCCCCGGCGCCGACGCCTACGGGCAAACCGACCACATGCTCAAGCGCGATGGACACCCGTTGATTCCCGGCAAAAGATTCTGGGACTTTCGCGATCCGTGGGTGATTGATTATTTGTCCGAGCGGGTCATCAAACTGCTCAAGGACTGCGGGTTTGGCTATCTCAAAATCGATTACAACGGCTCGACCGGCATCGGTGTCGATGGAGCGGAATCCCTCGGCGAGGGACTGCGCCAACACATGGAAGCTGTTCACGGATTCATCGCCAAAATCCGCAAGGAAATTCCCGGGCTGGTCATTGAAAATTGCGCCTCGGGCGGCACCCGGCTCGACCCCGCCATGATGCGCCTGTGCGCGCAAGGCTCTTTTTCCGACGCGCACGAGTCGTCCGAGATTCCCATCATCGCGGCAAATCTGCACTGGATGATTCTGCCCCGGCAGAATCAGGTCTGGGCCGTGCTTCAAAAAGATGACTCCTCCCATCGCCTGGTTTATTCGCTGGCAGCAGGATTCCTCGGGCGTCTTTGTCTGTCCGGTGACTACGACCTGCTCAATGCGAAACAAAAACAAATCGTTCTGAACGCATGCAAATTCTATCCCCAAGTCGCCCCCATCATCCGTGACGGATGGTCGGAACGCCAAGGCTCCCCTGTCACCAGTTGGCGACAGCCGGAGGGTTGGCAGGCGGTCATTCGCCGCAACTCCACAGGGCGCAAATTGCTCGTGGTCATTCACACCTTTGGCAAGCCTGGCAAAAAGCCCCTGCAAATTGCCCTGCCCAAAGGCGCGTGGAAAATCCGGGGCCGCTTCGATTCGCTCACAAAGTCCCAAGCGACCATCAAACAAGGCAAATTGCTCGTGCCCACCGAGGGCGAATTCCGCGGGTTCGTCTATGAATTGACCCGGTAGAGCGTGAGCCTGCAATTTGCCTCTCCAATCCATCCCAATGGAGGGATGGGCTCCTGCCCGTCCCATTATTCTCTGCATGACCGGACGCGCCATTTGCCTCTCACAAAGGCACAGCGGCACGGAGGGAATTCGTGGCTTGGGCATCCCTGCCCATGTTCTGGGTTCTTCTCCATGGCCGGGACGGCCATGCCACGCGTCATCAGCGGTTGATCCCTTCTGTGAATTCTGTGCTTTTTCGTGGCTGCCTTTTGGACAAGTGGGGCAAGCGGGAGCTTGGCCCCTCCAATTTCATCCCAATGGAGGGATGACCTCCC
>CAYTAI010000088.1:0-3478 GCA_964435715.1 uncultured Verrucomicrobiota bacterium | reverse complement strand
ATGCACCAGCCCTGTGCCGGTTTCAGTGGTCACAAAATGGTCGCCAAAAAGTATGACCGATTCGTGGCTTTCGAGGAAAGGATGTTTCGCCTTGCCGATTTTTTCGAGGGATTTGCCTTCAACCGAAGCAATTTGCGTGAACCCTTTTGCGGGTTCCAAGGAAATAATTTTTTCAGCCAAAGCCTTTGCCACGATTAGAGCCTCTTGTCCGTTGGACAGGATGGCATAGTCGATGTCGGAACGCGCTGCAATCGCGAGATTCGCAGGCAGAGTCCAAGGGGTGGTTGTCCAGATCATCAGTGATACGGGCAAATTGCCCAGTTGAGCTTCAAGGCCGAGAGAGGATGCCGCATGGGGCGCGGGGAATTTTACATAAATTGCAGGGGTTTGATGATCGAGGTACTCGACCTCGGCCTCAGCCAGTGCCGTTTGCGCGCCCGTGCTCCAGAGGACGGGTTTCTGGCTCGCATAAATCATGTCTTGATCGACGAGATCGGCGAAAGTGCGGAGCACCTCCGCCTCATAACGCGGGTCGATGGTCAGGTAAGGATTGTCCCATTCCCCGAAAACGCCGAGGCGTTTGAATTGCTCGCGTTGCAGGTCGATATATTTGCGGGCATAGGTGTCACAGGCACCGCGGATTTCTGCGACACTCATCGTGCGGGCTTTGTTGCCGAGGTCTTTGGTGACTTTGAACTCAATGGGCAATCCGTGACAATCCCAGCCGGGGACAAAAGGACAATAAAACCCTGCCATATTCTTGCTCTTGAGCACGATATCCTTGAGCGTCATATTCAGCGCATGCCCCATGTGGGCGTCGCCATTGGCAAAGGGCGGACCGTCGTGGAGGATGAATTTCGGGGCGTTCTGCCGGGCGGCCAAGAGTTGGTCGTAAATTTTTGCCTGATTCCAGCTTTCGAGAAAACTGGGTTCGCGCTTTGGCAAATCCGCTTTCATGGGGAATTCGGTTTTCGGCAGATTGAGTGTGTCTTTGTAGTTCACAGGCATAAGAGGGTTGAAATTAGGGGATTACCCCGCTGCTTAAAAGACTTTTTTTAAAGGAGCAAATTGCTTTCATTCACCATGCATTTCAAGATTTGCTTGAACCTTCGGGCATTCCGGATAAAACAAATTGCTAATCAATCCCTAGAATTCATCAGGAAAGACAAAAAAGATTATGGCATACACGACTTGTAAGGTTCCCGCAGGGGAAAAAATTTCGATTCAAAACGGCAACCTGACTGTTCCCGATCAGCCGATTATTCCCTTCATTCGCGGTGACGGCACCGGGCCGGACATCTGGGCGGCGAGTGAACGGGTGATGGACGCCGCCGTGCAAAAAGCCTACGGGGGAAAGAAAAAAATCGCTTGGATGGAGGTTTTTGCAGGGGAAGAGTCTTTTAAACGCTTCAATAGCTGGCTGCCAGATGACACGGTGGAGGCTTTTCAGGAATTTCTCGTGGGCATCAAAGGTCCCCTGACCACTCCGGTCGGCGGGGGAATTCGTTCCCTCAATGTCGCCCTGCGCCAGATGCTTGACCTGTATGTCTGCCTGCGTCCAGTCCAGTATTTCAGCGGGGTTCCTTCCCCTGTGAAAGCTCCGGAGAAAGTGGACATGGTGATTTTCCGTGAGAATACCGAAGACATCTATGCGGGAATCGATTGGGCGTCAGACTCCGATCTGACCGCAAAGTTTTTGTCCTGGCTGGAAAAAGAGTCTCCGAAGGACTTTCAGAAAATTCGTTTTGGCACAGCGGAAAAAACGGAGGCATTCGCCAAAGCCGCAGGATGCACATCCACGGAACCGCACAAGGTCGAGGTGGGTGTCGGCATCAAACCGGTGAGCCGTTTGGGAACAGCCCGTCTGGTGTCGTCGGCCATTGAATACGCCATTCGTCTCGGGCGCAAGTCTGTGACATTGGTTCACAAGGGCAATATCATGAAATTCACCGAGGGAGGATTCCGTGATTGGGGTTATGAAGTCGCCAAAAAACATTTTGGCGCGGTGGAACTTGACGGGGGGCCGTGGTGCAAAATTCCCGAGGGTAAACCCGGCGCGGGTCTCGTGATCAAAGACGCGATTGCGGATATCACCCTCCAGCAGGTGCTCACCCGTCCGGAGGATTTCGACGTGATTGCCACGCTGAATCTCAACGGCGACTATCTCTCCGACGCGCTGGCGGCCCAAGTCGGCGGCATCGGCATCGCCCCCGGCGGCAATATCAATTACATCACCGGCCACGCCATTTTCGAGGCGACACATGGAACCGCGCCCAAATACGCGGGCAAAGACATGGTGAATCCCGGTTCTGTCATTCTCTCCGGGGAAATGATGTTCCGCCACCTCGGCTGGATCGAAGCCGCCGACCTGATTGTCAAAGGGCTCAATGGCGCCATTGGCTCGAAAAAAGTCACCTATGACTTCGCCCGCCTGATGACCGGAGCCACCCAGATCAAGTGTTCCGAATTCGGCGACAATATCATCGCCCACATGTAGGAAGCAGAGGCTTTAACCGCAGATTAGCGCAGATGACGCGGATTGGCTTTTTGTTTGTTTTTATTCGTGCATAGTAATATTCTGCACAGATGAAAAATATCCCGGGACAAATTGCATGATCGCAAGAGGCTTCGTTGACATAAATGCTGTCCTTTATGCGATGAGGACTGATGCCTCTCAATGAGAAAAAACTGCATTTAATGACATATGAAATTCTTTGTCCATAGCCTGATATTTCTTGCTCTGCCATTTTTTCTCCATGAAAATTCATATGCAACCGAAGAAAAATATCAGATTGAAGTAATCATTCTTGAAGGGGATTTGGAAAGGCTGAAAGATATTTTACCTCCAAATAACGAAAAAAATATCCCTCAATCAAAATTTTCATATCTCATTAGTGATAAAGAACTTGAGAAAAAACAAATCGCAATAACGCTGATTCCAAGTAAAGAAGGAACCGAAAAGGATGAAAAACAAGTGGAAATGATCCGCGGAGAAGAAAGATTCCCCATTGAGGTTGGAATAAAAATCACCGCAAAAATTAAAGAGATTATTAAGAGTCAATCTGTTCTGCTTGATTTTGAGGTCACTGAAACCAACATGATTGAATATGAAAAAAACACAAAGGATGAACCAATCGAGATACCCTATGATATGCCCGCCTTTTCGTCGAGTTCTGTGAAATCAATCATTCTTTTACCATTCAATGAATACGTTGTGGCAGGAGGTTTATCCCGTTCGGTCAATCAAGAGCAAAGCCGGTCACGTCTTGTAATCTTAAAAGCTTCTCGCTGAAGTGGAAAACGCAGTCTTACAGAATAAGCGCAGATGGGGTGGAATTGCTGCAAATCGTTCTGCAAACAGTTTCCGGGGAGCGCGCGTCCCCGCGTGCATCCTCCCGTCCGTCCCGGCGGGAGGAACCATTTTAGACCCCGAAAGCCTTCGGGGCATTTGTCAAAAACGGCGGCGGGACGCACGCCT
>CAYTAI010000087.1:0-3574 GCA_964435715.1 uncultured Verrucomicrobiota bacterium | reverse complement strand
TGGCGAAGCCATGAAACAAAGCACTTCGCACCTCGCACCAAGCACTCAAACCGATTCAATCGGTTTTTACTGGGACGGCCTGGCCCTGCTCCAGCGCGGGAATGAATCCCTCCCTCTGCGTGGCTTGGGAAGCGGTTGTCACGAACTCCACAGCAAGAATGACACTCGATGGCATTGACCAGAATATGACTTGGGCTTGGCCGGAGGTGAAGGCAGTGTTATTGGCAAGTCCCGTGGAACGATGAGTGTTTCTTTCGAAGACCGCTGAGTGAAAAATAAATCACAGATGGCACGGAGAATGCGGAGATTTGGAGGAGGCTACTCTATGGAAGTCAAGCGTGCTTCCAGATTAATCTGAGCCGCTGGACAGATGAGTAATTAGGAGAAATTTTTGTGTTGTAAAAAGGTGAGCCCGCCCGGAGGGTTTTGCCCCCCGGACGGGCGTCAGATGAAGCCCTGTAAGCCGAATTCTGTTCTCCGCTTGCGCGGAGCCACCATCATTTATCTGATGCGACCAGTACCCGGAATCTTTTTTGCTTGGCGGGCCGCCAAGACTGACTCCCTATTTGGTCTTGCACCCCATGAGGTTTTCCGTGCCTCCTGTATTGCGACAGGAGCGGTGGGCTCTTACCCCGCCTTTTCACCCTTACCCCCGGTTGCCCGGAGGCGGTTTGTTTTCTGTGGCACTGTCTGTCAAACAGGGTTTTCACCCTGCTTTCCCGTGTATTGTCCACGGCATGGCGCCCTGTGGTGTTCGGACTTTCCTCATCCCGGCTTTTGACGGCGCGAGACGCGATGGTGCGTGCTTCAAGCGGGAATATAGTGCAGGAAAGGCTTTCTGGCAATTCCATTGCAAAAAAAGCGGGCAGGTGCAGGGTGTGACTCAATCCTCGAAATAAACAATGCGCCCGCAGTTTTCACACTGTGTGATGGTGGCGGAAGATTTCGAAGCATGAATCGTCGTGGCGGTGATTTTCATGTGGCAACCGCCGCAGGTCGTGCCATGCACGATGGGCACGACAGCAGCATCTTTCTTGCTTGCCATGATGCGCTCATATTTGGAGAGAGTCGGTGCATCGACGCTGGCGGCATCAGCGGCACGGGCGGTCTCGAGTTCTTTGAGTCTTTCATCGACGTGCGCCGCTTTTTTGCTCAAATCGGCTTTTTGTGTGGCGGCGAGAGCTTCGAACTCCTTGACCCGCTTTTGCTCCTCAGCAATTTGTTTGTTGAGTTCCTCATATTGCTCCATGAGGACGAGCTCCTGGTCTTCAATGCCGACAATATCCTTTTCGAAGCGTTCGATCTCGTGGATGAATGCCTGATACTCGTCATTCTTTTTTGTCTGGGACATCTGGTTCTTGAATTTCGCAATGGATTCCTGCTTGCTTTTGACATCCAGCTCGAGATTTTTGCGGGTGACCTCGACCTGTTTCGCCTTGGTTTTGAGCTCGTCGAGCCCGCTCGAGTTTTTCTTCAGTTCGGCAACGATTTGTTCTTCTTCCACGGGAATTTGTTTTTGTTCGAGCTTGAGATAAGCGATTTTTTTATCCTTGTCCTGGATGACGAGCAATTTGTTGACGGCAGGGTGCATGAGTCGAGATGTAGCAAGTTGCGCGGGAAGCGACAAGCTTTAGTCGCTCTCCTGCCGGAGACTGGGAAGGAGAGAGGGGAAAAATCACGGTGGCGAGCCGGGGCAAATTGCGCTAGGGTGGGCGGACTCATTCTCTATTTATGCCTGAAGGAAAAAAAGTCTCTGCCATGTTCGCGGGTATCCACCGCTCGTATGATTTTCTGAATCATTTCTTGAGCTTTGGTGTGGATTATTATTGGCGCGGAGTGCTCTCACGGCGCGTGGAGCAAATTGCCCCGGCGGGCAATGTGCTGGATCTGGCGACGGGAACCGGCGATGTGGCCGGGGCGATATTAGGGCGACCGGGATTTACGGGGAAGCTCACGGGAGCTGACTTTTGTGAGCCGATGCTGGAGGTTGCCCGGCGCAAATTGCCCGGGGTGGAGTTTGTCCCGGCTGACGCGATGGCACTTCCTTTTGAGGGGGACACTTTTGATTGTGTGGCGGTGGCTTTTGGTGTGAGGAACTTCGAGTCTTTGGAAAACGGGCTGGAGCAAATTGCGCGGGTGCTCAAGCCGGGCGGGCATTTGCTCGTGCTGGAATTCTCCCGGCCCGTCTGGTGGTTCCGGCCATTTTACTGGCTCTATCTCAAAGGCATTTTACCCGTGCTGGCGGCGATTTTCTGCAAGGACAAATCCGCTTATGAATATCTCGGCGCGACCATTGAGAAATTCCCCGACCAGCGCAAATTGCGCGGCATCATGGAGGGGTGCGGCTTCTCGAAGGCGGAGTGGACCAATTTGAGCTTTGGGATTGTCGCCATCCATCACGCTGTCAAAAAAGAGGGGTGAGATTTTAATTGCGCGAGGGGGGAAGGGGCGGCGGGATGAACCGAGGGCTCTGGGCAGCACCCGAGCCGGGCTCGACTTGACGTTCTCCCCCGACGACACCAATGCGGCGCTGGGAATCGATTTTGAGTTTTGGGGTGGAATTGTACGAGGTGTAAATGGCGGCCTCGACTTTCCTGCCGTCATTTTCAGCGACATAATAACCGTAGGCACGGGGTTCGGTCTGGAAAAGAATGTGGATGCGGCCGTCTTTGTCGAATTCCGCAACGGAAGAGTCGCTATCGATGACGTGAGCCAGCCTGGTCGTGGCATAAATGACGCCATTGTCCTCCCCGCGGACTTGAAAATAAAGGAATGGATCACCGACGCGGGGAAATCTGATCAGTGAAAAAATCCTGAATTCCTCAAGTTTATCGGGTCTCAAGACACCGAGGCGGTCTTGCCAGACGAGTTTACCCTCGCGGATGTCGAGGGGTTTGGGAGTGGATAATATCGTGCGGTCATCGACGCGGACAACAGCCTGCACTTTGTAGCGGCCTGTTTTGCGAATGCTGTAGAGGGGCGTGAGATTGACTGTGTGTGTCGCCTCACGGCCGGGATCGAGTTTGATGGATTCGGTTCCGCGGAATCCGGAGGCTTTGGGGATGAGATTGCCAAAGGGGTCTTCGATCCGGAATGTGAGCCACTCGATATCGACCTCGCCGAGGATGAGGGGGCGTGCGGACATATTGGTGATTTTCACTGTTGCCGAGATGGATTCAAATTGAAGGTACTCCAACCGGTTCAGGTTGAGCTCGACGCGGACTTGTCCCCAGGACAGGACTGTCGAAACGAAATAAAGAGCTGCAAATATGAACAAGTTTCTCACGATGACACAACATCGTATCAAGTGACGGGGGGCTTAAAAAGATTTATGTCTGGTTTTTTTTGAGTGAGAGGGGACGACTCAGGCGGCACTCAGAGAGGGACTCGCCAACGGGGAAGTCAGCGAGTAGGAGGATTTCAGGGCGGGAATCCGGGCGGCTTCCAAAGCCAGATTCCAGCTTCCAAAAAAGGCGACCTTGCAGGCGGCCGAGTACAGGGATGGATAATTTTCGCGGATGGAGCGGCTGCTGAGGCTCTGACCGGACTCGTGGAGGCGTTTGATCTCCATGAG
>CAYTAI010000086.1:0-3651 GCA_964435715.1 uncultured Verrucomicrobiota bacterium | reverse complement strand
CCCGCCCGCGCACCGAAAAACAAAAACACAGGAAGAACACATTTTTTTCCCGCACAGGAAGACCGCGAGGTCTTAAAAGATGCGGAAAATCGAGTCCCCCGAGTCCGGTTATTTGATTTTCGGGAGAACACCGGCGATTTCGTCATGAGGACGGGGAATCACACTGGTGGAGACAATTTCCCCGCCAATGGCGGCGGCGGCCGTGCGGCCCGCCTCCGTGGCGGCTTTCACAGCGGCGACATCACCGGTGACGACGCTGGTGACCATCGCGTTGCCGACTTGCTGGTAGCCGACGAGTTTGACATTCGCGCTTTTGAGCATCGCGTCGGTTGCCTCAACCAGTGCGACGAGCCCGCGTGTTTCAATGAATCCAAGTGCTTGTTGTGCCATATGTTTTTCTTCCTGTTTTTTTGGTTTTTTTGAATTGTTGTCTTCGCGATCAAATATTTTTTAGTTTTTCTTTTCCAAGAGCCGCCAGGCATTGCGCGCGATGATCGTCTCCTCCGAGGTCGGAATGAGCATGATGCGCGTTTTGCTGGCGGGTTTTGAAAGGGTGACTTCCTCTTTCGGCGCCGTCTGATTGATCACTGGATCAAGCTCGATGCCCAGCCCGTCGAGCCCCGCGCAAATTGCTTCGCGCAGCCAGGGGTTATTTTCCGCGATTCCCGCCGTGAAAATCAGAACGTCGCAGCCGCCAAGCTCCACCAGGAATTTCCCGATGTAATCCCGGATATTTTTAATCAGCACCTTCAGCGCGATTTGCGCGTCGGCGCTGCCCGCGTCAGCGGCGGCTTTGATGTCCCGGAGATCGCCCGTGGAGGTTCCCGCCAACCCTTTCAGTCCCGACTCTTTCATCAGCATGCGCTCGACATTTTCCACACCCAAACCCAGATCGCGGATGAGGTAAATCAAGGCAAAACTGTCGAAATCGCCCACGCGGTTATTCTGCGGCAGCCCACTCTGCGGGGTCATTCCCCAGCTCGAATCCACCGCCACACCGTCCCGCACAGCGGCAATTGATGAGCTTCCTCCCAAATGGCAGGAGATCATGCGCAAATTGCGCGCGCCCCCGAGAATTTCCGCGGCGCGTTCCGTGACAAACCGGTGACTGGCTCCGTGGAATCCATTGCGGCGAATTCCATATTTCCCGTGCCACTCTTTGGGAATGGCAAAACGGGTATTCGCCTCCGGCACCTGATCGTAAAAGGCCGTTTCAAAGGTGCCGATGCAGGGAATCGCCGGGTATTCCTGACGGAAAAGCCGGACGGCATTCACGTAAGGAGGATTGTGCGCGGGCAGGAGGGTGTAAATCTCCTCCATCGCCTTGAGCACGTCCTCGGTGAGTTCCACCGTGCCGCTGACCCCTTTGGCCATGACGGGTTTGAACCCGATCGCGCGAACCTCGTCCATGGAGCCGATCACCCCATCCTGAGAATCCAGCAATGACTCGAAAGCCATGCGGATCGCCGTGGGATAATCCGGAATCGGACAGGTCTTTTCGCGCTTGGCACCCCCGGTTTTCTGATAAGTGTAGATGCCGTCGCCCGAGCCAATCCGTTCGACCCCTCCTTTGCAAAGGAAAGTCTCGTCGGGCATCGAGAACACCACGAATTTGAACGAGGTGCTGCCGATATTGGCCACGAGGATTTTATTTTTCGAGGATGAGGTCATGGTGGTGGGTTATCCGACTTGTTTGACGATTTCTTCGGGAATCAATGGTTTGAACTCCGGGTGAGCCTCCGCGATTCGCATCAAATCTAGCTCGTCTTTTTTGCGCTTGGTGGCCCGCCTTTGCGGGTCACTCCACGCCCAGACTTTGGCTCGAACCAGATTCTCCAAGGATGCAATCCTGACGGTGACACCGAAAATATTCCCCTCGACCGCATCAAGAGGAAAATCCCGATACCGTTCATCCTTGGTGAATTGCACGCGCAATTTGCTCCCCGGCTTTTGCAGGTTCAGCGAGTGGGGAAAATCCTCCACCACAAAAGCCTTTGCCTTGAGATTGTCTCCCAAACCAGCCAAGGCATGGGCGGCGAGGACAAAATCCGCGTCCATCGTGTAAACGGGTTCGACATAGTGATTCACGGCCAACCCCCCAATGAGACAATAGTCCCCGCTGGCAGCGCAAGCCTCGATGACTTCTTGGAAATCACTGGCTCCGCCGGAGCTGATCGCTTCATATGCCTCTTCGATGGTCATGGATATTGGCAAAATAGTGACTATTTAGCCGCGGCAGCAGTGCCCCCGATCCATTTGCCGAGTCCGCCGAGTTCCTCATGGGGACGGGGGATGACATGGACGGCGACGACTTCACCGACAGCGGCGGCGGCGGTGGCGCCCGCCTCCACAGCGGCTTTCACGGCGGCGACATCGCCCTTGATGAAGGCGGTGACATTGCCGGAACCGATTTTTTCCCAGCCAACGATCTGGACATTGGCGGCTTTGAGCATTTCATCAGTCGCTTCGAGCAATGCGACCAATCCTTTGGTTTCGACCATTCCGAGTGCTTGTGACATAAATTTGTTTTTCTCCGTTATTTTAAAATGAAGGGGTTAGGCTGTGTAAACTTTGAGCAAATCCGGATGGGGATTCGCAATGACATGGCTGGCGACGAGGGTGCCGATGCGTTGAACCGCCTCGCGGCCCGCGTCCACAGCGGCTTTGACACTGCCGACATCACCGCGGACAACGACCGTGACCATCGCGCCACCGATTTGGATCATTTTGACGAATTCCACATTCGCCGCTTTGCACATGGCGTCGGTGGCCTCAGTCAGGCCGACGTAGCCTTTTGTTTCGAGTAGTCCGATTGCTTGACTCATAGTTTCCTTCTTTTCTTTGGGTTTGGGTTAGAGTGTTTGTTTTTTGGTTATAAAAAAATTATTTCAGGAGTTCGACATGCGTCGCCCGGTCGAGATCACAGGCATTCGCCTCATCCGTGTCGATGTGCACCTCCAGCTTGAAGCTGGCATCGACACGCACCAGCATGTCCTCAAAAACGGTCGTGCATTTCGGAGCCTTGATCCGCAGGCGCATATTGTCCTGGTGTTTGACCCCGTAATAGGCGGCATCCGCAGGGCTCATGTGAACGTGGCGGGCGGCGCGAATGATTCCATCAGGCATTTCCCAGGAACCCTTCGGCCCGATCAAAATGCCGCCGGTGGTTCCCGCAATGTCGCCGGACATCCGCACGGGAATGTCCAGTCCGAGCTGAATCGAATCGGTGTAAGCCAGCTCGACTTGATTGAGATTCCGGCAGGGTCCGAGGATACGCAGATTTGGAATAATCCGTTTTTTCGGCCCGATCAAAGTCACGGTTTCATTCGCCGCAAATTGCCCCTCCTGATAGAGCCACTTGAACACCGTCAGCTTGTGCCCCGTCCCGAAAAGCTTTTCCACAGCTTCCTGGGTCAGATGACAATGCCGCGCGGAGGAATTCACCACCAAAAGCGGGGCGGGCGAGCCGGACCGGGACGGAGCGGCGCCAGCGAGTTGATTTTTGAGCGCCTGCCGGACAAGTTGCTCGACAGTGCCCCGGTCGTAACTGGGATTGCCCTTGATCATGCGTGTGCTTCCTTGTGTGTGGATTGTGCGGCTCCGGCCTTGCCACGGCCTGCCAGAATGACTCTCACCCCGGTGCGTTTGACC
>CAYTAI010000085.1:254-3664 GCA_964435715.1 uncultured Verrucomicrobiota bacterium | reverse complement strand
CCCGCTCCGAAATAGCCGCCATAAATGGAGACAAGCAACTGAATGGCAATGGCGATGAACCACCATTTCCGGGATTCAGCCAGGTTTTTCGGATGTCTTTGGGCGGGATTAAAAAACTTTTGTAAGGCGCCCTGAAATCCGAAAAGGATCGTTGCCGCCATAATCAGGAAAGGCGCCAGAATGGCAAATGTCTTTTCCGGGGTCTGAAGCAGGAGAATCGCCCCGGCCAGCCCACCCGCCAGACTGATGGGAATAAAGGTTTTGAGCCAAGGGGTCACAGACCCGATTCGCTTCCGGTATCCGCCGATGCTGCTGACGATTCCCGCCAGAAGAGCCACGGTGCTGGTGGCATTTGCCTCGATGGGGGAGAGTCCCGCTGCCAGCAGGGCCGGATATGTCAGGATGGTTCCCCCACCCGCGACCGAATTCATCACTCCGGCTAAAAATCCGGCGACAATGATTAAAATATGGTTGCTGATCTCCATGAAACAATGAGAGAGGATAGAGGAAAGTTCAGGGACGAGGCAAGCAAAGCCGGTAAGATCGCGGGCTCATGCCCATGACGGAACGAAAACGTTTCGAGAAATGAAACTCGTCACAAAACCCGAGTTTGTCCGCAATATCTTTATTCGACAAATGCTCATGGGCAATCATTGAGGCGGCTTTTTCCATGATTTTACGCATGTGGTAACGTCCGGGCGGGAGTCCTGCAAGCTGCGTGAATCGTTTTCTAAATGTTTCATAGGAAACATTCATCCGCCGGGCAATTTGCCTGAAATCGATCTCCTTTCCGGTGGAGGAGGACAGCATGGTTTTCGCTTGGGATAGCCACTTTTCATTCTCGTCCGGCCCGGGCTGGAGCTCCCGGTCGGACAAATGAATCTCCGTGAGCAAGGCGGCGAGAGCCATTGCCTCGCCTGCTGCTTGTTTTTCACTGGAGCAGACCGGATGACCAATCAGACTCAAGAACCTTTCACGCCAGTAATCGAGGGGTTCAGGATGACGAACCGGTTTGTCAGGACTCATGATCCCGAGCTTTCGCAGGAGATCAAACTGTGCCCCCGAAAAAATAAAATAGATCTCATCCCAGGCTCTTTTGTCCACGGGCTCATAACTGTGTGCGATGTCAGGGAAAAGAGAGAGAAGGCTGCCGGGGAAAAACTCGTATTCACGGCCCTTCTCGTCCCGGTATCGTCCTCTTCCCCTGAGAATATAGACCAGGGCATACTTTCCCAAAACGCGCATTTTTTTTGAACTAATCCCTGGTGAATTTTCCAAATGCCCGGTAATTGTGATTCCGCCAAGCCTTTTCACATGGTGATTGTGAATCCTTGAATGAAACTTTATTGCCGGGGACATATAACCAAAATATACATGTTTTTTACCAAATAAGCCATTTATTTTTTCAAAATGTCGGATTACCTTCTCATTATGACAACATCCACATTGACCCATGCCGCCCTGAAAAATCAAGGGATCGTCATGAACGATTCCCCTGAGCATTTTGGTTCCCTGCGTGATTCCACTGACATTTTTGGAGACGCCCGGGCAGTGCAGGCCCGAATGAAAGAGGATGGTTACCTCTATTTCAAAGGGGTTCTCAACCGCGAGGATATTTTTGACACCCGGCGCGAATTGCTCGAAAAAATGGAAAAGGACGGCTACTTGCACCCGGATCATCCTTTGATGGACGGAGTCTCCGCGCCGGACAAACACATAGCTTTTGCGGCGGAATACGCCATGAGCAGCCAGGCGATTAAGAAAGTGGTTTTTGGCCAAACCATCCTTTCGTTTTATGAAAGACTTTTGGGCGGGGAAGTGCGCCCGTTTGATTTCCGCTGGCTCAGAGCCGTCTCCGGCGGCCTGCCGGGGATCAATCCCCATTGTGACATTGTTTATATGGGACGCGGCACATTCGATGTTTTTACCGCATGGATTCCCTACGGCGACATTCCGATGGAACAGGGCACATTGATGGTTCTTGAGGATTCCCACAAAAAAAACCATCTTTTCAAACGCTACCTTGAGCGTGACGTGGACAGCTATTGCACAAATTTCCCTGATGCGGAAAAGGTCGCCACTGGCGAGCAACTCTGGGCGCATCACACCTTTGCGGGAATCCTGGCGAAACGCGCGGATTTCCTGCGAAACAAACTCGGCGGCCGCTGGTTGAGCGCGGATTTTCAAGCCGGTGATTTTATCACCTTCGGGATGGGCATGGTTCATTCCTCCTTGGACAATCAGACGGACCGCATCCGCCTGTCCTCGGACACCCGTTACCAGCTCGCCAGCGAACCCATCGATGAACGCTGGATCGGCGAGAACCCCATCGCCCACACCATCGCCGGAAAACGCGGACGGATTTGTTAAGCAGACTGCATTTTTGACAATTTTTTCCGTCGAAGCATGATTCCCAGCAGTGCCGCAGACACCATCAAGAGCATCCATGTGGATGGTTCTGGAATCGCTTGGTATTCGAGCAACAATGCGTTGCCACTCTGAGAAATGCTCCAACTGCCACCATAAGAATTTTGAAATCCGGAAAGATCAAGGACAAAGGCGTCCGCACTGAAACCGGAGATGCCTCCCAATGCGGTCAGAATGGTCAGGGTGTAATTTTGCATGTCGTCGAAGTTATCCGCCCAGCCAGCGTTGTTAAATGAGTCCAAGGACACAATGTCGATCAGGAATTCATTGCCCGCTGAGGCGGTGATGGTGAGGGAACCAGTCAGACTGATCCAATCCCAGCCGGGATCGTTGCCCACAGTTCCATTGAAATCATTGATTTCCCATAAATAAGTCCCTCCATTTGTCCATGTCATACTGGCACCGACTTGGGTGCCCGGGCTGTTTCCCGGTGAAAGAATGGATCCCCCACCCACGGTCAGGTCGGATGTCAGAGTTCCACTCCCGCTTAAAGTGCCTCCATTGAGAATGATTTGATTGGTCACGACTCCGGCGAAACGGAATGTGCCATTTGTGTTGACGATGACCCCATCGGCAAAAGCATTCGTCACACCCTCCCATGTCTGATGAAAGAGCGCTGTGTCCACATCGTTGCCGACTTCAAAAGCCTGCCCATTCATGATCGTGACTTGACCGACGGTGGCCGTTCCTCCGTTGAACTCATACAGACCGGCTCCATTCGTCACGACCAACTGATCCGCGAACATCATTCCCGATGACTGAATCCCTGTTCCTGAATGAATGTCAAAAACGGAAGTTCCCGACGCATTTGTCACCGCCAAAACCGTTTGAGCGCCATGGATATGAACTTGGCTTGTTTCTGTGCCCATAAATCCAACAGTCAAATTGGATGACAGACTTAAGGAAGCGTGATTGCTGACAACGAGGATTCCTATGGAATCAGCGCCACTGCCGATCCACACTTCACCATTCAACACATTGCT
>CAYTAI010000085.1:0-244 GCA_964435715.1 uncultured Verrucomicrobiota bacterium | reverse complement strand
AAAAGATGAGTTCCCCTCGGCCACTCGAGAAGCCCACAACAATATCCATTGTTTCCATCGCCCCATGCGAATCAATCACCTCAATCCGACCATACCCATTTTCTCCTGAACCAATTTCAGTGAAATAACCTCCTCCGGTCATCAACCAGTTATCTAAGCCGGCTAGACTGATTAACCCGGTTCGTCCGATCCCTCCCGATGTCAAGCCCACACTCAGATTCACGTTGCTCATCACCAGCGTTCC
>CAYTAI010000084.1:0-3745 GCA_964435715.1 uncultured Verrucomicrobiota bacterium | reverse complement strand
GGCAAGAACGAAATCAATATCATTTCCCGCGGGCATCCGCGCAATTTGCTCCGCTTGACCGAGCTCGCGGCGGGGCAGACTGGCACTGTCCGCGATGACCCCGAGGCAATTTGCCCCGAGACTATCATGGGCGGCTTTGAGCAGGAAAGAGCTGTCCACTCCTCCGGAGAAAGCAACCAGCACCCGCCCCATCCCGCGCAAATTGCGCTGGAGAGCCTCGAGCTTTTCATTCAATTGGTCGGCATCCACGATGGGGTCAAATCTAACTGTCCACGTCGCCTTCGGCAAGGCGCAGATCGCGGATTTCCTTGATGGCATCCAGAGGGTCGTCACCTTCGCGGATCATAATGCGGCGCAAGACCTCCAGCCCCGCTTCGCGTTCATCCAGCACCACCGAGTCCACACCGAGTTTTTGCAGGGCATCGGCTTGGCCGGCGAATTTCGAACGGCAAACGATGAAAATGTTTTTATTGATTTTTTTGGCTGTGCTGACAATGGCGGAAACCGCTTCCACATCAGGCACCGTGACAATCAATGACCGGGCATGAGCGGTTCGTGCCAGTGTGTGTGTCTCGGTCTGGGCGGCATCCGCATAGAGGGCGAGGATACCTTCCTGACGCAGGGATTTGACCGTTTGGGGGTTTAGCTCGACAACCAGAAAAGGTTTTTGTGTCGCCTTGAAATAATCCACAAGCTTGCGGCCCACCGGCCCGCAACCGCAAATAATGGCGTGCTCTTTGATCTCCTCGACATTTTCATGGAATGACATGGGGGAACCGTGCACGCGCCGGATAAAGGGGAGTTTCTCGACCTGTTTGGCGAGGGGCAATGCCCATTTCCAGAGGATGGGAACCACACCCATTGTCACCAAAGTCACCGAGAGCAAAAGCTGGAAGACATCACCCTCGATATAACCTTTGCCTTTACCCCATTGGAGAAGAACGAAGGAGAACTCCCCCACAGTCGCAAGCCCGAGAGCCGCAATCGAGCTGACCCGCGGGGTGTATCCGCTGATCAACCCGCCAATGAATCCAACGATGTATTTGATGCAAATGGCCGCGCCCGCAATCGCCAGAACCAGTCCGATATTAGAAAAGAGATAATGCGTATCCAAGAGCAATCCGGCAGACACAAAAAAGATGCTCAAGAAAAAATCTTTGAAAGGGAGAATGTCGGCGAGGATTTTATGACTGTAGATCGATTCACTGACGACCAGCCCCGCGACAAATGCCCCCAGGGCAAGGGACAACCCGAGCGAATTGCCCACAAACGCGATGCCAAGGCACAGTCCCAAGACCATGATCGTGAAAAGCTCCCGGCTGCGTGTCTCGGCGACATATTCCAAGATGAATGGAATCACATATTTTGCCAGGATATACGCCACCAAAAGGAAAAGGGTCGCCTTGATCACTGCCATGCCGAGTGTGCCAGTGATATTGCCACCGCCGGAGATGACGGCAGGGATGATAATCATCGCCGGCACGACAATGATATCTTGAAAAATACTCGTTCCAATCGTCAACTGTGCTTGAGAAGTATTAATCTGTCCTTCCTCATCGAGCATACGGATGGCAATGGCGGTACTGCTCATGGCGAGGACCAATCCGATAATAAGCCCCTTGCCGATCTCCGGTCCGATCGGTCCGGTCGTGCTGAAAAAGACCAGCATCAGGGCCGCTGTCATCAGACTGAATACATAAAAACTGCCCCCGCGGAAGGCGGCTCGCTTGAGCCGCTTGAGTTTCGCCATGGAAAACTCGATGCCGAGTGTGAACATCAGCACAATCACACCCACCTCTGCCATGACGGAAATAACCCCTTCGTCCCGGACAAAATTCAACATCCCCGGACCAATCACCACACCGGCGGCGAAATAAGCGATAATCATCGACTGCCGCAAACGGTGAAAAATCAGTGCCGCCCCCACCGTGGCAGCAATGATAATCGCAAGACTGGCAAATACAGTATTCTCTTCCATAAAACTCAGTGACTCTCATAGCAAGTTGCACGCCGTGAGGGAAACTTTAATCTCAAAAATGAGCATTCCCACCATCAAACCCTTCAGAAACCGCACGTTTTTCATTTGATTGAGAGGCGGACAACAGGCACACTGCCGCCAACTGAAGGTTTTAAAAAAATTTCAACCAAACGGAGAAAATCATTATGGCACTCAAAGGTAACATGCTCATCGGTCAAAGCGGCGGCCCCACTGTCGTCATCAATCAAAGCCTCGTCGGCGCGATTCTGGAGGCAAAAAAGCACAAACAAATCAAAAATATCTACGGGGCGCTCCACGGCATGGCAGGGATTCTCGCCGAGGATTTCATCGACCTCCGCAAGGAGAAAAACTCCACGCTGGAAGCCGTCGCCATGACCCCCGCCTCCGCGCTGGGTTCCGCCCGCAAAAAACCGACCCCGGATGAATGTGTCAAAGTTTTTGAGATTCTGCGCAAGCATGACATTCGTTACTTCTTTTACATCGGCGGGAATGACTCCGCCGAATCCGCCAATATCATCAATGAAGAAGCCAAAAAGGTCGGATATGAATTGCGCTGTTTTCACATTCCCAAAACCATCGACAATGATTTGCGCGAAAACGATCACACTCCCGGATTCGCCTCCGCCGCAAAATTCGTCGCCTGCGCCAGTATGGGCGACAACCTCGACAGCCGCGCCCTGCCCGGCGTGAAAATCAATGTCATCATGGGCCGCCATGCGGGATTCCTCACCGCCGCCTCCGCTTTGGCCCGCGTGTATCCCGACGACGGCCCGCACCTGATTTACTTGCCCGAACACCCCTTCTCAATGGAGAAATTCGTCTCCGATGTGGAGCGCGTTCACAAAAAGCTCGGTCGCTGCGTCATCGCCGTTTCTGAAGGCATCGCGGATGAATCCGGCACAGCCATCGCGACGAAATTCTCCCAGGAAGTTGATTCCCACGGGAATGTCCAGCTCAGCGGCACGGGCGCCCTCGGCGATCTGCTGGCCAAAGAAATCAAGGCCCGCACAAAAATCACCCGCGTTCGCGCTGACACATTCGGCTATCTGCAACGCTCTTTTCCGGGGGTTTATTCCGAAAATGACATGAAAGAGGCGCGAACCGTCGGCAAGCTCGCCGTGCAATTTGCGGTCAAAAAACATGCGGACGGTTCCGTCGCCATCCGTCGCAAAGCGGGCAAGAAATATCATGTTTATTTCGAGCGAATCGAGCTCAAACTCGTCGCCAAGGAAACCCGTCACATGCCTGACTCCTTCATTAACAAGGACGGCAACGACGTGACCAAAGCCTTCATCGACTACGCCAAACCCATCGTCGGTCCGCTGCCCGAAATCGGACGCTTCAAAGCCGTGAAGGTCAAAGGCAAAAAGTAAGTGGGAAATTCACCACGAAGCACACGAAGATCACGAAAAAAGTGACAGATTTATAAACCATCCACTTTCGCGGATGGTATGATCTCAATATGAAGACTCCCATCCGGTTTGACCCTCTCTCGCAAACCGTGATAGGGCTTTGTTTGAATGTTCATCGTCATCTGGGGCCGGGTTTGCTTGAATCCGCTTATCATCAATGTCTCGCTTATGAATTGTCATCAGCAAAAATACCCTTTGAAATGGAGAAGGAAATTCCCGTTCACTATAAAGATGTTTATCTGAACTGCGGCTACCGCATCGACATCCTTGTTGATCAAAAGATCATTCTGGAAATAAAGAGTGTTGAATCTTTGATGCCCATCCATGAAGCCCA
>CAYTAI010000083.1:0-3901 GCA_964435715.1 uncultured Verrucomicrobiota bacterium | reverse complement strand
CCTTCTGATCCGTAGTCAGATGCTCTATCCAGTTGAGCTACGGGTGCGTACTTGAGTTTCTGATAATGGGCATGTCTGTGGATTATTCAAGCCCGAAGATAATAAAAAATATTTTGTCAAAGATTGATGAGTTTTGAAAAGTTTATCCTCGGGCACCAAAAATCATACCTCGCATGAAAGTCTTTGTCTGCATGCCGTCCCCTCTGTGTGCGGGGATGATTACAGGAAAATCGCTCCACGCAGGAATTTCGGTGAGAACGATTGATTCTTCCCCCATGAAGGTGAGGGGAAGCGGGTTATTTTGCCAGCGAGGTCTGGGGCAATTTGCCGAGGATTTCACCGACAAGGCGGCAGACTTTCCCGGAGATGCGGCCATGATCATGGAGGACGACGAGGTAGAGTTTGCCATGATTAAAAACAGTGATGAGGTGTCCCGCCAACTCAATCGACATGGATTGCACGTTGTTGTAGGGAGTCCCCTTGAGTGAATCACGGGCTTGCTTGAGGCAGGCGGACAGTGAGGCACCGATTTTGTCGGCGGGTAAAAGAGGATTAAAATCGCGGGCAATCGGCAGTCCATCCTCGGAACAAAGCATGGCTCCCGCCAGCGTCGGCATTTTGCTCACGAGCTTTACAATGTCTTTGAATGTGAAGTCACTGGCTTTCTCCAGCTTGATAATTTTTTTAATGTTGTACCGCAGATAACATTCATCGGCCTTTTTTGAGGAAGCTCCTGTCAGGCGGATGAATGATGCCCGGTCAATGTCCGGCACTTCCAGAATTTCGCTTAAGTGGTAAAAGGCACCTTTGGAATTTCGATACTCGACGACTTTTTTTGAAATGTCGTCGGGGATACCGGTGAATCTTGTCAACTCTTCGGCAGAGCATGAATTGATGTCCAAGGTCGTCTGACTCATATAGTTCAAATAATTAAGACGATATTTGACACGCGGTAAAGTGTAAAAAATATTTTCTCTGGAAAAAAACATTGAATCCCGTCCCCTTTATCCCACTATTCCCCTTGATGAATCAGGAAAAACGCCCCATTGACAGGCTTTTGGAGATTATGGACAAATTGCGTGGTCCTGATGGCTGCCCTTGGGACCGGGAGCAAACTCATCGCTCCATCAAGAAGGATTTGATCGAGGAATGTTACGAATTGGCCGAGGCGATCGATCTCGGGGATGATGAGATGTTGCGCGAAGAGCTGGGCGATTTGCTCTTGCAGGTCGTTTTTCACGCGCAAATTGCGCGGGAGCAGGGGCGCTTTGATTTCGAAGCGGTCGCAAAAGAAATCGGGGAAAAACTCATCCGCCGTCATCCGCATGTTTTTGGCGAGGTTACACTCGATGATTCCGCTGCCGTGCTCAAACAGTGGGACGAGATCAAAGCCGGTGAATACTCCGGGAAAGTTGGAGCGGCGCGGCGTGACTCCGCATTGGACGGGATTCCCAAGGATTTACCGACCCTGCTGAAATCCGAAAAAATCCTCAAAAAGGCGGCGAAAGTGGGGTTCACCTGGAAAACCCCGGAGGAAGCACTCTCTAAATTCGAGGAGGAAGCCCGCGAACTGGAGGAGGTCATTGATTCCTCAGACGAGCAGGCCGTGCAGGATGAGCTCGGTGATGTGCTCTTCACATTGGTCAACCTGATCCGGCTCAAGGGATATTCCGCCGACGCACTCCTCTCGGCGACGGTGATGAAATTTGATGCGCGTTTCCGCGTGCTGGAAAAACACCTTCAGTCGGAAGGCCATGATTGGAATGATTATTCACTTGATGAACTCAACAAACTCTTCAAAAAGCTTCGCAAGAACTAACACAACGAGAGCAATGTCATGAAACAAACCATCCACATTATTTCGCACACACACTGGGATCGCGAGTGGTACCTGCCTTTCCAATCGTATCGGATGATGCTCGTCGATAATATTGACCGGACGATGGACATTCTGGAGAACGATCCGGATTTCCGCGCCTTTCATCTGGATGCACAGACTGTTGTTCTCGAGGATTACCTCGCGATTCGTCCCCAGAACCGCGCGCGCCTCCAAAAGCTCATCCAGGCCGGGCGCATTTTGATCGGCCCATTTTACCTGCTCAATGACCAATGGCTTGTCTCGGGCGAATCCATCATACGCAATTTGCTCTTGGGTCGTGCCATATGCGAGGAGTTCGGCGTCAAACCCATGCCGGTCGGTTATGTCGCGGACAATTTCGGGCACAATTCCCAGGTTCCCCAAAGCCTTTCCGGCTTTGGTCTGGACAATGCCGTGCTCGGACGGGGCATCACACCGGAAAGTATCAATGGAAAAAGCGAATTCATCTGGGAAGGGGCCGATGGCACACGCGTCCTGACCCATCTCATGGCGGGTTGGTATAATAGTGCTTACGATTTTCCGGATGATCCTGTCCTCGCTCTCGAATACGCCAAAAAAGTCCACGCCCTTTTGTCGAAATATGCCAGCGGCACGCAAATGATGGGGATGGATGGGTGCGACCATATTTTTGCAAAACCCTGGGTGCCGCGGATGCTGGCTGAGGTGAATCAACAGCTCGGGAGCCATGTCGAGTTTCAACACTCCACGATGCCGGAATTCATCGAGGCGCTCAAAAAGACTGTGCCCGCCGATTTAACCGTTTACAAAGGGGAATTGCGCGAGGAGTTTTTCGCAACCATCGTTCAGGGGACTTTCAGCGCGCATCCCGAGATCAAATCGCGCAATAACCAGGCCCAACGCTGGCTGGAGCGTTATGCCGAGCCATTGAGTGTGATGAATTGGATGAATGGGGGAGCGTATGACGCGGATTTCCTCTGGCATGCCTGGCGCAATTTGCTCCAGAACCATCCTCATGACTCCATCTGTGGCTGCTCGGTCAATCAGGTTCACAGGGACATGATACAACGATTTGATGCGGTCGACGACATCGCGGGAAATCTCAGCCAGCGGGGGCTCCAGCAAATCGCGGTGAGTCTCCAGCCGGTTGCTGTCGATGGTGTCCAAAAAGCAATCCTGCTCTATAATCCCTGCGGCTCAAAATACAAAGGAGCCCTGCGGGTGACCATTCTTTATCCTCTCAATGAAATGACCGGGCATGTGGAACCGGAGAATCTCGCAAAAATGAAAAAGGAATCATTTCCTTTTGAACCTTTTGAGTTGATCGACTCCACCGGACGGAAAATCAAATATCAGATCATTTCCCGCCGTGAAGGAGCGCGGCGGCGGGGCTCGAGCCCATACCAATTGCCCGACCAGCGCAAAGCCATTGAATTTGATCTCGCCCTTGAGGATGTCGGGATTCCGGCACTGGGTCATGAGCTGCTTTTGTGGAAATATGTCGAGCCGGTCAAACAAGTTGCGGTGGGAGCACCCCCTTTTGAAGACCGTCCCGCCCGTGTCCCCCATATCTCCGACGAGCCGCACGTCATGGAAAATGAGTTTCTGCGTGTCGAGATCAATCCCGACGGCACGCTCAATCTGCTCCAGAAAGACTCTGGGTTTCGCCTGGAGCGTATTCATTATTATGAGAATGGCGGGGATGCCGGACAGAGCTATGATTATTTCAAGCCCAAACGGGATGTGATTTATACGACCCTTGGCACACCGGCTCTGATCAGTATGACCATCAACGGGCCGTTTTTCGCCGAGTATCATGTCCGTCAGGAGTTTCGTGTGCCGCGGCGCAAAGACGGGGACGGGCGCAGCACTGACTTGTCGACAATCGCTTTGGATACTTGGTTCTCCCTGGCGGCGGGTCAGCGCTATGTCTCGGTGAAAACCCGGATCAAGAATGACGAGGCAATGGATTTCCGCCTGCGTGCGATGATCCCCACTGGCTTGAAAAATGCAGTGGAGCATGATGCGGAAACGACATTTGATATCAGCCGCCGTTTGATCAAG
>CAYTAI010000082.1:3766-4046 GCA_964435715.1 uncultured Verrucomicrobiota bacterium | reverse complement strand
TGACCGGCTGGCGACATTGGCCGGGGCGGGGGGACTCTTCGGAAAAGGCTTGAAGGCGCTGCGTGCGACCAATGCGGCGCAGGATTTCCTGAGCGGGTTTGGGAAGGGGCTGCTGCGGGAAAAGAAAAATTCAGAATCCAAGACTCCTGAATTCAGGAGTCAGTATCCAGAATGAAAGTCAGGCGCAAGTTGCGCGGGGCAAGAGAGTGGAAGCGAGCATCCCTGCCGCTTAATAGTCGGGAACGCGAATGGTCTCGTGGGAACTCGACCCTCCGGCAGA
>CAYTAI010000082.1:0-3727 GCA_964435715.1 uncultured Verrucomicrobiota bacterium | reverse complement strand
TGCTCTGTGTGCATCGGTGTAATCTGTGGTTCATTCCTCTTGGCGGAACTTTGCGGACGTGGCGAGAAAAATGGTCTCGTGGGAATCCCAATACCGCATCGGGACAAGCTACTGGCCCCACATTGTAAGACCCGTGTTCATTCTTGTTGTCAATAGTTGAAAAAAGTCCTTTTGTGACTTCTGGGCTTTTTTGCGGCCATACTTCATCGGGCAAGTGGACCAGATGGGGGTCCAGTCGGAAAAATTTCCGAGGACACTAAGGTAAAATTCGCAGGTATAATGAGAAAAAGTCTCATTTTCAATTTGACAGAAAATGAGATTCAGTCTTAAGTGCGGATTCTATTCACAAAACAGAAACCTAAACAAACAACCAAGACCAAAAAATGAAAACCACACTTCACACATTCGCCGCACTCCTGATGGCAGGCATCATGCTGGTGAATGCCCAGCAACAAACCGCCGCCGACCGGCTCAAAAAACCTGTGACCGACGAGGGACTCCAAGCGACTCGTCTGGCTCCCGTCACCGTTTATGGAACCACTGACAGCGCCTTTGCATCCGGGTTCATGCCCGATGTGACAGGAACAGAAATTTATGCGGGCAAAAAGACGACCGTCACTGATTTGGAAAAAATGCCCACAATCGTCGGGAACAACTACCGCGAAGCCTTCGCGCTCACACCGGGCCTTTTCGTCTCCGAGGTGCAGAATCGCGGCATTGTGAACCTGACCTACCGCGGCGTGGGCGACCCGCATGAGTCCCAGGATGTGCTGCTGCTGCAGGATGGCATCCCGATTCAAAATGATTTGCACGGCTATGCCACAGCCTACTACAGCACTCCGTTGCAGTATGTCAAAAGCATCGAGTTCATCCGCGGGGGTTCGTCTCTGCTTTACGGACCGCAGCCGGGGCCTGTGATTAACTATGTCACCATTGATCCGGTTCCTGACAAAGGCTGGGCCATCTCCACGGATCAAATCTTTGGCTCCGACGGCCTCTACAACACCTTCAATAAAATCTCCGGCACATCGGGACAATTCGGCTATGTCGTCGCCTACACACATGACCAAGCCGATGGTGACCGCGCCAATGCCGGCTATGGCATCGACGGCGGCAACGTGAAAATGATCTGGCGTCCGGGTGATGCGACCAAGCTGACATTCGGCCTCGATGCCTTTGAGGGATTCGCCGAGGAGCCCGGCCGCCTGACCCTGGCCCAGTTTAATGCGAACCGCTTCCAGACACGCACGCCCAATGACGTGCTGAATTGGAACCGTTACATCGGCTCGCTTCACTTGGAGCATCGCTTCAGCGAGGACACATTGCTGACGGCAAAAACCTGGGGTGGCTACACCTCGCGTTACAGCACACGCGAACGCTTTAATGCGGCGCGTGTCTCGCAGAGAAATAGCAGCATTGACCTTCAGGAATTTTACTCCATCGGGCTGGACACACGCATCCGCCACGATTGGCAGGCGTGGGACAATGAGCACACGCTGACGGCGGGATTCACCTTCTATTACAACGACAGCCCGCGTTTCCAGAAACGGAGCAATGTGGGAGACCTCGGCGGCTACAGCGGCAATACCCGCTACATCATGGATCGTTACACGACCTACGGCGCGATCTTTGCGGAAAATAAATTCACTTTTGGCAAATTGTCCCTGATTCCCGCGGTTCGCGGTGATATCATCGGCACGGACATTAGCGAACCGGTCAATGTGGACAAAACCACTGCGCCTCTTGTCAATCTCGACGAAACTGAAACTGTGGTCCTTTTCGGTTTCGGAATCGAATACGATCTGGGCGCCAACTCCGCCGCCTACTTCAATTTCTCCGAGGGATACAAACCACCGGCTTACGACAACCTCGCTCCGACAGGCAATGCCTTGGCAGCGACAGAACTGCAATCCGGACGGACAAAAACCTATGAAGTCGGTGTTCGCGGTTCACCTCTGTCCTATTTGGCTTTCGACACGAGCCTTTTCTATATCGATTACGAGGATCAATTCGGCAATGTCGCTGTCGGCGCCCTCCAGCAGGCCCGAAATGTGGGTGACGCCTATTATCGCGGCTGGGAAGCGGCGGTGGAATTCGATCTCTTCGGTTTCTACGACTCCTTGCAAAGCCGTCCGAAGGCGCGTTCCTCCAAAGGCCCCAAAGACATGGAGGAGACATTCACTGCCTCCCCGACTTTTGTGGAACGTTACGGCAACCTCATTCTCTACGGAAATGTGCAATTGCTCGACGCGGAGTTTTACTCCGGTCCGAACAAGGGTCTCACACCGCAATATGCGCCGGGCTATCTGGTGAAATTCGGCCCGATGTATAATTACAAGGACCGCGTGAAAGTCTCCTTCCTCGGGCAAATCGTCGGTGACCAATTCTGGCAGGACAACAACACCGCGGGCATCGTCGGCACCAATGAAGTCGGCGGATTCGCTGTCTGGGATTTGACGGCGGAGGCAAAAGTTTACAAGGACATGGTCACGGTTCTTTTCGGGATCAACAATGTCTTTGACGAGAACTATTACTCCCGCGTCCGCGCCGACGGGATCGAACCCGCCCAGCGCCGGAATTTCTACGGCGGCGTGCGCGTCTCCTTCTAAATTTAAACCAGGCAGGAGCAAATTGCCCTGCCTGCCGCGCTCAAAGCAATCCATTCCCCCGGTGTCAAAGCAATTTGCGCCGGGGTATTGGATTCAAGACATCAACCGAACCGGAAAAGATTTTGACTTCGAGGAGCAAATGGTGAGAGACTTCATTTTTCCCGGATTCATAATATGACCAATCCAATATGATTATACAACTTTTCATCAAAGGCGGCCCGATCATGTGGCCGATCCTCATCCTTTCGGTGATCACATTTGCCGTGGTGATCGAACGCATCCTTTTTCTCTTTGCAGAAAAATCCAAACGACAACCGAAGGTCGTTGATGCCATTTTCCACGCGGTAGAAGAAGGCGACCTCGATCGCGCCGCGCAAACAGGTGCAGGCTCGACGGATCTCGTGGCGCGCACCCTGACATACGGACTCGAGCACCGGCGCTCTTCCCTCGCCAATGCGCTGGTGCAACAAGCCAGCCGCGAGCTCGACCAGTATTCGCGGGGACTGACTGTGATGGACACGGCGATCACGCTCGGACCCCTGCTCGGACTGCTCGGCACTGTCATTGGCATGATGCGCTCCTTTGGCGTCGTCACCGGCGACCTCGCTGCACAACAACAAGTCATTACCGGAGGAATTGCTGAATCCCTCATCGCCGTCGCCTTTGGCCTCGGCGTCGCCATCGTCGCGGTCATTCCCTACAATTACCTCAACCGCCGCGTCGAGCGCGTCCGGCGCGAACTCGAGGACGCTTCCAACCATTTGGAGCTGGTCATTCTGAAGAATCCAGAATCCAGAATCCAGAATTCTGAATAATATTTTTCGATGGAAACAAATTCTTCACCCGCAAAATCATTCGAAGATTTGCTTTGCTGGCAAAAAGCTCATGCTTTCGTATTAGAAGTCTATCGGGTGAGCAGCCGGTATCCTACCCAGGAGATATATGGCATCACATCCCAGTTTCGTCGCGCTGCCGTTTCAATCGCGGCAAACATTGCAGAAGGTTTTAAAAAGAAAAATAGGCGTTTTAAAGTGAGGTGCTGACATGAAAACAATAATTCTTGCCGCTGCCGCTGTTTTGCTGCCATTTCATATTTATTCATACGGCGATTCCGGATA
>CAYTAI010000081.1:0-4167 GCA_964435715.1 uncultured Verrucomicrobiota bacterium | reverse complement strand
AAACTCATAATCTTTTTTCTCCCGTTTTTTTTAATTCAAATTTTGCAGAGCCCGTGTCCCCACGGGCCGCTGGCAACTATTTTCCACCGAAAGCCTTCATGATTTGGTCTGTGATTTTCTGAACCGCCTCCTCGGGCACTTCCACCTCGGTCATGCCGGAAGATTCGACTTCCTTGGTTCCGCATCCGCAGGAACCCGACGCGGTTTTTCCGCGCAGAACCTCCCACGGATCAACCTCACAGAGTTGAACAGGCTTGAGTCCCTCGCGCGGATCGGGCATGCCGAGCTTCGAACGCAGCTCCAGCAATTTGCCCACCTCATCGCCGGGAATTGTCGCGTCACCCTTGAGCGGCATCGCGTTCAAAAGCGTGCGGCAATAGGCATCGGTGATTTCCATTTTCCAATAGGCATCCTCGACGGAAAACCCCCAGCAAATGACTCCGTGGTTGCCCATCAGAATGGACTGGTGCTGCGCCGCCAGCGGCTGAATGATCTCCGCCATTTCCTTGCCCCCGGGCGTTTTATACGGAGCCAAGGGCGCGCGCCCGACAAACACTTCATATTCAGGAATCAAACATGCGGGGGGTTCGATCCCCGCGATGGCGAAGGCGGTGGCATGAACCGGATGGGCGTGCACCACGGCCTTGGCATTGGGGTTGCCCTTATACAGGGCCAAATGTGTTGTAATTTCGCTGGTGCGCTTGGACGAACCCGCGATTTGGTTGCCTTCGAGGTCCACCATGCAGATCATGTCCGGGGTCATGAATCCCTTGCTGACCAGTGTCGGCGTGCAAAGCACTTGGTTCGGCCCGATGCGATACGAGATATTCCCTCCATTGCCATCGACATACTCACGCGCCCAGAGGCGGCGGCCCATCTCACAAATTTCCTTTTTCACGCGCTCGGCTTCTTCTGAAGTGAAGAGAGCCTGAACCGGGTCTTTCGACGCGGAGACAGGGCCGGATGCGCCCGGCGCAATTTGCGCGGCAACAACGATTTTGATCTGGTGCTCGGCAAAAACATCCTTCGCCCCAGGGGTAACGATCATCCCGGTCGGAACTGCAAATTCTTTTTTTCCTGTTGAGGCAAATTGCACCGCGTCTTTTTCTGTGAAGAGTTTCATAGTTTATGTTTCCTGGTGTGTTTTTCCTTGATAAAAATATTCGTCCACGAGAGCGGCGCAATAGGCGTCCACCGGACGCGGTGGATCAAATGGGCAGGCCGCCTCTCGGCCCTCGCTGATGGCGATGGTCTGGCCCGGAGCCGCGCCGAGCTCATCATAGACGACGATGGCAAATTCATGCGCCTCCTTGTCCCCGGCGAAACGCTCCTGTTTCCACGGGGAAACAAGCATGAGCCTCTCTCCGACGTAACTCTCGTGACGTCGCGACAGAACCACCCGACCGATGACCGTTCCAAATCTCATGAATGCAAATTCACTCCATCATCTATAACCCCGAGCACCGTCCAGCGCGCCGGGCTGAGTTCACTCCCCACCATCTTACGGGCCTCTGAACCATCACTGGAGATGATCACTTTCGACCCGATGCCCGCCCCGAGATTGTCGATGACCAGCTGGGGAACCCCGTCATTCTGATCCTCCGCCGTCAACGGTTGCGCAATCAGCAAACGCCATCCCTCCAGCGACCGGTGCTTCACCTCCGCCGTGGCATACCCTTCGATCCGCGCAATTCTCATACAAACCGCCTCCCGCGGAGTTTCCCCGCAGATGAACGCACAGCATCTGTATTAACCGCGGATGACACAGATAACACGGAGGAATGATGAGTTTGTCGCACTAAGCGTTTCCATGACAGTTTGTGCAGTTTGAAATTCAGTAATAATCCCAAGTCAAAGCCTGTGATGGAAAGGTATCCAATCATTTGAGAGAAATGAGCCTCATTGAATTCAGTGACCACTTTTGTATCAACGATGACTTTGCCTTCCACAATCAAGTCAGGAACCAAGGCTCCAATTTTTGTTCCTTTGTATTTCACGGGAAATTGTTTTTGCTGATTGATCTCCAATCCCAAACTTTTTAATTCAATGCAAAGGGCATTTTCATAAAGTTTTTCATCCAACCCCGGTCTCAATTCATTCAAGACAGCCATTCCCGCCCCGATAATCTGGCGACTCAGGCTTTCATGAATGATTTTTGAGCTTTTTTGCATCCGTGTCTTCCGTGTTATCCGCGGTTCAATCAATAAATTTTCAACTGATCGACCATGACGCAGCGGCGGCTGCGGGTGAATGTCATGGGGGTGGTCACGCCTTCGCCAGTGGGGGTGGCAACGCTGAAACTTAAGAATCCTTCCCCGCCCAAGCCCAGCCCGGTCATGCTGGGGCCATTCTTGATGTAGAGCGTGGTGTCCACCGCCTGCGCCATTTTGGTCATATTCACCACGTTGCGGGAATGGATGATGGCGGTGTGTTTGTAGCCATGCTCGGCTTTCACAGCGGCGGCGACCCCAGCGTCAAAGTCTTTGACCCGCACGATGGGGATAAAGGGCATCATTTGCTCTTCCTCGACAAAAAGATGATCGGCAGGCGTTTCACCAAAAAGCAGCTTTGTGGACGCGGGCGCATCCGTTCCCGCCGCCTTGGCGAGCACGGCGGCATCCGCGCCGACGAGCTTGCGGTTGACACTCGGGTGGGGGCAGCCCGCTCCCTGGCCTTCAGGGAAGACAAAGGCTTCCTTCGTGAGCTTTTCGATCTGGGCGCTGTTGAGTTGAACCGCACCGTGTTTTTTCAGGGCGGCAATCAGCGCGTCCGCCACCTTTTCGACGACAAAAACTTCCTTTTCACCGATACAGAGCAAGTTGTTGTCATAGGACGCGCCTTGAATGATGGCCGTGGCGGCCTGGTCGAGATCGGCGGTTTCATCGACGACCACCGGGGGATTGCCAGGCCCCGCGCAAACGGCGCGTTTGCCTGAGGCCATCGCCGCTTTGACGACCGCCGGACCACCGGTGACGCAGAGCATGCGCACCAGTGGGCTTTTGCACATGACATTAAATGATTCCAGCGTGGGTTTCTCGACCATGGAGAGCAAATCGCTGATGCCGGTGACCTTCTCGATTTCCTGATTGTAAACGCGCAGGGCGATGGCCGCGCATTTTGCCGCGCTGGGGTGGCAATTAAAAACAATGGCATTGCCCGCCGCGATCATATTGATGGCATTGCCCGTGATGGTGGGAACACTGTGGGTCGAGGGGGTGACCGCCCCGATGACACCCCACGGGGTGTATTCGATCACGGTCAGTCCATGATCGCCGCTGAATGCGTCGTGCTTGAGGAATTCCACCCCCGGCACCAGATCGCCGCAAATGCCGAGCTTCTCAATCTTGTGTTCCAACCGCCCGATGCGGGTCTCCTCAAATTCAATCCGCCCCCATTCCTGCGCATTTTGCACACAGAGCTTGCGAATGACATTGATGGCTTTTTTGCGCGCTTCGACCCCGGCGGCTTGGAGCTTTTGGAATGACACATCAGCGGCGGCAATGGCTTCCTCCATCGTCGCATAAACGCCGTAACCGCCCGCTTTTACACCGGACGCCGGACTCGCCGTGCCTGCCGGAGCAATTTGCCCCGCCGGAGCGGACGCCCCGAGATTGGCCAAAACCTGTTGCACCACCTTCGCGATTGTCTCATCATTGATTTGTGCGCTCATAAATTTTTATCTGTGTCCATCTGCGTTAATCTGCGGTTAAAAAATCTATTTATTCTTAAAAATTTCCCGGCCACCGAGGTCCACGGTGTCAACGATTCCGATGACCACGGCATCCACGGGGGTGTCCTTGTCCTTGGCGGCGAGACGGGCGGAACTCCCCTGCACGACCAGCACGAGTTCCCCGACACCCGCGCCGAGGCTGTCCGTGGCGACCAGTGTCGTGGAAGAGGTTTTCAATTCCTTGGCCTCAGCGTTCTCAGCGGTCACAGGCCGGACAACGAGCAGTTTTTGCCCGTTCATCTTTTCATTTTTTTTGGTCGCGACCAGCGCGCCCTCCACTTTGGCTAGAATCATGTCAGTTTCTCCAGATTGTCATTGGCTTTTCACCGAATCATCTCCATTATTTTTGCCGCGCCTGTATTCTGCGCTTTTCTGGTTTGTCCGCCCCCTCCGAACCGGAGGGGGCGGACTTTGCGGGGAAGAGAGAAAACCTCCCG
>CAYTAI010000080.1:709-4793 GCA_964435715.1 uncultured Verrucomicrobiota bacterium | reverse complement strand
AAATCGATGCGAAAGATTTGCCCGCGATTCATTTCGGCGACAGTGACGCCCTGCGCGTCGGCGACATTGTCCTGGCCATCGGGAATCCTTTTGGTCTCGGACAAACGGTGACCATGGGCATCGTCAGCGCGGTCGGGAGGAGTGGAATCGGTGTGTCCGACCTTGAGAATTTCATCCAGACGGACGCCTCGATCAATCAAGGCAACAGCGGGGGTGCCCTCGTTAATGCCCGCGGGGAGCTCATCGGGATTAATAACGCCATTTTCAGCCAAAGCGGCGGAAATATCGGAATCGGATTCGCCGTTCCGGTCAGCATGGCCAAACACATCATGGAGCAACTCATCAAGGACGGTAAAGTCATTCGCGGCTATCTCGGAGTCCTGATTCAACCGGTGAATGCTTCCATTGCCAAAGTCTTTAACCTGCCCGACAACTCGGGCGCATTGGTCAGCGATGTCACCGCAGGCAGCGGTGCGGAAGCCGCAGGCATCAAACGCGGTGATGTCATTATCGAGCTCGACGGTCAAAAAATCCGCGATGACCGCCATCTGCGCCTGCTGGTCTCCCAAGGAGCTCCCGGAAAACGTGTCTCGGTGAAGGCTGTGCGTGATGGAAAACCCCGCGTTTTTAATGTGACTCTCAAAGTCCTGCCCGAGACACGGGGCACACCGGGAAGCGCTACGCCGGAACTCAAAATCCAGAATCTCTTTGAAGGAGTCGAAATCGCCGACATTGATGCGGAGACCCGCTCGCAACTCAAAATCCCTCCCGCTGTAACCGGTGTCTACGTCAAGAATGTCAACCCGGATACCCCCGCCGCCGAGGCAGGGCTGCGTGCAGGGAGCATTATCCAGGAAATCAACCGCAAAAAAATCACTGACACATCCACAGCTTTCGCACAGAAAAAGGCAGACAAAGACAACTCTTTTGTCTTGTCCGTCTGGAGTGAGGGCATCACACGGTTCATCGTGATCAATGAATGATTTTTTCCATCTCCATTTGCCTTGAATCGGGAGAGGAGGATACGACGATCCCTCCGGTCAAAAATCAGCTTGGGAATTTTTGTTCTACCCCTCTTTTAGAATAACCGACTGGATGGCATGGGCGGGAAGAGTTAAATCAACACAGACCCCGTCAATTTCCAACCGGTAACCAACAGGGACATCAGCCGGATTCAATGCAACGATGATAATCTGACCGTCCGTTGTCCGCGCGGCAGTCGCTTCGACTTTGGTGTTGTCGCTGTTTTTGAGGGGAATCCGGACACTCCCCGGCGGGATGAATTTACTAAAATGGGCGATGGTGTAATAGGGGCTATTGTAATGGATCGTATCACGGGCGGTGTCACAAATGACGGGCGCGTCACAATGATTGAAAACGTGGTTCGGCCCGCCGCATTCATCGAGGACGATATTCCAGTCCGTCCAGGCCGCCGTCCAGGAGTTCAAATCTGAAATGATGTGGTGCGCGTACTTTTCCCCGGTCCACCATTGACCCACGAGTGATTTGACGCCTTTGGGATTGTCCGGATAAGGATTGCATCCTTCCGTAAAGACCAAGGGCAACCCATATTTTTCATGGATGTAACGCAAGGGTTCGTTGTTGTCGCAGGAGTTCAAATCGCTGTCGCTATACCAGTGGAACCCGACACCCCACGCCCACCGGGCAGCCTCCGGATCGGAGAGAATTGTGTCGGCGCGTTCAATCATATGATCTTTATTATGATCCCAAACGATGATTTTGATCCGGCCTAATCCCTCCTGCTCCAGCGTGGGTCCGAGGATTTTCAGAAAATCCCTCTCTTCCTCATGCGTGTACAGACAATTGTCCCATGCGGTCTTTGCCTCGGGTTCATTCTGAATGGACACCCCCCAAATCGGGATTCCCTCTGCCTCGTACTCTTTGATCCAGCGGGCAAAATACCTTGCCCAAACCTCCCGGTATTCCGGTTTCAACGCACCCCCGTCATTCATGCGCCCGGTCGTTTTCATCCAGGCGGGCGGAGACCACGGCGATGCAAATAGCCGGATCGGACGGGCAGAGGTGTGAAACGCATCACGGATGAGAGGAATCAGCCACTGACGATCATGAGCCAAAGTAAAGTCTTTGAGCTCGACATCCCCCGGGGTCTCGTCACACGCCCAATTTTTCGTCGAGAAATCACAACTATTGATGTGTGTGCGGCAGAAACTGTATCCGATTCCCTTCACGGGATGAAAATAGGCATCAATAACCTCCTGCCTTTTTTCCGGTGACATCCGGGCGAGCGTGTGCCCCGCAGCCTCCGTGAAGGCACCCCCAAAACCGAGAATTTCCTGGAGCGAACCCGCAGGATCCGGGCGGAGGATGACCTCTGAATCTCCTGCTGTCGAACTCAATGTATGGGTGCCGGTATCACGGAGCCGATCCCCATCCTTTGAGGATTGAACGATTTGTGCTGTCCATTTTTTCATTGGCATAGAGAGACCTTTTTTCTGAAAAAAGGGAAAATGTCAAAACCAAATGAATTACAAGGTTTTCTGTCACAGCCCCGCCGCACTTGCCTCGTCGAGCACCCAGAGCAATTTGCCTGAGGCGGGACGCACAAATTGCGCGGGGTAACGGCGGATATTCCCATCGGACCCGAGGATTTCGGTGATCTTCTCGGTCTTGTCCTTGCCCACAGCCAGAAAAGCGATGCAATTTGCGCTGTTGATGGATGGATAAGTGAGCGTGATCCGCCAGGAATTGAATTTTTCCACCCAATTTGCCGCGCACCAGTGATGAGTCTCGGTCAAGGCTTTAGTGTCCGGAAAAAGTGAGGCGGTGTGACCATCTGTGCCCAGTCCAAGAAAATTCAGATCAAAGGCAGGTCCGCCGCAGGGCGCGAGCAATTTGCGCTCTCCAAAAAACGCGCGCAATTTGCGCCCATAACCCGCCGCACACTCCTCGGGCTCGACATTCTCAGTGATCATCCTGTGGACATTTTCTGCAGGAATCGGAATCAAATCCAGCATCTGCTCCTTGACCATGCGGTAGTTACTCTCCGCGTGATCAGCGGGGACAAACCGCTCGTCACCCCAGAAAAGATGAACCTTATCCCACGCAATTTGCTTTGAAAAAGATTCATCCGTGGCAAGCCTGTGATAGAGCACTTTCGGGGTCGAGCCACCGGACAAGGCAACTGTGAATATCCCTTGTTTTGCTATCGCCTCCTGCGCTCTCTCCTTAAAAAGCTCCGCAGCAAATTGCGCCGCTGCCGCCGGGTCTGCAACGACAACGACTTTTTTCTCCAGGGAATCAAGGATTGTTCTCATAAAATATTTCTTATCCTTTCAAGAGTTTAAAACCATTTACCTTTCCTCTCCAAGAGATATTTTCCAGTATGCCCGTTTTCCCTCTGTGATTTTCGACATTTCACTGTTATTTATGTAGGGGATTTGTCGGAACACGGTGTATCATTCCTTATGAACCGGTCTTTTTTCCTGCCCGTGGTTTTTGCCATCGTCTCATGTCTGTTGATTATGTCGGCATGGGGACAACCCGTGGTGCCGCCGAAAAATTTTTCCATTTTGACCGTGGACGTGGAACCGTCCATGCAAATGCTCCGCTATAATTACTCCGTCAAACCCGCCTTGGCGCTGGGGGGTGAATTCATGCATTTCGACCGTGGCAATGGCCAATATCAATACACCTACACGGCCAATGCCGACTGGCGCGCCTACCGGTGGAATAGCCGGGATTGGCAGGCCAATGTCTATCTCGGCGCGGGTGCGGGCGGCGCCCACGGTGATTTTGGGGGCGGCACACCGGTCGGACGCGGGCTTTTCCAGGCGGATATCGAGTCCCGGCGCTGGATGCTCATGGCCTCCTCCCACGCGCTGGTTTCCCCGGAGTTTTCGCACACAGTGAATATGCTTCACGCCGGTGTCGCCCCTTATCTGGCTGAATACGACCAGCTCGGCACATGGCTGACATTCAAAGTCCAATACGTCACCGAGTTCAAAAACGAGATCGAGCTGGTGCCCATGATTCGGCTGATGAAGGGAAATTATTTTTTGGAGTTCGGCGTTTCACTCAAAGGCGAACCCCAAGTTGATTTCCG
>CAYTAI010000080.1:0-686 GCA_964435715.1 uncultured Verrucomicrobiota bacterium | reverse complement strand
CAACGAAAGGAATCCTCCATGAAAACAACACATCTCCTCACCGCCTTTGTTCTCCTCCTTTTTGGAGCCATGTCCCACCTCGGAGCACAGGAATCTCCGGCCCCTGAAAAGGCCAAATCTGAAACCCTCATGATCGAAGTCAAAGGAATGGTCTGCACGTTCTGCGTTGTCGGAATTGAAAAATCATTCAAACGCCTCGACCAGGTGCAGGATATCTTTGTCGATCTGGGCAAAAGCATGGTCGCCGTCACCCTCACACCCGGCGGGAAAATGGATGATGACACAGCCGCCAAAACGGTGAAGGACTCCGGCTACGACATCGAAAAAATCTCCCGCACCGAACAATCCGCGGCGGAGCTTCGCGAGGCGGCAAAAAAATAAGGACATTTGCACCCGGCTGTCCTCAGTCCTGGTGTCCCAGGGGAGGGGTTGTCTGATCCTCACTTGAATTTCGAGGGAGGAACCAGGAATTGTTTTTTGAAGGCCTTCGAAAAATGAAATTCGCTGGAAAACCCGAGGAGCATGGCGGCCTCTTTGAGCGATTTTTTCTCAAACCGGATCAAGTCAGCGGCGCGGCTGAGCCGGAGGTGATCATAGAAATTTTTTGGGCTCCGCCCGCTGTATTCATAAAAAACATCACGAAACCTGCGCTCGCTCAAAGAGGCTGTTTTCGCCATATCCCCGAC
>CAYTAI010000079.1:258-4947 GCA_964435715.1 uncultured Verrucomicrobiota bacterium | reverse complement strand
AGACGATGCCGCCGGCGGGAACTTGAAGGACGGCCCAGAGATCGACTTTCTGCCCGAGCTTGCCCTTGCGGATTTCCAGGGTGTTATTCGAGGTGAAAGCAATTTGTCTGTCAAAGTAGGGGGCTTCCATTTCGGTGAGGAAAAAGCTGCGGGTGAAATCGAGTTTGATCGAGCTTTTGTCGTGCTGGTGTTTGAGCGTGACCATTTTGGAGAGGTGACAGACTTTGTCTTCGATCTGGGTGACTTTCCAGTTATCACTGTCGAGGGCTTTCTGAACCTCATATTTGGAAAAATCAGTCTCGTCGGTGACTTTCCAGAACCAGTCGGTTTCCGGTCCGACCCAGAGACGGTCGCCGCCGACATTCCAGCCCTGGCGGTGAAAAGCATTCATCCAGAAGAGGTCATTGGATCCGACCTGTGCCTGGAGCACGCGGGCGCGCTCGGGATGAATGATGATTTGGCCGTGCTTGGTTTTCCACGTATGGAGCTGATGTTTCATAATGGGACGGCTTTCCTCTCAACGGGTTCGGGTGTGAGTGCTTGGTCTAGAGCATCGTCATCAAAAAATAGATTAACCAATTGATGCAGGGTATGGCAAGCATGCATCAAAAAAAAAGCCAGCCCGCTTTGGGGGAACTCTTTCTGCTTGCATGGGCTGACGGTTTTCATGAATCGGCTTGTGAAGGGTGAGGCGAGGGTGTAATGCAAAGGAACCCGCCCATGGATGAATACCTGCATATACTCGAGTCGGTGATCCCGATTTTTTTGATTATGATTCTCGGGGCGTTCGTGCGCGCCGCGAGATGGTTGAACCAGCAGGCTGACGACACCCTGATGAAACTGGCGCTCAACGTGCTTTTTCCGTGCCTGATTTTCGAAAAGATACTGGGAAATCCCGCGCTCAACCAGCCGGAGAATGTTTTGCTGCCACCGATCATCGGATTTGCCGTGACTGTGCTGGGTTTTTTTGTGGCATGGCATGCATCCCGTTTTTTCGGGTTGGTCGAGCCTGTCCAGCGGCGGACATTTGCCCTGACTGTGGGCATTTTTAATTTTGGTTACATTCCCATTCCTCTGATCATGGATTTTTTCGGGGTGCAGACCCTTGGCGTGCTTTTCGTCTTCAACCTCGGGGTGGATGTTGCCATTTGGACCGTGGGTATCGGACTCATGACCGGGAACAATCCTCTCAAAAAATGGAAAAGTCTCCTGACCGGCCCCTTGATCGCCATTTTTGCCGGGCTGTTGACCAATCTCTTTGTGGATCGCGCGCAAGTGTCGCCGATTTTTATCACCTCCATGCAAATGCTCGGCGGCTCAGCCATCCCGGTCATACTGCTCTTGGTAGGTGCCACCATGCTTGATTATTTCCGGCCCGGAATTCTCAGCGAGTCGAAGGCGGTTTCGGCGGGTGCTTGCCTGCTCCGTCTGATGATTCTGCCCGTATGCTTTCTGCTGGCGGCGAAATTTCTGCCGATGACAATCGAGTTGCGCCAAGTGCTCGTGGTGCAGGCTTCGATGGCATGCGGCGTTTTTCCCTTGGTCATGACGCGCCATTACAAAGGGGATGTGCCGACGGCATTCCGTGTCATTTTTGTGACATCCGTGGTCAGTCTGCTGACGATTCCGCTCTGGTTGCGCTTTGGGTTGTGGTGGATCGGGTAGGAGGAGAGGATTTTTGATGCGCCCGGATGTTTGTGATGACATTTTATGATTTTAAAGCTAACTTGACCGGAAAAATCATTTTTATGCCGGACAGAACACATTCACCCAGTCAATCGGGCATGATCAAGGCCGAGGGAAATTCATTCCGTTTGATTTTCCGCTATAACCCCCTGCCAATGTATATTTATGACAAGTCGACCTTTTATTTTTTGGATGTGAATCCGGCAGCGATTGAGCATTACGGCTACACGCGGGAAGAGTTTCTCTCCATGACGATATTTGACATTCGTCCGTCGGAGGATATCCAGGTTTTTCGTGAGTTTCTGGAGTCCAGACGTGAGGAGTTCTACCATGAGGCGGAGTGGCTGCACCGGAAAAAAGACGGGACGGTCTTTTGGGTTTCTGTGGATTCGCATGAGTTTAACTACGGGGAGAAGCCCGCGCGGCTGGTCTTTGCCCGGGATATCACGGAGCGGAAGAATGCGGAGATGGAACTGTACTGTAACAAGGAGTTTGCAGAGCGCATCAATCATACGATCCCGGATATCCTTTACATTTTTGATGCGGTCGAGCATCGGAATATCTTTTGCAACAACAGTATTTTTGAACGTGCCGGGTATACCCCTGCGGAAATCAAGGCTCTGGGCTCCCATCTCATCCAGACAGTGATTCATCCCGACGATCTGGATCGTTTTCTCGAGCATCAGAGCAAATACGAGACTTTGAAGGATGCGGAGATGTTGGAGATTGAATACCGGATGTTGCTCAAACAGGGCGGATTCCGGTGGTTCCACAGCAGGGAATCCCTGTTTAAAAAGGATGAGAACGGACGTGTGAGGCAGATTATCGGTCTTTGCCGGGACATTCATGACCGGAGAACATCCGAGGAGCAGTTGCTCCAGAGGGAAGCTTTTTTCAAATCGATTTTTGATGGAGTGTCCACCTCGATTGTTGTTCTTGAAAAAGGGAAGGATGATGTCTGGCTTTTTGTCGCTATGAATGAAGCTTCCCGCCGCATGGCAGGAACTGATATCGCCAACACGCTTTTATTCAAGTCGATGGATATCTGTCGTGGTTTTTTGTCGCAGGAGTTGTACCAGGAGCTCGAAATGCTTTTTCAGGAGTGCACGGAGCAGAAGATAACCACGGAAAAGGACATTGCGTTGAGTGAAGATGACGATTCCTCTTGGTGGCACGTTCGGTTCAGTCCTGTTTTACATTCTGCGGGATATGTCTTCCGGGTGATTGTCTTTGTGCAATCCATCTCGGATCAGAAACGTGAAACCGAACGCAAGGAACGCGCCCAAAGATTGGAGTCCGTGGGATTATTGGCGGGTGGAATCGCCCATGATTTTAATAATTTTCTCTCGACCGTGGTCATGAGCGCGTCGCTCATCAAGAGTAAAGAGCCTGCCGACAGTGAAAATCTTGAATATCTGGAGGATATTCTCAAAGTCTGTGACGAGGCCAAACAATTGACCAAACAACTCCTCACTTTTGCCAAAGGGGGTGCCCCGCTCAAGGAAGTGACCGACCTGGGCGAATTGCTCCGGGAGGCCTCCCGTTTTGCACTCCGCGGATCACAGATTTCTTGTGCGTACGACATCAAACCGGATCTTTTCAAAGTGAATGTCGATCCGGGACAGATCAAACAGGTGATTTATAATCTCGTATTAAATGCCCGTCAGGTGCTTGGCGAGGGCGGAAAAGTGTCTTTGTTCGCAGAGAATATCGAAATCCCGTGTGAATCCGGGCAGGTGAAAAAATTCGTTTCGTTTTCTGTCTCTGATAACGGGCCGGGAATCCCCAAAGAAGCGCAGAGGAATATTTTTAATCCCTATTTTACAACAAAAAAAACGGGGAGCGGTCTCGGACTGGCAACCAGTTACTCGATTATTGAAAAACATGGTGGAAGCATTCAATTTCAATCAGTAACGGGTAAAGGGACGAGTTTTTCAGTCACACTACCAGCATCTGTCGATACTGAGCCATTGCGCCAGCAGCCTGTTAATCGTCTTGTCCAAGGTCACGGGCTCATCATGTTGATGGATGATAATGAAATGATTTTGAATACACTGGCAGAGACATTAAAAATCCTGGGGTATGAGGCGGTTAAAACCGCCGACGGTGAGTCCTGCGTGACCGAATATCTAAAACTCCGTGATGCGGGGCGTTCGGTCGACGCATTCATTCTGGACTTAACCATTCAGGGCGGCGTGGGAGGAGTGGAAACCCTCTCCCGTTTGAAAAAAATCGATCCGGAGGTCAAAGCCATCGCATCGAGCGGTTATTCCGAGGAAGACACCATGATGAGTTTTTCGGAGATGGGTTTCTGCGGTGCCCTGCCGAAACCCTATCGACTTACCGATTTATCGCAAATATTGTCGGAGGTTACCGGAAAAACATCATAAAAAAGACTGGGACAGGACGGGCCGGGAGAGAGATTTTTTTCTAAAAGATAAAAAATACCCTTGACGGGGTGTGAGCGAATTGCTTAGATTCGCTCATGTTCGCTCACGAGCGCTTCCATAAAATCACCTCCCTGCTGGAACAGAAGGGGCGTCTGAGTGTGCAGACCTTGGAAAAAGCCCTGGGCGTCTCCCCGGCGACATTGCGCCGTGATTTGAGCGAGCTCGAGGAATCGGGCAAATTGATCCGCATTCATGGCGGGGTGATGCATCCGGCGTATTTTAACGGCGAACCGAGCTACGAACAGAAGACGCGTGAGAATCTCGGCGACAAACAAGCCATCGCGGATGCCGTGGCGGATTTGATTCCCTCAAATGCCTCTGTCCTGATTGATTCTGGAACCACCTGCATGGAAATCGGACGCCGCCTTTTGCTCCGGAAAGATTTGACGATCATCACCAATTCGATTCCGCTGCTCAATGCCGCCCACAGCACACAGGCGCAGGTCATTTGCATCGGCGGACAATTGCGCGTGGTCAACCAGGCACTCGTCGGTGAGATCGCGACCCAGTGGATGGAGGGGCTCTCGGCGGATTTTGCCGTGTTGAGCTCCTC
>CAYTAI010000079.1:0-244 GCA_964435715.1 uncultured Verrucomicrobiota bacterium | reverse complement strand
GACCGTGGTGCGACGACCACGGAGCTGACCGAGGCGCACATGAAAAAACTTTTTCTCAAACGCGCCGCAAAAGCGATTCTCGCTGCGGATGCCTCGAAATGGGGGCAAAGCCGTCCGGTCACTTTCGCGCAATTCGAGGATTTTGATTATTGGATTACCTCCAATGGCATTCCCAACGAACATCTCAAAGTGCTCAAACGCACCGGGGTCAAAGTCGTTATTGCCAAGAGTGCGGACTCCAAAA
>CAYTAI010000078.1:0-5037 GCA_964435715.1 uncultured Verrucomicrobiota bacterium | reverse complement strand
AAGCTCCCGTTCGCCCCGAATCAGAAACTTCGGGGCTTGCCCCACTTGTCCAAAAGGCGGCCACGAAAAAGCACAGAATTCACAGAGGGAATCAACCGCAGATGACGCGTGGCATGGCCGTCCCGGCCACGGGGAAAGAACCCAGAACATGGGCAGGGATGCCCAAGCCACGGGATCTCTCCGTGCCCCTGTGTCTTTGTGAGAGGCAAATTGCACCACAGCATGCCCCATTTGTAAAAAAAACTCCGCACTGAGCACCCCGCACGATGGAAAACGTGCAGAAAAAATGGGACGGGCAGGAGCCCATCCCTCCATTGGGTTTGATTGAAGAGGCAAATTGCGCCTGACTCTCATTCTGAATTCAGGATTCTTGCGCGATATTGAGTTCCCTGAGGATTTTTGAGGACGGTTTTCTTTGCCGGGCTTTCGCCTTGAGAATGCGGGTTTTGTGGGTTTTTGAAACGGAAAATTGAATCCCGGCCAGCAGATGATCGATTCTGACCCCCAGATGAGTGGCGATTTTTCCCAGGAGCAGAACCGTGGGGTTCATGGTTCCGGTTTCGATTTTGCCGATGGTTTTCCAGTGACAATCAACGAGTTCCGCCAAGGCATCCTGGGTCAAATCGACCCTCAGCCGGCATGTCTTGACATTTCTGCCCACGATTTTGATGGCTTCAGCGTCCGTCACAGCCCTTTAAGCAGAGCATATCGACTCTTATATTGACACCCACTATAGGGTCTGTTAGTAGAGATGATTCAATAAGCCCCATAGAAAAATGGTTTTTTAGTAACCAAAACCAGATATGCAAAAAAAAGATCCATATAAAATGGCACCGTAAAAATATCGAACAAGATATGTAATATGTCAGACCTGATATACATCTATCAAAACAATCAGCAGGAAGGCCCTTACTCTCCAGCGGAATTATGCGATATGATGGCGGATGGAATACTGTTACCTTCTACACTTGCATGGAAAGAGGGAATGTCGGATTGGGATTCTCTGGAGGCCGTCATAACATCACAAATTACACCAATAACGCCTGTAGCCCAAGAGCAGTCACTATATGATGAAATCACACAACAAATGGATCAGCAACCGGATACTCAGCCAGAAAGCATGATGCCAGCAGCGTTGCCTAGGCAACCTAGGATAGGGTGTGCTGGTAGCTTTTTAGTGGGGTGCGCCATTTCTGCCATTCTTTTGATTATTGGGATGTTGATTCCAGAGACACCGATTAGTGAGAATAGTAAAATGTATGAATCGGGTAGAGTAATGGGCTTTGCACACGGATTTGGTGATGGTCAGGTGGCTAAGGAAAGAGGACTAAATAAACCTAGTCGGGAAAGTTTGTTCGAACAAGCTCGACTGTGGTCAAAGCGTTTTTCATTTGAGTCAGAGGAAGCGCGCGACGATTGGATTAATGGTTATGTCATGCAGTATAGTGCAACATGGGATCATGAAAGATACAAATAATTATGGATACAGAGCTATTACAATTTCAGGAGGCACTTTAGGCTGAAGTAGTGCGTATTATGTTGGCACGCCAGATTCCTTGTCGCCTCCTTCTTGGCAGACACGATTATGAGGTGTTTGAGAGGTTGAAGCGTCTTTATCCAGAATATCCAAACCCGATTATTATTAATGGTAGGGAGCACCGCTTTGGTATGGAGATTATCCGGACAGATGCAGACAGGCAGTTGGAGATTCAGGCACATGTTAATTAAAACTCAGGTATTATAAGGGTAGTCAGTTAATTGCAGATAAATATTAAGGATTTTTATGGTACATAGATATATTGGGATATATTTTATCGTGATTTTTTGGGCATTTTCATATGCAAATGCCCAAAATAACACCACTCAGACTATTAATGGGGTAATTCAAACGAATTCTTCGAGCCCCTATCATTATATTGGTGAGACAGGGACAAATAATCTTCTCAATGTTATCAACGGGGGTAGCCTTTTTGTTCCTAATGGGATTTCAGTCATTGGTGATGGAAACAGTGCCAACAACAACAGACTTGTTATCAATGGGGATGGTTCCGTCTTTAGAAACTCCAGAGGAATTTTTGTTGGGAATCGTGGCCGAGAAAACCAATTAATCGTGACCAATGGCGGAACATTGATGGCATCCAATATTTGGATAGGGTATGATCAGAATGGATTTGATAGCCTTCCTCTAACCTCATCAAATAACTTCATGCTCGTCCATGGCAGCAACTCGCAAGCCCACATTACAAATGACTTTACTATTGGTGTTTTTGCGCAGTCAAACACAATGATGATTTTGGAAGGAGGAAACGTAACTGCGAGATCAACATTGGTTGGTTTTGATCCTGGTTCATCAAACAACTATTTATTAATTTCGGACTCTGGCTCCACGCTTTCGAATCATTTTGGTATATATATCGGCTACAGTGATCAGGGCAATATTATGACAATCTCAAATGGTGGAAAACTATTTGGGGGACAATCTTCTGCTATTGGTGCTTTAGTGGGTTCCAGTAATAACATAGTCAATATTTATGGCCTTGGATCATCTGCAAATCTTGCATCTTTAACAATAGGACATTCAGGTATTAGAAATTCACTCAATATTTCAAACGGTGGATACTTGCATGCAACAAATGTCTTTATAGGATATACAAATACTGCATCAGAAAACAGCTTAAGAATGGATGGAGATCAGAGTTCTCTAAATATCACAAACACTGTAAATACAGGTGAATTGGACATTCGGCGTGGTTCTTTTATGCAAAATGGTGGTCATGCTCAGATTGATCAATTGATGATGAGTAATACTTTGGGGACATATGCATTCAACGGAGGAACGACCATTGTTCAAAGAGCAACAGTTAGTAATAGTGCCGTTTTTCAAATCGGAAATGGCACTGATGCGGCGTATTTTCGGCAAACGGATGGGGCTTTTACCAATACTTTTGCCGATGGCATTCTGGTTAATCAAAACGCGATTTTAAGTTTTACCGGCATCATCACCAATCAAGTCACGCTCAATAGTGGCACACTTGCAGGAACAGGCACTTTGACCACGGCATTAACCGTGGATAACGGGTCAGTGATTGCACCGGGCAATAGCCCCGGAAATATCAATGTCGCAACCCTAACCTTTGGTTCTCTTGGAACGTATGCATGGGAAATCAATAATTTTACTGGGACGGCGACAAATAACTGGGATTTTATCAATGTGTCAGGAGTTTTGGACATCACAGCCACGGCTGGTTCTCCCTTTACTCTTCAACTGGCAACATTGGATGCCTTTAATGCCGCAGGACTCGCGCAGAATTGGGACATGAATGTGGATCAGGCGTGGAAGATTCTGACAGCGGGGAGCATCAATGGTTTTGCGGCGGACAAATTCAGCATCGACCTTTCATCCTTCCAAAATCCGATTCATCCGACGGGAGGCTTCTACGTGAGCCAAGTGGGGAACGATCTTTACTTGAATTACAATCATCTGGCGACGATTCCTGAGCCGTCCACATACGCCCTGCTGACATTCCTCGGGACATTCTTCCTTTTCTTCGCCGGAAAAAGGCGGAAGTCCATGACCGCAGCCGGCAATGGGTAAAAAAGGAAGACGCAGAGCTTCCTCACGGGGGCGGACGAAGGGAGGCGGCGGGTATCGTGTCCCATGGTATTACCAGCATGAGGTTCTGATCAAACGGGCAATCCTCGGTGTTCTGGCATTGTTACTGGCTGTGGCGGTGGGATTCGGATTTTATCAGATATATTGGGACAGTGCCTTAAGATTCCGGCACGGGTTAATGCTCAAAAAAGTTCCCGTGGACACTCACACATTGATCGGGGCGATTTACCGGGAAAATCAACCCCTCGTCTGGAATCTTTTGAAAGCGGGGATTTCCCCGGACACACGACTCGAAGGAGCTGATGCGACCGTTCTCATGCTGGCTGTGGATCGTGGACACACTGAAATTGTCAAAACCCTCCTTGAAAACGGGGCCAATGCCTCCGCCACCGATGCCACAGGAATGTCCCCGCTGGAAATCGCGGTGAATCAGGGGAATCTGCCGATTGCCCGGTATCTTTGCCATTACGGCGCGACAAATCAGATTGGTCTCGAAGGGGCTTTGAAGCTCGGAGAGGCGGATTATTTGAGGGAGACGATCCGGGAAATTCGCAAAGATCAGGCGAGAAAATTGTCCTCGGAGAAAGGGCTTTTGGACGACAAGGACACCCGGCAAATCGATCAGGCTGTCGCTGAGCGGCTGAATTCCCGGGATGAGCATGGTCTTACTCCCTTGATCTGGTCGATTTTGCAGGACAATGCGCTGATGGTCGAAATCCTGCTCAAAGCCGGGGCTGACCCGAATCTCGCGGATGCGCGGTTTCGTCAAACCCCGCTTTTTTTGGCCATTGAGAGAGGGCACGAGTCTCTCGTGCAATATTTGATCATGCACGGGGCGGATACAGGCCTGCGGGATGAACAAGGCCGAACCCCCTTGATTTGGGCGGTGATTCACCGGAATCCGGGGATCATCTCGGCAATCCTGACGAAAAAACCCGATGTCAACCAACGGGAAAAACAACTCGGGATGACGGCATTGTCCATTGCGGCGATGTCGGGAAACCGGATGGTTTCCCAATGGCTCTTGGAGGGCGGAGCCGACCCCTTGACCAGGGACAATCAGGGCAGGAATGCCTTGGATTGGGCGGTAATGTCTGACTCAGGCGAGATGGTGGAAACAATCATCAATGCCCGGTTGAAAGCATTCCGCGAAAATCCCGGATTGATCAAAAATGCCGAAACCTTGGCTCGGAAAAACGACAAGGATCAAGCCTTGAATATTCTGCTGAAATACAAGGACTGATGAGCCGGGGGCGCACTTCCCAGAAGACAGCAAAAAGCGCCCGCAGATTTTTTTTGAAATGGAGGGATGAACCACAGCTTGTCCCAATCCATCGGGAAAGCGCACGAAGGCCACGAAAAAGAGAATAATGGGACGACCGGGAGGTCATCCCTCCATTGGGATGAAATTGGAGGGGCCAAGC
>CAYTAI010000077.1:2549-5187 GCA_964435715.1 uncultured Verrucomicrobiota bacterium | reverse complement strand
TGCCCCCGACTTTCATGCCTTTGACGCCTTGATCCCAGCCGTCGATGACCTCGCCCATGCCGAGCTTGAAAGTGAATGGTTCACGATTGAGTGAAGAATCAAAGACCGTGCCGTCTTCGAGCTCGCCCTTGTAATGAACCCTCACGCGGTAACCGACGGTCGCTTCGGGGCCTTCACCGACGACGAGATCAATGTATTTGAGCCCGCTTTTGAGTTCCACAATCTCTTCGGCGTTATTTTTTTTCTTTTCTCCCGGGTTGGAAGCCGGAGCTTTTTCTTCTGTCGCAGGGGCAGTTGTGGATGATTCGGCAGTTGAAATTGCATTTTGAGAAAAAACAGATTGGATCAAGAGCGCGGGAGCGGCAATAATAAGGAGATGGATTTTCATAGGGAGAGACACTACGCCCCATTGATAAAAGCGCAAAACTAAAAAATCAAAAAAGATTTTCCAAATCCGGCTCATTCCTTTTCCGGGGAGCCGTCTATGAACTGCACAATTTGCGTCGTGACCGCGGCAAATTGATCGGCTTGCACCAGATGACCGCAGTCCTCATGGACAATGAGTTTGGCGTTGGGCAGCCATTCATAGAGGTGCTGCCCTGTGGAGCAGGGGATAATCCGGTCCTCCCGCCCGAAAATAATCAAAGCCGGTTCACGGATCCGCGCAATTTGCTCTTGTCGAAGCACCTCCTCCCGCGTGAGCATCCTGCCGATCATCGCCTGGATGGCGGGGCGGTGTGCCGCCATCACGCGAAACCAGTCTTTCCGGAACCAATCATTGATGCGGGGCGGTCGATGGATCAAATAAGCAAGCAATCGATCCATGTCCGCAGGGCTTTCCGGCATGAAAATCTCAGGCGGCGGCGGATCAAAATCGATTCCGGCGGGTGCCAGCAAGACGATTTTCCGGGCAAAACCGGGATGAGCCAGACAATGCGACAGTGTCACCCATCCGCCCATGGAGTTGCCGATCATCACCGGGTTTTTAATGTTTTGCCACTCGAGAAAGTCATGGAGGACACGGACATGATTTTCAATGGATTGTTCGAAATCCACATGTTCGCTCAGCCCGAATCCCGGCAGGTCAATCGCGCAGACATCGTGATTTTTCGCGAGAAGTGCCGTCAGATTCGGAAAATCCTGCAAGACACTGCCGCCGAGACCATGAATCAGGACGACCGGGGTTCCCCGTCCTCCGCGCTAGAAATGAACAGGACCACAAGCATGTGCCCAGACTTTTTTTCTCAAACCCGCTTTCCAAAAGCCGATTTTTTTGATCCAAAAGAAAAACTCCAAAGGTCCGGGAAGTGCGGGCATGATTCAAATCCTCCGGGGTTTTATTTTTTTGAAGAGGCTCAGGATCGCCTTACGTGTGCCTGTCTGCGAGCCGGGCATGAGCGCTGTCGCTGTGCCTGCCGCCACCGCCAGACGCAGTGCCTCCGGGATCCGCGCAAATTGCTCAAGACCACTGTGCTGTCTCCCGCTCCGATGGCGCTCGCGATTTTGACCGGCGGCACTGAGGCATGCCAGCACCCTGTCCTGCTGATCCAGACCGCCCCGTCCTTGTCGAGAGTCAGGAGCATGTGGGTGACACCTGTTTTTTCCAGCCATGCCCGACCCGCTCGCGCAAATTGCTCGGGGTGTCGTGGTTGACTCCCGGTGAGCAATGTGAACTCATGGCGATTGGGCTTCACCAAGAATATCTTGGTCCCGTGTTTTTTGATAAGTGACGCGGATTCTCCATCATAGACTGCTTTGACTCCAAGCCGTGCTGCATGCTCGATGATTTTTCCATAAAATCTCTCGTCGATTCCCGGAGGAGGGCTCCCGCCGAGCACGACCCACGATGACTTGAAAAGCAGATTGAAAATACGTTTTTGAATCCGCATCAGCTCGGCACGACTGACGCGGGGACCCAGCTCATTGATTTTATACTCTCGCGGAACCGGTTTTCGGCACAAAAGGGTGAGATTCCGCCGGGTTTGTCCTTGCAGAGGGACTGAAACCAGATGAATACCGTCATTTTTACACAGTTGAGTGAAGGTTTTCCCGTTATCCCCGCCTGTCGGGGCAAAAGCCCGGGTTTCCACACCCAGCGCCCCGAGCAATTTGCTCACATTGACGCCTTTGCCGCCGGTTTCCGTCGTGGAGGATTCCGCAAAGACACGCACATTGTGCAAAAGCGAATCAACAGTGAGGGTTTGATCCAAAGACGGATTCAGTGTGATGGTTGTAATCATGGTGCCGTTTTTATGAGGATGATACACAAAAAAAGAGAGAGGGGTGACCTCTCTCTTAGAATGATTTCAAAAAAGAATTTTTAAATTACTTTTTCTTTTTCGCAGCGACTTTTTTCTTAGCAGGTGCTTTCTTCACAGCCTTCTTGACGGCTTTTTTCTTCGCTGCTGGTTTTTTAGCTTTTTTCTTAACAGCCATTCATATTCACCCCCTCCGTTCCTCAGGTGCGAGGAAGTGCAAGTAACGCTTGCACGACAAGATACATAAAAAATCTTTTCATAAACGTCAACTCAATAGTCACATTTTGGAAAAATATTTTTCATCACGATTTTCCGGGCAGAGAGGCTTGGAAGCAGAAAATATTTTTCGTCAGCAATGGTTTTGAATAAAAAACTTTCAT
>CAYTAI010000077.1:695-2524 GCA_964435715.1 uncultured Verrucomicrobiota bacterium | reverse complement strand
GGGAAAGGCGACGGGTGAATATCATCCTTTATTCACAATGCTTTTCATGCTCATTATCAAAAAAACAAATGCAAGTGTTGCGCGAGAAGTGTGATGCGAAAAAACTCGTTTCCAAGCAAATGGATATGACTTGTGTGATGTGAGTGTAAAAACAACGGGTCGCTCGTTTTCTTCAATGCGCGTGATTGCTGATGCCGTGAATCCTCTTTTTACCGTCCTGAAAAAAAGATTTATTCACTCATCATTCCATTTTTGGAGGCGGGAATGATCAGCCGCGTTTGTCTCGATTGACGGAATGGCAGTCGCGCCGGTAAATACAAGGTCAGGAGGGAGTGATGACCGGGGTGCCCGCGGAAAAAATCAGCGGCGGTAAGTAATGCGCGCTTTGGTCAGGTCATAGGGGGACATTTCGAGGGAAACTTTGTCTCCAATGCCGATCCGGATGAAATGTTTGCGCATTTTTCCTGAGATATGAGCGAGGACTTCATGGCCTTGCGGGAGTTTGACCCGGAACATTGTCCCGGCTAAAACCTGTGTTACCACACCGTCTACTTGAATGACATCATCTTTGGCCATAATTTTTGAATCTGTATAGCTAGCTCGAATCTCTATTATATCAAGCTTCTTTCTTCATGAGGCTCAAAATGGCCTTTTGGACATGGAGCCGGTTCTCGGCTTGGTCGAAGATTGTCGGCGCATGCTTTTCAAAACATTCCTCCGTGATTTCCTTGCCCCGGTAAGCGGGCAGACAGTGCATGACGACGGAGTCTCTGCCTGTCAGCTCAAGGAGTTTGTCACTGATTTGATAGCCCGCGAGGTCTTGGATGCGCTCCTGCGCCTCGGACTCCTTGCCCATGGAGACCCAGACATCCGTGTAAAGCATGTCCGCGCCTTTGACGGCTTCTTCGAGGTTTTCAGAGAGGACGATTTTGGTGCCCGGAACGGACAATTTGCGTGCGCGCTCCAAGATCACCGGTGAAGGTTGATATTTTTTCGGAGCAGCGAGGCGCAGCTCGAAACCAAGTTTTGCGGCGGCAAAAATCCAGGAGACAGGCACGTTGCAAGCGGCATCCCCGATGAAGGTGATGACTTTATTTTTGACGAGTTCCTCCATCGGTCCATTCGCCCCGCGCCGGCGCAGGATTTCCCCGAAAGTAAATAGGTCGGTGAGAATCTGGCAGGGATGCTCGTCGTCGGTCAGGGCATTGATCGTCGGGATTTTGCTGTACCGCGCAAATTGCTCCACGTCGTCCTGGGCGAAGGTGCGAATGACCGCGCCATGAACCATTCGTCCGAGCACGCGGGCTGTGTCCTCGATGGGTTCGCCACGACCCAGCTGGATATCATTGGCACTCAAGAAAAGGGACTCCCCGCCGAGTTCCCTGATGCCGACCTCAAAAGAGACACGGGTGCGAGTCGATGATTTGGAAAAAATCAAAGCCCATGTTTGCCCCTTGAGTGGAAAGGATGCGGGGTGGCTGCGCTGCTCTTTGAGGGTTTCGGACAAGGCAAAGACTTTTTTAAAGTCTTCGGCATTCATGGTTTCCAGTGAAAGCAAATGATTCATATCAGAAATCTCCTGTTAAGTGATTCGAAAAAATAATGGATTAAGCGCCCGTTTTTAAAACGGCACTGATAATGGACAATGCCTCGTCGATTTCTTCCCGGGTGGTGTTATAAGCGGGGAGGAGTCTGAACCGGTGTGTGCCGGAGGGAATCACAATAAGACCCTTCTCTTGAAAGGCTTGAATGACAGGTTTGGCTTCGGTCTTGAGCTCGACACCGAGCATGAAACCGAACCCCCTCACGGCAATCACAGATGACTCTCC
>CAYTAI010000077.1:0-667 GCA_964435715.1 uncultured Verrucomicrobiota bacterium | reverse complement strand
CCGCGCAATTTGCCCGAGAGATATTCCCCGTTGACTGTGATATTTTCAGCGAGATTTTCTTTTTCGATTGTTTTGAGGACACTCAGGGCGGTGGCACAGGCGAGGGGATTGCCCCCATAAGTCGTCCCGTGCATGCCGGGTTGGAATGAGTCCTGATATTTTTTCCGGATCCAGACACAACCAATCGGAAAGCCGCCTCCGAGTGATTTCGCCATAGAAAGTGCATCCGGCTGGAATTTTTCACCCCCCGGGACGCCTTCGAGTATTTTTTCGTAGCTCTGGAATTTACCCGTCCTCCAGAATCCGCACTGCACGGCATCCATCATAAGCAGAATGCCATGTTTGTCGCACAATTTGCGTAGTCCCAGCAGATAATCCGCAGTGGCAGGAATCACACCGATTTCCCCTTGGATGCCCTCGATCAAAACAGCCGCTGTCCGGGGCGTGATCGCCTTTTCGACCGCTTCGAGATCATTATAAGGCACATGGACAAAACCCGGCACTGCGGGTTCAAATCCCTTTTTAATCTTTTCCTGGCCTGTGGCGGCGATTCCCGCCAGGGTCCGTCCGTGGAAAGAATCCAGCGCGGTGATGATCTCGTATTTTCTTTCGGCTCCCCCGTTATTGGCGCGATTGGCAGCGACGCGGGCGAGCTTGTAAAGGGCTT
>CAYTAI010000076.1:0-5533 GCA_964435715.1 uncultured Verrucomicrobiota bacterium | reverse complement strand
GTCGGGGATATTGTCCAAAAAGGTGATTTGATGGCACTCATCGACCCATCGATTTATCAGGCGAGAGTCCAACAGGATGAGGCGAACCTGCTCAATCTCAAAGCACAACTCACCTCGCGAGAGGCTTCATTTGTCCTCGCAGGCCAGACCCGTGAGCGGAACCAGAAACTCTTTCAGTCCAATGCCGTCAGTGAGCAGGTCTTCCAACAATCTGAAGCCGAATACCGGCAGGCTGCCGCCAATCTCGAAGCTTTGAAAGCGCAAATCAAACAAGCCGAGGCATCGCTGGATGCCAGCCAGGCCAATCTCGGGTATACCAAAATCTTTGCGCCGATGGACGGCACCGTCGTCGATGTGATGGCACGGGAAGGGCAGACGCTCAATGCCAATCAAACAACCCCCAACCTCATGCGCCTGGCTAATCTCTCGGTCATGACCGTGCAAGCCAAAGTCTCAGAGGCGGACATTGCCAAGGTCAAAGCCGGAATGAATGCCTATTTTACCACACTCGGAGAACCCGATAAAAAATATTTCGGCAAAGTCATCCAAGTCCAACCCACGCCGGAAAGCACAAATGCTCCTGTCTTTTATAATGTGCTTTTTAATGTCGACAATCAGGAAAACACTCTCATGCCACGGATGACTGCACAGGTTTTTTTTCTGATTTCAGAGGTGGAGAACGCGCTGGTCATCCCCTCCAGCGCAGTTGATTATGCCCGCAGCAAACGTTCTAGCAGCGGGGCTCCGGGTGCGGGTGGAGGAAAACGTCGTGAAGGCGGGTCAGAGGGGAATAACACGCGAAAAATTTTCGTGCTGCGGGGAAGCGAACCCCAGCCGGTTGAAATTGTCACGGGCATATCGAATCGACTGCAACTCGAAGTCATCTCCGGACTCAATGAAGGGGACGAGGTCGTCACCGGTCCAATTGAGGATGATCCCCGCAGGGTCCGCCCGAGGATCATGTGGCGTTAGAGCCGTTTTCAGGAGACTCACAAGGTAATGGATACTCAGTTCTCAACTGAAACATTCGAAACTACCAGCCAAACACCCGATTTGCTGGTGCTTGAGGATATCCGCAAGTCTTATCCCTCCGGAGACACCGATCTTGAAATCCTGCATGGGATCAATCTGACCATCCGCGAAGGGGAATTTGTCGCCATCATGGGACCTTCCGGCTCGGGAAAAACGACACTCATGAATCTGCTCGGTCTGATGGACACACCCACATCAGGTTCATTAAAAATCGAAGGGGAACCTGTCGAAGAAATGACCGACGACCAGCGGGCTCAAAAAAGATGTCTCTCTTACGGTTTTATCTTTCAACGATACAACTTGCTCAACACAGCGACAGCACTCGAGAATGTGGAAGTCCCCGCGATCTACGCCGGTGTCGCAAAGAATGAGCGGGATGAAAAAGCGGCTGATTTCCTCTCTGCGCTCGGACTCGGGCAAAGAACCGCCCATCGACCCATGCAAATGTCCGGGGGCGAGCAGCAGCGCGTCGCCATCGCTCGAGCCCTGATCAATGAAGGAAAAATCATACTGGCTGATGAACCCACCGGGGCGCTCGACAGTCGTAACGGAGTCGATGTGATGAATAAATTGCGCGAACTCCACGCCTCCGGAAAAACCATCATCCTTATTACCCACGATGCCGCAGTCGCGGCCTCCGCACAACGGATTATCCGCATCATGGATGGGGAAATCATCTCTGATGAGATCAATCCTGATTTTCAAAGGGCTTTTCCCCAAGACGCAGCCGGACTCACGACCCCGGGAGCTTCCCCATCCCAGAAAAACCTGAAATGGGTTCCTTTTCTGGACATCATTGAAGCGGTGAAAACAGGGATGCGCTCCTTGCGGGCGAATCTTTTCCGCACTTTTCTGACGATGCTCGGGATTATCATCGGGGTGACCTCCGTCATCACCATGCTTTCCTATGGGGAAGGAGCCAAAAGCGAGCTGATGAAAATGATCACTAAAATGGGCACCAATATCCTGCGTGTCTATCCGGGAGCCAAACGCGGTGAGGAAGGCAAACTCATGGAGCTCGATGCATCACTCCTCAAGCGCATTCCCCACGTCCAATATGTCGTGCCCATGCTCATCGGTCAAAAGGTCATCCGCCACAAGGATGTCATTCATCGCACCAATATCAGCGGGCTCACGCCGGACTTTGTCGCATCGGAAGACCGGACTATTTTGAAAGGCACTTTCTTTGATCAAGAAGATTATGACAACCACTCCCCTGTCGCCGTCCTGGGTGCGCGTGCGTCGAATACCCTTTTTGGGGAAGGTGTCGATCCGGTCGGGAAATATATCCTTATCGACAGTTCCCCTTTTCTGGTGATCGGAATCATCACGGTCAGCGGGGGATCTGCCGCCGGTCAAGACCGCGAGGATGATGTTGTCTGTATTCCTTTGACCACGGCGCGTTCCCGCCTTTTTGGAGATATTTCCCTGACCCAGATCAGCCTCCGTGTCGATGAAATCAAAAATGTCGACATGGTTCAGAAATCAATCAATCAAGAACTTTTAAAATCCCGGCAAGCCGAGGATTTCAGAATATTCAACCAGGCACTGGTGCTCGACAACGCGATCAAGGCTCAATCCACGTTCAGCAATTTGCTCGGTTCCATCGCCGCGATTTCCCTTTTTGTCGGAGGCATCGGGGTCATGAATATCATGCTCGTCAATGTCGCGGAGAGAACCCGTGAGATCGGTGTGCGAATGGCTTGTGGAGCGCGGAGCAAGGACATCCAACTCCAGTTCCTCAGTGAATCCATCATCGTCTGTCTCATCGGTGGTCTTATCGGAGTCGCACTGGGTGTCGCCGCATCGATTTATGGTCCGCCCATGAATGAAGCCAAACCTGTCTTGACATACTGGCCGATTGTTATTGCTTTTTTCTGTGCATTTTCGACAGGTGTCATCTTCGGATTCTGGCCTGCACGCAAGGCCTCGAAACTCGATCCCGTAGTCGCCCTGAGCTCGGAGTAAACCATGAAAATCAAAACCCTCATCATCTCCCTCCTGATTTCTGCGGGATTCCCTGCACCATTTGCTTTTGCGACGGCGGAAACAACCCCGCCCCCTGAAAAAACAGTGACCCACGTCGTAATTGCACGGCTCAAAAATCCCGGTGACGCAGCCTCACAGGAAAAACTCATCAATGCCTCCAAAGACCTCGCCAAGATCCCGGGTGTCATAAGTGTGCGGGCGGGCACCCCCCTGCCATCCAAACGTTCCGTAGTGATTTCAGATTATGATGTAGGCATCGTTATGGAGTTTAAAAATGAGCAGGCTCTGCGTGACTATGATCATCATCCCGATCACAAAAAAGCCGTGGAAGAAATCCTCAAACCGCTTGTCGAGGGATTTGTCATTTATGATTTTAGAAACGAATAAAAGCATTTTTCTAGCAGGTTTTTGCCTTCTGATGGCAGGCTGTGCCCTGCCGGAAAAACAGCCGCCCGCCAGCCCTGTCACCCCTCCGGGACAGTGGCCAGCCGGCTCTCCAGCGACCAAAGGAGATGTCCAGAACAACTGGCTCGGCACTTTCCGTGACGGGACACTCACGCAAATTGTGCAGGAAGCAATCACCAAAAATTATGATCTCCAGGCGGCGGCGGCGCGCATGGAGTCGGCGCGCGCCTCGGCGCAAATTGCGGGTGCACCGCTCTATCCCCAGTCCGGTTTTGCAGCCAATGCGGGTCGCAATGACCAGCCTTGGTCCGGCAATACCGCCTCCGAATCCGTGGGACTCTCACTCAACTTGAGCTGGGAGATCGATGTGTGGGGTCGACTCCGCGCCTCCAAAAAAGCCGCCGCTTCGGACGCGATCGCCAGTGCCTTTGACTATGAAGGAGCCCGTTTGTCGTTGGCGGGACAAACTTCCAAAGCGTGGTTCGCCCTGATCGAAAGCCAGTTGCAGGTCAAAATCGCCACTGATGATGTCGAAAGTGTCCGCCAGACCTATCAACTCTCCGAGGAACGCTTCAAACACGGTGCCACCTCGCAATTTGATGTCAAACTCACCGGTGCCACGCTCAAGTCCGCCGAGAACAACCTGGTTCAGCGCCGGGAAAATCTCGAGCGCGCCAAACGCGACATGGAAATCATCCTCGCCCGTTTCCCGGCAGGAGAAATCAAAGGAGCCTCTGATCTGCCTGTCCTGATGACCTCCATCCCCGCTGGCATCCCTTCTGATCTTCTCTTGCGACGACCCGATTTGCGTGCCGCGGACTGGCGCTATTTCTCCTCGGAGAACCGGGTGTTTTCCGCAAAGGCGGAACGCCTCCCGCGCATCAGTCTGACCACGACCCTGGGAAGCTCATCGGATGCCCTCCGCAATCTTTTCGATAACCAGGCAGCATTTTGGAATCTGGTGGGCAATCTGACTCAACCCGTATTGGAAGGGGGTCGTATCTCCGGGCAAATTGCCCAGTCGCAAGCCCAGCAGAAACTCGCGGCAGCGGAATATGCGCGCCTGGTCTTGAACGCCTTTCGCGAGGCGGAGATCGCGCTCGTCCGCGAAAAAACCCTCGCCCAAAGGGAAAAGCTCCAATCCGACGCCTATGCTCTGCTCCAACAAGCTTACACCCTGGCAGAAGAGCAATATAAAGCCGGACAAACCGATATTATCGCCCTGCTGGAATCCCAGCGCAATATGCTCAGCTCCCGCTCGAATCTCCTCGCCACCCAACGCACCCGGCTGGAGAATCGTGTTGACCTTTTCCTCGCTCTCGGAGGAGATTTCAGCACACCGCCCCAGCCTCCGCCGGAATTGCCCGCGGACAATAAAAAAAGTGTGACCACCACATCAAAAGTCAAGCAACGCTAGGATGTCCACGCGTGTCACTACGCATTCTGGCATTTAGGGCAAACGCCGTAGAACTCGAGTTCGTGATAGAGATTTTTAAAGCCTGATTTTTTCTCAATCTCTTTTTCCAGCTTGCCCACGGGACAATGAATATCAAGCTCCTCGATCTCGCCGCAATCCGAGCAGATCAGATAATCATGATGATGATGCTCCGGTGTGCTCAAAAAGTAATGCATGCTGCGGCTGTGCAAGCCCAGTTTGCGGACGATGCCGATTTTCTCGAGCTTCTTGAGCAAACGGAAAACCGTCGCGGGATCACACATGCGCGCGAGCCGGGGCTCGACGGTCAAATGAGTCCATGAAACCGGTCTTTCATTTTCTGCAAGGCAACTGATGAGTGCCTCCAGCGCCCGTGTGCGCCGGAGCGACTTGCTCCGGCAAAAGTCCAGAGCCCATGCGATTTGTTTGTCCGAGTGTTTCATGATATTATCCTTCGTCATCATCCTCATGCAGGTATAGATCAGCGTAGAGCCCTTTTGCCTGCATGAGCTCGTCATGCGAGCCTGACTCCACAATACGCCCTTTGTCCATGACATAAATCACACCGGCACTCCGGATCGTGCTCAAACGATGGGCGATTGAAATGACGGTGCGCCCCACACACGCCTCGTCCAAGGCGCGTTGCACGGCCCGCTCGCTCTCGGCGTCGAG
>CAYTAI010000075.1:3137-6741 GCA_964435715.1 uncultured Verrucomicrobiota bacterium | reverse complement strand
GCCCAAACGTCCGAAAGTCTTCCCCGGCTGCACCTATTGCCACCCGCAAGTCGCCAGTGTGGGGCTGACCGAGCAGGAGTGCAAATCGCGCGGGCTCTCTTACACCGTCGGCAAATATCCTTTTCTCGCTTCCGGCAAAGCCCTCGCTGCCGGGGACAATGCAGGCTTTGTCAAGCTCCTGCGCGAGGAGCCCGGGGGCAAATTGCTCGGATGCCACATCATCGGCGGGGAAGCCACCGAGCTCATTTCTGAAATGGCTCTGGCGAGCAAGTTTGAACTGAACGCCCAGGACATCGCCTCCACCATTCACGCCCATCCGACTCTCAGTGAGATTGTTTTCGAGGCTGCCGAGGTCTCCCTCGGGCGGGCGATTCATGCGTGAGGACGCGCAAGTCCGTCTTTTTAAAAAAAGTTTTATTGCATGGCGGTGCCAACGAGCATGAGGGCGGCGATACCGACGAGCTCAAGGGCATTGATCGAGAGTCCGACGGCGGCGAGCGTCTTTTTGTGGCCGGGCTGGATCAGGGGAATCAGACCAAAAGCCGCACCGACGAGGTTGATGCCGATGCCTGCGAAAAGCAACAAGCCGATGACAATCATTTGCGGACTGGTTTCACTGGCTCCTTGACTCGAGGCGATTCCGGCGGCCGCCAAGAGAACGAACCACCCAATGAACATGACTCCGCTGATGATGACCGACGTCAGACCCATCCAAGATTTCACCGGCAATAATGGGGGCAGAGGCTGCGCCCCCGGCTCACCGTAATTCAACGCCTCCGCCTGACCCGGAGTAAATGCGGCGGAGCCGAGAACAATTTGCGCGGGTTGCCAAGCCGCCAGACCCTCGTGCCACATGGCATCCTGCGGGGCAATTTGCCCGGTGCGGATCATCTCCCGGATTTGCTCCAGCGTCACGGGGCCGATTTGTTGGCCATTGCGTGCGACATGGTATTTTATTTCAGGCATGGTTGTATTCCCTATTTGAGTTTGCGCGGGACGCGGATGTCTTCGACCAAATGTTGAATGTGTTCGGGCGGAGGCGGGGTGAATCGTGACACGACCAGTGCCACGAAAAAATTCAAAAGCATGCCCAGTGTGCCGATACCTTCCGGAGAGATGCCAAACCACCAGTTTTCACGGGTGTTTGCCGACGGATTGATAAATTTGAAATAAATAATGTAGGCGGCCGTGAATATCAGACCCATAATCATTCCGGCGACCGCACCCTCTTTATTCATCCTCTTGTAAAAGATTCCCATGACAATCGCGGGGAAAAAAGAGGCTGCCGCCAGGCCAAAGGCGAATGCCACCACTTGGGCGACAAAGCCGGGCGGATTAATCCCGAAATAGGCGGCGACCATGACGGCGACACCCGCCGCCACACGGGCGGCCATGAGCTCGGTTTTCTCCGTGATATGCGGGGTGAACCCGCTTTTGAGCAGGTCATGGGCAAACGCCGTCGAGATCACCAGTAGCAGTCCCGCGGCTGTCGAGAGCGCGGCGGCAAGGGCACCGGCTGCGACCAATCCAACCACCCAATTCGGCAACTGCGCGATCTCCGGATTCGCCAACACGATAATGTCCGGATCGACGTGGAGCTCATTGCCTTTCCAGCCCCGGGCATCGGCTTGCGCGAGAAATGCAGAGTCCTTGCTCTTGTCATTGTAATACTGGATGCGCCCGTCCCCGTTTTTGTCCTGCCACTTGATCAGGCCCGTCTCCTCCCATTTATTGAACCACGCGGGCATCTCGGCATAAGGGCGGTTGTTGACAGTCTGGAGGAGATTCGTGCGGGCAAAGGCGGCGAGTGCGGGCGCGGAGGTGTATAGAATCGCGATAAAAAGCAGTGCCCATCCGGCGGAGGACCGTGCATTGCGGACATTGGGAACCGTGTAGAAACGCACAATAATATGGGGCAAACCGGCAGTGCCCACCATCAGAGCCAGCGTCATGAAAAACACATCAATCGTTGATCGTTGCCCCGCGGTGTACGCGGCAAATCCCAAATCCGCGCTGAGATGATCAAGCTTCTGTAAAAGGTAAGTCCCCTTTTCCGCCGAGAGCTCCGAGCCAAAGCCGATTTGCGGGATCGCATTGCCGCTGAGCATGAATGAAATGAAAAAAACCGGAACCAGATAGGCAAAAATCAAAATGCAATATTGTGCCACTTGCGTGTAGGTGATGCCTTTCATCCCGCCCATCACCGCGTAGAGCAGGACGATAATCGTGCCGATGAGCACACCTTTCTCGATGCTAACCTCCAGAAACCTCGAAAAAACGATGCCGACCCCGCGCATTTGTCCGGCAACATAAACAAAAGAAACAAAAATCGCACAGCCTACCGCGACCATCCGTGCGGTTTTCGAGTAATACCGGTCACCGACAAAGGCGGGCACAGTGAATTTTCCAAATTTCCGCAGGTATGGAGCGAGAAGGAGTGCCAGCAATACATAGCCTCCCGTCCAGCCCATCAGATACACCCCACCGTCGCGCCCCATCATGGAGATCAATCCTGCCATCGAGATGAATGATGCCGCTGACATCCAGTCCGCCGCAGTCGCCATACCGTTATGAACCGGATGCACGGTCGATCCCGACACGTAAAACTCGCTCGTCGTGCTCGCCCGGGACATAACGGCGATCCCGATGTAGAGCAGGAAAGACGCCCCCACAATCAAGAAAGTCCATGTTTGAACACTGAAATCGGCGAGAAACATCATAAAATTCAATAATAGAAAGAAGTCTGATTTGAATGAAGTCGATTAATCCTCATGAACATCGTGTTTTTGATCAATGCGGTTCATCAACCACACATAAGCAAATATAATCAGAACAAAAATGAAGATCGAACCCTGTTGGGACATCCAAAAGCCGAGCTTGAATCCGGCAATCCGGATTTTGTCGAGAGAGTCAACAAAAAGGATGGCGCATCCAAAAGAGCATAAAAACCATATGGCCAGCAGCGCAAAAACAATCGTGAGATTTTCCTTCCAATACAGCTTTCTTTTTTCGTCAGTCGCCATAAGCACGGCATCTAACCAGTAAACGGGGCGCGGAAAAAGAAAATTTTATTGATTTAACGGCCCGCTCCGCCGGATGAGAATGGCAAGTTAGCACTGGAAAAATCTCCCCCTTGTAAAAAATTCACATCTTTGAAACACAAAGGTTGATTTACCCGGTGGTTTCTTTTAGGTGATAAGCATGGCTGAAGACTCCCGTTATTATCCCAAGCATGAATGCGGTATATTTGGTATTTTCGGCCATCCGGATGCCGCGCTGATCACATACTACGGACTCTACGCGCTTCAGCACAGGGGACAAGAAAGTGCCGGGATCACCGTTTCCAAAGACGGACAAGACTTTCACACGGTCAAGGGCATGGGACTGGTGCCCCAGATTTTTGACGAGGACAAACTCAAAAGCCTCAAAGGCAATCGTGCCATCGGCCATGTGCGTTACTCGACCACCGGATCCAGCCATATCATCAATGCCCAGCCGATCGTGGTCAACTGTGCCCAAGGCCAAGTCGCCGTCGGGCACAATGGAAATCTCATCAATGCGAATGAATTGCGCGAGGAGCTCGAGGCGAAAGGTTCCATTTTCC
>CAYTAI010000075.1:0-3122 GCA_964435715.1 uncultured Verrucomicrobiota bacterium | reverse complement strand
GACAGCGAGATCATCTTGCATCTCATGGCGCAACCCCGCAGTGCCAGCCACGAGAATTGCCTCATTTACGCGCTCAAAAGAATCCAGGGGGCGTATTCGCTCGTCATCCAAAGCGAAAAAGAAATCATCGGTGTCCGCGATCCCCACGGGTTCCGCCCCTTGTGCATTGGCAAGCTCGGCGGCTCATACATTCTCTCCTCGGAAACCTGTGCGCTCGACCTCGTGCAGGCGGAGTTCATCCGCGACGTGGAGCCGGGCGAGATCGTCATTATCGATGAGAATGGTCTGCGTTCCCTGAAACCTTTTGTCCCCCCGGAGCAAAATGCTTTTTGCATTTTTGAATACGTCTATTTTGCACGCCCCGACAGCAATATCAATAATGTCAATGTCAGTGAGACCCGCTTTCGCATGGGCATCGAGCTGGCGCGCTTGCATCCTGTCGAGGCCGATGTCGTCATCCCCGTTCCCGACTCGGGAAATTACGCGGCACTGGGTTACTCCGAACAGTCTAAAATCCCTTTTGAACAAGCCTTCGTCCGCAATCACTATGTCGGCCGCACCTTTATCCAGCCGACCCAGCTCATCCGCGATTTCGGCGTGCGCGTTAAACTCAACCTCATCAAAACCGCCGTCAAAGGCAAACGCGTGATCGTCGTCGATGACTCCATCGTCCGCGGCACGACCGCCCGCGCCCGCGTGGTCAATCTCCGCGAGGCGGGTGCCAAAGAAGTCCATGTCCGCGTCAGTTGCCCGCCCCACCGCTTCCCCTGCCACTACGGCATTGACTTCCCGAACCGGAGCGAATTGCTCGCAAATAAATATACGAATGCACAAATCGCCGAATATCTCGGAGCCGACAGCGTCGGTTATCTCGATATCGACGGAATGGTCCGCGCCACAAAACACAAGTCGAATCAATACTGTCTGGCGTGTTTCACCGGCGACTACCCCATCAAATACAACGCGGAAACGGATAAATTCATCATGGAACGCCGCAAACAAAAACCCCCGACCGAGCTGGTTCCCCTCGAAGAACAAACCCGGTTATTATAATCCAATGTCATGAAGCTCAATGAACATGTCATATTGCCCGATCAAGACCTCCAAAATTTTTGTACAAAATGGAAGATATCCCGCTTAGAGATTTTTGGATCAGCACTCGGCAATGATTTCAGACAAGAGAGCGATGTGGATTTTCTCGTCAGTTTTTTAAAAGAAGCGAAATGGTCTCTCTTGGACATGATCCGGATGGAGTCCGAGCTCGAAATGATTACCGGGCGAAAAGTTGATTTATTAACCCGCCACAGTGTCGAAACCAGCTACAATTGGATTCGGCGCGATCATATACTCAATAAAATCAAAACGATTTATGTGGCGTGATGATGCAGTCATATTGGACTTACTCCATGCTTTGGAAAAAATCCAAGATTACACTCGTGGATTGACTGTTACCGACTTTGAAGAGGACGAAAAAACACAAAGTGCTGTTCTTTATCAGATGCTTGTCCTTGGTGAGGCCACAAAGCGTTTATCGGATGAGTTTAGAAAGCTTCACCCGACAATTGCTTGGAAGGATATAGCCGGTATGCGAGATAAATGTATTCACGGCTATGACGATATCGATTTTTCAATTGTGTGGGAATGCGTGAAAAAGGATATTCCTCACTTACATAACTATCTGAAACCTTTAATATCAAAAAATAATATATGAGTTCAAAAAAAGCTTATGCCCGCGCGGGTGTCGATGTGGATCTGGGAAACAAGGTCAAATCCGGGCTGGGCAAATTGCTCGCGAAAACCAAACGTCCCGAGGTGCTCGGGAAGGTTGGGGGCTTTGGCGGGCTTTTCCGCGCCAGCTTCAAAGGGTTCAAAGACCCGATCCTCGTCGGCAGTGTCGATGGTGTCGGGACAAAGCTCAAAATTGCGGTAGATAGCGGGATTCATGACACGATCGGGGCTGATCTGGTCAATCATTGCATCAATGACATCGCCGTGCTGGGTGCCGAACCCCTCTTTTTTATGGATTACATCGGCACGGGGCGGCTGGAACCAAAAGTTTTCGAGCAAATCATTTCCGGCCTGGCCCGTGCTTGTGCCGCAGCAAATTGCGCGCTCATCGGCGGGGAGACGGCTCAAATGCCGGGGTTGTATCAAGGCAAGGACTATGACCTTGTCGGCGCGATTGTGGGCATCGTGGATCGCGCCAAAATGATCGACGGCTCCAAAATCAAGCCCGGCGATATTATCATCGGACTGGAATCCAGCGGGCTGCATACCAATGGCTACTCCCTTGCCCGTAAAATCCTTTTTGACCAGCTCAAGCTCAAGCTCTCCTCGCGGATTCCCGGCGAAAAAGAGACCCTGGGCAAATTGCTCCTCAAGACTCACATAAATTACCTCCCCTTTGTCAAAGCCCTCGGCAAGGTCGTCCGCATCAAAGGCATGGCTCACATCACCGGGGGAGGACTCATCGACAACCTCCCGCGCATCCTGCCTCAAAATGTCAATGCCTTCATCGACCGGGGTTCCTGGCCTGTCCCGCCGCTTTATCAGTTGCTCTGCGACAAAGGCGGCGTCTCGGAGGAGGAGCGTTACCAGACCTTTAATATGGGTATCGGCTATTGTTTTGTCGTCGCCCCGAAAGACCTGGATCGATCCATGACCGTGCTACGCAAATTGCGCGCGCGCGCAAGGATCATCGGTCAGATCGAACACGGCACCGGCATCGTCCGCATCGTGTGAAAAAGATTGATCTCTTAATACGATAATTAATTCATGAAAATCCAACGCGCACTCATTTCCCTCTCCGACAAATCCGGCCTCGCCGACCTCGCCGCCGCCCTGCTCAAACACAAAATCGAAATTCTGTCCACCGGAGGCACAGCCAAAGCCCTCCGTGAGGCGGGACTGGAGGTCAAGGATGTCAGTGAACACACGGGCTTCCCGGAAATGATGGATGGCCGGGTCAAAACCCTGCACCCGAAAGTTCACGGCGGACTGCTTTTCCTCCGGCGCAATCAGGAGCACGTCAAACAGGCGCGGGAACATGGGATCACGCCGATTGATCTGGTCATTGTGAATCTCTATCCTTTCAAAAAAACGGTCGCCGACCCGAAAGCCAC
>CAYTAI010000074.1:0-7015 GCA_964435715.1 uncultured Verrucomicrobiota bacterium | reverse complement strand
GCGTTCCTCGGTGCGGTAGTGCCAGTCCTTGTCCACGAGGTAATGAATCTGGCGGTCATTGCACTCGATAATATTACAAATCTCCGCGTCTAATCGTATCCCTCATCCCACAAAAATCCATCGCCCAATCGGAGGGAAAATCATGTTTTTTTCAGTACCGCCTGGTTTAAATCAAGCCCTGCCTCTTTGCCTCATCGTGTAGCGATTCCCGGAATTGAGGGTCAGCTAAATCAATCAATGCGCGCGCGCGTTCAGAAGTTGATTTGCCCTGCAAATTACAAATGCCATGCTCGGTCACGACATATTGCACATCCATACGGGGATCGGTCACAATGGAGTTTAACCGCGGCACGATGCGAGAGACTTTACCATGCGCCGCCGTCGAACTTGATGCCAAAAAGCTTTTTCCTCCTTTTGATTTGACCGCGCCTTTGACAAAATCGAGTTGTCCGCCGGGTGCGCTAAACTGACGGCTTTCAACAAACTCGGCATTCACCTGACCATTGAGATCAATCTCCACAAAGGCATTGACTGAGATCATATTGTCATTTTGGGCGATGACACCGGGATCATTAACAAAATCAGCACCATAACATTCCACGCCCGGATTATCATGGATAAAATCATACAAGTTTTGCGAACCCATCGCGACATTAAAAATGGTTTTATAGGGTTTTACCTTTTTATAGCGATTGGTGACTGCTCCCGCCTCAATAAGATCAAGCAAACCATCGGCTAAGAGCTCGGTGTGAATGCCTAAATCCTTATGATTTTTCAGCATCGAAGCAATGACATTCGGGACACCGCCAATCCCAAATTGCACACACGCGCGATCAGGGATCATGGGCAAAATATACTGGCTGATTTGCTCGTCGACAGGTGTGGCAGGGCGGAAAGCCAAAGAAGAGAGCGGTTGATGACATTCGGTAATGGCGGCCACTTCAGAAATATGAATCAAGCTGTCACCGAACGAACGGGGAATGTGTTGATTGACCTCCACAATCAACTGGCGACATTGGCGCATGACCTTTTGCGTATAAGCTCCCGAGATGCCTATTGAAAAGTAACCATGAGCATCCATGGGAGAGACGGCGACCATGAAGGTGTCAATACCAATGACATCGGCCATCAGGTGGGGAATCTGGCTGAAGCTGCCCGGCATATACTCGATATATTTGATGCCATCTTTTAAGCCTTCATGGACAAGCGCACGCTCTGCGGCTCCCATGTAAAAAGGTTTGGGCTTGATAATTTTGGCAACTTCAGGATTCAGGAGTGCTTCCCCCATTTGCGGGGTGGAGTGCATGTAGTATAAATTAAGCTGATCGTAGCTCCCCGCTTTAGCCATCCTGCCGACAGCCTGTAATAAATCACTGGGCATGCCTCCAAAAAACGGAATCGATATGTTGCCTGTCTTGGGTAACAACTTTGCTGCCGAGTCAGCATTTTGGAGCTTTTTTTGATAAAGTGCTTTGTAATCAATCATGATATTTTACCCCTAATAACCCGAGGCCTCATAAGGTCCCAGACCCTTTTTATAAATCAAAAAGGTGCGCTCATAGGTAAGCACTTTTTGTTGATGTTGGTTCAAAGCATTCGTGGTCGCCGTCATAATGCCTTGCGTCGGGCGGGAGTGTGATTCACGTTTGGCCGTTATGACCGATTCCGTGTATAGCGTATCCCCCACAAAAACAGGAGCCAGGATTTGAGCGTTGACCCAGCCTAGATTCGCGACCACGCGATCAAATGTGCGCGTCGTCAGCGCGGTGGTCACACCCAGTATGTAGTTCTCGCTGACAGGGAATTTGCCTCCATGAAATAATTTCATGTATTCAAGGTCTGTATAGCGGGGATGCCAGTCCAATGAACGGGTCGCATGCTGCCAGGCTTCACTTTCAAAAATGCTTTTTGCCGGACGATGTTCGTAAGTTTCGCCAATCTCCAGTTCCTCATAACAGAGGCCCGCTTGCTCCATAAGCTCCGACTGATTGGCCGCACAGGGGTGATAAGCGGAGAACTTCTCATCAGTGAGCGGGGCAAAATGCCCTGGATAAGCTTTCTCTTCCGGATGTTGGCCGCGCTTGTAGATCAAAACCGTATAGTGAAGCTTTGAAACTGAAACATGATTCTGGTTCAATGCTTCGGTAATGACCTCAACCTCACCCAACTCCTGAGAGTCGGTGGGATTAATGCTTTGAATCGTGCTTTTGGCATACAGCGTGTCTCCATCAAAAACAGGATGGGTCATCGCGATATCATGATAAACACTGACTCGAAGTTTTTTATAAAAAGTCTTCCAGGTGCTCCCCAATACTTTTTGCAAGGTCAGCGTGCTGACTCCAAGGCAATGTTTCCATTCGGTTTGGCTGGCGTAATGCTGATCATAGTGTAGCATCGCATTATTTAAGGTTTCGGTGGCTTCATCTTTGTTGTCTTGTTGCGTAACCGTAATTCCGGGACGATGATGAAAGACCTGGCCTGCCTTGAAATCCTCAAAAGCCAGACCAAAAATCTCGCGATAACGATTTTCTCCCGTTTTCAAATAAGCTGAAAATTGTGACATGATTTTTTCTCCTTGAATTATTTAAATGCTAATATCCGCACCGCCTTTTTATAGACGGGGACATCAATCATTTTACCTTTAAATTGAGCGGCATTGCCTTTGGCTGCATTGTAAGCATCGACAATCGCTTGGGCCGTTTGTATTTCCTCTGGAGAGGGACTAAAGACTTCATGCAACGTATTGATTTGCGCGGGATGAATCGCATACTTGCCTGTATAACCCATGGCTTTGACTCGCAAGGCTTCTGCACGATTGCCCGAGTCGTCATGAATATCCAAGTAAGGGACATCGATAACGCATAAACCTCGGCTTCTGGCCGCTTGGACAATGCGGGAGCGGGCATAAAGCATGGGTTCAAACTCCAGCACACCGCCAAGGTCTGCCGCCAAATCTGCCCCACCAAAGCTTAAGCCTTGCAGCCGGGAGCTGGCGTTTGCGATTTCATGGGCGTTTTGCAAACCCATTGCTGTTTCAATCAAAACCATATAGGCGAGGTTTTGACACTCGGGTAAGCAGAAATGATGATCATACAAAGTTATTTCAGCCGCATACTCGACCTTCGGAAACACAAAAGCATCAGGAAAAATGCGGGCATCATAAAAAGCGGCAATATCCTTAATGCCGGCTTGAGTTTGAATGCTGTTAATACGCACACATGCCAAAAAAGGTCGTTTGACGTTGGCAAAAGGTTTGTTTTTAAGGAAATCCAGAACACTTTGACGGGCAGAGTCTTTATCCTCTTGTGAGACCGCATCTTCCAAATCAATGACGATGCCATCCGCTTGAGTGTCTAAAACCTTTAAAAAACGATCCGGTCGATTACCAGGAGTAAATAACAAGGTTCGGCAATTCGCGAAGTTCATAGTGATACCCTATTTAAAAAGATTTTATTGTTTGCTAGTTCTGCCTACGAAAATCCAACCTCAGAGGAAGAATATTTATTTTTATAATTATAATCAAATAAATGTCGAATAAAAAAAGTGGTGGTTATCAGTCGCCCCAGAGCGGATTAAATATTATTGTAGCCGATGCTTATTTGACCCGTTTTGTAGAGCCCGTGTCCCCACGGGTCTTGCAAGAGAGGATGATCACTGTGCGCCCGATTTCAAAATTTCCTCGGAGATGCTCCCAGAAAAGACGGACGGCTGCGGAGAGCCGCCCCTACCAAAATCTATTCAATCAGCGTCATTCAGGATATATCAGGACAAGTTGCGGTATAAAAAATCTGTGGCGATCTGCGTGAATCTGCGGTTGTCGCTCCTCTAACAAATCGGCAGCGGTTTGTGTTGCCAACCCTGCGGGGTCTTCCGGATGCTTTGCCAGCTGGAACGGTCATTCATGGAGACCCAGCGGCGTTCCTCGGTGCGGTAGTGCCAGTCCTTGTCCACGAGGTAATGAATCTGGCGGCCATTGCACTCGATAATATTGCATATCTCCGAGACATGGTGGTTTTGCACATCCGTGTCATCGCGTTTTTCCCGTGCCATGCCTGAGTAGATGGAGTTCAACCCGCGCAAATCCGATTCGACGTCCGGATCCAGTGGTTTGACATGGAGCCCGATGCGGATGGCCTCCCGTGCGGTAATGGGATAGGAGTGAGAGGGGTATTCCCCGTTGAGTTCCTTGCTGATGCGGCTGATTTTTTTGCGGTCGCGAAGGTGGTAGCTCAGCAGCTCCTCGCACACCCGGATGGACAATGAGCTGGAGCGGTCCAGTGCCCCGATGACCAGCGGATGCAGGTATTTGTAAACCTCCGGGAAAGGATTTTCATTGGTGGAACGTTCTTTCCAGAGGCGCAATATGCGTGAGACCTCATCCTGGCTGACGGAAACAAGGTAGTTATTATGATCCACGGGTGAGAGGTCGTGTTTGAGGGAACTGTCCACAGCGGTCAGGTAGGAGGTCGGACCCATCTGGATTTCATTGGCGCCGAGTGCCACCATCGTCGCGGCAGAGGCACATTCAAACGGAGCCAAAAGAATGATTTTCTCGTAATGTGTACGGAGCAAATGCACCAACCGGAGAGCCGCCTCGGGGTTACCCCCATTGGACTTCAGGAAAAGGGCAAGTGTTTTCCCCTTTGGCATATCCGCGAGCAAATGGGAAAAGACGATGATATCATTGTGGCAAATGGATCCTCCGGAGCTGATCCAGTACGAAATAAAAGGCACTTTTAGCCGCGCTGAAAGCCTCTGAAAAACAGCCTGCGTCTTCTCGACGTTGCGGGTCAAATCATCGTGCGGTACAGGAACGACCGGAGAAACGGGTTTTTTGCGGGAAATTTTTGCCATGCATCCATTAAAGCAAAACCCGGCACGGACGCAAGGAGCGCATTCGTGCCGGGGGGGATATTTTCAGAGGACTTTTCTTCTGATCAAACGGTCACGGCATCCTCTTTGACAGCATACGTCCCGGGGAAAGCCACCCGTTTTCCATTCAACACAAAAGGAATGTCAAAAGCCCATGGACGGGAGCCGTCAGCAGTCGTAATCACTTCGGGGGAATATTGCGGCAGGTAAACACGGCGCATTTTATTGGTACGGTTGAATCCGCTGCGATGGAAAAGCTTGCTGGAGAAAGCCACCACACTGCCCGCCGGGCAAATGACCGGCACGCCGGGATCATCCCCGAAATAACCGACCAGATCATTGCTCCCCTCCTCTTTAACATGCTCGATTCTTTCGCGTGTGCCCGCCCGGCTGTAGGGCAGGACATAAACGGTTCCATTCTCCTCATTGACATCGTCCAGGGGACACCAGCAGGTCAGATAGGTTCTGTGATCATGGCTGACATAACCGCTGTCCTGGTGCCATGAGAATTTCGAACCTTTTTCAGCCGCCTTGATGACGTATTGTTCGTGGAAAAGATAAACATTGTCGCCGAGGGCCGCTGTGGAAACCTCATACATCAGATCGCTGAAAAGGAAATCGGTGAGGATACGGCTGTGCTGGTGTTTGTTATAAACGAAATAACGGCTGTTGCGGTGGTTGATCCCAATGACATCGGTGCCTTGGGCATCCATCTCACGATGGAGCATGTCGATGTAACGGTCTGTCTCATCACGGAGCCCCTGGAGCTGGTCCTGGCTCATGACGGCTTCGAGGATCATGTATCCTTCCTCGTGGAATTGGCGGAGTTGCTCGGGAGTAACGACTGACATAGTGTGTTTTCCTTGGTGGATTGGTTGTTGAATTACAATACTGACACTGGACTCTTTTTTAGATTTTGTCCTTCAATCCATCACATTTTTATAGCATAATATCACCATGTCGAAAAAACGTTACGGATACGGGGAAATGGGCGTTGACACGACTTTGCGGTTCCATGTCGGCTTTGCAGATCTCGACGGCACGGACTTCGACGATCACACACACGCCTATTCTGAGCTCGTTATTGCCCTGTCGGGTGAATCCGAACATCTCGTCAATGGATCGCTGGAACGAATCACGGGCGGCGATGTCTTCGTTTTTAACGGGAACTCCTCCCATGCCTTCCGGAAGACGCGCAATTTGCGCCTGTGCAATATCGCCTACGACCCCGGCAAATATCTCACGGGCTTGCGCGACCTGCGCAAATTGCCGGGCTACCACGCGCTTTTCATGATCGCGCCCAATGTGCGCGGGGGACATTTCCGCAGCCACCTTCATCTGTCGCCCCGCGACCTCGCCATCGCGCTGGACATGGCCCACAGGCTGGAGAGTGAATATCTGGAAAGAAATCCAGGGTTTCAGGCGATGATCCAAAGTGTCTTTCTCCAGTTGGTCACATTTCTGTCCCGCCAATATGGTGAAGTGGGCCGGGAAAAGAAAAATCCGGACGCGGTTCGGCGCTTGGCGGCATCGGTGGCATACATGGAGAACCACTTTGGCGAGGACATCACCCTGGAGCAATTGGCGCGGCTGGCGCACCTGTCGAAAAACCAATTCCTCCGCGTCTTTCGCCGAACCTATTCCGACACCCCCATCGACTATCTCAACGCCCTCCGCACCGCCAAAGCCTGTGAAATGATGCGCGACCAGCCGGACACCAAGCTCGTGCAAATCGCCCTGGAATGCGGCTTCGGCGACGGCAACTATTTCTCCCGTGTCTTCCGCAAAAAAATGGGTTGCTCCCCCAGAGAATACCGTGACCGCTTATCTCTCTGATGAAATGTCCGATGACTCAAAATTTGTAGTGACGCGGGTTAAGAACACTGATCCCATGTCTTCAAGTGATATTCTGTTCCTGTCTTTAGTAGTTCAATTAAATCTGGATCCATGTACTGAAATTCATCGGGGATATCTAGACAGTCAATTCGCGGCAATTCATAATCTCTGAACGATTTGCGAATCCATGAAGCATACTTTCTTTCCATGACGAGAATGATGTCTGCCCACTCGATGTCTTCACTCTTTATTTGTTTTTTGCTTTTTTCTCTCGTGTTTTAATTTTCTATTCAATTCCGGGCGGTAT
>CAYTAI010000073.1:0-7312 GCA_964435715.1 uncultured Verrucomicrobiota bacterium | reverse complement strand
GTCCGGCCCACGCGATCGCGGACTTCCCAGCTTCTTTGCTCACCATCCGGATGGCATATGCCTCCCCGCGAAAATAGACCCGGGAACCATTTGTCCAAGGTTGTTCCGGAAATCTCAAAGAATCGGCAGCGTGTTTCTGACTCTGCCGGAGTATCCAATCGCGGTTTTTCAAAACAAATTGCTCGGCTCCCCGGCGCGAACCCGTGCGCGGAATGGTGACGCGGAAAGCACCATTTTTCTGCAAACGCATGATGTAGTTGCGCGCGCGCAAATGGCGCACGAAGTTGAAAGTGATCCGCAACCCTTCAAGCAAGACAACCTGCTGATGCCCCTCTTGAGATAATGTTTCTTGTGGATGATTCTTCAGGTTTAATATTTTCTGGACAAAACCAATCGGATTTTTTCCGGCAAAAATCATGTATGAATGTGATAATGTCTCCAGCGTAAAAAACAAGGATTATACTTTTGCCAAGAGAAGCTTATGCGATTGTGGAAAAATGAGGGGTGCCAATGAAGTTACTTGATTAGTCAAGATATTATGATTATGGTAATTTATAACAATTACCGGTGAAATCATGCTGAATTCCGTACTCCTCGTGGACGATGATAAAATCCTGACCAAGATTTACACTCTGAAGCTGACCTCCCTGGGATTTGCTGTCCGCCACGCTCCTGATGGAAACACTGCGATCCAGATGATTTCCGAGGTGATTCCCGATGCTATCATTCTCGATATCATGCTGCCTGATATTAACGGATTGGATCTGCTGGCAGAATTGCGGGGCTATGAGCCGACCAGCGGGGTTCCCGTAATCATGTTCTCGGCTGTCTGCTCTGAAGAGCTCGAGCAAGAGGCTCTCTCACGAGGAGCGACGTGTATTCTGGACAAATCAGTCATGACCCCGCGCATTCTTGGAGATTATTTGCAAGGGCTCCTCCAGCTTGAGCCTGATCCGGACAACCCCGTGCCAGCCATTACAGGCATTGATTTCAAGATTCTGAGTGAAGAAGACATCAAGATGCAGGAGCATCAAAGAAAAAATATTCTCACACGTTCCCCGCAGTGGATCAATGATATCAATAGCTACTTTCTCTCGCATGAAAACTTTCTCGATGAACCGGAAAAAACCAAAGCCCTGACGCAATCCCTCCATTCCATTTCAAATCAAACATCACTGGCAGGATACGTCCGCATTTCGCGCTTGTCTGCAATCATCGCCAAGCTGCTTGAAGACGTTAGCTCCGGTGCACTCAAGCCAAACCTCTCATTCCAAGGCAGCCTCTTTCAAGGAGTCGAGACGATCAGTGTCCTGCTCAAGCAACCGGGCTCATTGATCGGGGGCGACTTCACCCCCTCCATTCTCGCTGTCGATGACGACGCCCTGAGCCGGGCTCTTATTCACTCAACCATGCAGAAAATCGACCTCAAAGCCATGGTTGTCTCCAATGCCCAACTGGCCCTGGAGTATCTGGAGGAAAATGACTTCAGTCTCGTGATGCTGGATATGATGATGCCGGGTATGAATGGTGACGAGCTCTGTCGCAAAATGCGTGCCATGCCACGACATGCCCGCACCCCGGTCATTTTTGTCACAGGGGTGAATAACTTTTTGGCGTGCACAAAAATCCTGGGCTCGGGAGGCAATGATCTTGTCTGCAAGCCCTACTTGCCGATGGAGCTCTCCATGAAAGCCATTGTGCAAATCTTGCGCCATGAGTTCCAAGCTGTTTTTGAGTCCGACAAGGCATCCCGAAAAACAATCCTCTCGTCGAGTCTCGGCACCAAGCCCATCGTCTGATGGTGATTTATCGGGATGCTCTGCGTTTCTCGACCCAGTCGATGATTTTTTCGGGTGTCGACTCATTACACCACGCCACCGCGAGAAACTCAGCCGGATGAATGTCATTCTCTCTGAAAAACCGTCGATCCCCCCCGCAGCCGTACATCAGCTCGGGATCCATCTCCCCGCGTAATTTTGCAAAAGCTTTCGGAATAATCCGGGGCAGCCAGACAATGCCTCGAACCTCATCCGTTTTGGGCGGCAAATCCGCCGGCGCGACTTTCCGCGCACTGCGGATTCCCTTTTGAACTTCCAAAAAATAGGCGCGGCGCGTATCCTGAATCATCAGAAATGTCGCAAGATCAGGCTCTCCCCCGTTCTGATAATCCTCGGCGAAGTCATATACCTCACGCGCGGTCATCCCGATTGAATCAAGGAATGCTTTTTCTGAATCCGAAAAATAACTGTCCGCATCGCGATTTCCTTTTGCATACAGATCAATGGATTTCTTCCAGAGAGTCTCGAGTTGTTTGTGGTAATCGTAGTGATTCATCCAGGCAATTTGCTCTGAACCCCGGGTCTTGTCAAAAATTTTGATCGAAGACCACGATTCTTTTCAATCTTCCCCGTGGAGGTTCAACTGTTTTCCCGAGGCGGTAAACCAAAGGGAAACACTGCACACATTGAATCCATACTCATTGAGCGCGGCTTGATAAGCTTCCAACTGGCTGCGGTAACCCGAGACAGCTTTTTCAATCGCGCGCTCATCGGGGGCACGCCCCCCGAACGCATCGGTTTTCCAGTCGACCACGCGAGCCCGACCGTCGGAGGTGATCCATACAAGATCGATCACCCCGTCTTGATAAGTCATTTCATCGATGATCCGGCTGAAAGGAGTCTCGACAAAGACATCGACATTTTCGCTGGTCAATCTCTGAAACAAACCGCTGTCCTGGAAAAGCCTCCACTCATTCTCCGCCCGTGTCTTGAGTCTTTCAGATTCCAGCAAACCCAGTCGATGACTCCTGTACCGGGCAATTTGCTCGAGCCCCGATTTCCACGGGAGATACTGCATGGATTCGTGCCACCAGTTCCCGTATTCCAAAGCCTCCTCACCTGCCGCCCGAAAATCATTCAAATCGTCCGCGCCCGGGTGATCCGGAGTCGCATGGGCACTGGGGAGCAATTTGCCCATGAGTCGCGACGCCCGCCCGCGGGCGCGCTCAAAATCCGCGAGTGAAAAACTCTCCCCGGCAATCTCGATATTATCCGGCACGATGAGCTCTTCATGGGTTTGCAGCTTCGGATCGGGCGTTAGTTCCTCATTCCACAAGCCGTGAAAGGTCTCGAGCAGTGATCTCACGGGTTCTTTGGTTTTTTTATCCCGGGGTGATGTCATTGCTTTTGTCCTCCGGCCAGAATTTTCATCAATGAGTCTCCGGAATTTTTAGAGAGTCTGACAGCCAGTGAGGAATCATCCACCATCACCAGTGTCTGCCTGGCCCGTGTCATCGCCACATAAGCCAGCCGCGCGAGCTCTTTTTTGAAACGCATTTCCGGGTTCAGGACAGAATTGTCCCCCTCTCGCGGAGTGCGTCCGACCAGCCTCACGGGTCCGTGAGCACTGACAGAGACCTCCGGGTAAATATCGTTGCGTTGTGAGACACCACGAGCCAAAAGCGGCATGATCACTGCATCCCACTCCAGTCCTTTGGACATGTGCATACTGTAAAGCTGGATCGCATTCTGATTTTTCTCTTCCTCCGCGACCCTTTCATCAGAGGGGTTTAAAATCTGCGTGATAAACTCTTCAATTCCTTTGCCTTCAGCGGCAGCCTCACAGGCATCGAGGCGGATTTTTTTCCAGTAATCCTTTTGTGCCCCGCCCGAGGGTAATAACATCAATCTCTCCGGCAACCGGACTCGCTCACTGAGCTTTTCAAATAATGTCCCCAAAGACTCGTCTTTGACCTCCTCACGCAATTTCAAAAGAAAGCGGACACATTCATCGACACTTTGATCCCCTGTCCTGACACGGTCGAGCAAACGATTGCGACCATCTCCCATGATGTCACGATAAATGGCATCATCGGAAAGGGCAAAAACCTCGCGCAAAATGCCGGCTAATTCAAACTCATCATCAGGACAAGCGATCCACTTGAGCAGAGCCGCTGACCAGCGCACGGCCGGTTGCATCATCCATTTTTCTCGTCCGGAAGCCATCTGACAAGGCATTTGTATCTCATCAAAAGCTTGTGCGAATGCCGCAAACCAGGCATTGCGCGGGAGCAGAATCGCAACCTCGCTCCAACTCCGCGCCCTCAATGCGGACAACCCCTGCCCTTTGAGCCACCGGGCAATCAACCGCGCCTCATAGAGATTCATTTCCGCAACACTCCATTTCTCCGGCACTCCATTCTCCAGAGGCAGCGGATAACAGTAGACCTGACCGGCGGAGGCTTTCTCACGGGCTTGGAGCGGTGTAAAGAGGGCTTGCCCAGGATCCCCGCCGAGTATGGGCGGGAAAACTTTATTCACAAAGCCAACAACCGCCTGCGAACAGCGGAAAGTCACTGAGAAATTCAATTTTTGTCCTCCGGCGCTGGAACTGCCTAAAAGATCATGGTAACGCCGGTAACTCTCCAGGCTCGACCTCTGGCTGTAGATGAGTTGCTGCATGTCCCCGACCATGCAAAATCGTCCGCCCCCGGGAAAACCCTCTGGCTTTTCAAGAAGCGATTCCAGCGGAGCATCCACTGGGCGAGCGGTTTGAATGAGCAACTCGAATTGTCTCGGATCGGTATCCTGCGCCTCATCAAGAATGATGTGATACCCCTCGGCACGCACCGCTTGAGCCGATACCCGGTCGGCAAAAAGCCGCAAGGCTCCATTGATCTGATCCTGGAAAGTCAATTTGCCATTCTCCCACCGCCAGTGCTCGAATTGTGCCGCCATCTCCATCGCCAGAACCAGCGTCGCAGTCTCCTTGATATGACCGGGAGTCTCCACGGCTTTTTTGTAAGCAATTTCAAATTCCGCCCCTCCGCCTTTCTCGAATTTTGGCACTTGGACAAAAGGAATCCCGCGGTCATTCCACCGGCGGCAGAACTCACGCCATCCTGTGCGCCTTTTTTCGATTGTTTCACGCGATTTGGAGTTGTGACTGGTGATCCCATCCAGACAATCAGCGCGCAACTCCTGAAAGACGGGCACCGTTTCCTCCAGCGGATATTTCTTGAGATAGACACTCCAATCAACATTGGCTCTCGCACATTTTTCCGCGAGGCTCACCACGGCATCAAAGTCCGTGATCCGGTAAAGCAATTTGCGCGTCTCCTCCGGCAGGAGACCGTGGCAGCTGGGCAGCGCAGCGAGAAATGAAGGCTGGAAAGAATCCAGGCTGCCCAGTTGGCTTTCCGCTGTTGACAAGCCGGTCAAGAATCCAAAGCGTTGCATCAGCATCACACAAAAGCTGTGGATCGTGCCAAAAAAAGCCTGATTAATCCGGTTCACATCTTCCAGGGTTGCCTGTTTTCCGGCGACACGGGCGAGGATATTGAGGCGTGCACGGTGACGGAGCTCTGCCGCGGCTTTGACCGTGTAAGTCACCACCACCAATTGTTTCATGTTGCGATTGAACTGAGGGTCGAGCGCAAAAGAGACAATGCGCTCGATAATAGCTGTTGTTTTTCCGGCGCCTGCGGACGCTTGCACGGAGAAATTCGTCTTGAGCTCCTGAATAAAGAGGTCTCTCTGGTTTTGATCCGCCGCAGGTGAATATTTACTCATCGTCATCCTCCAAGTCTGCGTCGCTCCCGAAAGTTTTCTCCCAACGCGCCTTTAAAACCGCCTTGTCGATCGGCAGGCAGGCTGTGGGCAATTCCGGCGGGATGCCGTATTGCTCATCCAGGCACTCCAGTTGTCCAAAGACACCTTTTGTCTGAACCATTTCCAGTGCAGCAAAAAGCTCACCGCCGAGCTGGACGACCTCCAAAAGGGAGTTGTCCGGACCTTTTCCGAAAAAGGGATTGTAAACACACCAGCCCGCCGCACCGTCGACTTGTGACTCACGGTAAAAAAGCCCGTAGAGTGCGACCTGGAGATAGTCACCGGACTTGAGCAATTTGCTATTCCTGGCTTTTCCAAACGATGTGCTGCTGGTTGAGGTTTTAAAATCGATGACAGACAATGACGAGGCGTTGTCCGGACAATCCGTGTCTGAAATAATCAAATCCACTTTCCCGTAGGAGTGTAACCGCGCATTTTGCACGGTGACTGTGATCAGGTGATCCCTTGAGCCTTTTTTGATTTCAGTGCCGAAATATTTGCCGGCGATGTGGCACCCGATATCGTCCAGTGTCCGTGCCGCTGCCCACTCAAGCCGTACAAGCTCGTACTCAAGCTGTGCGGGAAAGGCGGCTCCCCCGTTTCTGTATGTTTTGCGGAGACGCCCGGCGGTTCTGCCGGCTTGCTCAGTCAAAGCCCGGGCACAATCATCCGGAGCGCGCAATTTGCGCAGGTCACCAGCGGGCTCGCTGACACTTTCCAGTGAGAGCCGGATCCATTCATGGTAGAGACCTCCGCGAAAAACGGGCAGGAGACTGCCCGGATCAAACTCTTCCCTTCTTGGCCTGAGCCCGAGCCATTGATACCACATTTTGGCGGGGGATTGCCGGAGTGTCTGCCACTCTTTGGCACTGAATACGACCGGCTCTTGTGGTGGTTCCTTGAGCGCGTAGGAGTATTCGTCAAAGGCGAGCCGCGTGTCCCGTCGCCGGTCATAGACCTCGCGCAATTTGCCCGGGTCTCCGGGGAGCCTGTCAGGCTCCGTGTCCGCTGTGATGAAGGATGAATAGGCTTTCATCCAGCGGGATGACCGTGCACACAGTCGCTCCAGGATTTTTGCATCAAGTATGTCCCCGTGCACAGCCGAGTAGACGCGCTGGTAAAATTCCGACGGGGACAAGGGTTGATTGTTATTGATCCGGTCAGTGAGTGCCGTGCTACAGGCAATTTGTTTCCGCGAGGAGGCGATCAGATTTAAAAACTGCTCTCGGTCAAGCATCCGCCGCGACTGACTGGAAAGGAGAGCGGCACCCGTCACGGGAAAATAATATTGTCCCTCGCCCGAGCGGGATTTCATTTGGGTGCTTGAGTTTATCTTTTCACAGCTTTCATCCGTCACAATCGGATGAGCCCGGGGCGCCCGCGGCCAAGCCCCCTCATAGAGGCCCCCCAGGAAAAGATAGTCCCAGCTCTGGCTCTCCGCGCGCTCCGGTGTGGTCAGTACAATATGCGCGGTGGGCTCACCCTCGACCTCCTCAAGCTCAGGTTCCGCAAACTCAGCGAGGTAGGAAACAATATCCTCGCGGGAAAAGCGGCGAACCCCTTTCTCCCCCAGCGTCCTAAGAAAATCCAATCCCCCGCGGATCATTCCGGAAAAATCCCGGTCATTGTGCAGTTCCTCAAGAAACAACACTGCCGAGGAGATTTTCTCCAAAGCCTCATCGACATCGACGGTCGCGGACAAT
>CAYTAI010000072.1:0-7780 GCA_964435715.1 uncultured Verrucomicrobiota bacterium | reverse complement strand
AACGCGGTGAGTTCCTGATCCCAAGCGGAACCAATTTCTTTTTCGCAGAGGGCATCCAGCCAGTCGGGGATGGACTCTTCGACCGACCGGGGCTTGGGCAATTTGCGCTTGCGCCGGATTTCCTTCGGGTCGAGGGAGGCGAACTCCACCCATTTGGGCAGCTCCATCCCCGCCAGGACAATTTGCGCGCCAAAGAGCTTCCAGAGTTCCATCGGCGTGAATCCCGTTTCCTTGTCGATCTCCATGCAGCAGCCCAAAAGCCGCCGCCACCGGACGACCTCATAGACACTCTCCGCGATGAAAGCCCGGTCACGCGCCCCCCGGCGCTTGTCCTCTTTGAGGACACGTTCGAGAAGTTTATCGGTGTAACGACCTTGGTTAAAGACCTCACCCAAGACCCAGATGACCGGGTCACAAAGATTGCGGTGGATTAATGGCATACAGCCATACTCTATAGGCAACGGGGGAGATGATTGCCATATGAAAAAAAGAGATTTTAACAGGAGACATCCCGCGGGCATCACTCAATCACGAGGGGATTCCAGACCTTTTTGAATCCCATGCCTTGGAAGTCTTTGACATTTGTTGTGGCGAACCGGGTGACACCATGATGGCGTAAGACGAAGCCAATGCGGGCATCAATAATCTGACGATAAGCCGGACATTTATTCTCCGCCCACTCCCAAAGATTTCGGGACACCGCTGGGTCATAGTCAATCGTCCTCCAAGCGGGATTACTTTTTAATTCACGGCAATAGCCTGCTGCTTCTCTTGCTGTATAAGGTTTCTTAAAAATAGCCGGATTCCTCAGCTGCATATAAAGCTCGATCATAACCAATTCACACAAGACAAATGAGTCATCATCAATCAATCCTTCAAAAAAACCGAGAGCTTGAGCATGTCGGGAAGAATCCGGATCCGCTGCATAAATAAATAGATTTGTATCCGCGGAAATCATATTACTTCCGGGAGGAACGTTTCTCGATGACCATGGTTTCAGCCCGGGCATGTGAAGGTTCTGACACATAACCCCCGCTTTTTTTCAGAACGGGCATCGCCCATTTTCCGGATCGCCGTGGAGTGTCAGCCATTGTCTGAATATAAGCCTCTGCCGCCCGCCGCATGACCTCGGCAACGGAATAGTCTCTCTCTGCAGCAATTTGCTTGATCCGGATAAAGAGCGGTTCAGGCAATTGGATTTGGGTTCTTGTCATGACATCAAAATAATGTGACATCAATTTGATGTCAATTTGAAACTTATATCTCCTTTCCGAAAGTATGTCTGATAAAAAAGTTTTCAAACCCGCCCGACTTTGTTCATGCTCGACAGAGAATAACCTCAATAAGGAAAGTCTCTATCATGAGCGCAAAACATTATTTGGGAATCGACCTGGGAGCTGAAAGCGGGCGGGTCATGCTCGGCACCCTCGAAAATGGCAAAGTCACCCTGGACGAAATGCACCGTTTCCCCAATGTCATCATCACGGTCAATGGCACCCTGCGCTGGGATGTGCTCCGGCTTTTCGACGAGATCAAAAAAGGCATAGCCAAAGTCACCGCCCAGGGCATCCAGCCGCGCGGCCTGTCCGCCGACACCTGGGGCGTGGATTATTGCCTGACCGGGGCGGTGGAGCCCCTGCTCGGCACGCCATTCAATTACCGCGACAGCCGCACCGACGGGGGATTCGAACGCGCCTTTGCCATGATGCCCCGCGAGGAGATTTACAGGGAAACCGGCATCCAATTCATGACGCTGAACACCCTCTACCAGCTCCACGCGCACAACACCGCCGACCCCGCCCTGCTCAAGAGCGCGGACAAATTGCTCTGCATGGGGGATTTCCTGAATTTCCTTTTCTCCGGGCACCCGGTCATGGAGGAGTCGCTGGCGAGCACGACCCAGATTTACAATCCGAAAAAACGCGCATGGTCGAAAAAAATCATCTCCCGGTTCAAGTTCCCGAAACATCTTTTCCCCGAGGTCGTGCCCTCCGCCACCCGCATCGGGCCGGTGCGCGCGCAAATCGCGCAGGAGCTGGGGCTGACCGATTGCGCGGTCGTGGCGACTTGCTCACACGACACGGGAGCGGCCATCGCGGCGGTTCCGGCCACCGGGAAAAACTGGGCTTATCTCAGCTCGGGCACCTGGTCGCTGATGGGGGTGGAATTGCCAAAGCCATTCATCAAAGACTCCGCTCTCGCGGCGGATTTCACCAATGAACAAGGGCTGGGCGGAACCACGCGGTTCCTGAAAAACATCATCGGCATGTGGCTGGTGCAGGAGTGCCGACGGAAATGGGAGAAGCAGGGGCATCACTACGATTACGCGATGCTCACGCATATCGCCTCGGAGGCGCCCGCATTCGGCTCGCTCATCAATCCCAATGACGCGCGGTTCCTCAAGCCCGGCGGAATGCCCGGAAAAATCCAGGATTTTGCCCGCGAAACCGGTCAGGCCGTGCCGCAGACCCACGGGGAGATCATTCGGTGCGCCCTCGAAAGCCTCGCCTGTCTCTACCGTTTGACCCTGGAGAGAATGTCCTCAGTCACGGGCAAAAAAATCAAAACGCTCCAGGTCGTCGGAGGCGGGATCAAAAATGAACTGCTCCAGCAATTCACCGCCGACGCATGCGGGGTCACTGTCGCCGCCGGCCCGGTCGAGGCGACCGCGCTGGGCAATATCCTCATGCAGGCGATCGCGCTGGGCGACATCTCCGGCCACGAGGAATTGCGCGCAATCGTCGCCGACTCATTCCCCGTGAAATATTTCCAGCCCGCCCGCACCGGGGAATGGGCCAAGGCGGTGGAACGTTTCCGCTCCATCTGCGGGTGAGAGGAATCACAGCTTGAGGTAGCCCAGCGACTGCCGGGCGCGAGGGATTCACCACGAAGCTCACGAAAGACACGAAAAACAAATTTTCTCGCCACGTCCGCAAAGGAGAATGAAACCTGAGCCACACTGACTCTCATTTTTTCTTCCACTCCTAAACCAAACTTGTTACGTTCCAGTCAAATGCGGTCAGCTCCGCACTGGGCATATCAAGATGAGAATACTGAAATACATCCTAGCTGCTGCATGCGTGAGCGTAGGCATTCTACTCTGGGTACTCGGAACCACAATAAGCAACCCCCTCTTATGGACTCTAGGTACGGTGCTCGTCTGTGTTCATTCATTGATTTTGCTCGACCGAGCCGAGTTACGGGAACCGATCCGGTTCACAAAGCCGAAATGGAAACCGAAGAAATTTTTTACCGGTATCTCTATCATTCTGTGTTTCGCGATCTTCATCGTCGTGTTCATGCACATACCACAGGAGCAAGCCGCAGACCTATTTGCTAAGTGGTATTTCTCCGGCACCTTCTGGTTGCTATTCATGACAAACCTTGCCATGCGGTTTGTCGACGAAAACGAGAAAACCTAACAAGCGAATGCAGAAACGACTTTAAACTTTTTTTGGTTTTTGCGCTAGGGTGTGTTAACACTAATTGATAAAAGGTTTGAAATGACTACATGATCAGTGCGCGTAGCGGATTCTCTGGCTGACAAACTGGACAAAAAAAGCAATTTGCCACCGTCAAAAACTTGACAAATCTTATCGATACAAATATCGTATGATGAAGTAATGCTCGATAAGGAGGCGCGGAATATGGAAGCTGTCACTGTATCCCCAAAATATCAGGTGGTCATACCCAAGGCAGTCAGGGAGCGCTTGGGGCTCTTGCCCGGGCAGAAGCTGCAGGTGATTGAATATGATGGACGCATCGAGATGGTGCCCGATCGTCCGGTCACCGAACTCCGAGGGTTCCTCAAAGGGATGAATACCCGGTTTGACAGGGAAACTGATCGCGTATGAATGTGGTCGATTCCTCCGGATGGCTGGAGTATTTCGCGGACGGGCCGAATGCCGCACGGTTTGCCGCGCCACTGAAAGAAACCGGGAAACTACTCGTGCCGTCAGTGAGCATCTACGAGGTCTTTAAGGTCGTGCTCCGTGAGCGGGGAGAACACATGGCCTTGCAAGCTGTCGCCGTGATGCAAAAAGGCAGGATTGTCGATCTGACCCCGCGAATCGCCATGACAGCGGCAAAGCTGAGCCTCTCCCATTCACTTCCGATGGCGGACAGTCTCATCCTCGCCACAGCCCGTCTCAATGACGCCGTGGTCTGGACACAAGATGCCGATTTTCAGGGTCTGGATGCCGTGATGTATTTCGAAAAAAAATAAAGGAAAAAACTTTACCTTCTCTGCGCCATCTGCGGATGCAGCCAGCAGTGTATAAACCGCAGATTCACGCAGATAAACACAGATTTGAGAACTGGACTTTGGTTCTGACCACGCCCTCCGCCCGGCGGTCGGAGGCTACCCTTCCGACGTTCAACTTGGAACTTGCAACTTGGAACTTTGAACTTTTTCCCCCTCTTACGTTCCGAAATTTTTCTGGTGTTCGATCTCGTCCTGGAGTTTGGCACTCTCGAGCAAAACGCTCTGATAGGGAGTCTGGATTGTCTGGACGACATGGGTGACCTCCTCGCTGAAGTCGTAGGAACACCTGCCCCAGTGGAGCATTTCATAGCAGGCCGGTTCACCCGATTTATTTGCGGTTTTGGCGTGGATCAAGACACCGACATTAATAAAAATCGAGCCCGTCTCATCCGTTGCAAGATTGATAATCTCGATTTTCCCGCTCCAGTTGCTCATACACAGCATCTGGATGAGGTCTGCCAGATGCAGGGAGGAGAGATATCCGAGCTTGAATTTTTTAGGCTCGGGAGGAATTGATTCTTCCGTCTTTTTTTCCACAGCCGGCTCTTTTAAAGAGGCCTTGACCGTTTGAAATTTCAGATTCACCGCCTGACGGATCATTTCGTATTGATAAGGTTTCGACAGAAAAATCGTGTCCTCGGGATTCCACTCAATGGTCATCATCAAAGGGGATTGCGGGGCACCCAAAACGATTTTATCTACCATTCCCTGTTTTTTGAGGAGAGCCGGATAAAACAACATGAATCCGGTTCCCGGCTTTTCATCATCGATAATGAGCAGATCCATTTTGCGGTCAAAAGAGAATGAGCCGGGCACTTCAACAATTTCAGCACCCTCGACAGCACTGAGGGAGAGCCTGATCCACTCAATTGTTGATTTAGATTGTATTGCCAGTCCAATTAACATTTTTAAGACCTTCAGTTTATTCTTCCCAAATAGTCCAGCAAGTCACATGCCGAAATCATTCCCGGCACGCAATTTGCTCTTACATTTTGCAAGGATGAATATTAACAAGAAATAAGATTTATATATTACCAATAATATTTTATGTTTTCAGGCAGTTTTACCCAAATATCATTCGGCGAAGTTTTGAGGCTCTTGACCGCAGCCGCTCAAAACGGAGAGCTCGTCATTGCATCCAAAGGAATCAATGTCGGAGCTGTTTATTTAAGCAACGGGCAAATTGCCGATGCCAAAACGGCGTCATTAAACTCTTTGGACGCCATGAGCGATCTGTGCTCATACATTGACGCTGATTTTAATTTCAATCAGGGGGTGCAAGCTCCTTCACAGGCACTCCTGGGCATCCCCCCGGCACGGATTATTGAAACGATCATCGGGCGGGTGAATCAAATCAACTTGATCCGGTCTTTTGCGCCATTACCCGATGAATCCGTCATTTATCGTCCCTCAGAAAATATTTCCAAACTCGAGGCAACCCCGGATGAGCTGACTCTTCTGCTCTTGGCTGACGGACGCCGCAGTGTCGAGCAAATCGCGCGCGAGTCCGGAAAGAGTCTGGATTTTGTCCAACAATCCCTTGCCCGGTTCCGGCAGGCAGGCGTTATTGACATCGTCAAAGCCGCATCGACCCCAGCCCCTCCCCCGACCTCTTCATTTTCGACGCCGCCCGCGGCGGCGGCACCACGGACAGAGCCCGTGACGCCCCTACCCCGTGTGGAACACGGGGCACTCCCCCAATCCGAACCACCTCCCACCCAGAGCCAACCCCGTTACTGGCGCGGTAAAAAAATCGAATAACAATATGAAACCATACCACCACACAATCCATGGCATGCGAGTTGCTCAAAGGAAAAATATGATATCCACCACACATACCTCCAAGACCATCCTGTCGTTTTGTATCCTGGCACTGATCACACTCTCAGCCGGACAAGCCCAAACCCTCGGCGACCTGAATCAGGAAATCAAAATCCTTAAAGAGGACGTGCGCAACTTGCAAAAGGATGTCAGTGACAATCAGAAATTCCTGCTCAATGCGGGAGTCACGGCGAATCTCAAAGACGACATTCGCAACTTGCAAACACAGGTCGGCGAGTTACAAAAAGGAATCCCTTCCGGTGCAGCAGCCAGCTCGCCTGCGGACTTGAGCAAGCTTCAATCAGAACTCGCCGCCCTCTCCGCGGAGTACAAGTCCCTTTCACAAAAAATCTCCGAGGGAACCGCCACCCCCTCCGTGTCCGTCGCGGTCACCGAGGTAAAAACCGAGGCGACTGCCGACACCCCCGTGAATGAGGACATTCCTCAAAGTATGGCCGACCGGTTTTCCTCACAGACGAGCACGACATTGGTCTGGGTCTTGATTTGCGGTTTTCTGGTTCTATTCATGCAAGCGGGATTTTCCCTGGTCGAATGCGGATTCACACGGTCAAAAAATGCCGCACACACAATGGGGATGAATTTCATGGATTTCGCCTTGGGCTCACTGGCTTTCTGGGTGATTGGCTTTGCCATTATGTTTGGCGGGGTCGGCGCCCTGGCGACACTGGGAGTGACAGGGGGTCTTGATGCATCTGTCGGCATTGTGATCGGCGACACAAAATATTCCATTTTCGGGACCAACGGATTTCTCCTCGGTGGTGACACTCTCTACACAGGCGGCATATTCACCCTGTTCCTTTTCCAACTCGCCTTCTGTGCAACGGCAAACACAATTGTTACGGGCACGTTGGCAGAACGCTGGAAACTCAGTGCCTTTACGCTCGCCGCCCTGCTGATCCCTGCAATCATTTACCCGATTTTTGGTCACTGGGTCTGGGGTGGAGGATGGTTGGCCAAGATTGGATTCTGGGACTTTGCCGGATCCACCGTCGTTCACATGACTGGAGGAGTCCTGGCTTTGATCGGCGCGAAAATCGTTGGACCCCGCATTGGAAAATTCAATCCCGACGGTTCATCCAATCCGATTCCCGGACACAATTTGCCACTGGCCATTCTGGGTACTTTCATCCTTGGATTCGGCTGGTTTGGATTCAACTGCGGCTCCACGCTCAACGGGAATGATGCTCAAATCGGCATTGTCGCCACCAATACCGCCCTCGCCTCAGCGGCAGGAGCCATCGTTGCTTTCTACCTGAGCCAGTTCAAATTTGGAAAACCCGATATCAGTTTCGGGTGCAATGGTTTTCTGGGCGGACTCGTCGCCATCACGGCACCCTGCGCTTTTGTGGATGTCTGGGCGGCGGTTTTGATCGGCGGCCTCGGCGGGTTGATTATCATACTTGCCGTTCCATTCATCGAGGACAAACTCAAGCTTGATGATCCCGTCGGGGCGATTTCCGTCCACGGGGTCTGTGGGGCATTCGGCGGGATCGCCGTGGGGCTTTTTGCCAATGGCAAATACGGTGTCACAGGATTATTCTACGGTGACGGCATGCAGCTTGTGATTCAAATCATCGGTGTGCTAGCCTGCTTTCTCTTTGTCGGCACTGCGGGATATATCCTGTTTATGATTATTGAAAAAACGACCGGCAACCGTGCCACTGACCAGGAACA
>CAYTAI010000071.1:4538-7877 GCA_964435715.1 uncultured Verrucomicrobiota bacterium | reverse complement strand
CGCCGCCGAAAATTCCGTCCGTCCAAGCGAGGGCGTGGCGGGAGGAGGGGGTTGGGGGGAGGAATCCCGCCACGCCCGAGCGAAATCAGAAAGAGGCCGCACCCGCCGCCCTGCTCGTCAGAGCAGAGCACCACAGAAAAGTTTTGTTTTCCTTTTAGAAGAAAAAATGGGTCGCACGCAAATCCGAAATAGCAAACAAAACTTTTCTGTGGTGTGGCGAGAGTTAGCGAGCGGCGGCGGGGCGGCTTCCTTAGTCGGGGTTCTTCGCAAAATGGGTTCTGACTTTTTCAAACAAACACCACCACTGACTACAGCAGCATCATTCTTTTTTCTCACACATTTTTTGTGCCAAATGGTGCGCGCGGAGGGACTTGAACCCCCACGCCTTGCGGCAATAGATCCTAAGTCTATCGCGTCTGCCAATTTCGCCACGCGCGCATGGCATCCAAGACAAAGACCATGCCTGAAGATAAAATCGCTGGCAAGAGTGTTTTCGCTCGAAAAAAAACAAGGGGCGGAGCAAGTTGCGCGGGAGAGGCTCTCTTTTCCGAAAAACGACTCTATTGGTGACGGAGGATGAATTCTCGGCTTCATGAATGTGTGCATCCCCACAGCTTGTCCCGACACATCGGGAAAGGGCACGAAAAGCAAAAAACTGACGGGAGATATTTTGAATCTTGTAAAAAAATGTCACGATCTGTAGTTTTCTGAATAATATCTTGTTAGGCGATTTCACGCATTCTCTTTAATGGACAATAAATGAACCCAAGTCAGTGTATAGAACCGAGTTCCAGACTTCGACGCGGTTTTGCCATTGGTATTGCGCTTTTCTCGTTGCTCTTACTTTTTGCTCTTGGTAGCTGGGCTTGGCTTCTTCGCGACGGGCTTGGTCCCGACTCCATCGAAAGTTCCGGCACTGAGGCTTTTCTCCGCTTCTTCTCATACTTTTGGCCGGGCGCACTGTTGTGTCTCGTCCTGTTCGTCATTGCATTCTTCATCGGACGGCATCAGACTTCAAGCTAGGTGCTTCAGCCAAGCGACCAAAAGACCTAACCTTGCGCTCCGATCAAAATAATCGGGACAAGCTGTGGTATATTCAGACACCTTCGCTACCTTTGGTTTCGCGTGACGTGGCGAGAAGTTTACTTTTCCTTAGTAAATCCACAAGATCAGTCCCGCGCAGGCGATAGCGACTCCAGCCCAACGTACCGCCACAGGCCGGAGCAATTTGCCCGAGAGCAAGCCCGCTCCGATGCCCAAGAGATGGAGGATGAGTGTGCCCAGCAAAAATCCGCTGGCGTAGAATAAAGGATTTGCCCCCGACGTCATCTCATTGCCGTGAGCGAACCCGTGAAAAAAAGCAAATCCCCCGACGATCATGGCGCACAGGGCGATGGACCATTTGCGCGCGGCAAAAAGCGCGGCTCCCGTCACCACGACCGAAGCCAAAATCAGAGGTTCGGTCACCGGCAACTCATATCCTTGCATGCCGATCAAGAATCCCGCGCTCATGAGCGAGAGAAAACTGGCGGGCACCACCCAAATGGCTTTTTTCCCTATTTGCCACGCCCAGAGTCCGACGGCAAACATCGCGAGCAGATGATCCAGTCCCGTCCACGGGTGAGCCCAACCGCTGGTGAAACTGTTCTCATGCGAATGTCCCGGGTGCGCCGGAGCAAATTGCGTGAGCAGGAAAAAAGCGGCGAGCAGGAGGCTCGTGAGTCGAAGAGTCCGAAAAGAGGCGGTGATATTCATAAGACAGAGATTCCTCCCGAAAATCCCCGCTGTCAATCGGAGAAAATTCCGCGTATAGTCTCCGTTACTTATGAAACTCTTGCTCGTTGATGGACATTATTATGCTTACCGCTCTTTTTACGCGATTGCGGGACTGACGAATTCCAAAGGAGAACCGACCAATGCGGTCTACGGGTTCACCAAAGCCCTGCGCCGCATGCTCGCCGATGTGCAGCCCGACTTTGCTGTCGTTGTATTTGACGGAGGTCTCCCGGCGGAAAGAATGGAGTTGCTCCCTCAATACAAACAGAACCGCTCGGAGATGCCGCCCGAGATGTCCGCACAACTGCCGGTGATCGATAAAATAACCGAACTTCTCGGATTTCCCCGCATTGAGGTCGAGGGGCAGGAGGCGGACGATGTCATTGCATGTTATGCCGTGGAAGCCAAAAAGCGCGGCGCGGAAATCGTCATTGCCACCAATGACAAGGACATCATGCAGCTCGTCGATGACAAGCTCCGGATTTATTCCCCCGGCAAAGACGGGCAATTTGCCCTGATTGATGCGGGCGGAGTTCGCGAAAAATGGGGAGTCGCGCCAGCGCAAATCGCCGACGTGCTTTCTTTGACCGGCGATAGCTCTGACAATATCCCCGGCATCCCCGGCGTCGGACCAAAAACCGCTGCCGCATTGATCCAGCAATTTGGCACAATTGAAGCACTCCTCGATCACCCAGAGCAAATTGCGCGGGACAAATTGCGCGAGTCGATCCTCGCCGGAGTCGGCCAGATCAAAATCAACCGGCGGATGGTCGAGTTGAATTGCAAATTGCCCCTGCCCCGTCCGCTGGAAGAATTGACCGTGAACCCCCGCTATCCCGAGCTGATTGCCGAGCTCAAATCCCTGGAATTCAAAACGCTCACCAAAGAAGTCGAGAAAGAAGCCGGGCAAATTGCTCCGGCAACCCCCTCCCCATCTCCTCCATCCAAACCTGATGCCGGACTGCAAGGGGAATTGTTTTAGGCGGGATATGGATGTGAAAAGTCACATCAAGGATTTTGCGCGCGCGGCGGGATTTGATTTCTGCGGGGTGACGACCGCGACCGCTCCGGAGCGGGGGGAGTACTTTCGCGACTGGATCGCCGGAGGCAAACACGGGACAATGGACTGGCTCGCCAAAAACTCTTTCAAACGGGTCGACCCGCAAAAGGTTCTGCCCGGGGCAAAATCCGTGATTATCGTCGGGCTCAATTACGGGGATGACGATGCCGGGCATATTGCAACGTCAAAAAGAGGCGCCCCCGCCACGGGGCAAATTGCGCGGTATGCGCGCGGGTCGGACTACCACCAGATCATGTGGAGCAAATTGCGCGGGTTTGAAACATTCATCGCAGAGCAATTTGCCGCGGAGTCCCTGTCTTACGCCGATACCGGTCCGGTCTTGGAACGTGATCTGGCCGCCCGGGCGGGGATTGGTTGGCAAGGCAAAAGCACCATGCTCATTTCCCCCGTTTTAGGAACCTATTTTTTCATCGGCGAACTCCTCACGACCCTGAAGCTGGAGCCCGACAAAGCGGAAAAGGATCATGTAGGGAAAGAGTGTA
>CAYTAI010000071.1:644-4528 GCA_964435715.1 uncultured Verrucomicrobiota bacterium | reverse complement strand
CATTGTGGCACCTGCTCCCGCTGCATTGCGGCGTGTCCGTCAGGAGCCATCACCGCGCCTTACCAAATGGATGCCCGCATCTGCATCTCCTATTTGACCATCGAGAACAAGGGGAGCATCCCTGAGAATTTGCGCCCTTTGATGGGCGACCGCATCTATGGCTGCGACGATTGTTTGGCGGCTTGCCCGTGGAACCGGTTTGCCCGCGCCTCGCGCGAGGCGCAATTTGCGGGGAATGAATGGACGCGACGCCCTGTCTTGCGCAATTTGCTCAATCTGGCGGAGGAAAATTTCCGTGCCATTTTCCGGGATTCGCCCGTCAAACGCATCAAACGCCGGGGACTCCTGCGGAATGTCTGTGTGGCACTGGGAAATACCGGGTCGGAGGAGGATTTGCCGGCATTAAAAAAGGCTCTGGATGATCCAGAGCCTTTGATCCGTGAACACGCCGCTTGGGCGATTGGTCAAATTCATTCGCGTCATGCACCCGCGAAAAAATAAAAAATTATTTGATCTCGCGGTGAACCGTGTGGCGGCGCAGGGCGGGATTATATTTTTTCTTTTCGAGACGGCCTTGAGTGCGGGGGCTTTTTTTATTTTTCATCGTCACATAACGTGAAGGTGATTTGCCCTCCTTGGCGGCTTCGGTGCATTCCATCGTGATAATTTCTTGTGGCATAATGTTTTAGTCCTCTTTGTCGTAATTTTCTTCTTCATCATCACCGCGTCCCATCATCTCGGCGAAAGGCGTTTCGCTCGACCATTTGTTGCGGCCGCGGTTTTCTTTTTCCAGTTGTGCCTGGCACTCAACTGTAAATCGTGTGAAAGGAATCGCTTCCAAGCGGGCTTGCGGGATTTGTTTGCCGGACATCTGGCAGACGCCATACGTTTTATCCTCGACCCTTTTGATGGCTTCCTCGATTTCGTAAAGGGCATCTTGCTCTTGAGAGAGAACCGTGAGCGCAAAGTCACGGTCATAGGTGTCGCTGCCAGCATCCCCTTGGTGCATCCCCAGCCCGGACGACTCAATGTGTGCATCCCGGACGCTATTTTGGGCTGTGTCATGGATCTGGTCAAGCAAGGCATCGCGCAGCTCCAAAAGCTTGTGCTTTTGTTGTTTGAGGAAGCTCTCGCCGTAGGAAGTCTTTTTATTGATAAACTCCAGCGGGGCATCCGTCGCTGGTGTCACAGGGGAACGGGGCCTGATATCACGGCGCGATGACGGTGTGAGAATCGTTTTTGTTTTGGCGGCCGGTTTTTTCGGGGCTTTTGCCTTGGGCGCCGGGCTCTTGGCTTTTTTAGCAGGAGCTTTGGGCTTTGCCTTCGGCTTGGAAGCAGCCGGTTTTTTCGCGGTTTTCGCCTTGGAGGCAACTTTCGTTTTTACCGTTTTCTTTTCTTTTTTCTTTTTTTTATCTTTGCCCATATTCCGAGGCTCCTGTTCTCATAATGCCATTCTGTCATGGCGCTTGATTAAACTTTCAGGGAACGCAATAGCATGCCGATTCGGGCTCCCGCGTCAAGTCCCGAGATAAGGGAATTCTGATTGTAAAAAACACCCCCTCCATCGGAGCATCCAAAGACAGTGAATCTTCCCGACCTAGGCGGAGTGACCCTGGCCATTGCCATTGGGATCATCTTCATCCTCAATTTCCTTGCGGATACTCGCAGAGACAAAAGGCCGGAAAAACCCGTAAAAAAGATAAATCATGAAGGCAATGGCGGGAGCCACATAATAATACATGACCATCAAGGCAATCAAAATGACCAGAATCGCCAGCTTCGGGATCGTGTATTGGGTTCTCCAATTCACAGACTTGAAGCTCGGATATTTGAATTTGCTGAACATCATCATCGACAGGAAAAGCATGACCCAGGGCAATGCCACCCGCCAGATGCCCGGCTGTTTGGCTCCTTCCTCCAGCCACAACATAAAAAGGGTCACTGATGCCACCATGCCCGCTGCGGCAGGAATGGGCAGCCCCATAAAATCTTTCATCTGCACCTTGTCCCCGCTGGCGGCGATACAATTAAAACGCGCCAATCTCAGTGCCCCGCAAAGCAAATAAATGAATGCAACAAACCAACCAAATCGGCTGTAGTCATTGAGCACGATTTTGACCATGAGGAGTGCCGGGGCGATGCCAAAGGAAATCAGGTCGGCAAGCGAATCGAATTGGATGCCAAAGGGACTCTCAAATCCACCCATCCGGGCGACACGCCCGTCGAGCATGTCAAAAAGAAAAGCGCCCAAGATCAAAAACAGACTGGTCTGATATTTGTTCAACGCCGTGACCGGGTCTGTCCCGTGTAAAAGTGTCGCATCAAATATCGTCAGGATCGCCAGAAATCCACAGAGCAAATTGCCCGCGGTCATCAAGTTCGGCAGGAGATAAATTTTGACGGGTTGCGGTTCGTTCATGAAAGATTTTATCCGGGTCGATCAGGGTTTGCGGGCGAGAACCGTTTGCCCGCCTTTGACTTTTTGCCCGACTTTGACAGTAATTTCACAATCAAGCGGGACATAGAGCTCGGTGCGTGAGCCGAATTTGATAATGCCGATGCGTTCCCCCCTTTGAAGCGTGTCGCCAACCTCGCGCCAGGGGATAATGCGCCGGGCAATGAGTCCGGTAATCACGCGCACAGCGACTTTGAATCCTGAAACGTCCTCCATGATCCACAGCTGGCGTTCATTTTGGTTGGAACACTCCGGATCCATCGCATTGAGGAATTTGCCTTCGGTATAAATACGATGCGTGACTTTGGCGGCAAGCGGCGCGCGGTTCACATGCACATCAAAAATATTCAGAAAAATGGCAATCCGCTTCATTCTAACCTTGAGGATTTCATTTTCCTCGAGCTCTTCGATCGCGACGACCTTGCCATCAGCGGGGGAAAGCAGGCACCGGTCACATGCGTCACTGGCGCGGTCAGGATTGCGGAAAAAGTTGAATACAAAGGCAATAATCACCACATCCACGACAGCCACCATCATGAAAAACACCTTGAGCATGTCCGGAAACGGGAAAAAAAGAAAAACGTGCAGGATCACCCACAAGAGCATGAGTCCTAAAATCAGGCTTTTGGCGTAGCGCCATGTCAGGTTGCTGTCATTCATCAGGGTTATGGTTCTAAATCATACCCGACAGAAAGAAAAACTCTTTTCTTCGGGAAATTTTTATCGATTTTTATGGGGATTGTCCGTTAGAATATTTTTTCACGCACCGGTAGCTCAACTGGATAGAGTGTCGGCCTCCGAAGCCGAAGGTTGTGGGTTCGACTCCCGCCCGGTGCACCATTTTTTGAATACTATGTGCGGAATCTTTGGATACACGGGGTCAAAACAGGCGGTTGACCTGCTCGTGGACGGTCTGCGAAGGCTTGAGTACCGGGGATATGACTCCGCCGGGGTCGCCATCCTTGATTCCGGAAAATTAACCGTCCTGAAATCCGCGGGCCGCGTCGATACACTGGCAGAAAAAATCGCGCCCAGCCTCCCCGCGGGAGGAACCGGTATCGCCCACACCCGTTGGGCGACACATGGTGAACCCAGCGATGCAAACTCCCATCCCCATCTCGATGCCTCCGCGCAAATTGCTCTCGTGCACAACGGGGTCATTGAAAATTACGCCACGCTCAAAGAGCGTTTGATTGCAGATGGACACACTTTCCTCTCCTCGACTGATACAGAAGTGCTCGCCCGCCTGATCGGGAGTCATTACAGCAAAGCCGACCCCGCGGCGCAAATTGCGCTTCGCCTGAAGTCGGCTGTCAAATCCGCGCTGGAAGAGGTGCAGGGAACTTATGGAATCGCCGTCATCCATCAAAATTGTCCGGACACCATCATCGCCGCGCGCCGGGGCAGCCCGCTCATTGTCGGTGTGGGC
>CAYTAI010000071.1:364-573 GCA_964435715.1 uncultured Verrucomicrobiota bacterium | reverse complement strand
CGATCTGGCGCCCATCACGCGGGAGGGTTACGATATTGAGAGCCTCCGCTCCGGCCCGACGCGGCGCGACACCACCCGGATCGAGTACACGGCGGAGGATACTCAAAAGGGGGAATTCGCCCATTTCATGCTCAAAGAAATCCATGAGCAACCCCAGACAATCCGAAACGCCCTGCGCGGCCGCCTGAACCGTGATGAGGCGACGGCCG
>CAYTAI010000071.1:0-279 GCA_964435715.1 uncultured Verrucomicrobiota bacterium | reverse complement strand
TGGCACGCGGCTTTGCTGGGGGAATACCTCTTCGAGCAATTTGCGGGGATTCCCGTCGAGGTGGAGTATTCGAGTGAATTCCGCTACCGCAACCCGCCGGTCGAGACAGGAACACTCGTTTTTGTCCTGTCACAGTCCGGCGAAACTGCCGACACTCTGGCAGCCCTTCGCGAGAGCAAACGCAAAGGACACAAAACCCTCGCCATCGTCAATGCTGTCGGCAGCACAATTGCCCGCGAGGCGGATGGCGGGATCTACATGCACGCCGGGCCCGAGGTC
>CAYTAI010000070.1:6410-8168 GCA_964435715.1 uncultured Verrucomicrobiota bacterium | reverse complement strand
TTGGACAAATGGTTCCCGGGTCTATTTTCGCGGGGAGGCATATGCCATCCGGATTGTGAACAAAGAAGATGGAAAGTCCGAGATCGAGTGGGCCGGACACCGGATCAAGTTGCGCGAGGAAATTGCTCCGGCGGATATACGCGCCGGGATCGAGTCACTGCTCAAGCAAATTGCGCGGGAGGAACTGCCCGCGCAACTTGCCCGGCTCGCCCGAGCCCATCATCTGTCATATGCGCGCGTGAGCATCCGCGGTCAGAAAAGTCGCTGGGGTTCTTGCTCATCACGGAAAACCATTTCATTGAACTGGCGTCTCGTTCAGACTCCGCCATTTGTGCAGGAATACATATTGATTCATGAGTTGATGCATCTGCGCGAAATGAATCATTCATCCCGTTTTTGGAAACACGTTGAAGCGGCATGTCCCGGATACCGGGCCGCCGAAAAATGGCTCAAAGGACACCGGCTGCTTGCAGAAGTTTAGATCAGGGCGGGGAGTGTGGGGGATTGGAGGGAAAGCACTCTCAGCATGATTGACTTTACCGGAGCAATTTGCAAAAGTCGCTGGATTCGGCGAATGCACAATCATCGGGCTGTGGCTCAGCTTGGTAGAGCGCCTCGTTCGGGACGAGGAGGCCGTGGGTTCAAATCCCACCAGCCCGACCATGTTGGTTTTTGTTTTGAAAATCCTGGTCAACACTTCGGCATGGCATCAATTCTGGATCAGGCTGAATTCGATGGTGTCGTTGTCGGGATGGCGTTCGAGCTCCACACTATTTTCTAAAATTTGCAGAATAAAATGAATGTGGTCGCCCTCTTTCCAAGGCAATTCTGACAAGGGCAGGCTGAACTCAAGGATATTCCCGAATTTCGCGTGGCAACTTGCACCGAGGGCGAGGTATTTACCGCCGTCGAAACTGATTTCAATCGATGAGGAAGGTGTCTCATTCCCGTCGAGGGCGAGCTCAAGGCGGTAACCGAGGGGTTTAATGAATTCAAAGCGCATTTGGCAGGGTTTGAATTTGACAAAATCAACAGCGGCAAAAAAATGGGTTTTGTCGTAACCGAAACGGATGGAGTTGAGCAGACGGTCGCCGCGGAACATGGCTCCCTTTTCGCCGCCTGCTTGCAGGAGCCCGGCGCCTTCCCATTCGGAAAGGGAGGAGATTTGCCCGTCAATGACCGGTGTCATCATACTCCGCGGTTCCCGGGCAATTTGCCTGGATTGTGAACGCTGGATGGGGATGCTCAGGATATGAGGAGGCTCACTGCCGAGATGACGATAGACATTCTGGAGGTGGATGCGAAAGAGTTCATCAAAAAGCAAATCACAATCCGTCTGGAAATCCGGACCGAACCACCAGAACCAGTCGCTGCCCTCGGCGGCGTAGATGGATTCAAAGGCTTTTTTTGCCGCCTCCGGCGAGACATGACCCTCTTCGATTTTTTTGGTGAGGAAATCGCGGGCGGCTCCGAGGAGATTCCATGCGGCATTTTCCTCATAATCGTCTCCGATCCAGATGTCGAAATCGCTATTGATCCACGAGCCCGTGTGCAGTGTGGTCGTGTTTTTTGTCTCTGGGAAACTCTCGAAATAATCGCTGCCGCGGACGGTCTTGAGTGTATGACTTTTCTCGAGACCCTCGTAGAGCTTACGCAAGAAACCCTCGCCACCGTCGGGGAAATGCTCCCAGGCATTCTCACCATCGAGGATGAGAGCGGCAAGTTTATTGGACCAGGGAGCGACATGCGCGATGTGCT
>CAYTAI010000070.1:0-6381 GCA_964435715.1 uncultured Verrucomicrobiota bacterium | reverse complement strand
GGAGATAGTGGGCGGCTTGGTCGGGAGAGTTTTTCGATGCGACAAATCCGATGAAATCTGACAGGGGTCTCTCGCGGAAAATGGCATTCACTTTTGCCCCGCCGTGAGTGGCACTCCAGCCTTGGAAGAGCTCGAGATGGTCGGCTTTTTGTCCGCGCCAGGCGGGGTCATGCTCGAGCCCCCGGAAAAGATTCGCCTCATCCGTGCAAAAATACTCGATGCCGGCTTCTTTCATGAGGGGGATGAGTTCCGGGGCGATGGCCAGAGTCCGCGGGGTTTGCGGCCAAAGACGCGTTCATGCTGTTCAACCGCGAGACGGAGTTGATTTTCGGCATCACAAGGATGGGAAAAGCGGCGGGGCAAATTGCGCCCGGGCATACAGCGTTTTGCGAGGTTGGTATCATAGACGAGAGGGAGGATGGGATGATAAAAGGGTGTGGTTGTGAGCTCGACTTGACCTTTTGCCTCCAGCTCTGCGTATTTCCGCAAGACCAAATCCATGATTTCGAGATGGATATCCAGAACCTCGTTTTTCTCGGCTTCGGTGAAGTCGCGTCCTTTTTTCTTGAGTGTGGTCAGCCGGGGAAAATAGTGTTCAGCACGATAACCGCACCAGCCGAGATTGTACCAGACTTGCAGATCGCGGAAATCCTGCTCACTCCAGACGTGGGTGGCGTCACTGGCATTCTCCGGGGAGACGGAGAACCCCCTTTTTTCCAGAAGCTCCTCATATCGGGGGTAAGGACGGATGAGATTGTCCCAATTAATTTTGAAAAAATTGTCGAGCAAATTGCTTTTGTCCGTGTGGGTGAGCTCTGATGCGGGTTTGCGGGACCACTCCAGCCAGAGGTCGGTGACTTCGCCTGTGGTGATCTCGACGATTTGTTTGACCAGGACCGGGGTGAGGTTGAAATTCACCCGTGCCCCGGGGTATTCCTCCAGGAGGGTGATCATGTCGAAGTATCCTTTGACCGCATGGAGTCTGACCCACGGCATCATGGCTGTTTTTGTCAATGGGTTGACATAATAGGGCTGGTGCATGTGCCACAGGATAAATACATTGAGCATCATAATCGGACTCCTCTGGAGCTCGTCACGACCCGTCGTGACCTTTGCCCCGCCCAAGGAAATTAGCAATTTTCGCGCCGGGGACAAGAAACGATTGGGGTTTTTGGCAGGAAAATTTTTTGTGGAATTGAAAATGTCGGAATGCCGAAGGTAAAAAATTGTCAGGGACAAGCGGCAGCTTGATCCCTTCAATGAAAATACTGTCGCTTTAGACTTTTACTTCCCAAAATTCAGGTAGGTGTATTCCTTGAGTCCGCGTTCGTAATCATCGACGAGTTTCATCCCTTCGGAGGGAATCATTTTGTCCTGTTTGATGGCGGTGTCGATTTGGTTTTTCACGGCACGCGCCAGCTCGACCTCGCTGTATTGGGTGAGGGCGAGGACTTCGGCAATGGTATTCCCGCGGATGATGTCCTCGACATAATAACCGCAGGGTTCGTCCGGCTCGAGGAAAACGTGGAGTTCATTCACACGCCCGAAAAGGTTGTGCAAATCGCCCATGATATCTTGATAGGCACCCAGAAGGAAGAATCCGAGGTAATAGGGTTCATTGGGTTTGAGGTCGTGAAGGGGGAGGGTTTCGCAAGAGTCTTTGAGGCCGATGAATTTTTTGATCTTGCCGTCCGAGTCGCAAGTGATGTCGACAATGGTGGATTGGCGTGTGGGCTCGGTATTGAGCTTGTGAATCGGCATGATGGGGAAAAGCTGGCCGACCGCCCAGTGGTCGAGCAGGGACTGGAAGACAGAGAAATTGCACATGAGCTGGTCACTGAGTTGCCCCTCCAAATCGCAGATTTCATCAGGCACATAAGACTCGTGACGCGCTTTGTCGTAGATTTCGCGGCAGATCTCCCAATAAAGATTTTCGATTTTCGCTTTGAGTTTCAAATCCGCCATCCCGAGATCAAAGAGATCCTGGACATCGTCCTTGATTTCCTTCGCATCATGGAAAAGCTCCATGTAGTTTTTCGGAAGTCCGTTGCTGGAGACGCTGGCTTTGATGCCTTTGAGCTCGTGGACGAGTTTGTGGTCTTTTTCGATATAATCCGGTGCTGTATCGGGATCGGCTTTTTCAATGGAGCCAAAGACATTGACAATCAGCACAGAGTGATGGGCGACGAGTGCCCGGCCGCTTTCGCTGACGATATTCGGGTGCGGCACTTTTTCGGCATCACAGATTTCCTGGATATTAAAGACAATATCGCGGGTGTATTCTTTGAGTGAATAATTGATGGAGCTTTCGTAGGACGAGCCACTCCCGTCGTAATCCACACCGAGTCCACCGCCCACGTCGATGTATTCGAGGGGATAACCGGTCTGGTGGAGCTTCGCATAATAGCGCGCCGCCTCACGCGTGGCCTTTTTGATCGTGAGAATGTCGGGAACCTGGGAGCCGATGTGGAAATGGAGAAGCTTGAAACAATGATTGAGCTTGCGGCGTTTGAGCATTTCGCACGCTTCGAGAAGCTCCGGAGTTGTAAGACCGAATTTCGCGTGTTCCCCGCCTGAGGTCGCCCATTTTCCGGCGCCTTTCGCCTGGAGCCGGACACGGATGCCGATCCAGGGCTCGACATTCATTTCCTTGGCGACCTGGAGGATGAGTTTGAGTTCCTCGAGTTTCTCCACAATGAGAATGACTTTTTTACCGAGTTTACGGCCTGTCAAAGCCGTGCGGATGAAAACCGGGTCTTTGTAGCCATTACAGACAATCAGGCTTTCAGGGTCTTTGTGCATCGCCAGTCCGGCGAAAATCTCCGGCTTGCTCCCGACTTCCACACCAAAATGGTAGGGCTCTCCCGCTTCGAGGATTTCCTCGACGACTTCGCGGAGTTGATTGACTTTGATCGGAAAAACGCCGGTGTATTTGCCCTGATAGTCATAATGAGAGATGGCATCGCGGAATGCCCCGTTGATCTGCTCGACGCGGTGGCGGAGAATGTCTTGGAATCGCACGAGCAGGGGAAAGCCCAAGCCCCGCTTTTTGGCCTCGGCGACCACAGCCATCATGTCGATGGCAGCTCCCTTGTCTTGAAGCGGGGTGACAGCGACATTGCCTTCCCCGTTAATCCCGAAATATTGGTTGCCCCAACGGTCAATATGGTAGGTGGAGATGGAGTCTTGGATCGTCCAGTTTGACGTGGTTGATCCCGGATGTTTTTCGAGGTGTGCGGTGCTCATTTTTGTATCTGTGTAAGAACGGTATAAGTCACGGCGGAGGAAATTCAACACTGCATTCATAAAAAAATCATTTTTCCCCGATATTGTCACAATCAGGATGCCGGCGAAATTTTATCTCTCTCCCCGCTTGCAGGCGGCTCCGTCGATTGTCTAGACTCAAGGGGTCGTGAAAAAGGATATTGTCGAAATCCAGGTCAAAAAGCTTTATCAAGTGCCCCAAGGCTTTGCTGTCTTTGTCGGGAATGAGAAAAAGACCTTTATCATCTACGTCGATGCCAGTGTGGGATTGGCGATCCAAATGTTTCTGCAGGATGTCCCGAAGGAACGCCCTTTGACCCACGACCTGCTGGTGAGCATGATGCAGGGACTCGGCGCGGTGCTCGAGCGTGTGCTCATCAATACCATCAAGGGAAGCACCTTTTACGCCCGTCTTTTTATCAAATGCGAGAATGAGCTCGGTAAAAAAATGATTGAAATCGATTGCCGCCCGAGTGATGCCCTGGCTCTGGCGGTCTATTACAAAACAAAAATCTTCTGCAATGCGGATGTCTTTGCCTCTGTCGAGGACACCAGCGAAATCCTCGACAAAATCGAGAACCAGACAGGACTCGAGCCCGGCACGGAAGACGAAGAGCAACAGTAATCCACCGCGCCATCCGTCTTCTGTGAGATGGGAATTGACGCAAGTTGCTCCAATGATTTAAACAACTACACACCATGAGCCAAAATGAAACCTTGTCCCGGATTGCGGATACCCTGTCCCAGAGCGAAGAAAAAATCAAAAATCTCCACGTCGTCAGCGGCTTTGACGGATTCGTCGATGAAATGATTTCTGTGGTGGATGAACGTAAGGGGTTGGGCGAATGGTCGCCGGTCAGTCATATTGACAGCTTCGGCTCGCTCATCAAAGCCGCTGCGGGACGCTCAAGCTTGCGGGAGATCGTCATTCACCGCCAGGACCCCGGCGGTTGCTCGGTCAATCTCGGGGATGGTTTGCTCAGTCTGGGCGTGCCTTTGAGGAATTTCGCAACGCTGGGAAATCCCCGGCACCCGGCTTTTGATGAATTCGCCTCCCGGTGCAAATTGTGCGTGTCCTGGGGCAAATCATACGGGCGCACACTGGCTTTTGAGTTTCAAGACGGCAAGGTCATGCTCAGTGCCGTGACGCAACTTGCGGAGTTTGACGAGAAGCTCCTGGATACAGCCCTTGCCGACGGCGTCTTTGCGCGCGAGTGCGCCCAAGCCGGCCTGATCGCCATGACGAATTGGACACTCTACCCTCATATGACCGCTTGCTGGCGCAAATTGCAACGCGGGGTTTTCCGCAACTTGCCGCAGAGACCGTGGATATTCCTCGATCTGGTCGATCCGTCCAGTCGTGCAAAAGAAGATATCATCGACATGCTGGAGGCGCTCAAAGACTTTGAAAAATGCGGACGTGTCATTCTGGGGGTTAATGGGAATGAAGGCAATATTGTCGCCGGACTCCTCGGTATTGCCAGGGCGGACAATACCCCGGAAAGCACGGGCGAGCAGGCGGCAGCGATCCGGAGCAAACTCGGCATTTCCGAGGTCGTCACCCACTGTGTGAAATTCGCCTCCATGTCGGATGCACAGGGGATTTATTCCGCCGAAGGCCCTTATTGCCCGAACCCGAAAAAAAGCACGGGCGCCGGTGACCGTTTCAACGCCGGATACTGCATTGCCCGGCTCCTCGGCCTTGAGTCCGCCGCCCGCTTGCAAACCGGAAATGCCGCCTCCGGCTTTTTCGTCCGCCATGCCCGCAGCGCAAATTGCGCGGAGCTGGCGGCATTTACGCGCGACTGGGCGGCAGGACGTTTGTAAATCAACTCATTTATAGAGAGGTGTTTTTTTCTTTTCGTTTGCAAATTGCTGTTGAAGACAATCCCGCGTCGAATTACTGTGTCGGTATGTTGCTTGAACACCTTCATCATCGTCCAAAACCGATTAATAAAAAAATCCAGCTCATGACGACGTGTCTTTGTGACACGTTTTTTGATGACGTGGCAAAGGCAACCGTTCAAGTTCTCGAATATTTAGGCTGCGAGATTTCCCTTCCCGACGAGCAGACCTGTTGCGGGCAGCCGGCATTCAACTCCGGGGATTGGCCTTCTTCGCGCCGCGTGGTGCGTCACACCGCCAAGGTATTTCACAGTGATGACACCATTGTCACTCCCTCCGGTTCCTGTGCTGCGATGCTTTTCCACGGGGCATTGCTCGAGTTCGAGAAGGAAAATGATCTGCCCGAGATTGAAAAATTAGCCAACAAGACATGGGAACTCTCGGACTACATTTACAATGCCCTCGGCATAAAAAAATGGCCGGGGAAACTCAATGCCCGGATTGCCTTTCACCGCTCCTGTCATACGCGGGGAACCGAGAGCGGGCCGGCGGCGACCGCGCTTCTGGGGTCGATCGAAGGGTTGGAAATCATGCCATTCGGGGAAGGGGAGCAGTGTTGTGGTTTCGGCGGGACATTTTCCGTCACATTTCCTTTCATCTCGAGTCAAATGGGGCATGCAAAGCTCAACAATGCACGCGCGACCAATCCTGATTATCTCGTCAGCGGGGATATGGGGTGCCTCATGCACCTCGGTGGAATCGTCGAACGCGACGGGATGAAAATCCGCACCCGTCACACGGCGCAAATCCTGAGGGATTCACTCGTCCAAGGAGGACTCATCTGATATGGGCTCCCAGAAAATCGACTCCTTCGCTTTCAATCTCGAGGATGAGGTCCGCACCTCGGTGATGAATGCCTCTGTCCTGAAAACTAAATCCCGGGTGGACAGCCTTTGGAGGGACTTTCATGATCCGGATAAATTGCGCGAGACCGCGGGGCTCATCAAACAGCACGTTGTCGAAAATCTGGATACCTATCTGCCGAAAGCCGAAGAGGCTCTCACCAGCCGCGGTGTGAAAGTCCACTGGGCGGCTGACGCTGTGGAAGCGCGCAAAATCATTCTCGAGCTGATGAGGGGCATTGACGCCACCAAAATGGTGAAATCCAAATCAATGGTCTCCGAGGAAATCGAGCTGGCGCATTATCTGGAGGAACACGGGATCGATGCGGTGGAGACCGACCTGGGCGAATACATCGTGCAGATCGACAAA
>CAYTAI010000069.1:7310-8796 GCA_964435715.1 uncultured Verrucomicrobiota bacterium | reverse complement strand
AATATCCAATATCCAATATCCAATATCCAATATCCAATATCCAATATCCTATATAAAAATTTATGAAAAATCGAAAAGGCATTATTTTGGCAGGGGGAACTGGCACGCGGCTTTTCCCGAATACCATCGCGGTGAGCAAACAGCTCATGCCGGTTTACGACAAACCGATGATTTATTATCCCTTGTCGGTTCTCATGCTGGCGGGAATCCGGGAGATTCTCTTGATCACGACCCCGCACGACCAGGAGGCTTTCCGCAAATTGCTCGGGGATGGATCACAATTCGGTATCCAAGTTGATTATGCGATTCAAGAAAAGCCCGAGGGTCTCGCGCAGGCATTTATCATCGGGGAAAAATTTTTAAATGGGGTGCCAGGGTGTCTCGTCCTCGGTGACAATCTCTTTTTTGGCCATGCTCTGGCGGGGATTCTCCAGCAAGCAGCAGCTCAAACCAACGGGGCGACTATTTTTGCATATCGTGTCGCGGATCCGCGGGCGTACGGAGTGGTCGAGTTTGATGCAGACGGCAAAGCCTTGTCCCTCGAAGAAAAACCAGCCATCCCGAAAAGCGATTATGCGATCCCGGGGATTTATTTTTATGACGGCACAGCCTCCGCAAAAGCAAAATCGCTCCGCCCTTCGGGCCGGGGTGAGCTTGAGATCACAGATTTGAACCGGCTCTATCTAGATGAGGGCAGTCTGAGAGTGTCAATTTTGGGGCGCGGAATCGCATGGCTGGACACTGGAACCGCAGATCATCTGATGGATGCCGGGCATTTTGTGCAAGTCATCCAGAGTCGGCAGGGAACCTTGATCGCGTGTCTTGAGGAAATTGCTTATCTGTCAGGCTGGATTGGCAAAGAGGCGATTGCCAAAAGCATCGAGTGCTTGGGAAAATCCGCTTATGCCGGGTATTTGAAAAAGTTAATCGACCAAGACAAATAAAGAAACCAAGAGAATGGAATTATGATATGAATTATCTGGTGACAGGTGGAGCCGGTTTTATCGGGAGTAATTTTGTCCATCATATCCTGGGTGATGATCCGGAAAATCGTGTCATCAATCTGGATTTGCTCACTTATGCGGGACATCGCGGAAATTTGACGGGTGTGGACGCCCGGCGTCATGAGTTCGTCCAAGGCAATATCGGCGATGTAAATCTCGTGCAATCGCTTTTGGAAAGGGGAAAATTCGATTTTGTGATCAATTTTGCGGCGGAAACCCATGTGGACCGTTCCATCGACTCTCCGGAACCTTTTTTCCAATCCAATGTGATATCCACGCTACGTTTTTTTGATTGTCTCAGGAAATGGGTAAAAAGCGGGAGCGGCAATTTGCGCAGAATCCTCCACGTCTCGACCGACGAGGTTTACGGTTCCTTGGGAGAAAATGACGCCGCTTTTTCGGAAAGTCATCCCTACCAGCCGAATAGTCCGTATTCCGCCTCAAAAGCCTCTTCGGATTTTATCGCGCGTGCTTATGTCCAT
>CAYTAI010000069.1:0-7289 GCA_964435715.1 uncultured Verrucomicrobiota bacterium | reverse complement strand
TGTCGTGACAAATTGTTCAAATAACTATGGCCCGCGACAATTTCCGGAAAAATTAATTCCCCTGATGATCCTCAATGCATTGGAAGGAAAACCTTTACCAGTCTATGGTGATGGAATGAATATACGCGATTGGTTGTATGTCGAAGATCATTGCCGGGCACTGGCTTTGACCGCCCGGCAGGGGCGGGTGGGGGAAACTTATAATATCGGTGGTGAATGTGAAATGAGGAATATTGATTTGGTGAAAACCCTCTGCGCCAAACTTGACAAGTATCGTCCCCGGTCAAATGGACGAAGCTACTCTGAGCTGATTACGTTTGTCAAAGATAGACCGGGGCACGACCGGCGCTATGCGATCGACCAGAGAAAAATCGCCAATGAGCTCGGTTTTGCACCTGCTGAATCCTTTGAATCGGGAATGGATAAAACCATTCAATGGTATCTCGAAAACTCACAATGGTGTGCGGATATTGCTCGAAAAGGATACCAAAGGGATAGGTTGGCGACGAAGTAAAAAGTCACAAGTTAAAAGGCGAAAGGCGATTTATGGCGGGGTTTGAAAATCTTGAAGTTTGGAGGAGGGCTGTAGATATGTGTGCTGATGTTTATCGTCAGCTTGCAAATATCAAAGACTACGGTTTTCGGGATCAAATCACCCGTTCGGCATTATCTATCGCATCAAATATCGCTGAAGGATCCGAACGATCATCAATCCCTGATAGGGCAAAATTTCTCGAATATGCCAAAGCTTCTTGTGGTGAATTCCGGACTCAAGCGATTATTGGAATTAAGGCTGGAATACTTGAAGAGACAATCGCAAATCCGTGGATCGAAGAAAGTCGCGAAATTTCATGTATGATTCACGGACTCATACAGTCACACCGTTCCAAATCAAAGTAACTTTCAACTTGTTCCTTTCATCTTTTAACTTTGCCAAAAATCTCCCTCATCACTCCCTTGCATAACAAGGGGAAATACGTGGCTGAAACAATTGAATCCGTGATGGGGCAGACGCACGCTGATTGGGAAATGATCATCGTCGAAAATCATTCAACAGATGATGGCCCGCAGATTGCACAGAGATACGCCCGAAAAGATGAGCGAATTCATTTCATCAATGCGCCTGCCAAAGTCAAAGGCCCTGGCGCGGCGCGAAATGAAGGGCTACGCCACGCCACGGGGGAATGGGTTCTATTTCTTGATGCGGATGATTTGATCGAACCCGACCATCTGGAAAATCTGTTGACCTGCGTGGCAAATCATCCAGAGTCTGATGTGGTCGCCGGAGGATGGAAAGAGTTTGGAGACGATGCACAGCAAGCATTTCAGATTCATCGCCCGGCGGGTGAGGGGAGGAATATGACGTTTCTCCGGGATTACTCAATTGCCAATGCACCGTGGGCGGTTCATGCCGCTCTCGTGAAAAAGGAGTTGATCCAGCAGCAATCCATCCTGTGGGTGGAGGAACTAGACCGTTTGCCGAGTGAGGATACTGCATTTTGGTTTCGTGTGACCACGAATGGGCATGTGGCTTTTTCCAAAGGCTCCGGGGCTCTTTACCGACTCGGGATCAGTGAGAGCCGGAATCGTCCGGAGGATGTGGAAAGTTGGTTTGGCGCCATGAAAAAAATCATCGATTCGAATCTCGCATTCCTGCGGGAAAAGGGGAGGCAACCTACTTCCGGTCAATGTGAGTATATCATGCGCCGATATTCGGATATTTATCTGAAAGCTCGAAAGATAGGAGCGAGACAAATCGCCACTGATGCGTTAGCCCTTGCAGAGGCATGGTTGCACAAATGCCGAAAGGCAGGAGGGATCAACACTCTTTCTCTCCGGATTCGGTCATGGCTCGGGCTTCGGATTTTTCTCAGATTGATCGGATCATAGAAATGGATTTTATCTACATTCATAAGGGATATTCCTGGTATGTTCCTTTGGCGATTCAGAACGGAAAAACTTTTTGTCGTGGTGAGGTTCATTATCTCGGTGACACTTATGGATGTATGATCGCATCCTGTTTTGGAGCCAAGACAGGGAAGATTTCTGATTATGAAATTTTTGCACGGCAATTCGCCACTTTCTATCGGCATTACAGCACACTAGGGCAGGAGTTTGAACTTTTTTGTATTCAGCGTTGGTTTATTCTGCGTGATTATATGAAAAGCCAAGGGATCAAACAGGCAGTTTATCTGGATACGGACATTCTCGTTTGTGAATCACTTGATCCTTTCATCGAAAAGTTCAAAGGTTACGGTATGACATTTTCGGGTTATTCAGCTCATCTCAATTTTATTTTGGATTGGTCTATTCTTGATGATTTTTGCCGTTTCGTGACTGAACTCTATTCTGACAGCAAAAACCTGCCTCAACTCGATCAATGGTATCAGAAAATGCTCTTGAACGCTGGCGCGGGCGGGGTGTCTGACATGACCCTTTTTTATTGGTTCCATGAGAAATATCCGGAAAAAATCGCCCGATATCAGGATTTTTTCGAATATTCCCCGTTTGACGGATCTTTGGACGATTTGCGTGAATGTGAGGGGGATGAGAATGGGCTCAAAAAAATTTACTGGGAGGCAAACAGCGCCCATGTAACCCTCAAAACAAATCAGAAAAAGATCAAACTCGCCACGCTTCATCATCAGGGGCGCGGAAAAAAGGTCTTGCACAGTAATGTTTTGGCTTTGGGGAAAAATAAGGTATTGCCAGAGTTTTTTCTTATCATGGTTGCTAAGCTATATGGGGGATTGTGTCGATTTTACTCAAAAGATAAATGATCTCCCTCGTCACCACTGTCTATAATGATCGAGAAGGAGTAGAAGCCTTCTTTCATGCCATGGCTGCGCAGACGTTGCTCCCCGATGAGATTGTCATCACGGACGCGGGCTCCAATGACGGCACTTGGGAATTGATTCTTGAAAAATCACAGGACAAAAATCAGGGCGCCAAAGTTATCGCGCTGCAAGAGAAAAAATGCAATGTTGCCCGTGGCCGGAATCTTGCGATTGAAAAGGCTTCAGGGGATTTGATTGTTTCCACTGACATCGGATGTGAATGGGACCCGGAATGGGTGGAGGAATTGGTTAAGCCCCTGCTCAACGACTCTCAAATTGATCTCCTCATTGGCAGTTGGGCCGTCAAACATGAGAGTCTCCATGAGGAATGGGCAATGACCGAGTGGGCTTTGAAAGGAGATCAAAAGCTCAATGCACAGGCCGATAGCTACAGTTCCTCCCGTTCTATTGCCTACCGGAAGCAAGTTTGGGAAAAACTGGGGAAATATCCTGAGGATCTGACATTCGCTGGGGATGATGCGGCATTTCATTATATGATTGAGAATGCGGGCATTTCCAGAATGGGGGCGCCGATTGTCCGTTGTTACTGGCACCGGCATGAGACTCTCAAGGCATTTCTCAAAGAGTCCTATCGATATGGAGTGGGGGAAGGAGAGGGGTTAATCCATACTCGTGCGGCGTTCCTCATCGGAGGCAGGCTTTTGATGGAGCCATTTTTTTTACTCATCGGGATGCCCCTGCTTTTTTGGATGCCGCCCGTAGGTTTGGCTTTAATCATGATTTCATTTCTGTCGTTTTTCCTGCGTTGTTGGAAATTGCTTCCGGCAACCCGGAGACTTGCAGCCAAAGGGGTCAAGCATCCTCTGTTCAAAATTTTGATCTTTGTTTATGGCACAAAAGCTAATTGGATCAGAGGATTTATCGAGGGCGCGATCCGGGGCATTTCCCAATGCAAAGATTGCCGGAGAAGATTAAATAAAAATGCCTTCAGGACACTGGCTCAGGGGGCAATGGTTGATTGCAATTCAAAACCATGAAAAAAGTCGCGATCATTGGGGCAGGAATTTCAGGGGTCACGCTGGGGAGACTTCTTCCAGATCAATACGACATCACTGTCTTTGAGTCGTCCTTAAAGCCTGGTGGATTGGTGAAATGTGATCGAATTGAGGATAATCTTTTCCATCGTGTCGGAGGGCATGTCTTTAATAGTAAAAACCAAAAAGTTTTGGACTGGTTCTGGCGTTTTTTTGATCGGGACAAAGAATTTATCAGTGCGCGTCGGAATGCAAAAATTTATTTTCAGGGAAGGATGATTGGCTATCCGATTGAGGACTACCTGTATGAATTGGAGCCGACAATTGTGAACCGGGTGATTGATGATCTGTTGCGCCTGGCACAATCCAAGAGACCCCAGACATATCAGAATTTTGAAGAATTTCTTACAGGCAATTTCGGTAAGACTCTCTACGATCTCTATTTTGGCCCTTACAATCGAAAGATTTGGCATACAGATTTGTCAAAGGTTCCACTGGGCTGGCTGGAGGGAAAATTGCCCATGCCTGACTACTCCCAGATTCTGCTCCGCAATATCATTCGGCAGGAAGAAAGTCAGATGGTTCATTCCACCTTCCATTACGCTCGTGAAAACGGGTCACAATTTATTATTGATCGCTTGGCGCAGGGACTTGATATCCGTTGTGGAGTGAAGGTTGAGAAAATCACGCGCAATGGCGGACATTGGTTGGTCAATGGTGACGGGAGTTATGATTCAGTTGTTTACTCTGGAGACGTTCGCAATTTGAGCAAATTGCTCACCGGGGAAGAATCTACCATGTCGTTACTGAGAAACCTTGAAAATCTCCCCTCCAACGGCACATCGAATCTTTTCTGTGAATGTGACACCACCGATATGTCGTGGTTATATCTGCCTGATCCGGAGATTGCCGCCCATCGAATCATTTACACGGGGGGATTCAGTCCGACGAATAACCGGGGAATCAAGGATCAGGGCAGAATGACGTGTGTGGTCGAGTTTTCCGGAACATTCACTCGGGATCAAATGGAGGTGACCGCCTCACAATTGCCCGGCAATATGAAAGCACTTGCCCATAATCACGAGCCGAATTCCTACGTGATACAGCATCATGACACACGGGAGCAAATTGCAAAGGTCAGAGATGCCTTGGAGCAAGTGAATTTTTATCTTTTGGGCCGTTTCGGAGAGTGGGAATATTATAATATGGACAAAGCAATCGAGGCGGCGATGGGGATTGCAAAAAGGATATCGAAGATGGGAGATGGGATGTAGAATGTATTTAGTATCTGGTGTCTGGTGATTAGTTAAATATCCTGATAAATCACTTCTTGGCGATCTTTGTGACTTGGCGGTTATAATCTGTCCAAACTCAACACTCTCATGATGAAACTTCTTTATTTCATGAATTCAGACCGGGGGGGAATGGCGGATTACGGGCTCCATCAGGCTCTTGCCCTGCGCGACCAGGGTGTGGAGGTGCTCTTCCTGTGTTCGCCGGAATACATCCATCGTGAAAAATTGTCCGGGATCAGGGTGGTTCCAACACTGCATCCCCAAAAATCGGGGAAACTCGCGCTTGTGCGCAAATTGCTGGGGGATATCAAAGTCTTGTGCACAGTGGCGCAGAATGAAAAACCTTCAGCGATTCTATTTTGTAGTTATTACGAATATCTGGCTCCTCTGTGGGCGTGGAAACTCAGGCGGCTCAAGAAGCAGCTCCATCTGAAAATCGCATCTGTGATTCATGATCCGATCCGTGATTATCGCGTAGGACCTGCATGGTGGCATGAATGGTCGATTCGGGAGGGATATACCTTTCTGGATGTGGCCTTTTTGCATGAGGATGAGTCGATCCCTTTTTCGAAGGGGACGATTCAAAAAATTCCACAAGGAATTTATTCTTACCCTGCACCTGATAAGAATCCCTTTGATGTTAAACAATCATTGGGGATTCCATCCGATGCTTTGACTCTTTTAAGTTTTGGATTCATCCGTGACGGCAAAAATCTTGATTTGCTGATAGAGTCACTCAAAGATTTTCAGAATGCGCATTTGATTGTGGCCGGGCGTGAGCAAAGTTCATCACAAAAGAGCGTTTCAGATTATCAAAAGCTGGCAGAGCAATTCGGTGTGGGCCAGCGCTGCCACTGGATCACTCGATTCATTGATGAGCGGGAAACGGCCAATCTTTTCCATGCGAGTGACCTTGTCGTTTTGACATATTCCGGCAGATTTCGTTCGGCCAGCGCGGTTCTGAATCTCGCGGTTCATTATCGCAAACCGGTGATTGCATCGGGGGGGCGGGGAAATTTAAAAAGTTGTGTTCAGGAATATTCCCTCGGTATCTGGGTCGAACCGGATTCCATGCAATCGATTCAGGAAGGCATAAAGAGTTTTTTGACACAGCCACCTGAACCGCAATTTAAACGTTATTGCAGTGAGAATTCGTGGGAGAAAAATGCTGAGATTGTGATCCAAAAAGCGGGTTCTGTGCGGAGCACGGAGGGGAAAGATGGCAGAAGGAATTCAGAATCCAGAATACAGAATCCAGAATGAAATTTGCCGCGTTGTGGTGTGTTAAAGGGTAGCCCTCCGACCGCCGGGCGGGAGGAATTGTTCTTGGTATTTGATATCGAGTGGCATGTGGGATATTGAAGATTGGATATAGGAGATGTGGAAAAGTTAAAAGGCGCAAGTTATAAGTTAAAAGCTCCGAGTAACTGAGAAGAAAAAATGAAAAGTTACAGTGATTTTTGAATCATTAGCGTTATTCGTGCTATCAGCGGTTAAAAATTTTTGGCGGCCTCGGCGGCTTGGCGGTTCAAACTTTTCGGCAGCGGGGCCCGTTGCACCATAGAAAATGCAATGAAAACAAAGTGGCATGGGCATCCTGCCCATGGGGTTTCTGATTGTCGGTATCATGGCCGGGGATGGCCATGCCACTAGAGCCTGCTCGTCCGTAGAATTAATGGGACACACGGGGCGTGTCCCTCCAATCAAAAATGAAAAAAATCGCAATCATTCATCTGGGGGCGAGGGAATATTATTCGGTGGCTCGGATGTTCTTGGCGCAGGGGCATGACGTTCGGGTTTACACGGATTTCTACCGGAAAGGTTTGGGCGGGTTTTTTGCCCCGGTTTCGCGGCAAATTGCGCGGCGGTATCACTCGGATTTGCCTCAGAATCGCGTTGTGCATTGGCCGGGATTTGCTCTTCGTTACGCTCTCGCCCGGCGTCGGACAAGGAATGTCTCGGAGGCGGAGGAGGTTTTTCACCGGTTCGGCCATGAATTTGCCGGGCGATGCCTGCCGGAACTTGAGCGTTTTTGCCCCGATGTCATCATTTCATTTTCGACAACGGCACTGGAAATATTCCAGAAATTCAAAGGCCGTGCGCGGTTGATTCTCGACCAGATCGACGGGGGAATTCAGGAGGATGAAATCGTCGAGGCCGAA
>CAYTAI010000068.1:0-9234 GCA_964435715.1 uncultured Verrucomicrobiota bacterium | reverse complement strand
ATATCCGAGCAAGCCCAGGATGAAGTCGATTCATTTAAAAAAGAGCTGATCCGGCGCCCCGATCAAATCATCTCCACCGGGGGCAAATTGATGGAAGGATTCTTCACTGGTGACGGAAGGGTGAGGTCTCCGCACAGCGGGTTTATCCTGGAGGTCGGTGATCGCCGGCCTGGAGACACGGTCTATGATGCGGACACGGGCAAAGCATTTTTGATTCCTGATCCGCTTGAAAACGGGAGCGAGGATCTGCCGGAGGAAAAAGCCGGGGATGTTTAGCTTTTGTGTCTCGTTTTTGATTTTATACCACCGCCTTTGTTGACGCCGGGAAGCAAAACCAATCCACTGTATTTTAGACGGTGGCGGTTGAGTTCAAACGCTTTTCATTGCTGTATAAGCATTTGACACCGCTTGCGTGACAGGGTAATTCTACGTCGTTTTTGAAAGTAACCCCGACATTAGTCCGGTTCGTGCGGAGTCATCCGCAGCTAGACCGCGGCGATATTGGGGTTTTTTACTGTTTTTCCGAGAGTGTTTTAATCCCGGGGGGATACCCCTGCCAACAGAAGAAGAAGCGCGAAAAAGGACATTTTAGATTTTATGGCTAATACAATTTTGATCGGTGCCCAATGGGGAGATGAAGGTAAGGGAAAAATCATCGACGTCATCACTGAAAAAGCGGACATTGTCGTGCGCAGCCAGGGTGGAAGCAATGCCGGACACACCGTGGTCGTCGACGGGGTCAAATACATCTTGCACGTCCTGCCCAGCGGCATTTTGCGCCGCAACAAAACCTGTGTGATCGGCAATGGCGTGGTCATCGACCCGATCGGACTCGTCGCAGAGATCAAGGAGCAAATTGCCAAGGGCATTAAAATCACCCCTCAAAATTTAAAAATCAGTGAGAATGCCCACGTCGTCCTGCCATACCACAGGGAAGTCGACGGGTTGCGCGAAGACCTCAAGGGAAAGAAAAAAATCGGCACGACCAAGCGCGGGATCGGCCCGGCGTATTCCGACAAGGCAAATCGTTGCGGGGTGCGTATGATTGATCTGATCCAGCCCGATGTCTTCAAGCGCAAATTGCTCGAGCGCGCCAAGGAGAGCAAATTGCTCCTGAAATCCCTCGGGGCAAAACCCGGGCGGGACAATGGCATGATGCAGAAATATCTCAGTGCCGGGAAATTCCTCCGGCCTTACGTCCTGAACACAGCCGTTTATCTCAATGACGAGCTCAAAAAGAAAAAAGAAATCCTCTTTGAAGGAGCTCAAGGGACTTTTCTGGATATTGATTTCGGCACCTATCCGTATGTGACCTCCTCAAATACAACGGCAGGCGGGGCTTGCACGGGGTCAGGGTTCCCGCCGAACCGCATTGACCACGTCATGGGAGTGGTCAAAGCCTATACGACGCGGGTGGGGGAAGGCCCCTTTCCGACGGAGGACAAGGTCATTACTGACATGCTTCACGCGATGGGGCGCGAGTACGGTTCCACAACAGGGCGCGCCCGGCGTTGTGGTTGGTTCGACGGCGTGGTCGCACGTTACGCGGGAATCATTAATGGAATCGACACACTGTCGGTGACTTGTCTGGATGGCCTGGACAAGCTCGACGAGATCAAACTCTGTGTCGCCTATAAGCTTGACGGCAAAACTGTCCGTGTCGTGCCCAGCGATCTGGAGCAATTTGCGCGGTGCAAACCGGTCTACAAGACATTCAAGGGCTGGAAGCAGGACACATCGCGGGCGCGCAAATGGACGGATCTGCCTAAACCGACGCGTGTCTATCTCGAAGCCGTCTCGGCTCTTGTCGAAGCCAGATTAAAAATCGTGTCCGTCGGTCCGGCGCGGGATCAGTCGATTTTCCTCTGACACCATGAAAGGCAAAAAAATTCCACAACATGTCGCTGTCATCATGGACGGCAACGGACGTTGGGCCAAGCAACGGGGGCTCCCCCGTGTCGCGGGACACCGGAAAGGCGCGGAGTCCGTCCGGACGATTGTGGAGACTGCCGGCAATCTCGGCATCAAATATGTCACCCTTTATGCCTTCTCCACGGAGAATTGGAAACGTCCGAAAAGCGAAGTCACCGCGTTGATGGGATTGCTGGAGGAGTTTCTCAAAAAAGAAACCGCGCGGATGATCAAAAACAACATCCGGTTGCAGGCCATCGGGCGGTTGAACGATTTGCCCGCGTCCGTGCAGCGCGAGCTGCATCTGGCGATCCAAGCCACGGCGAAAAACACAGGGATCACATTGATTTTTGCATTGAGCTACAGCGGACGCACGGAGATTATTGATGCGGTCAAGTCACTCATTCGCGAGGTCAAGGAAGGTCTCATCGACCCCGCGCAAATTGACGAGGTGGTCCTCTCGCAACATCTTTACACCCGTTATTATCCAGACCCGGACCTGCTCATCCGCACCAGTGGCGAGATGCGCCTGAGCAATTTTCTCTTGTGGCAACTCTCCTACACGGAGATCCATGTGACCAAAACGCTTTTCCCCGATTTCGGTGAAAAGGAGTTTAAACTCGCCATCGATGATTACGAGCAGCGTCAGAGGCGTTTTGGGGGAGTGAGCGAATGAGGGGGCGTATTATCAGCACGATATTCCTTTGGGGAGCTGTTTTCGGAATTATTCTGACCAACTGGCTGCCGGGATATTATTTGCTCTTTAATTTTATCACGGTTGTGGGGCTGCTGGAGTATTACCATTTCCTCAAAAAAGAAGGAGCCCATCTGGCTTATGGCAGCGCGGTGCTTGCCAGCATTTTGATGATCTCGGGCGTTATTTATTTCCATCAACACCACGGGGAGGTCGCCGCGTGGGCGTGGACGGGCGGCATTTTCACGGCTCTCTGTCTATGGGTGTTGTGCGCGGCGATCTGGTGTGCCAAAGAGCGCTCGCCACTCGAAACGGTCGGGGGCACCTTGTCGGGATTCATTTATGTGACCTGGCTGTCGCATTTTATGGTGCTGATCGTTTTTGGGATTCCTCAAATTGCGTCCCTCGCGACAGGGGGAATGTATCTGCTTTATTTGCTTTTGGTGACCAAACTCTGTGACACCGGGGCACTCCTCACCGGGATGGCACTGGGAAAACATAAATTTTTCCCGCGCGTCAGTCCGAAAAAAACGTGGGAAGGCCTTGTTGGCGGCGTTGTGGTCTCGGTGGTGGCGAGTTTCCTTTTTGCCAAATATTTCCACGGGACGAGTCTGGCTCTGATCACCCCCTCAGCCGCGATTGGTCTGGGATTTGTGCTGGCTTTGGTTTCGATTATTGGTGATCTCGCCGAGTCTTTCCTGAAACGGGGTGCTCATATAAAAGATTCAGGCAATATCATTCCCGGCATCGGGGGCATGTTGGATTTGATAGACAGCTTGCTCTTTACGGGGCCGGTTTTATACTTTTATCTCAGGTTCTTCGCATGAAAAAAAGGAAAGTCGTCATACTCGGGTCCACAGGCTCCATCGGCACCAGCGCGTTGAAAGTCGCGCGCGATTTGCCTGACCGGATGGAGGTGGTTGGCCTGGCGGCAAACCGCAGCACCGATGTGATTCTCGCGCAAATTGCGGAGTTCCGGCCCCTTGCTGTCACCCTGACAGACGGCGAATCTGCACGGAAAGTCCGGGCATCACTCGCGCCGAATCATTTGCCCGTGATGGACGGCGAGTCCGGACTGGAGCAAATTGCACAATTACCCGAGGCGGACATGGTGCTCATCGCGATTGTGGGGACTGCCGGGCTCAAGCCGGCATTGGCCGCCATCCGGGCGGGAAAAGATATCGCTGTCGCCAGCAAGGAAATCCTTGTTATTGCGGGAGAGATCGTCATGCGCGAGGCGGAAAAATATGGCGTGAAAGTACTGCCGGTGGACAGTGAGCACAGTGCCATCTGGCAGTGCCTCGACGGGAAGCCGGTGGACAGTATCAAACGCTTGATCCTGACGGCTTCCGGCGGGCCTTTCCGGGGTAAAAAAAGGCATGAACTCGAAAGTGTCACCGTCGAACAGGCTCTCAAGCATCCGACATGGGAGATGGGCAAAAAAATCACAATAGACTCCTCGACCATGTTCAATAAAGGGCTGGAAATGATCGAAGCCCGCTGGCTCTTCGGCTTGCCGATGCCGCAGGTTGATGTCATCGTGCACCCGCAAAGCATTATTCATTCGATGGTGGAGTATCGTGACGGATCGGTCATTGCACAGCTCAGCATCAATGACATGTGTTACCCGATCCAGTACGCGGTGGTTTACCCCGACCGTGTGCCCAACTCCATGCATCATTTGGATTTGGCAAAAATGAAGGCGTTGACTTTTGAAGAGCCCGACACGCAGACTTTTATCTCGTTGCGTCTGGCGCGTGAAGCGGGGAATGCCGGGGGAACCCTCCCCGCGGTCTTTAATGCCGCCAATGAAGTGGCTGTGGATTATTTTTTAAACAAAAAGATCGGTTACACCAAAATCTGGGATTGTGTCGAACAGTGCATGGCGCAACACACCGTCAGGACTGCTGATGATCTGGAGACAGTCAGTGATGCTGACGGATGGGCGCGCCGGGAAGCGGAGGAATTGTGCAGGAAATTTTAACATATCTCTATATCGTATTTGCCATTGTTTTTTTCTTTTCGCTCGCTGTGGGAGTGCATGAATGGGGGCACATGCTTGCCGCCCGCTGGCGCGGACTCAAAGTCGAGCGTTTTGCCATAGGGTTCGGCCCGCCCCTTGTCACCTGGAGGCGCAAAGGGGTCGATTATGCCATTTGCTCCATTCCACTGGGCGGATATGTGGCATTGCCACAGATGGCACCGATGGAAGCGATTGAAGGGGAAAATGAGAACAAGCGCGAGCAGCTTCCCAAAATCACACCGGTGGACAAGATGATCGTGGCTTTTGCCGGGCCACTCTTCAGTTTTTTACTGGCGGTCGTGCTCTCATTGGTGGTGTGGTGGGCGGGCATCCCTTCCGATAAAAGTGAATTCATCACGACCATCGGTTATGTGGATGCAAAAATGCCCGCGGCAGAAGCGGGGTTGCAGGTTGGCGACAAAATTATCGCTGTGGACGGGAATAAAGTGCGACGGTGGCGTCAGGTGATCCTGAACACCATTCTCGGCACAGGCAAAACCGTGGATGTGACTGTGGAACGTGATGGACAAATTAAAACCATATCGATTCCTCCCTCAAGGGATAATGAGGATAAAGTCAGAAAAATCGGGATTGCCCAGGCGATGACATTCACTGTGGGTTCGCTTATTCCGAACTCTCCCTTTGCCGTGTCCGGACTCCAGGAAAAAGATGAGATAATCTCCCTGGGCGGCACACCGATCCTCAATTATATCACCTTGCTGGAGGTGGCTCGGAAAAATGAGGGGCAAAAGATTCCGATTGTCGTCAACCGGGACGGCCAAATCATTGAGACGAATATTATCCCGCGCAAACCCAAAGGGATGGAGGAGGTTCAGCTGGGACGTTTGGATTTCAAACGGGAGGCTTATGTGGATCATCCGAATCCCGTACAACAAATCTCAGACATACTCTATCAGACGAAACGGATTCTCTTTTCGCTTTTCAGTCCTGACGGCGGCATCAACCCCAGCCATCTGAGCAGTGCGGTGGGAATCTTCGACGCTTACTCGCAGATGATCAAATACGACATTCGCCTGGCGGTCTGGTTCAGCGTGCTCTTCAACGTGAGTTTGGCGATCTTCAATCTTTTTCCCCTGCCCGTGCTCGACGGGGGACATATTTTGCTCGCAATCATCGAAAAAATCCGTGGTCGTGAGATCAATATTAAAATCCTCAACGCCATCCAGACGGTTTTTGTCGTCATGTTGCTCGGGCTTTTTGTTTATGTGACATTTTTCGATGTCAAACGGCTGACACGCCGCCAACAACAAGAGAAAATGGATCAAGTGGAGGAAAAGAAGGTGATTGAATTCAATGCGCCGGAGGATTACAATCCCCCCCAATAAACATCCGACACCCCTTCTATGAGCTACTGTCAAAATCCATTCATTTATCATCGCCGCAAAACCCGCGAAGTCGTCGTCGGCACACCCGGGGCGGGAGCCGTTTACATGGGGGCGGAGCATCCGATTGTTGTCCAGTCCATGATTACGAGTGACACGATGGATACAAAGGCTTCTGTCCAACAAACCCTCGATCTGGCGGCGGCCGGGTGTGAGATTGTCCGGATTACCGCCCCGACAGTCAAAGACGCAGCCAATCTGGAGAATATTGTCAAAACACTGCGTGACCAGGGGTGTCTGGTGCCGATCGTTGCTGATATTCATTTTAAACCCGAGGCTGCGATGGAAGCCGTCAAGTGGGTCGAGGGCATCCGTGTCAATCCGGGGAATTATGCCGACAAAAAGAAATTTGCCGTCATTGAGTATACAGATGAGGAATATCAAAAGGAGCTCGATCGGATTGAGGAGGCTTTCAAGCCGCTTCTCTTTAAATGTATCGAGTTGAAACGCGCCATCCGGATCGGGACAAACCACGGTTCACTCTCTGACCGGATTATGAATCGATGGGGGGACACACCCCGGGGCATGGTCGAGAGTGCTTTGGAATTCGCCCGGATCGCGCGGAAATACGATTTTCATAACTTTAATTTCTCGATGAAGTCATCAAATCCCAAGGTCATGATCGAGGCTTACCGCCTTTTGGTTCGGATTTTGGATGAGCAGGGGAGTGATTGGAATTACCCGCTGCACTTGGGCGTGACCGAGGCCGGGGATGGAGAAGATGGTCGGATCAAGAGTGCCATCGGGATCGGGTCTTTGCTGGATGACGGGATCGGGGACACTATCCGGGTCTCTTTGACCGAAGATGCCATCTATGAGATTCCCGTGGCAAAAGCACTGGTCAAAAAATACAATGACCGGATCACCCGGGAAAAAGTGGCGGATGCCCTTCCGGAAATCAAGGTCGCGGAATCGCGTGACCCGTATTCCTACCAACGCCGCAAGACCGGTCAGATTGTTGTCGGCAATGTCCCGCTTGGTGGTGAGCAAACCCTTCGTGTCGAAGTATCCATCCCGGAAACACCCGCGCAGACAGACGCTATCCTGGCGCAATTTTCCCGTCTCCGCGCCGATGAGCTTTCCTTTGCGGAAATTGTGAATCTGAAAGTCACGAGACCGGAGGATGTCGAGGGGCTCAAGGTGATTCGTGGCAAGTCAAAGGTTCCCCTCGCTGTTTCTACCGGTGAATCCAAGCAACTTGCTTTCGACTCACTGCCTTTTGTGGACAAGTTGAATTTCCAAGCTTGCGCGTCATGGACTGAGCCGGAGTTTTTGAGCCTCATTGAAAAAGCGGCTGCGGGCAATAAAGTCCTCCAGATTGAAATCGGAGACGGGCAAATTGCCCAGGCAGAGAGATTCCTGCAAATTGCGCGCAGGGAAGTCTTTCATCTTGTGTCAGTCGCGGTCAATGGAGCCAGTCTCTTTCCGGCAATCGCCTCTTACCGCATCTTGGCGGCATGGCTGGAAGAAAATAAATACAATTACCCGCTCCAACTCATCTACAATGGAGACAGCTCGGACAATCCTCTTTTGGAAGCATCCACAGTTTTCGGCTCGCTTTTGTGTGACGGATTCGGCGACTCAATACGCTTTGACGGGTCTCTCGATGCCTTGGAGCGCACACGCATTTCCTACAATATTTTGCAAGCCGCCGGTTGCCGCACCGTCAAGACTGATTATGTCGCCTGCCCGTCCTGCGGACGCACTCTTTTCAACCTTCAGACCACCACTGCCCGCATCAAAGCCGCGACCAGCCACCTCAAAGGGGTTAAAATCGCAGTCATGGGGTGCATTGTCAATGGTCCCGGGGAAATGGCGGATGCGGATTTTGGTTATGTCGGCGGTGCCCCCGGCAAGATCAATCTCTACGTCGGGAAAACAGCTGTGAAATTCAACATCCCCGAGGATGAATCCGTCCATCGGCTGATTGATTTAATCAAAGAGCACGGGAAATGGGTCGAGGCTCCGGTTAAAAAGCAATTGACTGAAGAAGTCGCAGGGTGATTGATTAGAGTTCCGGGCGTGAGCGCGGGATTTTGTGGAGCTCCTGCCTAAGAAGCGAGGCTGTCCAACGATTCAATAGAATCATTTCCTCTTCAGAAATTTCCTCCCGGCGCAATTTGCTCCCGCGCATCCAGTCACCGAGCAATTTGCTCAGCGGAGCACCGAGGGCTTTGACATCAGGGGCGGGCTGGAGTCCGAGTGTTTTGAGAAAGGACAACTCAAGCTGCGAAAGCATGGCGGCATCCGGACTTTTTCCGTCGAGATGGCCGAGAAGATTTTGAAACCAGTCAAAGAGCCCGGGATGCGGGATTTCAATTTCAGAGACAGTCTCGAGGAGCTCGATTCCGTAGGAGAGGACTTGCAGGCGCGAGATTTCCCCCGCAATTTGCGTGGGACGGCTTTCCAGATCGAAAGTCACGAGTGTATGCAGGTCGGATTGACGGGAACGCCGGATGGACAGTGTGCCCGAGTCGAGCAGATCGGGTTTGCCTTTGAATCCGCTTTTGAGTTTGCGGGCTCCTTTGGCGGCGGTTTTGATCCGCCCGCACTCGCGGGTCATCCAGTGCAGAATCAAACTCGATTCAGTCAGCGGATATTTCCTGATGATGATCCCGTGGAGAGTCGCATCCATAAAAAAACACCTTGGAGCAATTTGCACCAAGGTGTGACAAAGTCTAAAAAATGAAAAAAGAGTTTTACGGTTGGGGTACTGGTACTTTGATGACTTGACCAGGGCGGATATTGTCCGAAGTCAACCCGTTGGCTTCTTTAATCCGGGAGACATTAGTATTGTGCTTGCGCGCAATTTTCCACAGTGAGTCCCCTTCGGTCACCGTGTAATCGATTGATGAATAATTGCCCGTGTCTGCAGTGGGGGGTTGGGCGGATGGAGCATATTCAGAAGTGGCAACTGCTTGCTGTCCGGCTTCGGGTGTTGTGGTCGTCGGGGCGTAAATGTCAGACACCTGCTGTTGTTGCTGTTGGGCAGTGGATGCATCCGCAGGGAGGGCTTCGGAAGATGACCCGGGATGTTGATAGACGGCCGAATCGTCCTTGCTGGAGCAACCCGCGGCAATAAGCGAAAATGTGATGGCAAAAAAAGCGTGTTTGAGATGTTTCATGGTCGAAAAATAACCGTTTCCGCTGATTAAACAAGCTGAAAAAATATTAATTCCGGTAGCTCTCCACACGATTCATCC
>CAYTAI010000067.1:1010-9790 GCA_964435715.1 uncultured Verrucomicrobiota bacterium | reverse complement strand
AATGAACGGGGTGCGCGTTCTTCATGGGGACGGGCTTCATTGACGACAAGAGGGCGCCCACCCATGTCATAGCCATTAAACATTTGAACCGCTTTATCAGCTCCTGCCTGTTCAGCCATGTCGACAAAGGCGAATCCGCGAGAGCGGCCTGTGAATTTGTCTTGAACAACTTCTACTGCGGCTGTCGAGCCTGCTTCGCTGAAAAGCGATTGAAGTTCTTCTGTTGTGGTTGAAAAGGGGAGATTTCCCACATAGAGCCTGGTGCCCATACTATTTCTACTCCTAATTTAATCCGCGTCCTCAACCGTCTGTTCCCGACTACCGAGTTTCAACGATCACCAGGTTTCCTTCAGAGTTACCCGCGACTGACCGCCACCATGTCCGACTGATAAAACGCTACGATTTGAACTCTAGGACAGCATTTGGGCTTCTGTCAATAGGTTCATCAAAGAAAAGGCAATCTTTATTTGATAAAATAAGAGAGATTTTCGAGTTCCATCGCCAAATTCACACTATTGACGACGACATGATCGGGGACTTCGACCATCTGCGGGACAAAATTGAGAATGCCCTCTATGCCGCTATCAACAAGCTGGTTGCAAACATCTTGCGCCGCGTGGGCGGGGACGGCAATGATCGCCATTTTAATCTGATATTCCCGGATGTAGCTTTTGAGCTTGCTCATCGGGAGAATCGGGATATCAAATTTTTTCGAGCGTTTCCTTCGAATATCTGCGTCAAATCCCGCGACAATCTCAAAACCCTCCTTTTGGAATCCCTTGTATGAAAGCAGGGCGGAACCCAAGTCACCGACCCCGAGAAGGATGACCGGTTTGAGTTTATTCGTCCCGAGTAACGCGGCAATTTGCTTCAAAAGATCACTGACATTGTATCCGACTCCTTTCAAGCCGAAGTTTCCGAAATGGGCGAGATCTTTGCGGAGTTGGGCGGGGCTGACCCCCGCGATTTTGGCGAGGGTTTCGGAGGAAACTGTTTCGACATGATTCTCGGAGAGACGTAGCAGGCATCGGAAAAAAACGGAGAGCCGGTAGACGGTTTTGCGCGGAACAACAGGATTCACAGAGAAAAACGTAACCGATTCTTTGTTTCAAAACAAGTGACTTTTCACAATGTTATATAAAATGAGCGGAATACACTCCTGCTCCATGTCCCAAACCCCCGGCAAAAAAAGAAAGGATCATTTTGACAAAAGCAATAGTATTTGGTTATTTAGCCAAGTATGAAAAAAAGCACACTTCTGATTAATCAACAAAGGGCTATGGTCGTCAAAGCCCTGGCGCATCCGTCGCGCATGGCGATTGCTGAAGCTTTGATCAATGGGAGTGTGTGCGTGGGCGATTTGACCCGGCTGGTCGGTGCGGATATCTCAACGGTATCAAAACATCTCTCTGTCATGAAGAAAGCCGGATGGCTGATTGTGGAAAAAAAAGGGTTGAACCAGTTTTACAGCCTCCGTTGTCCCTGCCTGATGGAGTTTATCCGGTGTGTCGATTTGATTTCTTCGACATGTGCTCCCCGCCGGGGGAAGAAGGCAGCTTGATTTTTCATCAAGTTGGCTATTTTGCCAAATAGAAGATTGATTAAAAAATGAAACTATAAAAAAATATGTCGAACTCGCTCTCGAAGAAAATGTCGTTTTTGGATCGTTATCTCACACTCTGGATTTTTGTCGCGATGGGACTGGGGGTTTTGCTCGGGACATCCGTCATTTCTGATCCGGAGACTTTTTTTGCTCCTGTCACAGTGGGTACGACAAATCTCCTTATCGCGGTGGGACTGATCTTGATGATGTATCCGCCTCTTGCGAAGGTGCGTTATGAGGAGATGCCCCGCGTTTTTGCCAATAAAAAAGTCTTGGGACTGTCCCTGCTTCAAAATTGGATCATCGGACCGGTGCTCATGTTTGCGCTTGCTGTGCTCTTCCTCCAGGATCATCCCCAATACATGGTCGGGCTGATATTAGTCGGGATCGCGCGGTGCATCGCGATGGTGCTGGTTTGGAATCAACTAGCCAAGGGCAGTAGTGAATATGCAGCGGGCTTGGTCGCGCTCAATAGTGTCTTCCAGATACTCACCTTTGGATTGTATGCGTGGGTTTTTGTCACGTGGTTACCGGGAGTTCTCGGCATTGATCTCTCGTCCGTGCAAGGTCTCGGAGGCAAAACCCTCGCTGACCTGACCATTGGAGAGATTTTTACCAGTGTGATGATTTACCTTGGTATCCCGTTTGCGGCAGGCATCCTCAGCCGTGTCATCCTCATTCCAATGAAAGGCAGAGAGTGGTTTGACACAAAATTCATCCCGGCCATTTCTCCGGTGACCTTGGTGGCATTGCTCTTTACCATTGCCGTGATGTTTACCTTTAAAGGGGAAAAAATCATACACCTGCCTTTGGATGTCCTGATGATTGCCCTTCCCCTGATCATTTATTTTGTCTTGATGTTCGTGATTAGTTTTTTCCTGGGCAAACTCATGGGAGCAGACTATTCGCGTTCCACCACACTTGCATTCACCGCCTCCGGAAATAATTTTGAGTTGGCCATCGCTGTTGCCATTGCTGTTTTCGGGATTGGCTCCGGTGTGGCTTTTGCCACTGTCGTCGGCCCGCTGATTGAAGTCCCGGTGCTGATTGGACTTGTCCATGTGTGCCTGTGGTTCCGGCGGAAATATTTTCCCCGGGAAGTCATTGAGGAAGCCGGGCGGAACGGCCTGGAAGCCATGTCAGACCGCGACCGCGCCTTCCTGGAGTCAGAAGCTTGCAGGATCACGCGGCAGACAATGGGCAAAACAGACAAGACCGGACTCTGATGAAAAAAAATATTCTGATCCTTTGCACGGGAAACTCCTGCCGGAGTCATATGGCGGAAGGCATTTTGCGCGCGGCAGCGGGTGATCTCATCAATGTGTACAGTGCGGGCTCGAATCCCGCAGGTTATGTGCATCCGAAAGCCATTGCTGTCCTCGCTGAGAGAGGGGTGGATATTTCAAGTCACACTTCAAAACACATGAGGGATTTTCTGGATAAACAGATTCATACCGTCATTAGCGTCTGTGGCAATGCGGATCAAGCCTGTCCCGTATTTCCCGGACAGGTGAATCGTTACCATTGGGGTTTTGACGATCCGGCTCATGCGACCGGCTCGGAAGATGAGATCATGAATGAGTTTCGCCGCGTCCGTGATGAGATTACCCTTGTCTTTGAAGCGTATGCCGCCGGATTCAGGGAGGGAGTGTCTCTCTCCGGGCAAGGGTGAGACATTTGCGTCTGGAAAATGCTCTCACCCGGACAAAAAAAATCAACTCTGCAAGGCGACGATATAATTGATCATCTTTTGTTGAAGCTCTTGCTCGTTGCGCGAAGCGTAAATATTGACCAGATTGTGGATCATTCTCATCAGAACCGCTTTGGAGGAACTTTCGCAAAGGAAGCTTTCTTGGAAGGAAATGCCCATATCCTCAAGAATGCGGACACAATCATCATGGGAAAGAATCTGGCCTTTGTGAAAGGGGTCAAAGAGAATTTTGTCCCAGGCACATATGAAACGACGGGGGAGACCGATGCCTTTAATGGGGAGCGAGAGACGTTTTCCTAAAAAAATGTAGATGAGAGACAAGGTAATGGGGATGCCCGTGCGGGTTTCCATCACTCGATGAATAAAACTATTGTCCGGATCATAATAAGTGGTTTCATTGGCGTGGAATCCGAGCTCATATGTGACGAAGGCTGCAATATCACGGATGCCTTTTTTCGGGTCGCTGGGATCTGTGAGCCGGAGTTGCAATTTGCATGCCCACTCATCCAGCAGCTTGCGGCCAGCTGTGATATCCGCCCGGGGAAAACAAGCCGATACCAATCGCCAGGATGCTTCTTCAATGTCACCATTCTCGGGAAAAGAATGGCAGTAGAGAAGGAAATCATGCTCGTTTTGCTCGGCAATGATGAGGTCGATCACCTCTTGGATATTGCGTGAAACGACCACGTCATCGCACAGGAGGAGTTTGTTGAGCGACTGGATATCATCGGTGCCCAGCTCGTAGAGTTGCTGGCGGATCAAGGACACGATGGACGGGTCTTCATCCCGCAGCAAGGTTGACAGGCTGGTTTGAGTCAGTTGTCCCATAAGAATAATGTAGAGCAGATTAAGTGCCCGTGCGAACAGGATTTTTCAGATTTTTTAAAAAAAATTAATCCAGGAAATTATATTTAGAGAATGCCGCCGCCTGTCCGCGGAAATTCCCAAAAGGGTCGGTTAGATTCCAGACCGTTGCTTCAAGAATGTGAAACCGTTTTCCTTTCCGGGAAATGCGGATGCCTTGATAATCTGTGACAAATCCGTTTTGCCGGACATTTTCTAAAAAACGCGCTCTCTGCTCGCGATGCACAGGCTCTGCGGTCAGGCGGGAGGGTGTGAGGGTCAGCTCATCCCAGGTTGTCTCCCACAATTTTATGGCCGCCGCATTTCCGTAGTTGAGTATCTGGTCTTCCTCATTCCCCCCGGAGAGAATCACGACGGGCGCAAAAAAAACCGCCTGAGCAATTTGCGCGGGAGTCGCTCCCGGCTGGATTTCAATGAGGGGGCGACCTGTGAATGACAAATAGCTCCCGGCGAGCAATTGGCTCTGGGCTTCGACAAAATCCTTTCGCGATTCGTAGCCGGGAATGTACTCACCAATGTCAGGCATGGCTTTTATCAAAAACAATTTGCCCTGCGCGGACAATCTTTTTTCAAAACGATCCACCCGCTATAACCGCGCGATGAGCAATTCGCGCTGGAAAATCAATTCTTTGGGCAAGAGGGTATAGATTTTAACGTAAAACTCATCTTGTTGAATGCACTCCTTTTTCCATTCATCAATATTGATATCTTGTGCGGCGGCAAATTGCTCCGGTGAAAAATCATCGAGACCTTCCAGATCGACATCACCCTCGCGGGGCACCCATCCGAGCACACCCTCATAAGCGCCGGTCACCCCCTGGCAACGATCGACGATCCATTTGAGGATACGCATGTTTTCACCGTACCCCGGCCACATGTATTTGCCCCGGGTATCTTTGCGGAACCAATTCACATGGAAAACTTTCGGGGGATATTTGATATTCTTGCGCATGTTGAGCCAATGCCGGAAATACTGAGCCATATTGTAACCGCAGAAGGGAAGCATGGCCATCGGATCGCGGCGGACTTGACCGAGTTGTCCAAAAGCGGCGGCAGTGGTTTCCGAGCCCATGACAGAACCCAGATAAACGCCGTGCACCCAGTTAAAGGCTTGGAAGACGACAGGAACATTTGTCGCGCGGCGTCCGCCGAAAATAATCGCTTGGATGGGCACGCCATTGGGGTCTTCCCATGCGGGATCAATGGTCGGACATTGACTTGCGGGAGCTGTGAAGCGGGCATTTGCATGTGCCGCAGGCCGTCCACAGTCCGGTGTCCACTCTTGTCCGGTCCAGTCAATGGCTTTCTCCGGAGGGGTGTCCGTCATACCCTCCCACCAGACGTCGCCTTCCGGGGTCAAAGCGACATTGGTGAAGATCGTGTTTTTCACAATGGTCAACATGGCATTGGGATTCGACTTCATGGAGGTGCCTGGAGCAACGCCAAAAAATCCTGCCTCGGGATTGATCGCATGGAGTTTGCCGTCGTCCCCCGGGCGCATCCATGCGATGTCATCACCCACAGTGGTGATTTTCCAGTCTTTGTAGCGTTCCGGCGGGATGAGCATGGCGAAATTCGTCTTGCCACAGGCGCTGGGGAAAGCTGCAGCGACATAAGTTTTTTGACCCGCGGGAGATTCAGCACCCATAATGAGCATGTGTTCCGCCATCCATCCTTCATCCCTGGCGATGACGGAGGCGATTCTCAGAGCAAAACATTTTTTACCGAGGAGCGCATTGCCGCCATATCCGCTGCCATAGGACCAGATGAGTCTTTCCTCAGGAAAATGGACAATATATTTTGTCTCCGGGTTGCATGGCCAGGGAACGTCTTTTTGTCCGGGAGCCAATGGTGCGCCGACAGAGTGAAGGCATGGCACGAAATCACCCTGATCACCGAGCATTTCCAATGCAGGCTGTCCCATCCGTGTCATGATCCGCATATTCACAACAACGTAGGGGCTGTCTGTGATTTCAACACCAATGTAGGAGAATTTGGAATTCAAGGGGCCCATGCAAAAGGCGACGACATACATCGTGCGTCCCGCCATGCAACCCTTGTAAAGCCCGCTCAGGATCGACTTCATTTCCAAGGGATTTTTCCAGTGATTGGTCGGACCCGCATCCGCCTGGCGCCGGGAGCAGATATAGGTGCTCTCTTCCACGCGGGCGACGTCGGAGGGGTGGGAACGTGCCAAAAATGAGGCGGGGCGGAGTGTTTCATTGAGCCGGATCAATGTGCCCGCATCGACCATCTGCTGACAGAGACGGTCATACTCAGCCGGGGAACCATCACACCAGAGAACTTTGTCCGGTTGACAGAGGATCCGGGTTTCTTCAACCCAATCGAGCAACTTTTGATTTTTGGTCATGAGGTCGACTCCCTGGCTTGTTTGATGAATATCATCATAAAGCACACGAGGCACGAACCACAATCATTTGCTGATAAAAACTTTTGCCCACAGTCTCATCAAAAAGACTTTGAACATTGTCTTTTACAAGGAGCAACCATCAGGACAGGAGGGCATCAAAGATATTGACACTACTTGCGTTCGCTCAAGGGGATGAAATGATTGAGCGATTTGCCTGTGTAAATCTGGCGGGGGCGGGCAATACGGGTGGTTGTGTCGTCAGAAATTTCTTTGTACTGGGCAATCCAACCGGGCATGCGGCCAATGGAGAACATCACGGTGAAGAGTTGTGTCGGGATACCCAGGGCACGCATGATGATACCGCTGTAGAAATCGACATTGGGATAAAGCTTTCTTTCAATAAAGTAGGAGTCACTGAGAGCCTCTTCCTCGAGTTTGCGTGCAATATCCAGGAGAGGATCGGATATGCCCATTTTGTGCAAGAGATCGTCACAGGCTTTTTTAATGATTTTCGCACGGGGATCGTAATTCCGATAGACCCGGTGTCCAAAGCCCATGAGTCGCCGCCCGCTGTTTTTGTCTTTGGCCGCATCAATAAATTTCGAGCCATCATCGCCTTCTTGATGGATTTGCTCGAGCATTTCCAGAACGGCTTGATTTGCCCCGCCGTGCCGGGAACCCCACAAGGCACAAACCCCTGCCGCTGTGCTTGCATAAATATTTGCACGGCTGGAAGCGACCATACGAACGGTGGACGTGGAGCAGTTCTGCTCATGATCAGCATGCAAGAGGAGAAGCATGTCCAGCGCGTGAGCGGCCTCGGGTATCGGCACATACTCCTTGTAAGGCATGGTGAACATCATGTGCAGGAAATTTGCCGCATATTTGTAGGCGGGATTGGGATAATTAAAAGGCAACCCGTGGGATTTGCGGTAGGAAAAGGCAGCGATCGTGCAGACTTTGGCCAGCAGTGCGGCAGCCGCGCGCTCAAACTGTTTTTCGTCGTGCACTTCGCCGACGGGTTCAAAACAGCCGATCGCATTAATCATTGCCGACAGGATGGCCATCGGATGAGCGGTCGAGGGGAATCCTTCAAAAATAAACTTCATATTCTCATGAATCATCGCTTCGTCCATCAGGTGATCCGAGAAAATGCGTAATTGATCACGGTTTGGCAAGTGTCCCCAGATCAAAAGATAAGCTGTCTCAATGAAAGTGGACTGCTCGGCGAGCTCTTCGATCGGGATGCCGCGATAGCGCAAAATGCCCTTGTCACCGTCGATAAATGTGATGGCACTTTTACACGAGGCTGTATTTCCAAACCCGTCATCCAGACAGACCAGACCTGACTGGGTGCGGAGTTGACTGATGTCGATGCCGAGTTCTTTTTCTGTTCCTTCAATGACCGGAAGCTCTTGGACTTGACCTTCAAATTCGAGTTTGGCAATCTTGCTCATAGAAAATTCTCCTCAGAAAAAGTTAGAAAAAGTAATACACCTTCAATTCGTAACTCCGTCAAGGGCTTTCTGGAAACGAGGGAATCTTTCACTGATTAAATACCGGAAAATTCACATGATGGTCAAAAAAACCAGCCGAATTCAGGCTTGCCAAGGGATGTGCAGATGGATACCATGAAAATTCCTATAAATTTCTTTCCGGTGAGATGGCTGAGTGGCCGAAAGCAGCGGTTTGCTAAACCGCCGTACCGTAAAAGGTACCGAGGGTTCGAATCCCTCTCTCACCGCCAAGTTTTACATTCAGCGAAATTGAAAGAATTTGCCTCGGCGCAAAGCGCCTCGGCATGGTATTTTTCCGCAATTTTGAAGGCATTTTTGAAATCCAAAACCAAAGTGCGGTCGGCAATGCGGAAGTTCGAACCAATCTTTTTGAGAAAATCCCGAATCCGTTCGGGATTTTCTTGTTGAGCGTATTTTTCGGCTTGGTTGGCGTCTTTTATGAAGTTTATGGCAAGTTCGAACCGATTATTGCTCTTTCGCCCAAAAGCCGAGATTTTTTCTTCCAAATCCTTTTTAGCGAGAATGAGCTTTTGCTTTTTAGCGGTATATTCCGCAGACGACAAGCTGCCGTCCAACTGCAAATCAAGCAAACGATCAAGTTTTGTTTCTATCTCCACAAGCTCATTTCTCGCTTTTTGGGCGAAAGAGCTTTCCGCTTGGGCAATTTTCATTTTTTCGTTTTCAAAATAATTGATTGAAGCGTTCGCCCAAGCG
>CAYTAI010000067.1:0-967 GCA_964435715.1 uncultured Verrucomicrobiota bacterium | reverse complement strand
GATGAGCTCTTCACGGACATATTTTTGGGTACAAGGATTTTTCCGTTTGGTACATCGCAGATAGTTATGACCTTTTTGTGTTTCGGTGGTGATAAAACAACCACACTCACCGCAACGGAAAAATCCTCTATATACATAAGGTTTCAATTTCGGCGTTTTCGGCTTACTCTTTCTCATCATCACTTCTTGAACGGAATCAAAAAGTTTCTTTGTGATAATCGGTTCGTGCTTTCCGTCATACAGTTCGCCGTTATATTCAATCATTCCGTAATAGATTTTATTCTTGAGCATATACTGATAATTTGAGACGGAAAGCATTTTGCCTTTCTTGCCAACCAAGCCCAAGGAATTGATAATCTTTCGGATTTGAGCGAGGGGGTATTCGCCAGTGGCGTACATTTCAAAAGCCCGCTTGATATATTTCGCCTTTTTCTTATCCACCGCGATACAGCGAGCGTTTTTGTCGTTTATATAGCCAAGTGGAGCCCAAGCGGGCCATATTCCATTTCGCAATTTCTGGCGAATACCCCTCTTAATATTTTCCGAAAGATTATCCACATAATATTTTGATTGCCCAAAAGCAATGGACAACATAAATTTTCCTTGCGGTGTCGGATCAAACCAAAAAGTTGGAAATTTTAGCGTGGTGATTTTGCCAGTATCTACGAGATAAATTATTCTTCCGCCGTCTATGCTATTTCTTGCCAATCTATCGGGGTGCCACGCTAAAATTCCCTCGGCTTCGTTTTTCTCTATGCTCGCGACCATTTCGTTGAAAATCTCTCGTCCGGGTTCTTTGGCGGTTTTACTCTCCACAAATTCACGGACGATATTCAAACCCTCTTTTTTGGCATATTCCCGCAATTCAAACATTTGCGCCTCAATACTTAAAACCTGCCTTTCGGGTTCGTCCGTGGATTTGCGGGCATAGAGAAAAAACTTTCTGGTTTGTAAATTTATGTTGTCC
>CAYTAI010000066.1:5429-9806 GCA_964435715.1 uncultured Verrucomicrobiota bacterium | reverse complement strand
AATAGGCGGCAAATCCGCACCACATGAGATAGGGAATCAAGAGTGCCGCCGCGAGTCGATTGACACTGGAGAAGAGGATGATCAACAGAAGAATCAGCGCACATAAAATGCCGATATCCACGAGGGCATAACAAGGGTTTTGCAGTCCGAAAAAGAGGAATGACCACAGTGCGTTGATTCCCAGATGAATGACATAGAGGCACAAAAGAGGGAATGTGTTTCTCCAAGGAGCGGACATCCAGACGAGCCATGCCGATATTCCCAACATGAGATAGAGAATGATCCACACAGGACCGAAAACCCAGCCCGGCGGATTCAGGGATGATTTGATTAACCCGTCATACCACGACCCCGGCATAAAGAAGATTCCTGTCAGTGAGGGAAGGTAACTGATCAGGATCCAAAAAAACAGCCCGGCAAGTTTCCACCGAATCCCGGCATTGATATTTGCTTGTGCCGCCGGCGGGAGCGATGGGTTGGAGTTATTCATTCTCGAGTTTTTCCTTCGCAGCCGTAAGCTCGGCAAGCTGCTCCTGACTCACGGCGGGATATTCAAGTTTTGTCTTTTCTATGTGACTGATAATGACATCCGCGACAGCAGCGCGGGCGAACCATTTCTGATTGGCTGGGATAATGTGCCAAGGAGCCTCTTTTGTGCTGGTCGCACTGATCATCTCTTCATAAGCCTCCATGTATTGATCCCAAAAGCCGCGCTCTCGCAAGTCAGCGGGCGAGAATTTCCAGTGCTTTTCGCGGTTTTCCAAACGGCTGAGAAATCTTTTTTTCTGTTCATTTTTGGAAATATTCAAAAAGAATTTTATAATCACTGTTCCCGTGTTGCATAAATGCTTTTCGTAGGCATTGATATCCTCATACCGGCTTTTCCAGAAATCCTTGTCGTAATTTTTGACCGGAAGCTTTTGGGCATCGAGAAAACCGGTATGAACCCGGGTGACGAGGACTTCTTCGTAGTAGGAGCGGTTGAAGATTCCGATTTTTCCTTTTTCCGGTGCCATTTTTGCGTACCGCCAGAGGAAGTTGTGACTGACATCCTCAATGGAGGGTGTCTTGAAGCTGCTGACCGTGCAACCTTGGGGATTGACACCGCTCATAACGTGTTTGATGACCCCGTCTTTTCCGGCGGCATCCATTGCTTGAAAGATAATCAATCCCGCGACTTTGGCATTGGCATAAATGATTTCCTGGGCTTCTTCCAAAGCCTCTTTGTCTTCCTCCAAGGCAGTCGAGGCTGCGTTTTTGTCTTTAAAATCGCCTGTATCATCCGGGTCATAGTCTGAAAGTTTGATTTTTTTGCCGGGAGGGATGATGAATTTTGAATGATTGAGTTTATGTCTGTGTTTCATATGACGGGAAGGGAGTGTTCCTCTCAAGATAATCTGAAATCCCGTCTTTGAAAGTGAAAATGATTTTCCAAACGCGAAGGGGAGCACTTGGTTCTTGGCAGGGCGGCGGATGCTTTGCTAAAAAAACCGCTCTCATGGCGCGATTGAATCTAAACCCCTCACAACTTGCAGTCATCAAAGAGCGTTCCCCCCGGACGATTGTCATGGCGGGTGCGGGCACAGGCAAAACAGCGACCACCGTCCATTATGTGGCGTCCTTGATCAGGGGAGGAGTCTGCCGCTCCAAAATATTGATGATTACTTTCACGCGCAAGGCAGCCAATGAAATGTTGCACCGGGTCAACCGCCTCGTCGCCGATATTCCCGCGCCGCCGGACAAAAAAATCATGATCGGCACCTACCATGCCGTGGGCATCCAGTTCATCCGGGAGGATCCCATCGGTTTCGGATTTCCCCACCGCTCCTTTGTGATGATAGATGATTCCGAGTCGCTGGCATTGTGGAAGAGTGCTTACAAGGAATGCGGCATTCCACACGGTGACATCCTCTGTCAACCGGCGAAACTGGCGGCCATCATTTCTTATTGTCGTAATACTTGCACGCCTTTTGAACGCGGTTTGGAAAAAATGTGGAATGGCGAGGCGCAGATTCGCGCCCTTATGGCTGTTCAAAAAACCTATCAACAAATCAAACGCTCGGCTCATGCCGTGGACTATGACGACATTCTCGTCCTGCTCAAAGACCGACTCGCCCGTGACGCAGACTACCGGGGCAAATTGCGCGGGCGTTTCCCGCATGTGCTCGTCGATGAGGTGCAGGACAATAGCGAGCTCAACTATGCGATTTTAAAAAATCTGGATCCGCAAAACCTGATGGTTGTCGGTGATGTCCAGCAGAGCATTTACGGTTTCCGGGGTGCCTCCTCCGGTCTCATCGCGCAATTTGCGCGGGAGGGCGGCACAAAAATCCTCAAGCTCGAGGAGAACTTCCGCTCCGGTCAGAAAATCCTCGACCTCGCCAACCGCATTGTCTCCGGGCAGGATTATAGTTTGCAGCTCCGCAGCGCGCGCGACTCGAAAGCGGTGGTGGACTACCGGATTTACTCATCCCCCGCATCCGAGGCTGAGGGGATTGTGAACTGGATCAATCATTGTGTGCTCAAACGGGACATGAAACCCTGCGAGCTGGCGGTGCTGTCGCGTTCGTCAGTGAATCTCACCGTTTGCGAGGCGTATCTTCAAGCGCACCGGATCGCTTACAAGAAATACGGGGGATTGGCTCTCGGTGATGCTGCCGAGGTCAAAGATTTCATGAGTTTTCTTCGTGTGCTTTTTAACCGCAATGACCGGTTGGCGATGACACGGGCTCTGACGCAATTCCCCGGCCTGGGCGAGACCGCTGCCAAAAACTTTGCCGGGGGTGTCAATGCCGGGGATGCCGGGGAGAATTTATTTGAGGTGATTTCCTGGCCGCGGCAGGCGCGCGAGATGGAGCAGTGGCTCTCGGAAATGTCGAAGCTTGAAAATCTGGGTGCCATCGGCATCTATCTCAAAGGCGCGGTGACCCCGCTGTTCCGGAAAAATTATGCCAAGGACTGGGAAAAACGGATGGAGACCATCGGGAGTATCGTTCAGGTCATGGAGGGATTCAAAGGCGGGCTGGCGGATTTTCTCGACGCATTCACGCTGGAGAAAACCGACGACAAGGCGCACCCTGAAGACTCGGTGGTTTTAAGCACGATTCATTCATCCAAAGGACTCGAGTGGAGCGGGGTTTTTTTGATGTGTGCCGGTTCACGGCAAATGCCGCACCCGCGTGTGAGCAATGACGAGGAAGTCGATGAGGAACGCCGTTTGATGTACGTGGCAGTCACACGCGCTAAAGACCGGCTGGTCATCTCCTACCCGCAGACTCAGGGCCGCGGAATGGAGCAACAGTTACCGTCCCCTTTATTGCCCGGGGACATCCAATGGCGTCCGATGGACAACATGGTGCAGGTGCTGCCTGCCAAAACCGCGTCCCCTCCGACCAAAGAATCTGCACGTCCGCCCGCAGGAAGGGAAGGTCATGGTCTCACGGGAGTTCGACACCCCGAATACGGGATTCGTTGCAGGTGCAATCAGGGATTAACCTTCAAGTCTGCGAGCCAGAGGTATGCCATTGAATCCTGCGTTTCCACCGCCGGAATGGAAAATGACCACCACTTCGTATCGTCCATCCGCCACCCGCGGGAGGGAAATGCCGGAGGGGTTCGATTCCTGGGTATTTGTTTCAAACACCGGTTCGCCATTGACATAGAGCCGTGCTGATCCGCACAACCCCGGGAAATCAAGTACGTGCGGATGAACCGCGGCGGCTTGCCGCGAAAAAGTGGATCGGTAAAGGCGGTATCCGCGCAAATGGCGCTGGTGGCTTCTGTCCGGTGTGGAGGCGAGTGTCACGGATTCCCAGGAGTTCATATCATTATCCGATGCGCGCCAAGCGGGGTCGGGCAGGTCATCCGCGACAGGTGAAACCTGCCATGTGGACAGGGCAATTTGCTCCGGCAAGACCGCAATTTGCGCGGGAGCCGTGCCCGGTGCCGGAGGAGTCGAGCGGAGCTCCAGACGCGCCGGGGCAAGTTGCGCGGAGCGGGCACCGAGATGAATGATTCCCGCCTGATCCGTTGATTTGACGAGCACCTGGGCGCGCCCGTGGAAAAGGCTGCGTTTTGCGGCCTTGTCGGACTCATGGCACACAGGGTCGCCATTGCCGACTCCCGCGATGAGCCCTTCACCACTGATGTCAAACTCGACGAGACTCGACGCGAGCGGATTTTCACGCCCTTGCGCGTCGACTGCCCTGACTGTCACAGCCACCGTGTCATCCCCGTCGGCGGTGAGCTCCACGCGTTCACAGGCAAGTTGCAACGCCACGGCAGGCCCGGTGGTCTCGCGCTTGACCCGCGCAATTTGCGCGCCGCCCGCGTCATAGCAAATGGCTTCGAGGATGCCGGGGGCGTAAACCACGAGCC
>CAYTAI010000066.1:262-5417 GCA_964435715.1 uncultured Verrucomicrobiota bacterium | reverse complement strand
AAGTCCGCGACGGATTTCGTCCCGAGGCTTTCGCCATTGAGCCGGAGCTCCACCGAGGCGGCGTTTGTATAAACTTTGACTTGGACATTTTGCCCGGGAGTGTCGTGGTTCCAGTGCGGGGTGATCCACGCAATTGGCTCGGAGCACCACATCGCCCGGTAGGCCCAAGCAATGTCTTTATCAAAACCGCAAGTGTCGAGGATGCCCCAATGGCTATTGATATGGGGCCACTGGTGCGGGGTGGGTTCGCCCCGGTAATCGATGCCTGTCCAGACGAATGTCCCCGCGACAAAAGGGCGGCGGACAATCTCGCGCCAGCTTTTGGCCGCGGTGTCGCCCCAGGCGGCGGCGTGCCCGTCGAGATTGGAAAAATAAGGAGAGTCAGGCGTGTCCTCTGCGACACCCCGGGTGGCAAAGGCACAACAACTTTCCGTGGCGAGGAGGGGTTGTCCCGGATGCTTGGCGTGATAATCGTCGTAAAGGGATTGCGCGTAATTGAATCCCATAATATCAACGGATGTATGCACGCCTTCATTGTCCAAAAAACCATAGTTGAGCGCGGCGGTCACCGGGCGAGACGGGTCAAGCGCACGAATCTCGCGCACCATCGTCTCCGCCATGAGCCGTCCGGTGTCGGTGGCTTGGTGGGGCTCCTCATTGAGGATACACCATGCGATGATGCTGGGGTGATTGCGGTCGCGGCGCATGAGGTAATGCAAGTCGCCCAAGGCATCAGGGGCGGAGCTGAAATGCCGCGTCTCGTCGATGACGAGCATGCCGAGCTCATCACACACATCAAGGAACTCGCGGGAAGGGGGATTGTGCGCGCAACGGTAGGCGTTGCTGCCGAGGGACAGGAGTCTCTGGATGCGGTGGTGGTGGATGGACTTTGGCACGGCGACACCGACTCCGGCATGGTCCTGGTGGTTGCACGTGCCTTTGAGCTTGAGCGGACGGCCATTGAGTGAAAAACCTTTTTCGGGGTCGAAATGGGCCGTCCTGAGTCCGAACCGTGAGGACACGGTATCGCTGTCATTTTCGTGAGTCAGGTTCACACGGCATGTGTAGAGATGGGGATGGTCGATGTCCCAGAGCAGGGGATTTTCGACAGACACAGAGGTCTCAACGGTCCGGGTCTCCCCCGGCGCAATTTGCGCGGGCACGGCAGACCGCGCGATTTCTTTGCCCGCGGGGTCATAGACCATGATCTCCGGGGCAATTTGCGCGGGGGCGGCGGACGCATTGATAATTTCCGCGCGTATGACGGCTGTCCATTGTCCGGCGTTTCCCGCCACAGGCAGAACATGCAGACCCTCCGAGGCAAAATGCACGGCGGGTGTCTCGACGATGGTCAGAGGGCGGTAGATGCCTGCACCCTCGTACCACCAGCCTTCGACGGGTGTGGCGTCCACCCGCACCGCGATGACATTCGACTGATCCTCTCCGCGGAGGATGAAATCCGTGATGTCCACCGTCCATCCGGTATAACCACAGAAATGTCGTTTGACCGGAATGCCATTGACCCAGACGGTGCTATGAGTGGCGATGCCGTCGCATGTGAGGAGCACACGGCGACCGTGCGTGGACAGCGGGAGTGTGAAACGACGGCGGTACCAGCCGGCACCGCGGGGTTTAAAGCCTTGGGAGAGGTTGGCGGACGGTTCGGGTGCCTGCGCGGCAGCCCAGTCATGCGGCAGATCCGCTGTCGACCAGAGGCTGTCGTCGTAGTCCGGATGTGCCGCGCCGGGGGCATGCCCGCTTTTTGCAGCCATGTAAGTGGCGACATGCCCGCGGACATGCACGTCGATGTCGCCTTCGTGGAATTTCCATTGTCGGTGGAGGTGGCTGGTTTGTCTCATGGAGCAATCAGGTTTGGATATTTGGAGATTTAAACGGATTGAATGGATGTATCCAGATTATATTTGCGAGGTTCGTCAAAACATGGCGGAGGGGCAACTCCCATGAGACAGGGATTTGGTTTTTGAAACGGCCTCGCGGAGCTCAGCCCTCCAACGGAGAAGAGGGCGGAGGGTCGAGTTCCACGAGACCATCCGTTTCGCATGGCGATTCAAGGATATCAATAATAAACGGAGTAATTATTTAAAGATACTTTCGGCAGGTATTCCGGCTTGAAAATAAACGGAGTTCCCGGTTTGGGCATTTTGTCCTGGATGATGTCCTGTGCGACCTTGCGCCCGATGCGGACTGGATCCGACCATAGAATATCGTATTTTAAAGGCGGCATCAGGCTGTGGAAGAGTTCACTATGATCCAGGAAAAGAATCCTCCCGTTTCCGGAAAAATCCCGTCCGATTCTTGAAAAAAAGTCATAACGCGGGGTAAACCAAAAAAAGTCCGAAGCTATCAGCCCGATATTTTTCCTTTTTAATATTTCATCCAGCACGACACTGATTTTGATTTGGTTGAAACTGATTTCCGGTGCGATGGCCGTCCATTTGAGCCCCCCCTCCTCGATCAATGTTTTATTTTTGATGAAAGTCCCGTCGCCGATAGAATAGATTTCGGTAACCCCGCTGGCCTCCCATTGCCGGATGCATTTGCGCAGGGCATCTATCCAATCGACGGTATATTCGCTAAAGGGAAGAGTGAATTCCCGGGCATTGTGGACAAGAGCGGTCTTGATGCCGTTATCGGTCAATCGCCCGAGAATCGGGTGGTGTATCTTGAGAGGATTGTACCAGACGAGGTAATCAAGGTTGTGGTTCAGGAGCCTATTGACGAATCCGCTTTGGCCGGGATCCTTGTTTCCGAGGAAAATGATATTGGCCAGATAATGGTGTTTGCGGAGTTCCTCCTCGAGTCCAAAGTAGAAGGCGCGCCAACTCGAGATATTGCAGTACGCCACATGCCACATGACAATTCCCACCACACCGCGGACAGGGATTGTGGCCTTTTTTTGTTTGGCCTTCAGGAAGGTGCCCGAACTGCGCAGGCGCAAGAGCAGGCCTTCCTCCTCGAGTTGGGCGAAAACTTTTATGACGGTGGTCTGTGGAATCCGGAAGAAAGCCGCGACTTGGCGTGATGTATAGAAGAGTTTGTTCTCGTCTGTGCGTAATTTTTTGCAAATTTCCCTCAATATCAAAAGCAGTGCGTGTGTGCGTGTCGGAGCGGCGGGAAGCTTGTTTTTACCGTCAAACAATTTGTCCAGGGCGGTTAATGTATTGAAATTCCTGATTTTACCCATTTAAAATCAATATCTCCGATTAAGCGTGCTTGTCTAGAAAAAATATCTGAACATCATCTGAACAATTTGCTTATATTTCATAAGTTAACTATTTTAAAAAAATACTGGATTTAAAACCATTCAAACTTATGAAAATATTCAAACAATTATTCACCACATTGTCACTCTTGGCTTGCCTCGCGATTCCGGCGAATGCCCAAGATTCCGGCGAATGCCCAAGATTCCGGTTCGATTGGAACTGGCGTCAATTGGACAAATCTCGCAACATGGACAGTGAATGGTATTCCTGATGGTGCTAGTAGGCGAGCCTTTATTGGCGGTACATTTGTGGCCGGGCAGGACTTAGTCTCATCAGTCACTTTGGATTCAGCTGTCAGTTTGTCACAAACATATCTTGGTTTCAATAGCGCATCAGGCGTTGGAACCCTCGATATTACCTCCACCGGTGCATTGACGAACGCGAGTAATCTTTATGTAGGCTGGGCCGGCGGCAGCTCAACATTGAATCTTAACGGGGGTAAAGCCTCCTCTTCCGAGGTTTGGATTGCGGGCAATTCAGTCTTTAATCAGGATGGTGCAAATTCGACGAATGTCATGTCTGGAAGATTGATTATTTCAATCTCAGGGGGTACTGGAACGTATAATATGAATGATGGATATCTAGAGGTGGCCAGCACATTTCATGTGGGATTTGATACAACAAACGGAACATTTAATCAATCGGGCGGGTTTGTGTGGAACAAGGGAGAGTTGTGGATTGGGCAATCAGGAGCCAATACAAATATTTACAATATGAGCGGGGGAACGCTTGTTTCAACCAATGGCAGGCAGATGATTGGCGTAACGGGTGGAACATTGAACCGTTTTAATCATACTGGTGGGACAGCAACATTTATCGACCTGCAAATCGCTCACCAAGCATCTGTTCAAGGTGAATACATTCTCAATGGAGGCAAGGTCAACACGGCATCTTTATCTATCACTGCAAATGCTGATTCCAAATTTGAATTTATTCAAGGAGCCTTGAATGTGAACAATGTGACCTTGGCTGCGGGCAAATCAATCACGGCGGGCAATGGCACGGATCGCGCGGTGATCACAGTGTCAAACAGTGTCACCGGCGGCTCCGGCATCACGGTGGCGAGCAATTCCATTTTCGGGGTGACCGGGAGCAAAACGATTAGCACACTGACCGGCTCCTATCTCACGATGAATACCGGTGCGGGCTGGGGTGGCACAGGCACATTGACTGGAGATTGGGATTATGAGAATGGTTCCACCGTGGCTCCCGGAAATAGCCCCGGGACATTCACCCAAGTGGGGGCAGTGAGTTTCGGTAGCGCGGGAAATTACGACTGGGAGATCAATAGCTTCGGCGGCACCGCCGGTGGCACGACAGGCTGGGATTTATATGATGTGGATGGAACACTGACGATCACGGCAACCTCGAGCGACCGGTTCAATATCAATCTCTTCTCGCTGACCGCCGCCAATGAAGCGGGTATGGTACCCGGATTTGATCCGAATAGTGATTATCTTGGGCTTATGATCGCCGAAGCGACATCCATCGTCGGATTCTCAGCTGACAAGTTTAACCTGAATACGGCGGGATTCAGCGGCGGAACTGGCACATGGGAGATTTACCAGGCTGGTAACGCGATTTACCTGAATTACCTGGCGATTCCCGAGCCATCCACCTACGCGATGCTCGCCCTCGGACTCGCCATGAGTGCTTACGGCATTCGCATCAGCCGCAAGAAAAAAGCGGCTTTCAAAGTTTGATTTGAAACCGGCGTCGCAGGAGCTCCGCCCTCCAGTGGAGGGTCGAGTTCCCACGAGACCGCATACCAAATTGGAGGGTCGAACTCCCGTGAGACCATTTGTGTTTGCGATCATGCCGCCCCACACGGCGTTGCCGATCATATAAGGTACACGGCGTTCCCGATAACA
>CAYTAI010000066.1:0-250 GCA_964435715.1 uncultured Verrucomicrobiota bacterium | reverse complement strand
GCGTCGCAGAGCTCCGCCCTCCAAAAAGAGATCAAATATCCCAATATAAATCGTGAATTTTCCCCGAGAAATCCCATTCATTGGGATTTTTAACATAACCGTGCCTGACGGGATTATTAAACACATAAAGCCATTTTTGATGATAATGATCACCATGTCGCAATTGGTAATCCCAATAATCTCTTTGAAATACAGGTTTTTCTTCCGGAATCGGCCATTGGCGTGTCACACTATTTTTCCAATATGAAAC
>CAYTAI010000065.1:6012-9832 GCA_964435715.1 uncultured Verrucomicrobiota bacterium | reverse complement strand
ACTCGGTGATCTGTTGGACAAAATTATTGTTAGTGATTTTAACTGGGAAATTAAAAATAGAATCGAAGGTTATAAAGTTTCAGAAATACTTGGTGTTGAATATAATAACGATACAAATTACGCAATTTGCGTGAAATCACTACTTTTTTATTTATACGACTGTAATAAGTCTGCAAGAGACTTGTTATCAAATAGTTCAGACCCATATTCTTGGTATATTCTATCCATGTGTTACCGGCGTGAAGGTGAATTTTCTCTGGCTCGAAAATATCAGGATCGAGTGAATCAGCTCGGGTTTTATTCTGATATTCATAAAAAAGCCGCGCTTCGTTACGACTTGTACGCGCGGCAACCCATGTGGGATCCTTATCTTTTGATTAAACAAATGGAGCAATTCAAATTTGGTGAGACAGATTTGGAACTGGAACTCAAAGAAATTCTGCGGATTGAATGGGAAATTGTGTTTGATTGGTGCTGGGACAAGGCTCATGCAGCCATCAGTAATGAGCAAAAGTCTGATGATCAACCGGAGTAAATCGCTATTTAACCCCTGATATTTATATATGCACAATTTATATATAGCAAAGTAAAGCTTTGAGTATTGGTTGGTGGTTCTCTAGAACCATTATGTCCAACCCAAAAAACTCAAAGCCCTTGATTTCCATCCGAACTTCGCCAGAAATTTTTGCCGCCGTCAAGGCAGCGGCCATGCATAACGCTTCCCCGATTTCTCCGTACTGCGAGAAGATCATTGTTCAATTTCTCCGCAAGAAAAAGTTTCTTGTCGGAAAAGCAAAACCTCAAAAAGGACAACTATGATCCAAACACTACACCTTGCGGCTATCGATCTATTCATTGGCTCGCAATACCTCTTCCTCAGTCAGGCCAACTTTGACACGATGATGAGTCGGGGCGGCGGCATCATCTTAAAAATCATCTTTCTCATGGGCGTTATCTCGATTGCCAGCGGAGGGCTCTATATGAACACAGACCGAGATAAGGCCAAATGGGCTATTGTCGGGGGCATCATTGCGGCGGCGGCAGTGGCAATCATGGAGGCGTTTTTCAGTGCCGGAGGACTGGGTGGTTCCGTCATCCGGATCGGAAACTAATTAATCTCAAAACAAGGAACAAAATTATATGATAATCGTATCTGCACTCTTCATGTTGGCCGCTGCCACCCTGCTCTTTTTTAAGCACGAAAACAAAAACATGCTCACGCTGGGTATCGTGCTCTTGGGTATCGCCGCTTTGATTTTCTGGTTTGCCAAATAATTCACACCCCCACCCTTTTATGCCACGCCTGCACCGCACACTTGGAGCCGATGAAACCAAAGGTAAATTTCTTTGGTTCGAAGGTGACAACTGGATATTTGGTGTGTTGGCAGCACTCTTGGGAGTTTTCATCATGGCGCAAGTGCAACGTTACCCGTGGCACTTTGCCGTGAAAATGGGGGCAACCTTGTTGCCTCTGGTTCTTGTTTCCCTGTGGTGTGTACTTCTTAGGCAAGGAAAACCGCCCTCCAATGATGTTGACCTATTGGAGGATATTCTCGACACCGAAAAAATCTGGTTTCACCAGCCCAAAGACATTAGCCACCCTCTCGGACTCGATTCCGACATTGAAGAGGAGGAGGCCAAATGATTTTCCCTCACGGTTGGTTTATTAAAGACATGATTGTCTGGGGTGATCCTCCCCAGTATGTCTCCAAGGGCTTTGAATTTATCGGTATTGACCGCTCAAATGCCTCTGACAAAACCTTACAAGCCTTCGAGCACGCCACCCGCACAATGCTGGCCATGTTGGGTAACAAATGGCGGATGCAGACTTGTTTTTCCGTGTCCAATGACTACCGCCAATCCATCATGGATTATGATTCACAGACAGGGCAGACCAAGGCCGCTGGCTGGTGCAAACAACAACGGGAGGAAAGAGCCGCCCGTTTTTGGTCAGCCATCCGCGCCCGCAAATTACGCCGGGAGCTTGTCCGGATATATTTCTCACGGGAAATTAAAGCGGCACCACTCACCACTCTCTCCCGCAAAGAACTCACCCGCTTTTGGAACGAGATACTCGATGAAATCCGAGTCGAATACGAGCTCTTGCTCTCAGGCTTACAAATGCGGTTTTCGCCCGTTGGTTGCAATTTAGAGCCGATGACCGATGCCGACCATTTTAATCACTTGAGCGAGTATCTGCAACCATCACTTTCCCAGAGGTTTAATTTTGATCGAACAAACCAATTCCGCGCAGAACAATCAATTTGGGAAAACTGTGGTCGATCAGACATGGTTTCCGGCAAGGAGCAAAAACCCCCCTTTGGTTTCGGGTGGGATGGTTACTACCACAATATCCTCACCCTTTCCCGGCTTCCGGATGATACTTATGAAGATACCGTTCTAGAGCTGACTCATACCGATCTCATTGATTACAGGATGACGGTTAATGTGTATCCGAAAGACCGCAAGAAAGCGAAACGGGATGAACAGCGCATTATCAATGCGTTGAAAACTTCTTACGCTTCCTCAGCTGATGAAGAGCTGTTGTCTGAAATTGAGATGCGAAAAGAAAGGCTCCAAGGTATCACCACCGGCGCAGTTACACCATTAGCCGCCGATTATATTTTCGCGGTTTGGGCAGATAATCCCCGCGATCTATCACGCAAGACCGAACAGCTCAAGGAAATTCTCGAAAGACTTTCGGGTGCCCGGTACATGCAACCCCAGCATTTTTCAACCGCTAAAAAACTCTTTTTTCAGGCCGTCCCCGGTTGGATTTATGGTGGCTATCATTGCCACGCAAAATACAACGATGACCGCGTTTTATCCCGGCTCCTACCCCTATCAAACTCTTTCACGGGCAATCTAAATAATGCCCAAGCCATTTATGATTCCTCCAATGGCGCGGTGGCCGGAGTAACCACCATAGTCAATGGACAGCCTCAACATGCGGTCATTCTCGGTATGTCCGGCGCGGGGAAATCCATGTTCCTCTTTGATTTGCTCAGTCAGATACTCCCCTTCTTTTATTATGCCGTCATCATCGAGGAAGGAAATTCACACGGCGCACTCATCCAGAAATTCGGAGGGCAGAGTATCATTCTCCAAGCCGATGGCGAACAAACCATTAACTACCTCGATTGCGCCGGGCTTCCCCTCTCCTACTCGCAGATTGAAATGGCGGCGGCTCTGGCTTCGCGGATGGTTGGAGCAGTTCAAGACGAGGATAAACAGTATTTCCGCACTTCTCTTATCACGGCCTATATTAGCCGTCTCTATACACGGATTTTTGAGAACTGGATCAAATTCAGACCCGAACGAATGGACTACTTCGCACGGATGGCTATGGCCGTTTCACGCGTTCAGAAAAAGCTCAAAGCCAGTGACCCGACAACGACTTTTGTTGAAGCCTTTGCCTACGCCAAGGAAAATGAAAAGGAACTTGATCTTGCCCGTGTCATGGAAGGGTATTCCAGCGAGGAAATCTCCCGCTTTTACAAGACCCCGTTGACGCAGACTCTTGTCCGTAATATCGCCTATGCCTTCATTCCTCCGGAAGACCAGCCCCGGCATGCCGGTCTTGTCGAAGCGATGAAGCTCACTCCTATGCATCACCACGACAAGCAACTTGTCCGGGATATTGCCACGGTGCTCGAAACGTGGACGGCTCATAACGGCTCCAACGGAAAACTTTTCGACGGGGTAACCAATATCACCCTGAGCAACAAGCTCACCCAGTTTGAATTGGGATTGCTTCGCACCGATTCCAGCGTCAAGGCGATGGCCGGTTTCCTCATTTCAAATTATGTCCGCAAAATCA
>CAYTAI010000065.1:0-5899 GCA_964435715.1 uncultured Verrucomicrobiota bacterium | reverse complement strand
CAGCTCCGCAAATACCTGACTTGGGTCATGAGCACCGTTCAGCAATACGAGCAATTCAAACGATCACGCATTCGTCCGATTGTATTTGGCAACTCCAAGCAGTTTTTCATTTCCCGGCAGAACGACCGCAAGGACGTGGACGACTTCGGGGACTCCATTGACCTCCCGGAAGCCACCCGGCACGCAATCATGAATTACAGGCTCCCCGAGCATGTCAATTACGCTTACTCCGAGTTCACCTACTACCATCTGGACGCACAGCGTCCGGTTTGCGGCACGATTATCAACCGGGTCAGTCAATCCACCCTCGATGCCATCCGCGACTATGAAACTAAACAAGTCGGAACCACTGTCACCGCTCAGGACTTGGTTTCAGAAGGTAAATTATGAATTCTAATACCCTTCGGACTCTTTATTATCATTACCCTTTCATCAAGGGAAAATCATCCGTTAAAAATTTCATCAAGCCTTTTTTACGGAAGATTGAGCCAATACAAATCGAACCCGGTCTAAAACTGGACATCGCTGGGAATCTCCGGATTTTTTGGGCTTACGAGGAAGTCGAGGCAGCCTTACAATTCTATATCAATTACCACTTTCCTCTTAATGGAACAATGATTGATTGTGGAGCCTACACAGGAATTTTGGGCTTCTTGGCGTGGAAACGTAAAAATGCTTCCGTCACATTCATTGAACCGACCTCAAGCGCGGAATTTATCATAAATACAATGTCTCTCAATGCTACTGGGAAACAATGTCAGCTGATTCAAAAAGCTTGTTCACTTGGAAAATTGGATCCTCGTTTCAAGGATGTTGAGACGATAACTCTTGAGGATATTATTCGGGACTACAATGGGAAGGTCGATTTGATCAAAGTTGATGTCGATGGTCCAGATTATGAAGTTCTCCAAAGCATGGGTGATTATCTTAACCCTGAAAATGTAAAAAATATTTACATCGAAATCAGCCCCTCAAATGTCGATGCCATCAAATTCATACAACAAAAAGGGTATGAGATTTTCGCCGCAAGAAAACTCGTCGCAAACGAGATTAAGCGGCTGAAACGACCATTGGCCGCTCCTGATTGCTTTGCCCATATACAAAAAGGCTTTTTGGGAAATTTCCGGACAGAAAACATATTCTGTATTGGGAAGGAAGAACCTCTTGCGGAATACCTCAAGAAGTCATGCCTTAAATTTGAACAAGTTTACTGGAGATAATTTCGGAACAAAAAACATCAATCAATGCACATAGCCGAATATGTGTTCACCCGGAAAAAAATATATGAAAAAACTTATACCAATCATTCTGTTGGCCTTTGTGGGGATTGTGCACGGCCAAAATATCAATGTGGGAGCATTTACCACAAACCAAATTGGAGGAGGAAATGTATACCTGCCTTTCACCGTCTTTTCCGCCAGCTTCACCGGCGCAGGACAAACCACTATCGGCAATTATTCGTTCAACATTCTTGGAGTCAGTGGGATTGGTAATACTCCAGCGGGCTTTCCTATGAATGTCACTGTGCGAGTTAATGGTAATGTGTGGTTTACCCGCACAAGTCAAACTTGGGCATATACAGGAACACCAAATAATTATAGATGGATTGATTCCGGCACGGCTCCAGCTGTTGTCCTGAATAACGGTAACAATACGATAACGATAGTTTTTGAAAACGCAGGAAGCAGCCAAATATTTTTATATAACGTAAACTCGGCCCTAATTACATCGAGCGTGTCAGTAGCGTGGGGAACACAAAATGGCGGTGGTGGCGGCGGGGGAGTGACACAAGCCCAGCTGGACGCCGCCGTGGCTCAGCTTTTACAGGCGATCACTGACGGCGACACGGCCACAGCGCAACAACTGTTACTTGAGCTCCAACAATTACAGGCTCTACTCCAAGCGCAAATCACAGACAATGCCAATGCTATTGCTGTTCTCCAAAACAACCTTTCAGCAACAAGTAGTCAGCTAACAAACACGCAGAATTCCCTGACTACAACACAGGGCGAATTAGCAACAGCTCAGACTATGCTTGCCACCCAGCAAACGGAATTAATGGATGCCGTTGACCGTTTGGCAATCATTGAAAATGCGATCATTGCCCTCCAAACTGAAAACACAGCACAGCAAGGAGAGATTGACAATCTACAAACCGAGAATACCGCACAGCAAGGGCAAATAGATTATTTACTGGGAGAACAATCTAACCAACAATCTCAAATCAATGCCCTTAAAGATCAACTCGCCAACATGGACGCGGCCAGCAATTCGACGGTCATTTCTTTGCAATCACAAGTCAATGATATGCAGAGCCAGATCAATTCCTTGAAAAAGAAAACCTCCGGCATCCTCGGTGGAAACTCATGGAATGACGTAATCACATTCATGGGTGCAGGAACAGGTTTGATTGGTGCTGGAACGGGCATCATGAATACAGGACAGGGAATCATTGGGAACAAAACCATATTCACCGAAAGTGTTCCGGAAGGCGAAGCGCGTCCGGGTTATTTCGACCGATAAACTATCAAACACGTATGCAAGTAAGCGTGCTTGCTTGCATACGTGTAAAGAAGAACTCGAGGGAAAATAAAAATCTATGAGCAATGACAAACTGGCCATCTACTTTTTGGGGCATTACCGTCAACTAAAAGACCAGTTGATTGCACTGGATGCCCATGTTGTGAAGGCCACGTCCGAGTATTCCGGAATGATGGACGCGAATAATTCCCTCAGCTCTGGGGAAGCGCGGACGAGGGTGCGGCGCGATATTGTCAATATCCACGACACCGTTCTCGAGGCTTCGGATGTGTTTCCCGAAAACAAGCAAAAACTCAAAGAAGAATTCATCGACGAGATGAACTGGCATATCACCCCGAAAAACACCTACCCCGAGAACATGACGGCCAACATGCTTCCCAAGCCCACCCCACCAAAAAAAGGATTCAGTTTATGAAAACCAGAAAGCTTGCAAGCAAGCATAATTGTCTGATGACACTTCTTTTCCCAGTAGTCTTGCTGGCTCTGTTTCCGGGATGTTCCTCCCGCGCAGTCTATGACACGGGAGCGGCGGCGGCAGGCGCAGGCATTGGTTATATGGCCAGTGACGGCGATCCTCTTTTGACTGTTGCAGGAGCTGCAGGGGGCGTGCTCATTTCCGAAGGTATTCAAGCCAGTGTCGGCACTGCCAAGCGCAACGAATACAGCCGGGGTTACGACCGTGCCCAGAGTGACGCGACTAAATCCCTCTACTGGGCACAGCAAAGGAGCAAAAAGCCCGATCCGGCCGCCACGCCCCAAACGAAATACTCTTATTACGAAGTCCCCTCCCCTACCACTGTTCAAACTCCCAACGGTGCCGTCAACCTTGTCGAATCCACTGTTGCTATCCCCGTTGTCAAAGGAGGCCAACCGTGATGACGGTTATTTCAGGCGGTCAATGGCGTAATACCACCCTATTGCGGCCGCAACCAACATGCCTCCGGTCGAGCCGGTCAATGGAGAATTATCATTTATGACCCAAAAAATCGTTCCAATACTCAGAAATGCGAGAAACAAGCTTGGAATCACTGACGGATATTCCTTCTTAATCGGATGGAGGCTTTTTTCTTGGGTCGTTGTTTCCGCCTTTGTGGTTCTCGCCTTTTGGCGGAATGACACAAACCACTTTCTTATTTCTGATGAAAACATGATCAGAAGCATGCTTGCGGCGATGATCGCGCTCCAATGGTTATCCGGGGAAGTCATCCACATTTATTTACGCAGAGAAAGAAACTTTTCAAGAATCAAAGGAGGTAACCTTGAACGCTCCTAATTATAAAGATTGGCTGGTTGCCACATCGAAAAGAATTCTCCTGACATTTGCGATATTCACCCCGGTGAATGCAATCTTCTGGATCATTCTCCAATGGCACCAGAATCGCATCTTGAATAACAGCACGGTCAGCTTTGTGTCCAGTGCCAAGGAAACTGTGGGGTTACTGATCCATGCCGCTACATTGCCGAATATTGTTTTCACCATATTTACCCATTTGTTCATTTCGTCGCTCATCATTTTCATCTTTTTTCCCGTTCCTTATCTTGCCCCAGCCAACTCTCACCACAAAGGAGACCGGCCATGAAAGCTCTTTATAACAGAACTGTAGGCATGGGGGTGGCCGAATATTTCCGGACTGTGGCCGCAACATGTTTCTCCATGCGCCACCAGTTATACATTCCGCAACCAAACAGGACGACAAGTGTCAGCAGGCCAAGGGCATCTGTGCCTGTGATAGGGCGTGTCATCACCGGACACGTTGTCACAAACAAAACCATGCCAGTGATCAAATAACCCATCATGAGACGAAAATACAATATTGATTCAATAAAATTGCCCATAAAAGTAATGATTATTTTTGTGACGATCATTCCTTTGAATACGATCTTCTGGATCATCCTCCAATGGCACCAGAACCGCGTTTTCCACAACAGCACGGCCAATCTTATCACCAGTGCCAAGGAAACGGTATTATCACTCATCCATGCTGCCACATGGCCGAATATTGCCTTGATTACGTTATACCACCTATTGATTTCGTTCATCATCGTTGTCTCCTTTTTCCGCGAGCCAATAACATCCAAGTCACCTGAAATCAACCACAAAGGAGGACGGCCATGACCATTCTTCGCAATGTGTCCTTCGAGGACAATATCATCATCAAAGCCCTTGGCGGCAAGTGGGACGGCAAAAAACGGCATTGGTTCGTCCCGGCGGGCGTTGACCTCAAGCCTTTCGCCCGGTGGCTCCCCGCTCATGCGGACATCGAGGACGGCCATGGACTCACCCCGGAACTCATCAAGCGCGAGATCACCCGCACCCGTGTCGAACTCGCCCGTGTCACCGCCTCCAAAAAAGCCGATGACATTCTCACTGACCTGCAGGACGCGCTTTGCTCGCACTTTTCCAAACCTCAATCCAAAGGAAATCAAGCATGAAAACCAGAAAGCTTGCAAGCAAGCATAATTGTATAATGGCATTGACCGCCCTTGTTCTTTTCCCGGGAGTCCTACTCCATGCGCAAATGGCCGTTCACGACGCTCCGGCTCAGGCGGCCAAGACCGCGCAACACACCGAAATCCTCGGCAAATGGGCGAAGGACGTGGAGAATTTCAACCAGCAATTCGCCAAAATCCAAGAGCATGTCCAAGTAGCTCAAGACACACTCAAAGTCATTGGTGACCCCGCGCAAGCCCTTCAAAAACTCGGGAGCATGGGCGTGCTTCCCGCAACCGATGGACTTTCATCCTCTTTTGAGTTGGCCGAAAACCTCCAGAAAACCGTGGACATCGGGCAATCCCTCCAAGGCACAGGGGATGGATTTTACAAATCAATCGGCTCATCGGTGCAGTTGCCCGATGGCTCTTCGTTCACCCGGAACACACAACTTTATAAGTCCTTTGCTGGCTTCGAGCAGGAAAAGCAACAGCATGACAAGGTTATTGAGGACATCCGCGCTAAACGCTCAAAAATCATGACCCAAATAGACACCCTCAATAACCAGCAGTTCACCGACCAATCTCAGGCACAGTTGGCCAGTGTCCGTTTGCAAGCTCTCACCGCTCAATTAAACGCACTCAATGGCGAGGAACAAACTGCCAACAACCAACGTCAGGCACGCGCCGAGGCTAACGATAACGACCGCGAAAAACAACGCGAAGCTGATGCCGAAGAACGTAAAGAAATTGAGAAGAAGGCTGGAAAAAAGGCAAGAGGAGAGGCGGAAGGCTATCTATGATTACAAATATTTTGCAGCTTGAGCTCTCGCACGCGCACCCGCTTCTTTTTCGACTTGCTGACGATCAGCGGCCTCTTTCATTGCGGCTTGGTGGCGTTGCTCCTTTTTCACCATTAGCCCAGCAA
>CAYTAI010000064.1:9192-12386 GCA_964435715.1 uncultured Verrucomicrobiota bacterium | reverse complement strand
TGACCACATTGCTCCCCGCCATATCCCCCAGATTCACCACGCCATAGCCGCCATTCATTCCAATGCTTAAACTATCTTCCACTTCAAATCCTCCAATCCTCCCCCCGTCCACAGCCTCGATTCTTCCCACCACCCCTGTCCCATTTCCAACGCTTATATTACGGTAAGCCAGCGACAGATATCCATTGTTGCTGACCTGCAAAAGTCCCTCGGTCGGATTTATATCGAAGAATTGAGACCCCACGCTTAGATATTCCCCGATCGAGTTCAACACATTGCTCCCGCCCGAAAAGATCACTTCCCCACGTCCGCCATCCCATCCCACGGTCATGCTGGTGTTCTCAGTCCGCCCCGTGGAATCAATCACCTCCAGCCTTCCATATCCATTCACTCCAGAACCCACTTGTGTGCCATAACCCCCATTGACCATTGTCCACTCTTCCAATCCCACCAGACTCACTAACCCTGTCCGTCCCATTCCTCCCGAGGTTGTCCCCACATTCAGGCTTGAATTGCTCATCACCAGTGTTCCCCCCACTTGGCGATACGCCCCGTTGGTGCCTGTCGAGTTTTCTCCTATGTTCACACTCCTGAGCCCTCCACTGGTGTTGACCACCACATTCGCATTCGTCACCACAAACTCCCCGTTGCCGATCTCCAGCTTCGCATGATCCCCAAACATCATCCCCTCATATTGTAAACCAATGACCACATTGCTCCCCGCCATATCCCCCAGATTCACCACGCCATAGCCGCCATTTACTCCGATATCTAAACCATCAATAAGATGAAATGAAGCCATTTGCGCCCCGTTGGACATATGAATGATCCCTTGGGAATTTGACCCCGTGGCAACACTCATATCTTTCATAAAAATGACATTCGATGAACCTCCCATAATCCATTCAAACTGGCTGGCATAAGATTCTGCCATCGATAAGTATCCTTCCGTTTCCAAGAGCGCACCAAACTGCGTATCCAATTGCCCGTTATCAAGGATGGTCAATGTCGGATATGATCCCGGATTGGTCGCGATCAAATAATTGACGATCGCGGTTCCTGCGTGATGTTCGTATGAGCCGTGTCGAATCTCGAACACAGCCGAATCAGATGGATTCCACATTCTCAGAATCGCAGTGTCCCCATTCATGATCAATCGATTACCCAAGGCAGAGGCATTCGATGCGCCAACAATCAATTCATTAGCGCGGAACCACCCTCCACTGCGAATTTCAAAGAGATTATTCTCACCCAAGTTACCAACAATCACAGTCCCCTGATTTGTCCAAGACCCACTCTGGAGGATTACCGTGTTGTGATTCGCATCCGAGCTGTCACCGATCACCGCTGAGATTCCATCGGTGCTATTTGTGACCGCCAATGCTGCATTAGTAATAGTTAATAAATTGCTCGATGTCGTCTCACCGACATAAATAACGCTCTGTGTCCAAACCAATCCCCCGGTAATTTCATTGGTTGTCTGTCCATGAATGGAAACTGAAAACAGTGGCAGACCCAAAAACATCAAAATGAAGCTGAGTCGATTCTTCAATATGGCATTGATCATCTGCTTTTCCCCCGTGCGAATCTTTCAGCAGACTAGGCAAAGATTTGTTGTCCAGCAAGACCGAAAATGCCGCGTCACAATTTTTTTTGCAGGTGAAAATTCCTGAATCGGTGTATAATGGGCGGTGATGGAAAACCGTTTCTTTTTCTCTGGTGGGCTTCGGCTGTGGATTGTCGCGGCGATGGGTGTTTTTCTGGCGCAAATTGCGCGGGTGGAGGCAGTGGCGAACCCCGCTCCCGGCGATCTGGTTCAGGAAAAGGCGGTGACTGAATTCGACACGGTGACTCCGGGGCAGGAATTCTTGGTCGGGGTCAAATTCACGATCAAAAGGGGGTGGCACATTTATTGGTCAAACCCCGGTGAAAGCGGCATTCCCACCGACATCCAATGGTCGGGCAATTTGCCCGGTGTGACATTCTCCCCCACGATTTATCCGATTCCATCCTGGTTCATCTACGGCGGCATCGTGGGCTTCGGCTACGAAAATGAAACAATCATCATGGCCCGTGCAAAAATTCCCGACACTGCCAAGCCAGGTGAAAAAATCACATTCAAAGCGAAAACAGATTGGCTCGTGTGCGAGGAAACCTGCATTCCCGGCGGCGGCGAATTTTCCGTCACGGTTCAGGTCGGCAAGAAGGCCATTCCCTCCAAGGACGCCGCGCTTTTCGGGAAATATTCCGCTCAGCCCGCCCCCGGTGCGGTCTTGAGCAAATTGCTCCGGGTGGGGCCGGGGCAATTTGAGGCGGTCATCGCATTGCCAATGGACGTGGAACACCAGCGCGGCACATTTGAAAAGGTGAAGTTTTTCCCCGTGACCGAGAAAAACGGCCCCCAAAATGCCACGATCACATTCCGCGAGGACGCACAATATTCCCCTCTGCTGGTTGCCGCGATTCCATTCACCGCTGATGCGGGACAAACCTCGCTGAATCTCAAAGGCATTTTGCGCATCGACCTCAAAGAGGACGGAAAAATAACGACCCACGCCTACGGGATCGATTTTCCACTGGCTTTGTCAAAGGCCATTGCCGGCGGGAGCAATTTACCCCAAGCCGACGAGGACTATCCCTCCCTGCCCTACCCCGCGCAAATTGCGCTGATGTTCCTCCTGGCATTTGCCGGAGGGATCATCCTCAACATCATGCCCTGCGTGCTCCCGGTCATCTCGCTCAAAATCATGGGATTCGTCCAGCACGCGCATGCATCCCGCGCGGAGACACTCAAGCTCGGGATATGGTTCGCTGTGGGCATTCTTGTGTCCATGTGGGTGCTCACGGGCGTCACCCTCGGTTTGCAATTTGCGGGGAACCAGATCGGCTGGGGATTTCAGTTCCAGAGTCCCGCCTACGTCTTTGCCATGATCACCCTGTGCGTTTTGATCACGCTCAATCTTTTTGGTGTCTTTGAAGTGCTTTTCCTCCCCGGCGCAGGAACGATGCAACTTGCACAGAAAAGTGGACGTTCCGGCGCTTTCTTTAATGGAGTTCTCGCCGTAGTGCTGGCGACCCCCTGCACCGCGCCATACATGGGCGCCGCGCTGGGTTTTGCCTTTGCTCAACCGCCATGGGTCATCGCCCTGATTTTCACAGCCATCGGCCTCGGGCTGGCATTTCCTTATGTTCTG
>CAYTAI010000064.1:0-9148 GCA_964435715.1 uncultured Verrucomicrobiota bacterium | reverse complement strand
CCAAACCCGGTGAGTGGATGAATACCGCCAAACAACTGCTCGGCTTTCCCTTGCTGGCCACGGGCGTTTGGCTGCTCTGGGTTTTCAACGGACAACAAGGTCGTGATGCGACGACACTGGTGTTATTTTTCCTCCTGATATTATCCTTGGGCTTTTGGATTTACGGAAAATTTCAAGCCCGGGCACGGCGTGGTGGTTTGTTATGGGCTCTGGCCATCACCTTGATCGGATTTTTCACCCTCGCCCTGCCCGCGCTGAAACCCGAAGAAAAAAGCATTCAGCCCTGGAGCCCCGAAAAAGTTCAGTCCGAGCTGAAGGCCGGACGCGGCGTCTTTGTGGATTTCACCGCCGACTGGTGCCTGTCCTGCAAGGTCAATGAGCGGCTCGTGCTCAAAACCCCCGAGATTCAAAATCTTTTCCGGGAAAAAAATATCGCCTTTCTGGTTGGTGACTGGACCAATAAGAACGAGCAAATTGCGCGGGAACTCCAGAGACATGGTCGCTCGGGGGTTCCCCTCTACCTCTATTATCCCCCCGGGCAATCCGAACCCGTCATTCTCCCAGAGGTTCTCACAAAACAGATGGTCATCAATGTGGTCGAGACCGGTGCTCTCAGATAATTTTATTTGCTGAATATTCGCACTCCGCAAATCGTCGTACATTTTGTCTCGAAAACCCGGAAAAAAGATACTAAATTAGCTATAAATGAAAATCTACGCCTGCATTCTTTCCATTGTCGTCATGATCCTCAGCAGTGGCTGCTCCACAATCGAAAGCCGCATGCGCGAGAAACAAGGGGCATTTAATGCCCTCTCTCCCGAGGAAAAGCAACTTGTCCAAAAAGGGGTCATCAAAACCGGTATGAATCAAGATGCCGTGTATATTGCCTTGGGAACGCCCTCCCGCTCGCTCGCCAAAAGTGTCAAAGAAACCGTCTATACATCTTGGATCTATGAGCGACTGATGACACAGAGCATTCCCCAGTGGACATATGTCTATGGACGGGATTGCAGGGGACGCGTCGTGGCATATCCATACTACAATCCGATTTACACCTACTACGACATTCCCTACTTCAAAGTCACATTTAAAAATGGGAAGGTCGTCGAGTGGGAACAGCTCTAAAATCTCTGTCTCCCGAGATGATTACTCCCACTCAATGGTGCCGGGGGGCTTGGAGGTGATGTCATAGACACAGCGGTTGACCCCTTTGACCTCGTTGACGATCCGGCTGGAGATAATCCCGAGCAAATCGTGCGGGAGCTGAACCCAGTCGGCGGTCATGCCGTCGGAACTCTCCACAATGCGCACGGCGATGGTCTCTGCATAGGTGCGTTCATCACCCATGACACCGACACTTTTGACCGGGAGAAGCACCGCAAATGCCTGCCACACTTTCTGATACCACCCGCTCTTTTTCATCTCCTCAATGACAATCGCATCAGCCTCGCGCACAATGCCGATTCGCTCACGGGTCAGGTTCCCGAGCACGCGCACTCCGAGTCCGGGGCCGGGAAATGGATGGCGGTTGATGATCTCCGGCGGCAGTCCCAGCTCCGCGCCGACTTTGCGCACCTCGTCCTTGAAAAGACAGCGGAGGGGTTCGAGCAATTTGAATTTCATGTCCTTGGGCAGTCCGCCGACATTGTGGTGGCTCTTGATTTTTGCCGCCGGATTGCCACAGATCGGCACACTCTCGATGACGTCCGGATACAGGGTTCCCTGCGCGAGGAATTTCGCCTTCCCGACCTCTTTCATCGCCCGCTGGAAGACATAGACAAATTCATTGCCGATGATTTTGCGTTTTGCCTCGGGTTCGGTCACCCCGCGCAATTTGCACAGGAAAATGCCCGTGGCATCGACATACTTGAGATTCACATGGAAATTTTTCCGGAAAACTGTCTGGACGATTTTGTCCTCATTTTTCCGGAGCAATCCGTTGTTCACAAAAATCGCCACGAGCTGTTTTCCAATGGCCTTATGAATCAGGGCCGCCGCCACGCTCGAATCCACCCCGCCGCTCAGTCCGAGAATGACCCGGTCTTTGCCGACAGTCGCGCGAATCTCCTCCACGGACTGTTCAATGTAAGATTCAATCGTCCACGACGGTTTTGCCTTGCAGATGCCATGAATGAAATTGGCCAGAATCCTTTTGCCCAGTGGGGTGTGGGACACTTCGGGGTGGAATTGAATGCCAAAAAAGGATTTTTCACGGTGTTCCAGCGCGGCATATTCGCAATTGTCCGTGGCCGCGATAATTTTGAAGTCCTTTGGCAATTTCACGAGTTTGTCCCCGTGGGAATTCCACACTTGCAACTTGCGCGGGAGCCCCTTGAAAAGAGCGCTGGACGCCCCCACCGTGAGGGTTCCTTTTCCATATTCCCGCTTCGTGCCGTGGGCGACTTTCCCGCCAAGGAATTTGGCCATGATCTGAAGGCCGTAGCAAATCCCGAGCACAGGCACTCCAAGCTTAAAAATTTCCGGATCAGCCATGGGGGCATTCGCCGAATACACACTGGCGGGGCCGCCGGAGAGAATCAGTCCAGAGGGCTTGAGCGCGGCGATTTGCGCGGCAGGGGTGTTGTATTTGACGATTTCGGAGTAAACCCGCGCCTCCCGCACACGGCGGGCGATGACCTGGGTGTATTGGGAGCCGAAATCAAGAATGATAATGCGGTCGCTCACGAAGCTCTTCCTTCCATAAAACAAAATTTGTGACGGCGGAGAAAAACACTTTCCCCCGAACCACTTCAAAAAAAAGTGGTTACCGGGTGCCCATGCCCACGCTCTGAACCGTTTGGAAAAGTTTTCCTTCGGTCTTGATGCTCGGGGCGATGATGATCTCCGTGCGTTGGAATTCCTTGATATTGGCCGCGCCGACATTGCCCATGCAGGTCGTGATCGCGCCGACGAGATTTTGGGAGCCGTCATCCACAGTCGCCGGCCCAAAAAGGATTTGTTTGAGCGAACCCGTCACACCGACTTTGATCCGGGTGCCACGCGGGAGATTGGCGTGCGGTGTGGCCATGCCCCAGTGATTCCCCTGCCCCGGAGCCTCTTGAGCACGGGCGAAAGCGCTCCCAATCATGACCGCATCGGAGCCGCACGCGAAAGCTTTGCAGACATCCCCGCCCTTGCTCATGCCACCGTCGGTGATAATCGGCACATAGCGGGCGCTGCGCTTGAAATATTCATCCCGCGCCGCCGCGCAATCCGCCGTGGCGGTGACTTGGGGCACGCCCAGACCGAGCACTCCACGGGAGGTGCAGGCCGCACCGGGGCCGACCCCGATGAGCACTGCTGCGACACCGGTTTCCATCAGCTCCAATGTCGCGCTGTAGGTGACAGTATTTCCCACCACGACGGGGAATTTCATCGCTTTGCAAAAAGCGGCGATATCCAGCGTCTTGTATTCACTGGAGATATGCCGAACTGTGGACACAGTGGACTGAATGAAAAACACGTCGCAACCGGCCTCCTGTGCAATTTGCCCGTAACGCTCGGCTTTTTGCGGCAGGGAACTGACCGCTGCGAGCACACCCGCCGCTTTGAGCTCTTGGATCCGTTTGGCAATCAACTCTTCTTTAATCGGAGCCAGATAGAGCTTTTGAATGAGCTCGGTGACTTTGTCCTTGTCGGCTGTCGCAATCTCCGAAAGCACTTCCGACGGATTCTCGTAACGGGTTTGCACCCCCTCAAGATTGATCACGCCCAGCCCGCCGAGCTTGCCCATCGGTGACCCCGTCCATGGCACTCGCCATGATGGGAATCTTCAACTCGAGAGGAGCACCGGACTTTGTCGGGATTTGAAATTTCGTATCCACTTCATTCGGGTTGATCGTGATGTCCCCCGGCACAAGTGCAATTTCATCAAAACCATAAGTCACCCGTGCTTTCCGATTTCGACCGATCCACATTCCCATATTATTTTCCTCTAAAATTGATGTTTGAAACAACTTAAAAAACCATTGTCCGGAATGGCTACAAAAATCTCCCTCCCGGAAGGTGAATCATAAGTGGGGTACCCGTTTGAGCAAGCTGTTTTTACGGGGAGAGAGTGTTTTTTTCAGGCGAATCGGCCTTGGGAATCCATTTGACTTCCACCTCGGCCCAGACCAAAGCTGTATTCAACATCGAATCAACAGGCTGCAGGGTCGCTTTTTGCAAGGCATTGATGATCTCTTTATCCGCTTCCACCGAACCGCTCGATTTCTCTAAAAGTACAAAATCAATCCTGCCAGCCGGAGTCACAGCTATTTTCACGAGTGCGGTGTTCAAGACCCCGGCGAGATTCCCCTGATTGAGAATCACGGGGGGATTCCGCCAGTTCCTCCCCTTGAAAATACTTTTCTCCAGACTGAAATTCACATCAATGCCTTGAGGGATCATGGGATCAACCGCCCCCCTGTCCGGAGGCTCCATCTCATGCTCCTGCGGGGACAAGACCCGGTAACGCATGTACTCTTGCGCCATCTGACGGGTATCCCCGTCAAAATTCTGTTGTTGCGGGAAAACGCCGGACTCTTCTTGCCCGTTAGAAAAACCCGTTTCTTGCACGACACTCGCCATCCCCAGCGTGATTTCTTCCGCACTTTTATCTGTGAAACTCCATGCATGCGGACGAAAAAGAAAACTCGGATCACGGAGCTCAACCCCGCCCGGTGCATTTTGCGGGGATGACCGTGGCAATGTTAAAAGGGCGATGTCCGGCACAGCGGGGAACTCTTCCTTGTTCTCAATCCTCCCTCCCCTCCCCATTTTTAATAAAAACAGGTGGACAATCAGGACAGCGACAAAAACCAATAAAAAAAGCCTGAAATCCGCCTGCAAATACTTTTTTAATGCAGGGGAAATCATTTTATAGCAGGGGTGGAGGAAGCTTCCTGCGTCCCGATGACCACAGGGAGTCCGGTGGAAAGAATCGCACTCATCACCTCGAGGACAGCAGCCTGCGACAAACGCTCATCCGCCCGCAAAAGCACTGTCTGACTCGAGTCTTTTTCCGCTTCTTTGCGGAGAGCAAGCTTCAGCCCCTCCGTGCCCTCGATTTTTTCGTCATTCATGTAGATCACGGTTTTCGAGTCATCCTTTTCGAGCATCCCCACTGTAACAATCAAACGGGTCTGGGGAAGGTATCCCGCCACACTGGTCGAGGGCAGGCTGACTTTCACCTTAATGCCCGGCTGCAAAATCAATGTCGAGCAGAGCAGAAAGAAAAAAAGAAGTAATAAAATGACCGTCACCATGGGAACCATGTCCATAGGTCTCACGATCAATTTGAGTTCTTGCCGGAGTTTCATGGATTATTTTTTGTCGGACCTGGAGTCTTCCCCCTCGAGTTTAGAGGCTTTGGAAGCCATCTCACCGGCCTTGTCTTCCATCGAAATCACATTTTCCGGACGCGCACTGAAAAATGCGATCAGCTCCAGCGAGACTTTCTCCATGTCGTAAACAATGCTCCTGACCGTCGAAACTATATAATTGTATCCCAGATAACAAGGAATCGCCACGATCAAACCCGCCGCCGCGGTCACGAGCGCTTTCCAGATGCCACCCGCCAGATTGCTGACACTGATCCCCGCCCCGATTTTCTGAATCTCCTGGAATGCCTCCATCATTCCCAATACCGTCCCCAGCAATCCCAAGATCGGGGCAATCGTCGCAATCGTCGCCAGCCACATCACACGCTTTTCCATGCGGGGAATCTCCATTTGCGCGGCTTCTTGAATCAGACTTTGCAGCTCCGGACGGTCTTTCCAACGATTCTCCAGAGCCACCCGGATCACAGTCGAGACGGGACCGGGAACCGCATCGCACGCCTCTATGGCTTCCCGATAACTGCCCCGGTTGATCGAATTCCTGATTCCGGTCATAAAATCATCGGCATTGATACGCGCCCGGCGCAGATGAATGAATCTTTCGACAAAAACGCTGACTGCAAGTATGCTCAAGGCAATGATTGCAATCATGACCACGCCGCCCTCGGCAATTAATTGAAAATCCATGAATCCACTTGTAGCACTTTACCAAAAACGACACAACCTTGTTTTTAACAAATACTTACATGGTTTTTTCAAGGTTTTTTTCACCCTTTTTGCATTCTGGAATGCTACGCTATTTGCTCCCGCGCAAAATGCTCCACGCCCCTTTGCTCTCGTCCACCGCGACGGCTCCACAGCCGCCCTGATCATACCGGACTCCGCCAGTCCCGCGGAAAAACGTGCCGCCGTCGAGCTCGAAAACCATTTTGAAAAAATCACTGGCCGGGATTTCCATGTCATCGCGGAAAGCAAAGCTTCATCCGCCGAACCCGGCCTGTATATTGGACAGACGGCTCTCGCCAGCGCCTTGTCGATTGCCGCGCCCAAGACAAATTCTCCTTGGGAAGACGCTTTCCGGATCAAGCTCCAGGGACATCATCTTTTTCTCGTCGGAGCCAATCAAAGGGGAACGCTTTTTGCCGCATATGATCTTTTGGAAAAACTCGGGGTGCGCTGGTTCACCGCGCAAATTGCGCGGATTCCGCGTATCCCCCGCCCGCTCATCCCCGCGATGGATGAGTCCCATCGGCCAGCTTTTGTCTATCGTTCCATTTACATTCAAGAGGCTTTTGCGCCCGCTCTGGCTTCCCGCCTCCGACTCAATGGCGAAGGTGCCCCGGGCGAGGATTCTTTCGGGGGAAAGATCGCCTTTGGGCGATTCGTCCATACCCTCAGCGAAATCGTGCCGGAGTCGCTCGCACAGGAGCATCCGGAGTATTTTCCGGAGATCGAAGGTTTCCGCTTCGTCACCGATGCCGGGAAAATCCAGCGCGAGCTGACACACCCGGCTGTTCTGGCACTTGCCCGGGGCAAATTGCGCAAGTGGGTCAAGGAACGCCCGGATGCCGACATTTTCTCCATCTCCCAGAATGACGGCCACGGCTGGAGCCAGTCGCCCGAGGCGCGCAAATTGCATGAGCAATTCGGGGGGAACTCCGGGGTCATGCTCTGGTTCGTCAACCAACTCGCCGATGATTTCGCCCGGGAGCATCCCGGAAAATACATCGAGACCCTCGCCTATCTGCGCTCCGAGTCGCCTCCGCAAAATATTTATCCCCGCGAAAATGTGATCATCCGTCTCTGCGCGTATTGGTGCAAGCAAGGACTGCCTTATGAAGAGTCCAGCGATCCGTTGACCCGTGATTTTACGGGCAATTTGCGCGGATGGGCGAAAATCACACCGCACCTCTGGGTCTGGCATTACGGCACCGATTTCTCCCATTACCTCATGCCTTTTCCCGACTTCCGGCAATTCCCGCGCAATTTGCGCCTGTACCAGAATGTCGGTGTCAAAGGTGTTTTTTTCCAAGGCTCCTACCAAAGCCCCGGCGGAAACTGGGCGGAGCTGCGCGCCTATGTGGTGGGCAAATTGCTCTGGAATCCCCAAGCCGATCCGGAGGCACTGATCGACGAGTGGATGCGCGGGGTTTACGGACGCGGTTGGCGGCAGATGCGGGAGTGGTTCAATCTCATTCATGCGGAGAGCACCCGCTCCGGCGGTCTTTTCGGTATTTATGCGCCTGTCGAGCAACCCTTTCTCAGCGAAAAAATCCTCGCCCACTCACAGAAACTCCTCCGCCGTGCCCGTTACTTCTCACGCAATGATAAAGTCGCTCTCGCGGAAATCGACAAAGCCGCCCTTTGGCTCGACTACGCGCAAATTGCCAAAGGCCACAAAAAAGCCCCCACTCCGGAGCAATTTGCCCGGAAACTCCGAACCCACGGTGTGACCCGGATCAGCGAATGGCAAACCGTCGACGAATGGGTGAGAAAAAAATAGCTTTTTTCTATCTGAACGAATATCCAAGCCCTGACTCATGAGTGGCGGGATTTTTGCCTTTCCTTTCTTAATATAGATACGATATCCTTCGTGCTCACATCCGTTGAAATACCTTCAATATCCAGAGGAGAGCCAGACAACTGTGCTGGCACCAGAGAAAATAAGCTGCCATCTCTTTCTAAAACCTCCGAAAAGTGCTGTCGTGCATCGCTGTATGTGTATTGTTTTAATTGCCTCATTCCAATCACCCTGACCTATAAAATAAGCATTAAGAACCGCCGAGTTCGGTCCAGCCGGAGGAGGTTTTACGCCAATTCTGGAATTTCATCTGGAGGCTGCCGACTTGGGAAATGCCGCGGATCTGTTGCTCGATAAAAAGCAATAGTTTTTTGGCATTGCCTTGAGAGGTGCCCGTGTCCTGCAACTCATGGCCTTCTTTATCACTTTGCTGGCGGTGGGTGTAATCAAAGACGTGAAAAAATCCATCCACATAAACACTGCGGTTGACCACATCGATATTAATCTTGGCGGTGTCCACATGGGAACGAACCATGATCGCCTCGACTTCTTTTTGTATGTGCACGTCGTCTATATCCATAAATAAAAACTAGACAAATTAGCCGCAAAACGCAAGAGACACTTGCTCCATCTGTCACTCTTTGTATGAGGTTACGGCAAAAGAAAACAGCCCTGAACCCCGGGGCCATGAACCCCCTCCACCAGCACGCCTTCGATGTCCGCGGTTTTTGAGGGACCAGTCACCCAAATAATATTCGGATCATCCGGCATGACCCGGAGAGCATCGTGAATGGTCGAGTAAATCTGTCCCCGTTCAATACAAGCCACATGCACCCAAGGTGCGAGAGCACCCAACCGGCTGGATGTCTCCTTGTCACGGAGTATGATCGTGCCCGTCTCGGCAATCGCTCCGCTCGCGCGGGTGATGCCAAACTGGTAATCATCCACTTTTGCCCGGTCAAAGTCAGTCTCCATCAGCACGCCCTCGGGCAAAATGCCCGTCATCGTTTCTAAAAGCTGTGGATCACAGTATCCATAAGTCAGTTCGTTTGCCTGGAAAAAACCGGACAATTCGGCGGGAGACGAAAAAGGTTTGCCATGCACTTTATCAAACTCTGCGGCAAAGACACTCCAGAGATTCGCCGAAGCATCAAAAGTTTTTGAGATGGTCAGACCCGGATCGTATTCAGGCATGGCAGCGCGGTCTTTCAAAGGCTCCAAAGCTTTTTTTACCTTGGAAAGTATCGCGTTCCGGGATGAATCAAATTGTTCGCCACTCATGATTTTTTTGTATCCGTTTGTCTTGTTT
>CAYTAI010000063.1:3975-12409 GCA_964435715.1 uncultured Verrucomicrobiota bacterium | reverse complement strand
CGATCCACCACCCGTGACAAACAGTGGTAATAACATTCCCCATCCCCTTTTATCCCTTTTATCCGTAATCCTCTCATCGCAAAACTCCTTTCAATGACAATGACTTATACACATCCAGCTATCCCTCGTCAATAACTAATAGCCTGTCCCCTATTTCTGAGGCCGCAGGCCTTTGTCCCCCAGAAACTTCTCAAACAACACGGGCAGATTCCCGTTGATCCGTCCTTCCTTGATCCGGCGTCCCTGGGCATCAATCACACTCAGGAAACTGTACTTCTTGTGGTAATCCATTCCCACATAACTGCCCACTATTCCTCCGTCTTGATTCTCCGATAACATGACTTGCGTTTTCATCGCTCGTTCCTCCTTGTTTTCAGGGTTGTTTTCCCCTCAACTTACACCATCCCGAACCACTCTGCTTTTCATGTTATCTGACCCCTACGACACCTTGTTTTCAAGGCCGCAGGCCTTCAAGATAATTTCTAATTTTGCCTGCTTGTCGAGTTCCAACTACATCCACTCTAATGATAACAGAAATTATTTCGTCATTATCAAGTGCATCTTCAGGATAAATAATAATTTCATTGAACGAATCCAGTTTTTCGATTGGAAATTCAAATAATGTATCCCTGCTACTATCTATCGATATTTTTTTTATAAAACTTTCTGATATGTTATTGTTATTTTTATATAAAAATAACAAACTTAATTCTCTTTTAGAATTTGTATTAAAAATAAAAAATAATTTCTTACAATCAATATTAAGATTATTAATTTTTGCAGAACTATTGGTATTTTTAATTACAAATAATTCTTTTTTAATTGCAAATGGATAAATAAGACTCTGATAAACACCAAGAATGATTATAAATAATAAAATTATAGATAAAGCTGACAAAATTAGCTTTATTTTATCCTTTAAAAAGTATTTATTTCTTAGATTCATCTTTGCAATACTCAATAACTCCATCTACAAATATTCCACAATCTGAGCACAAAATAACATATCTAATATTTCCATTCCTCAATAGAGCGTCTCTTGTTTTTATGATACAATCTTTGAATTTTTTAATATCGTACTGACATTCATTTAATTTAATTTTGATTTGTCTTTTATCTTTTCTAGGCATCCAAAGAAATGCATCATCAATTGATCCAGCTGTACTGCCTACTATTGCCTGCATATTTTGGAGGCCACAGGCATCATTGATAATTGGTATCACTCACATCAGCTTCTTTCAATCCTTTTATCGCCTTCAAAACTACTTGATGATACTCTGTATCATCGGATTTTAATAATTTATTAAACTCAGTTAAGGCTTCTTCCTTTTTGTTAAACCTAATTGCCAAATTTTTTGCCGCCAATAAACACTCAATTCTAAGCTGCGGTGCTTCAATAGGAGTATCTGTAGGGGGCGGACTTCCCGCGATTTTAATTAACAAATTAAAAATCTCATTAACATCTTCTTTTTTTGATATTTGGCCTAGGGCTTCAGCAGAAAACCACGCAACATCGGTTTCTCGTCTCGATTTAACGGCCTCCACAAGTTCTGGAATGCAAATATCTATTGCATCACTTCCTATTGCCATTATTGAAAGCACGCTCTCTCTTTGAATTGCCTGGTCGTCGTCCCGAATGCTCTTTTTGAAGATGTGAATAGCTTTTTGCCGATCACCTATATTGTCTTTTGTTAATGTATGAAGAGTTCCAAGGGCATAAAAGCGATTCCAATAATCCCAGTGATCTATATATTTATATAGTTTTTTCCAGTTATTTATATTTTCAGGTTCTTGCCTGATTTTTTCTTCCATATCATTCATTCTGTCATAATATTTATTACTGGAACCAAACTCAAATACCAACGCATAAAAGAACAATGCAGCAATTATCACAATCATTATAATGACAGTATTAACCATGTGTTTTTTAATGTAATTCATCTAGTGATAATCAATTGTCGCATTCTTTTTATTTTCCCAATTTTGTCCAATATTTGAAAGATAGTCTTCCCAAATTTGGCTTTGAATATCACCCCAAATCACATCCACTATGACTCTCCCATTTTCAACCAACTGATTTATCGAGCGCTCTCTTGCTGATGTTTCTATTGTTAATGTACATGCACTCTTCTTTTTAACCTTCCACGTTCTAGTACCCTCAAGTATATGGCCTTTTTGGGCAGTGCCATGCACCATCTTGTCGCCATCATAATATTCCAGCTTCACCACATTCCAAAATGTTAAACCTGTGATTGGATGCAATAAAGTGGAACCGATCAACTGGGCTGTTGTCAAAGGTGGCCAGTGAGGCCCACGAAAATATGCTGTCTTTCCTTCAATCTTGACATTTCCACCTCTATTTCTTTTAGGTCTATTAAAATGATTAAATACCTTTAGATCATTATATATATCATCAATAATTCTATCTATATTCCGAATTTCAGATGCTGGAAAATTAAGATTTATTTTATGATATGTAAAGTGCCATGGTGCCCAATCGGCAATCAAATAGAGATTAGTTGTAACATTACCTACGTTATTAACGGGTCCTGTATTATATGTAGATGGGGCTACCATTCCCAATAAATCCCAGCCATTCATCCCATCATTCCCCACAAATCCGTAGAGGTTGAGCCCGCCTTGTTCCTCAATCGGATCGCGGTTGATCCAGCGACCGGTCTGGGGGTTGTAGAAACGGTAGCCGTAGTAGAGGTGTCCGGTTTCGGTGTCTTGGGGTTTGGTGGAGAAACGGTAGGAATTCGCTGAGGCGACTGCCCCGGTTTGGCGAGTGACACCACCGAAGGTGTCGTATTCGTAATTTGCCACTGTGTCTCCCGCCGTTGCACCGACCAGGGCCATGACATTGCCATTCCCGTCATAGACCGGGAAATAGGTGGCAATCGCCTGACCCAGAGCGTCATGGATCGTCTGCGCAATTTGCCCGCCCACGCCCCCGGCTCCCTGCATAGACCCGGACACGTCCAGACCCCAGAGGTAACCGCGCCGCAAGAGGCCATTGCCGCCATTGATCTCCGCAATGCAATTCCAGCCGTCATAGAGATACAAGTTTTCAGAATTCAGAATCAAGGAGTCCGAAGAGGAATTCCAAGTGAATGTCTTTTTCGCGATGCGCCGCGACTGGTGATCGTAGGTGAACTCCACACGCACCACCGCGCCAGAGTCCACAGCCAATATTTTGGCCGCGACACTGCCCGCTGCGGGAGCTGATCCGGGGGTGAGTCCTGAGAGAGTCATGGTCGTGAGCCTGTTTTCACCGTCCCAATTATAGACCCATCGCCCGTCGGAAAGCAAGTTCCCATCCAAGTCATAGGTGTAGGCCTCCGGCGAACCCGTCAGGAAGCGCCGCCCGCTTTCGTCTTTGACCACGTCCACGCCATTGGCGCCCGCCCCGGGCAGGAGGGCGCGGAGGGTGAGATTCGTATAAACCGCGCCCGAGACATTGTCCACCGGCACGGACAGGAAGAAATCCCCGCCGACTTTCTGCGCCACGGCATTCCCGCTAAAGACCTGTGCGGCGGGATTGACCCGCCCTGAGAAATCAATGACCCCCGGCACCGTGCGCTGGGTGTATTGATTCAGGTTATTGGGTGAATAAAGACTGGTTTGCCCCGCCACCGTCGCCGAGAGGCGGTTCCCGATGCCGTCGAATGAATAGCTGTAATCCATCCCCGGCAGGAGTTGCCCCGATGAATTGTATTTCCGTGCGCCGATGACCTGACCCAGCGCATCATAGGAGTATTCCCAATACCCGCCATCCGCGAGGGTGACCTTTGTCCTTTGATTGGCGGCATTATACAAATAGGTGAAAGAAATGGCGGCAGTTGGATGTTGAATATTTTGTTGCGAAATTGGTGAGCTGCTGGCTTTCTTGACCAATGGACACACTGAACCTATGGATAGAAAAAGCGGCAGGTTTTGTCTGGGGACCCTGGTTGGTTTTCCTCCTCTTTGCCACACATCTCTATTTAACCTGGCGCACAGGATTTATCCAGCGGCACCTTTGGAAAGCCATCAAACTTTCCGTATCGAAGGACAAGGACGGTCAAGGCGATGTGAGCCAGTTCGGTTCGCTCATGACAGCCATGGCAGCGACCATTGGCACGGGAAATATCTACGGCGTGGCCGGTGCAGTCCTCATCGGTGGTCCGGGCGCGGTTTTTTGGATGTGGCTCACAGGCGTTTTCGGGATCGCCACAAAATATTCCGAGGCTCTGCTCTCAGTCAAATATCGTGTGACCAATGAAAAAGGACAAATGTCCGGCGGCCCCATGTATGTCTTGCAAAATGCCCTGAAAGCACGTTGGGCCGGGGTTGTTTTTGCCGTTTTCACCGCCATTGCTGCATTCGGTATCGGGAATATGGCGCAGTCGAATACCATCACAGACATGATTGTCGCTCGAAAAGGAATCCTTCCTTTTGAAATCACGGATTGGAATCTGAAAATCACCGTTGGCGTGATTATTACCTTGCTGGCGGGGATGGTCATTTTGGGCGGAATCAAATCCATTGCCCGTTTCTGCGCGTTTCTGGTTCCCTTCATGGGCATTTTTTATGTGATTGGCTGTGTCGTGATTGTCGCCATGACATGGGACACTGTCGGTGCCACCATCTCGCTGATTGTCAAAAGCGCATTCACAGGACAAGCGGCTGCCGGCGGTTTCATCGGAGCGGGCATCGCTGAAGCCATGCGTTACGGAGTCGCACGGGGGCTTTTCTCAAACGAGTCCGGCCTGGGGAGCGCTCCCATCGTCGCTGCCGCCGCCCGGACGAACGACCCTGTGAAACAAGCCCTGGTCTCATCCACAGGAACCTTTTGGGATACCGTCGTCATTTGTGCTTTGACCGGAATTGTCATCGTGGGCTCGGGCGATTGGACGGGAGACGGAATGACCCGCGCGACTTTGTGTAATGCCGCCTTCCACCATATTGGCACTTTCGGAGATATAATTCTCGTTGGCGGCCTCTTGACATTTGTTTTTTCAACCATCCTCGGGTGGTCGTACTACGGGGAAAAAGCGGTGGAATACCTCGCCGGGGTCAAAGCAATCACACCATACCGGATCATCTGGGTGCTGGCGATATTCATCGGATGCGTCTGGAAAAGCGATGCCGTCTGGAATTTCTCAGACATGATGAATGGACTCATGGCGATTCCGAATTTAATCTCCATGTTCCTCCTCAGCGGTGTCATTGCCGCGGAGACCAAGCGTTATTTCAACGATAAGAAACCCTAGCGCCTGATTGAAAAAAAACCGGCTCAAGACAATTTGCTGATCCGGTTCGACAAAGGCGGATGTGTGGAGAAAACCTTTCCCCCGCCGCCTTGTGATTTCTGGAGTTTCACCAGAAAACTTTTAAGCCCGTCACGTTTATAGCCCGTCTCATAGGCAAGTTGCGCGCCAAATTTATCCGCGTCGTATTCATCACCGGGATCGAAACCTTTTTCAAAAATGGTATTGGCGATCCGGTCGGCACCCGCATCGAATGCCGCAAAATCGCCACTCGCCCCGCTGGCGACGCTGACGATGCCGGAGACGAGCTGCCCCCGCGAAATCGTCTGCAAAGCGTGGCGGCGGGTGACATGACAAATCTCATGCGCCAGAACCCCGGCGAGTTGATCATCATTCTCCACGGCATCATAAAGTCCTTTGGTGATAAAAATCCATCCGCCCGGCGCGGAGAATCCATTGACCGTGGATGAGTTCAAAATGCCAAACCTGAAATCAAGCGACGGCCGGTAGGAATAACGCGCCAGGGATTTGCCAATGAGTATGGTTCGCCGGGTGGATTCCGCGGATCGCGAGACACCGCCACTGCGATTGACGATTTCAATGGCGACAGCCTCGCCCAGGGCGAGCTCCTCATTGATGCCGATGCCGCCCGCGCCTTTGGCGATTTTCTGCGCGCCCTCGGCGACCTTGCCCACATCCACTCCTCCGGGTGCCTCGACAGGAATCGGGATTTTGATGCCGCCGATGTCAAATGCCTTGAGCAGGGAACCTCCCGCTGTCAGTCCTGCTCCCAGCACCGTCATTTTGAGAAAGTCGCGTCGTTTCATGCCCCGTATTCTCCCAGTTTATTTTTTTTCATGAACGCCGTTACATCGGCGGGTTTGACAGCGGCATTTTGCCGCTCCACCCAGGCCAATGCCTCTGCGGCATTTTGCTCACCGTGCCGCTCAGCGTATTCGAGCCCTGCAGCACTGAGTCCGCGGGCGGCCGCTGATGTATTGACCCCGCTGGATGGCGCGAGCAAATCAGCCTTGTTCTCCTCGGGCGGACGGCGGTCACCGACATTGCCTGAGTACACCCATCCTGTTTTTCCGGAGGATGTCTTGATTTGCAACCAGCGCCCTTGCTCTGCGATCACCGCCGCCTTTTCGGAGAATTTGAGTTTGGCCGCGACGGATGCCGATGGATTCGGCTCCGCGTAGACAGGCAAATCCTGCTTTTTGGAATAAACCTCCGACATATGTTTCCCCCTTTTCTTGCCTCCGCCGGTATTTTATTTGGTGGTCATGGTGTAAACCCCATCCCAATCGTCCGGCGGTGGATTGTCGATGAAACGCGCGCAGCGCTCCATATACAACCTGTAAAGACTATCCCCCGTTTTCTTTTCAAAAGCGAGACGAAAATACTCCGCCGCCCGCGCAAATTGCGCGGCGCGATAAAGCTCATACCCCGCCAAATAATCGTCCAAAGCAATTTGCTCGACGCCGCTGACATCACCGGAAAAACCCAACAGCTCAAAAACGGCAACCGGCTCTTGTTTGCCTTTGACGCGGATCAAATCCACCGGACGCCACGCAAATTGCCCCCCGGTCATGTCCTTGGTTGCCTGGCTGACCAGAAATGCCGTCCCGTAATTTTTATTCGCCCCTTCCAACCGGCTGGCGAGATTCACCGTGTCTCCGAGAACCGTGTAATCAAGACGGCTGGAGGAACCGATCGGTCCCACCACCACCGGCCCGGTGTGCAGCCCAAAGCGGGTGAAAATTTCGACCCCGTATTTTTCAAGATACTTTTTCGCCATATCGCGGGTGGCGCGCTCACATTCAATGGCTGCCGCACAAGCGCGCACGGCGTGGTCGGGTTGGCTCAGGGGGGCATTCCAGAAAGCCATGACGGCATCACCGATGTATTTGTCAATGGTTCCGCTTTGCTCAAGGATGGTGCGGCTCATGGACTCGAGATATTCATTCATAACCTCCAAGAGCATCGGCGGGGAAAGTTTCTCGGAGATACTGGTAAATCCGGCGAGGTCAGAAAAAAAGATGGTGCAAATCTCCTCCCGCCCGCCGGGATGGGCGAGCGCGGGATTTTCCACGAGTGCCGAAACCACTGCCGGGGACACAAAACGCCCGAAAAGACCGGTAATCTCCTTTTTACGGAGTGTCTCCGCCCGGAAATTCATGATCACACCCCCGGCGGCTGTGATGAATATCGCTGTGATGATCTCCACAGGCGGCAGCCAATATCCCCCCGCCATCAGTCGACCGGATAAAAAATAAACGAGCCCGGCGAGTAAAATGCAAATTGCGGCGTAAAGCACTGCCAGCTCAATCCGCCATGCCGCCCACGCAATCAACAGAGCAGAAGCCAGTGCCATGACAAAAATCAGATAATCCGGAACCTGATCCACCCCGTTGCCCTCGAGCAAATTGCGCACAGCGGTCGCGTGGATCAGCATGCCGGGCTCCGCCCCTCCGACCGGAGTGGATTTCACATCAAATGTGCCGGCAGCCGTTGTTCCAATCACTACGATTTTTCCATTGAGCAATTTTTTTTCCTCGGGTATTCCCTCTTTGCGCGCTTCCAGCCATTCGCGCAATTTGCGCGGGTCAAGCGGATCGGTTTCTTTCGCAGCCTCCTCGAGAATCTTGAATCCTTTTATGACCAATGGTGTCGCCTGAAAGCTTTTGGGCGCCCACGCCTCATTGAAACTGCCGTGGAAACGCAATATCCCGGGAACGGAAAACGGGGAAGAACCGGGCACTCCGTGGGCGCATAGCACGGAGGCAAATGAATGCTCAGGCACCACGCGGCGGGTGATGCCATCGGAGTCATTGGCGAGATCGACATGACCTTGGAGTTTCCATCGCCGCAAAGGCTCGGTCAAATCACGCTCCTTGAGCCGCGCCAATACCACAGGCATGTCGAGACTCTCCATCACAGACATGAGCAAATCATCATAATACGACTCAGTGGAGGGTTCATTAAAAAGGATATCAATCCCGACGGCTTTGGCACCCATTTGATCCAGTGCCAGAAGCAGGGCCGAGTAGGAGTCCCGCCGCCAAGGCCATGTCCCCGCCAAATGTGTGCAGGTCGCCAGAGACACCTCGTCAATCGTGATCAGGACGACATTGCTCTTTTTTTCAAATGAGGAAGCCTGGGATTTTTGAAAATGGTCA
>CAYTAI010000063.1:0-3957 GCA_964435715.1 uncultured Verrucomicrobiota bacterium | reverse complement strand
AATGGTCATGGATATCCCAATTCAAATTTTCAATCCACGTCAAGTGCGAGACGGCAAATGAGATGAGTGCCGCCGCCAAGGCGAGAATGCTATAATTGATCAATCGGGGGCGGGCTGAGTGCACGAGTCGGCATTTTGATGCAGCTTGCCCCTGAAAACCAGCATAAAAAATCCTCCCGCTCTGCTTTTAAGAGAGAGTGGGAGGATGGATTTTTTAGCTTGAAGAAAATGGGCTGCTGACTACTTGCAGCAACTGCAATCTTCACAAGAAGTGGTGCATTTGCCTTTTTCACATTTGCACTCGCACATTACACAAGTGCAGTCATTGCAAACATTTTTGGCGGCGAATGCACTGGTCATTGTCAGACCCAACATTCCTAAACCCATCAGACCGGCGAGTATCATTGTTTTCATAAAGCGTAATACTCCTCATCGTTATGAATCACTCAAATTATTTTTGAGGTTTCTTTTTAGGCGGGAATATCCGGCCATAAGCATAGATCGTCGCATTTTTGCGGTATGGCTCCGGGCCGAGACCGGGCTTGCCATAAGGACGAAAAAGGCGTTGCTTGAAATATCCGACTCCCGGGGTGCCATATTTCTCGCGCCGCCCCTCGTCTTGTGAGCCGACAATCCGGTCAGGACCGACGTACATCATGACATGCGTGACCGGCGAAGGACGATCCGAGGGCCGTGTGCCGGAAATAAACACCAGATCCCCCGGTCTCAGAACCGACATTTTGAAATCCTTTGTGTCACCGTCCCAGACCTTGCCATGCTTGTAACAATAATCGAGCTGTTTGCCGGATTCATCCGGCAACTCAATGCCCCAGGCTTTTTTGAAGACGTACATCATGAACCCGGAACAATCCAATCCGCCCTGTGCCGGGTCATTCCCCGCCCAAAGGTAGGGAATGTCTCTCTGGGCGAGCTCGTCTGCGACTTTGAGTAATTCCTCGACCGTGTGTGCCGGAGCAAATTGCGCGGACAGAATTGAGATTAAAAATGCAATCGTGGCGGCGGTGATTTTTTTCATTGGTTGTGTGATTTGCTGTAGTGCTCGAGTTTTTTTCCGACATGCTTGGGTTTGAATGCCATCGGTAAAAGCTCGTGGATGGTGGAGAGCATGATTTTCGTTTTCAAACTGTTGGACATGACCACAATCAAATCCGTGCCGGAGATTTCGCTCGCCTCCAAAAGCATTTGACGGCAAGCGCCGCAGGGAGCGATGACATCTTCAATGACCCCGCCTTCGGGTTTCCCAATAATGGCAATGCAATTGAAATTCCTCTTGCCCATTGCATTTCCACGGAGAAGGGCGGCCCGTTCCGCGCAGATGCTCGAACCATAAGCCGCATTCTCGACATTGGAACCGCTGATAACTTCACCGTCACGGGTCACCAGAGCCGCCCCCACACAAAAATGCGAGTACGGGCTGTACGCCGTCGGCATTGCGGACTCGGCCGCGTCGAGAGCCGCGCGCATTTCCGGACTGAGTGTATCGAGAGTGATTTCTTGCATGTCGGATGTTATAGGAAAAAAAGGCTACCTTAAAAACTTCAGGGCTGCAAACCCCAGAATCGCGAGCACAGTAAAGAGGACTGTGCAAAGTTCAAAATTCTTTTCGAGGAAATGTTTCACCCGGGCACCCATCAAACGGATCAGGATGGCGACGGCAAAAAAGCGGAAGCCTCGACCGATGACAGAGGCGATCACGAGCTCGACAAGGTCAAAGCGCATCACTCCGGAGGCAATTGTGAAGACCTTGTAGGGAATCGGCGTGACGGCCGCGGCGAGAACACCCCAGAACCCGTATTGATCATACCAGATTTTGACTTTTTCCATGACCGCCTCGCCATGATAAAATTTGACTATGGGTTCACCGATGGTTTCCCAGAGCGCGTAACCGATATACCATCCGAAGACTCCTCCTGCCACGGAGGCAATCGTGCACCAAAATGCGTAGGTGAACCATTTTTTGGGTTTGCTGAAACACAACGCGATGAGCAGGACATCCGGAGGAATGGGGAAAAAGGAGGATTCAATAAACGAAATAAAAACGAGAGCCGGCAGGGCGTATTTTGTCTCCGCCCAATGCAGCGTCCAAAAATAGAGTTTTTTTATGGGGTTTTTGGTTTGGGCGGCTTGTTGGAGCGCCGTGGCAGAGGTTTCGATATGCATGATAAATGGATTATTTTTTAAGGATATTGGTCGGCGGATGTTTGACAATAAAAAGAATGGCAAAATAACCGACCAAACCAATGGTTAATCCCAGGACGAGGCAGCCCACCATGAGGTTAAGAAACACACCGGAGAGAATTTCAGCCAAAAAGGGAAAGAGACCTTTCTCGTGCATGTCGGACAGAAGGGCGGAGGTGTCCATGTCGGTGAGTTTGAGCGCCTCCCCCTCGCCTTTGAGCGGACTCCCGAGGATTTTACAACCCACCCAAAAAGCGAATCCATAGTAGGGCACGGCGGTGGCGGGATTGGTGAGGAGAATCAGCCCCAGTGTCACCGGGATATTCGCACGGAAAAGGATATTAAAGGGAAGTGCCATCAAGATTTGTACTCCCATGAATGGGGTGCTGGCACTCAGAGCCCCGATGAGCCATCCCCGTGCGATTGAGTCGGGCCGGAAGCTCCACAAATCCTTGCTGAAAAGGTGATCCCCGAAATAGGAAAAAATGCGGTTCCGGCGCAATTTGCGCCGGGACAAACCGAATTTATTCAGCCAGTGGATGAAAGCGGCTTTTCGTTGGGATTTTGTTTTCGACAGATGCGGTGTCCGGGTTGTTTTTGCATGAACAGGTCGCAAGGCCGCTGTATGATGTCGGCTCGACTTGTCTTTGAATGCTGTTTTTTCTTCGGAAGGCATAACCAGACAACGGGAATGGATTAACCCCGTTGACTCCATGCAAGAACAAACATGAAAACAGACATTAGTCAACTTTAGCCGCCGGGGCGAGGTCCCTGTAAAAAATTTTCTTTTCAAACGCCTGTGAATGGTGCAAATTGCCAATCCGCTAAACAAACGGGGTCGTAGCTCATCTGGTAGAGCACCACAATGGCATTGTGGGGGTAAGGGGTTCGAGTCCCCTCGGCTCCACCAAAGTTGATTAGTTGCCTCGCTCGGCGCTTCGCGCCTCGCTTCGGCAGGCATTTCCGCAAGGAAATGCCACGGGTTTCTGAAATCCACCGCCAGCATTCCCGCCGCGAGGCGGCGGTTCGAGCCGATGGAAACAAGAAAATCTCTCATCCGTGAGGGATTTTCTTGTTTAGAGAGATTTTCGGCTTGGTTGGCTTCAATAATCCAGTTTCGCATGAGTTCGAGCCAATGATTACCTTTTCGCTCAAAATCCGATAATTTCTCCTCAAATGTTTTCTTTTCCGCCATTAAAGCGTTCTTGCGTTCCTGATATTCCACAAGTTCCAATGCTTCGGCTAAATATGCGTCCGTCAGCCGTTCCAACTTTTCTTTAATGGCGGAAATTTGATCGCGGAGATTTTGAGCGAAAAGGTCAGATGAGTGGCGGGATTCCTTATTCTCATTTTCCAGTTTTGCCAAAAACTTTTTCCGCCACTCATCGGGCAACGAAACTTTTTGACATAGCTTTTTCACTTGTTCAGTTAAAACTTCCTCTCGCAAAAAGCGGTTTTGCGAACACTTGCGGGTTTTGCTCTTGAAAGTGCAGTGGTAGTAATGATATTTCAAACCACTCTTTTTGATTTTTCTTTCCGCCGTTATCGCATACCCGCATTCCCCGCAAGTCGCAAAACCGAGGAATTGAAAGTTTTTTGGTCCTCGCTTTTTGCGGGGCTTCCCATTCTGAACAAGCGCCATTTGGATTTGGTCAAAAAGTTTCTTTGAAATCATTGGCTTATGCGAACCTTGATGCACCTCGCCACGATATTGAAAATGTCCGTAGTAAAAAGGATTTGTGAGTATGTGTTCAATAC
>CAYTAI010000062.1:0-12645 GCA_964435715.1 uncultured Verrucomicrobiota bacterium | reverse complement strand
AGCTCTTACCGTTGACGACCTCATCTGCCCGCTTTTTTTCTTTTTCGGTTCCACTCCCCCGGAAGAAATTTTATCCATGCCCGGTATTTTCCGGCACAATCTCAAAGACTTGGTGGAAGAAGCCAAATCCCTCGCGGCTCTCGGCATCAAAGCCGTCGCGCTTTTTCCTTTCACGGATCCCGCCCTCAAAACCCCGCGTGGAGAGGAAGCCTTAAATCCCGGCGGTCTTATTCCTCGCGCCGTCCAAGCAATCAAAAAAGAAATTCCCTCTCTACTGGTCATCACCGACGTCGCCCTCGACCCCTATACAGATCACGGCCATGATGGTGTCTTGAATCAAGAGGGGGAGGTGGATAATGATGCCACTGTTAAAATCCTCTGTGACATGGCCGTCCTCCTCGCGCAATCCGGCGCGGATCTTGTCGCTCCCTCCGACATGATGGACGGACGTGTCGGGGCGATCCGCAAAAGCCTTGATCAAAACAAACTCATCAATACCGGCATCCTCGCCTACTCGGTGAAATTCGCCTCCGCATACTACGGTCCCTTCCGCGAGGCCGTCGGCAGCGCGCATGCGGCTGGAACCCCCTTACTCGACAAAAAGACTTATCAGCTGAATCCTGCGAATCGTCGGGAAGCCCTTTTGGAATCTCAGCTTGACGAGCAAGAGGGTGCCGACATGATCATGGTCAAACCCGCCGGACCTTACCTCGACATCATCCGCGAAGTGCGTGACCAGAGCCATTTGCCCGTCGCGGCGTATCAGGTCTCCGGGGAATACGCCCAGATCCATGCCGCCGCAAAATTGGGCTGGCTCGATCTGAAAAAAACGAGGAATGAATCATTGCTCTCGATCAAACGCGCCGGCGCAGACATGATCCTCACATATTTTGCAAAGCCGGTCGCGCAGGCGCTGTCCGGGAAAGAATAATTTTTTTTCCGGGCGGGCACACACCCGACCGGCTCACTCTTGAAGCTTGGATATTTTATCCCGCAAATCAGCCGCCGCCTCATAACGCTCTTCTTTGATCGCCGTGCTCAAGTCTTTTTTGAGGCCGTCGAGCTTGTGCGCGAGCTCGAGACGGGCAGCGAGTTTGGCGGGCACTTTGCCTGTGTGCTCGATCCCCCGGTGCATATTCCGCAAGAGAGCACCGAGACCTTCTTCAAAAGTATCGTAACAATCCGCACAACCGAGGCGTCCGAGCTTTTTAAAATCGGATTGGGTAAAGCCGCAGGTCGGACAGACCAGATCCTCTTTGCCTCCCGACATCTCATCCCCGGCACCCAGCCCGAGCAATTGATCCGCAATGGAAAATCCGGTCGGGTCATCCACGTTTTTTGCATTCGGGCACTCGGCACACAGATCAACCTTGTGCATGACTCCATCGACGATTTGGGTCAGATGGATCGTGCACGGATTTTTGCAATGCTCACATCCGGGGGGGCGGTTTTCGCTCATAGGGTGAGTGCAAAGATAGCATTTCCATACAAACCGTCAATAGTCCCGCCGCGCGGCCGGGGTGCCCTCCGGGAAGATGAGCAAAATCATTCCTCCGGATTTCGCCGCATGGACTCGCGCTCCTTGATTACCGCGACAAGAGCGTCAATGGTGGGCTCGGATGCCTGGGCAAATTGCGTGATGCCGCGCTCGCGCAATTTGCGCGAGGTTTCCAGGCCGATGGTGGCAAATTGCGTGCGGCGGGTGTCCGCCGCGAGATTCAGCGCAAAGAAATTTTCCACTGCGGAGCCGCTGGCGAAAAGAATCCAGTCGGGAGATTCGTCGGCGAGCAAATTGCGTTGCTCCTCCAGACGACTGGTTTCCGGGAGCGTCCGGTAAACCTCCAGTCCGACACATTCGATCCCTCGCTCAATGAGCTCATGACTCATCACCGGACGGGCGAGATTCCCGTGCGGCCAAAGAACCCGGTGTCCCCCGCGCAAATTGCCCAGGATGGTGCCCAGCTCCGTGGCGCGGCTCTCGGCGGCTTTTCCCGCTGCTTGCAAATGCGTCTTGAGTCCGTATTCGCCCAGTCTCGCCGCCGTGGCCGGTCCGACCGCGGCAATTTGCGCGGGACCGATGGAGCGAATGTCTCCGGTGACTGCAATCACTTGGTCGAGAAAATGGGTCACGGCATTTGGACTGGTAAAGACCAGCCAGTCGAAAGACCGGGACAACCCGGACTCCAGCCACGAGCCCGCATCCACGCGTTCAATACGGATCAAGGGCCACTCGATCACATCCGCTCCGAGAAGCCGGAGCTTGGCGGATAATTCACTGGCTTGCCCGCGGGTCCGGGTCACGACAATGCGCTTTCCAAAAAGAGGTTTTTGCTCGAACCAATTCAATGTTTCACGGAAACGAACCACCTCACCGACGACTGTGACCGCCGGAGCGGTGATCCCGGAGGATTCGACACGCGCGCCAATATCCGCCAGAGTCCCCACAACGGTTTTCTGCCGGGGTGTGGTTCCCCAGCTGATCACTGCCACGGGGGTGGAGTCCGCCAAACCATTCTCCACCAAGCGCGCGGCGATCTCGCGCATTTTGCCCACGCCCATGAGAATGACTTTGGCGCCCGCATACTCCGCGACTTTTTTCCAGTCCACACCGCGGTCGGGTTTATGCGGATCCTCGTGCCCGGTGATGACGGCAAAGGAACTCGTGATACCTCGGTGGGTGACAGGAATTCCCGCGTAGGCGGGCACCGCCACAGCCGAGGACACACCCGGAACCACCTCGAAATCCAGCCCGGCCTCGGCCAGCGCGAGAGCTTCCTCCCCCCCGCGCCCGAAGACATAAGGGTCACCGCCCTTGAGCCGGCAAACGGTTTTTCCGGCGGCGGTGTGGTCCACGAGCAATTTGCAAATCTCCTGTTGCTTGAAAGATTCCCCGGAGTTTTTCCCGACAAAAATTTTCTCCGCCCCGGCCCGCGCAAATTGCAACAGCGCGGGATTGCACAGGTAGTCATAGAGAATCACATCCGCCGCCCGAATGCAGTCGAGCCCCCGGACCGTGATGAGTCCCTCGTCCCCCGGCCCGGCGCCGACAATATGGCAAATTCCATTTTTTATTGTCATCTCAAGCATGTGGTAACTAGTTTTTAGTATCTGGTTTTTTCAGGTAGTTTATCAGTCCGCTGATTAAACGTCCGCACTCGAGAGTTTTGACACGAATAGACTCAGCCGCATCCCGACTAATCATTCCCGTATCCTCGGCGACATATGCAAGACTTCTGACTTCTGCGGCCGAAGCCCGAGCAATATTCAAAAACTGAACCTTCTCAGCTTTTCCTGATCTTTCAAAACCTTCAGCAATATTTGACATGATCGAAACGCTCGCGCTCTGAATCTGATCTCTGAGTGAATAGTCCCTGATCGGCTTAAAATCTTTGTAGATTTTTCGCGTTAATTCACGCGCAATTTGCCACGAAGCAAGCTCCTCAAACGATTTGATAGTAGCCATACGACAACTAAAAACAAGATACCAGATACGATCAACTATTTTAACTCCGTGGCCAGAGACTGGCCAAGGATGATGGCTTCCTTCGCCTCCCCTTTTATCTCCGCCGCACGACGATTGCTTCCGTCGGAGTCAAAGACCACGGCGCGGAGGTGGAGTGTCGTGCCCTCGGTGCAAATTGCGTGCGCGGCGAGGGGAACCTGGCAGCCGCCACCCAGCGCGAGCAAAAATGAGCGTTCCGCCGCGACAGCCTGTGCGGTGGCGTAATGATGGATACGGGCAACGATGTCGATAATCCTTTGGTCATCGGCGCGGATTTCGATCCCCAACGCGGCTTGTCCCACGGCGGGCAGCATGAGCGCAAGCGGGAGTTTCTCGCCATAGACCGTATCCACACGCCGATAAACTTGCTCGGCACCCGCGGCAATGAATGGATTACGCGCGCGTTCCAGCTCTGCCTCCGAGCGGGGCAATTTGCCCGTGTCATACGCGCCGCCAGAGTCGAAACGGTAACCCAGCCGGTTGAGCCCCGCGCTGGCGAGCAAAAGCGCGTCGTAATCCGGTGACTCGCAGAGTTTGAGAATCCGGGTCTCCACATTGCCGCGAATCTCGGCGATTTTCAGGTCGGGCCGCGCAAATTGCAACTGCACCTTGCGCCGCAAACTGCTCGTCGCCACCGTCGCGCCGGGGGGCAAATTGCCCAAACCGCCGGGTGTTTTGGAAATGAAAAAATCACTGGGGTCCTCGCGTTTGGGCACCGCGCCGAGCGTCAGCCCGCCGGGCAACTCCACCGGCAGGTCTTTGAGGCTGTGAACCGCCAGATCGATCTTGCGCCGGAGCAGGGCGACCTCGAGTTCCTTTGTAAAAAGCCCCTTGGTGCTTTGCGTGACTTTCGTGAGGGACAAGTCCTGGCGTTTGTCCCCGGTGGTTTTGATGATTTGAAGCTGGAACCGCAATTTCGGATGCGCTTTTTCAAGCAATTCGCGCACATGATGCGCCTGCGCGAGTGCCAGCGCGCTGCCGCGTGTGCCGATGGTCACGAGTGTCTGGTCATATTTCATGATTTTCCATGGCGGATCATCCCGACAATTTTTGCGATGGACTCTTGGGCTGTCCCCGTATTGAGAATCAAGACGGCATCATCAGCCATTTTGAGCGGGGCAGTCGTGCGTGTGGAGTCCATTTTATCGCGTTCCGCAATCGAATCGGTCAAACCTTGCGCCGCACGCCGCGCCGCGCGGATCTCCCCGGGGACATCGACGTAAAATTTAAAATCGGCGGCGGGAAAAACAACGGTTCCGATATCGCGCCCTTCCGCGACGAGGGAACCCAGAGAGCTCAAGCCGCGCTGCACAGCCACAGCCTTCTCACGGACACAGTTGACTCTTGCAAGATAGGATACCGCGGCATTGACATCAGGTGTTCGCAACCAAGCGTCTTCCAACGGCTGTCCATTGACCTGCAAGATGACCGCTCCTGCATCAGCCTGGGTGGAGAGGGTGATTCCACGCATCCATTGTGCAACCGAGCCAGGCAAAAAATAGTCGATTTTGTCTTGAATCGCTTTCCAGGTAAAAGCCCGGTACATCGCTCCCGTGTCGACATACAGAAATCCGAGCTCGCGGGCGACCCCCCGGGCGACCGTGCTTTTTCCCGAAGCGGAAGGCCCATCAATGGCAATAATGATCCGTGCAGACATGATGATTGAGATTAGTACGTCACCAGCTTGGGAATGTCATCAGCAAAACCGGGATAAGAGGTGTCGATACAATCGACATTTTCAATAATCATCTCTCCCTCTGCAAAAAGTCCGGCGATCGCCATTGCCATCGCAATGCGGTGGTCACCAAAGCTTTTGACCCGCGCCCCGCGCAGGGGACACCCGCCACGCACCGCCAGACCATCGTCGAAATCCTCCACATCCGCACCAATGGCGCGCAAATTGTCCGCGATGGCTTTGATCCTGTCAGTCTCTTTGACGCGGAGCTCGCGCGCGTCCCGGATAACCATCACACCGTCATGGGCGATGGCACCGGCCACAGCGAGAATCGGCAACTCGTCAATGACATTGGGAATTTCTGTGCCTTCGACCGTCGTCCCCCGCAGCCCGGCACCCGTGATTTCGACTGTGCCGTAGGGTTCGAATTGGTCTTCGTACACACGCTCGTGGATCGTGGCGCCCATGCGAACGAGCACATTCAAAATCCCCGTGCGTGTGGGGTTCAGCCCGACGTCGACGACTTTGAGTTTCATCCCCGGAAATGCCGCCGCCGCGACGAGCCAGAATGCCGCGGAGGAAATGTCCCCGGGGACTTTGATATTTTTTGACTTGGGCAGATACCCCCCTTTGACCGACGCCGTCAGTCCGGAGGTGGTCAATGGCAGCTCAAGATAGCGGAACATCCTCTCGGTATGATCGCGGGACTGCATCGGCTCGGTCACCCGGGTGGTACCCTCGGCAAAAAGCCCGGCAAGCAAGAGACAGGATTTGACCTGGGCACTGGCGACTTTGGAGTGGTAATCAATGGCTTTGAGCGTGACGCCTTCAATGGTCAAGGGCGCACAATTATTTCCGGCATCACTGACGATTTTTGCGCCCATCTGACCGAGCGGCTCCATGACCCGTTTCATCGGACGGCTGCAAAGCGAAGCGTCCCCGGTCATGTGTGATTTGAATCCGTTTTGCCCGGCTAAAACCCCGGCAAGCAAGCGGATGGCTGTGCCGGAGTTCCCGCAATCAATCGTTTTTTTGGGCTGCATCAGCCGTCCCCCGCAGCCTTCGATCACCACAGTCGTCGAGTCGGGACGTTGATAGGTCACGCCGAGCGCGGCCATGGCTTTCAGTGTATTCAAGCAATCTTCACTGGGTAAATAGCCGGTGATGCCCGCGGGACCACCGCTGGATAATCCCAGAAGGATTGCAGAACGGTGGGAAATGCTTTTGTCACCGGGGACTTTTATCTCCCCTTCGATGCGGCGGGCTTTGCGCGTGGTTAATGTTTTGCTCATGCGAAAGGGCAAATCATTGTCGAAAAGCGGGCATGAGTGCAAGAGAAGAATGTGATTGCAACTGACTGCGACTTGAGCCAAAAGTTTTGACACGACTGGGGTCATCTCCTCCAAGTTGGCCGGAGGGCCGGGACGGCAAGCCTGTTACGTTCAAGAATATCAGACAAAAAATGATTTTTCCTCTCAAAACCGCTGTGATCGGTCCGGGGCTCCAATGGCACGGAGCGCACAAGCCTGTCATTAAAAGTCTGCCCGAATATTTCGAGGTTGTCTCCTTCAGCGCCCGCCGTCAGGCGACGAGGGAAAAATTCCTGACCGATTTCCCCGGAGCAAATTGCCACGAGGATTATTGGGATCTGGTCAAAGACCCCCGTCTGGATGCTGTGATTGTGTGCACCCCGATCACGATGAATGGACCAGTCACGATGGCGGCTCTCAAGCACGGCAAACACGTCTTTGTCGAAAAACCTTTTGCGGCCAATATCCAGGAAGCGACCGACATTGTCCGGCTGGAAAAAGAATCCGGCAAACGGGTTTTTATTCTTGAGAACCTGCTTTACACCGATTTCTGGGGCAAATTGCGCGACTCACTGCAAACACAAATCGGGGAATTGTCCATGTATGACCATGCGTCGCATGGTTGCATCGCGCAAGGGGGCGATCCCTGGGGTTTTGGGAATACGGATTGGCGTGTGGAGGGGCGTTTTCCGCTCGGTCCACTCTTCGACGGCGGCATCCACGAGGTCGCCCTGAAACAAAAACTTTTTGGTGTGCCTGCTGCCGTCACCGCCGCGGGGAAGAATTATCGCAAGGAACACGGGGAATACGATCTCATCAATATGCTCTTCGAGTATGAGAATGGACTCACCGGGCTCTGGACATATTCAGGATTCCTCGGGGGGCGGCAGAATTATTATTTCATACGGGGCACCGAAGGCTTGATCAAATTCGAATACAACAAATTCACGATAGAAAAGAAAACGGGTGGTTCACAGGAAATCAAGGACACAGAGGATGCGGAAAAATTTTTCTCCGCACTGACACGGGCAATGTATCAGGAATTCATTGATTGTCTGAAGGGATTTAAAGAAGTGCGGTATACATCTCACGAAAGTCTCCGGGATGTGGCGACCTTGATCGCTGTCGAACAATCAATCAAAACCGGGCGCAAAATCAATATCGCACCGCTGATGGAACCATGATTATTTGTCCGGTTTTTCCTTTGACTCTTTTCCCATATCAGCGTCCTTCTTTTCCGGTTCCGCTTTATTTGAGAGGGTCTTGTCATCCGCTTTCGTCTCATCCCCTTTTTTCTTGGAGTCGGGTTTTCCGGCATCAATCAGGCTTTTTTCCGCGACGATTTCTTCGGCATTTGTCACTGTGATAAAATCTTTCATCATATCCTTGTGTATCTGATCCAAACCCTGTCCAAACATCATGGGAAAATGGAAAATCATCGCAAGAACGTATGTTTTGATAGTTGCATTTATGAAATTCATAAAATTATCTTTTTGGGTTTAATTTATACTTTACAAGATATATCTCACAATAGGCGTCAATCAAAAACTATTCGACGAGCGGTATAATATTTTCGGTAAGCGGCAATTATTATGATTTTTTCTTCTGAAACTCTTATTTTTCGATGGCTTGCCTTTCATGGGGGGAGTGACTAATAGTGGTCTCCAAGGATGAGTTCTTGGCAAAAATTACTTTCATGGAAACGCTTGGGCAAAGACAGCCTCCCGGGACACGACCCCGCCCGTTCCCAATTTCAAATGGATTATGACCGTCTGGTTTTTTCCAGCGCATTCCGTCGTCTACAAGACAAAACACAGGTGGTTCCGCTCCCCCAGAGTGATTACGTCCGCACACGTTTAACCCACAGTCTGGAAGTCTCCTGCATCGCCCGCACGCTGGGCACTCTCATCGGCAAAACCATCTGCGAGCGGGAGAAAAGTCTCGTGCAAATTGCGCCGACGGATTTTGGGGCTATTTGCTCCGCCGCCGCGCTGGCGCATGACCTCGGCAATCCCCCTTTTGGTCATTCGGGAGAAGACGCCATCCGGCACTGGTTCAAAGAATCACCCGCGGCACAGGCCTTTCGCAAAGCGCAGACACTCTCGGGCGGACAAATGGCGGATATCGAAAATTATGAAGGCAACGCGCAGGGATTTCGCATTGTCACCCGGTTGCAAATGCCCGACAACCCCGGGGGCATGCAGCTCACTTATGCCACCCTCGGCGCATTTACCAAATACCCGCGGGTCTCGCTCCTGCCCGCGCAATTTGCTCCGGGCAAAAGGAGGAGCTTGAAAAAATTCGGCGTCTTTTGCTCGGAAAAAGAATATTTCGAGCAAGTCGCCGAGGGGCTCGGGCTCAAGCAAATGACTCCGGGACAGTGCCTCTATCAACGCCACCCGCTCGCTTTTGTCACCGAAGCCGCCGATGACATCTCCTACCGCGTGATTGATTTCGAGGACGGGTATCGCATGGGACTCATCGGGGAGGAGTCCATCCGCACTCTCTTTGGACAGATCGCCGGGTCTGAGGCTCTCGACAAGGCCGTGACGCGCACACGCCAGCCCCGCGCCGTCATCGAGTACCTGCGCGCCCGCGCAATCAACCAGCTCGTCGATGAGGTTGTCGCAGCTTTTTCCCGTTATGAAGACAATATCCTCGACGGCTCTTACGACCGCTCGCTCATCGAAGACATTCCCTCCACACAGACACTCTCCGAAATCGAAAAAATCTCTGTGGAAAAAATCTATCGCAGCCAGTCCAATCTGGAAACAGAGCTCGCCGGTTACGAGGTCATCAGGGGATTGCTGGATTGTTTTGTCGCTGCGGTCGAAGATGTCGCCGATCCGTCTCAAAAACCCTCGCCCCGCTCACGCAAATTGCTCCAGCTCATCCCTGAGCAATTCACCGGCAACCACCGGACACCCTCCCCCGATCCTTACACACGGCTCATGCTGATTCTGGATTATGTCTCCGGGATGACCGACTCATATGCGGTGAGTCTCTACAAAAAACTCCACGGGATGAATCTCCCGGCTTGATTTTTGCCAGGGGCAATCGTGTTTGTCTCCCCGCACCGCACGACCCTGCCGCCTCCACAAGAGCACATTCCGCATTTACTAAACCGTGGCTGTTTTGTGAGGGCCGAATTTCGGATTGGGGCAGGCGGGAGCATATTGGTAACCCGGGTCTGCCTCTTGTTTACGCAGGATGGCATTGATCTCCTGCCATGTGGCGATCAATCCCTTGGTCTCGGGCATGTCGTGTTTGACCGCCCGGTGCAATTTGCCCAGATTGTAGCACGGGACGGCGGCATACATGTGGTGCTCGGTGTGGTAGTTCATATGCCAGTAAAGGAATTGGACAACGGGATTGAGCTTGATGGTGCGGCAACAGAGCCTGAAATCGGGCACTTTGTCGGTGAGCCCGATATGCTGGGTGTTGTTGCAAAGCATAAAAAGCCAGCCGCCGTAAAACTGATTCAGACTCACGAGAACGGGCACCAGCCACCAGCCGAAATAGATCGAGACCACAAAGATGATCCCGTGACCGATGAGCATGGTGCGCGCCCAATTCACAGGGGCTTTTCGTTTTTCCGGTTGCGACTCCGGAAAGAGTTTGAGCTCCCATTGACTCACGAGTCTGCCGCGGGCGATGCGAATGGTCTCTTTGAGGGAGTAGTAGGGAAAGACGACATTGACGAAGCCGTATTTCCAGAAATTCGCCCAAGACCAGGGGTAAGGAAGAGTCACCTCCAAGTCATCCGGTTGATGCAGGGTGTAACGGTGGTGGCGGAGATGGCTGGTCTCAAAAAACGGAAAATTAATCCAACCCAAAAATGAAAGCAGGCGCACAAAAAATGAATTCATCCACTGTGTTTTAAAAACGGTATTGTGGCAAAGCTCATGGACGCCATTGATCATAAAAGCGCAAACCATCCCGTGCAGGAAAACAAATGCGACGGTGAGGTACCAAGGCCATCCGGAGTGGAATGACCACAATGACAACCCCGCTGTCAGGGCGATCGTGCCCACATACCCGAGCGTTTGTGCCAGTGCTTTGGCGTCACTGCGCTTGTGGAGGGATTGCAAGAGCTTCGGGTCGATCTTGGTGCGATACCAAGAGATCGCCTGCCCGGATTTCTGCTCCTGAGCATTCAGCTCGACTTCATCAGCCATCAATACAGTTTCTTCACTCATAAATCGCCTTGTTGTGTGTGTTCATGGAAAAACATAACACACTTCACAAAGCTTGCGTTTGTGGTAATATCACGATACGAAATCATACATGTCAAAGCGCATCGTCATCGATCTCAGTCCCCTCGGTTTTCCTGAACTCCCTGTCTTGGGCCGTTATGATTATGCCGAGGCTCAAGCGGGACTCCTGACCCACGCCCACCGGGATGTCATGGAGATTTGTTTTCTCGCCAAAGGCCGCCAGACCTACCGTGTGGGACGGCATGATTATTCTCTCCGCGGCGGGGACATTTTTATCACGTTTCCCGGTGAAGAGCACAGTACGGGTGAGGCTCCGCAGGAAAAAGGGCGTCTCTATTGGTTCCATATTCTTTTGCCAAAAAAAGGAGAGGGATTCCTGAATTACTCCGCAGCGGACGCCCGTCCGCTTGTCTCCGCTCTCGGGCATATTGCCCACCGCCATTTTCCGGGGGATCCGGGACTGGGCAAAATCCTCGATGACATCATCACGGTCTCCCAGACTCCGTTTTCCCTCCGCAAAATGACACTCCAGACACGGGTGCTGGATTTTCTGCTCAAGATGATTGATTTCTCAAAGCGGAATCCCCGCCCACCCATTTCTCCGGTCATCAGTCAGCTCATGCGTTATGTGGAGATCAATGCCCATCAGAGCCTGCCGCTGGGCGCGCTCGCGGCACGAGCCCGTCTGTCTTTACCACGGTTTAAAACGCGCTTTAAACAAGAAACAGGCATTCCACCGGCGGAATACGTCTTGCGGTGCAAGATCGAAGCAGCCAAGAAACGGTTATCCCTCCCCCGATCCAGCGTGACAACGGTCGCCCTCGACCTGAATTTCCCGTCATCCCAGTATTTTGCCACCGTCTTCAAACGCTACACCGGGCTCAGTCCCTCCGAGTTCCAACGCAAAAAACACGTCGCCGCCGTCTAGCGGGAAAAAACACCCCGTGTAACTTGCGCCTGACTCTCATTCTGGATTCTCGCAGACAGTCACAGATTATTTTTTACCACGAAGCCCACGAAAAACACGAAAAAAAGAGTGAATTTTCTCGCAACGTCCGCCAAGGAACGCAAAGAAATTTTCAAAGGTAGGGACGCCTATCCCTAGGCGTCCGCACATCCAAAGGATTAACCAGATGTCGTGGATTACTCCCATATCCTAACCAATGGCTTCCACGCCCGAAGGAGACTCTCTTCCCCGCGCAACTTGCGCGTCCCCGCTCATGAATCTTCTGTCCTGTGCGCTCTCATCGCGCCTGACTTTATTCTGACTTCAGGATTCAGGATTCCCTCTGTCTTTCTGACCACTGAAGCCTTAGAACTTTCAACTTTTTTCTTCAAATAATCTCAAATCTCAGCCTGACTCCTACGACTCAGCGAAAAAAGCAGCATCAGCAGCAAACAAAACAGTCTGGTCATACGGTTAGGTCATTGGACGGGAAATCGTAGATGGGTTTCTTAAGGACGCGAAACAATATTTGGTGGCTGTCAGATCGCTTTCATTCAGCATAGGAATCGGCCAAGATGAGTAGCCGCCCACCTAGATCTGACTCGGAGAATGCAAAATCCTCCATCACAAGCCTACCAAGGGCTGCCGCATGTCTCTCGCGGATTGGTTTGGGTTCGTTCATATCAACGATCATCCGATCAAGGGATTCGCAAATTTCTGGCAAAAATGCATAGTGATTAGGCTTCGAAAGCTCTCTTTCAACTGCACTCACACAGGAGTATATTTCGGAAGAAAGTTTCATCGTAGTGGAACAGCGATTCGGGGATCAGGGAGGTAAATCTGAATGCCTCCTCCAACGGCATTCACTCCAAATCCAGCCTCTCCCGCTTGACTTCGTAGGGGTCAGGCTGAGATTTGAGATAGTTTTTTCCATGTGTCATGTCGTAGGGGTCAGATAACATGAAAAGCAGAGTGGTTGAGGATGGTGTAAGTTG
>CAYTAI010000061.1:2046-12779 GCA_964435715.1 uncultured Verrucomicrobiota bacterium | reverse complement strand
AGGCATGATCGAGGCAAAGGTCAATGAGCGCAAAGCCATCTACACCAAAAGCCGTCTCGACCAAGCCCGGCTCAAACGGGAAACCGACCGGGATGTGAAAACCCGTTACCAAAATTTCAATTCATCGGTCGCCGAACTCCTCCGGCTGCAGGAGGCTGAACGCACCGCGATTCAAAACTATCAGGCGCAACAGGCGGATTATGAACTGGGCATCGTGACCAATCTCGATGTGCTTCAATCATTCCGCCAGCTCGTCGAGACACAACGCCGCTTGGTCGAGGCGAATGTGAACACCAAACTCAACCTGATCCGGCTCCATGTCGCGGCGGGAGACCTGCCCCCATGACCATCGCCGATCTTTCCATCAAAAAGCCGGTCTTCGCCTGGATGCTCATGTCGGCGATGATCATTTTCGGGGCGATCTCGCTGGGACGTCTCGGCGTGAGCCTCTTGCCCGATGTCGAGGCGCCGACACTTCTGATCACCACCCAGTGGCCGGGCGCGGCGCCCGAGGTGATGGAAACCGAGATCGTGGACCGGCTCGAACAGGCTCTGGTCAATGTCACGGGCATCGACAATCTCAAATCCACCATTCGTCAGGGCAATGCCCAAATGGAGCTCAAGCTCATTCCGGGGCGCAATGTCGATGCCGCCATGCTGGAGGTGCAGAGCAATATCAGCCGCATCCGCCTGCCCTTGGATGTCGAGCCGCCACAGATATTCAAGGTCAGCCCCTCGGATCAGGAGATCATGTGGCTGGGCATCAGCAGCCCGACGCGGTCCCTGGTGGACTTGACCATTTACGCCGACCGCCATCTCCGGGACAAATTCCAGATCATCCCCGGCGTGGGTGAGATTCTCCTGAGCGGATTCGCGGAGCGCAATTTGCGTGTGTGGGTCGATCTCGGCAAGCTGGATGAATATGAGCTGACCATTCTGGACGTGCAAAATGCCATTCGCACCCAGCACAATGAAACCGCCGCCGGAATCATTGAAAATCCCAAACGCGAGGTGAATATCCGTGTCATGGGAGAGGGCTTGAACCCCGAGGAGATCGGCAACATTCTGATCACCCAGCGCGGAGGCCAACCGATCTTTAATTCCCAAATCCGCATTCGCGATGTCGCCCGCATCGAGGACAGTCTCAACGACCTTCGCAGTGTCTCCAAAATCGATGGCGTGCGCGGCGCCGGATTGGGCTTCCGCAAACAACGCGGTTACAACTCCGTCGAGGTCGCCGACCGGATTCTCAAAACCCTCGATGAGATCAAAAAAACGCTCCCGGAAGACATTCGCATCACGGTCAATTACAATGAAACCGTTTTCACCCGTGAGGCGGTGGAGGAAACAAAATTCACCCTGCTGCTGTCGGCGATTTTGACAGCGCTGGTCTGCTGGCTTTTTATCGGGAGCTGGTCGAGCACGGTCAATATCCTCCTGTCGATTCCGACTTCGGTGCTGGGCACTTTTGTCATTCTCTACGCGCTGGGATTCACGCTGAATATTTTCACCCTGCTGGCGCTCTCCCTGGCCATCGGCATCGTTGTGGACGATGCGATCATGGTCTTGGAAAACATCGTTCGCCACGTCGAGATGGGCAAGGACCGCAAACAGGCCGCCGCTGATGGTGCCAATCAAATCATGTTCGCCGCGCTTTCGGCGTCGCTGGCGATTGTCGCGGTCTTCCTGCCTGTGGCATTCATCCACGGGATCATCGGGCAATTCCTTTACCAGTTTGGCGTGACGATCTCCGCCGCGGTCATGCTCTCACTGGTCGAGGCGGTCACCCTCACACCCATGCGGTGCTCGCAAATGCTCAAAGTCCAGAGGCAAAATGCCCTGACTCGAATTGTGGATGCGAGTTTTCACAATCTCACCTCGCTTTACTCGAAAATCCTGCCCGCCCTGCTCAATCATCGTGTGCTCACCTGTCTGGTGATGGGGACCGTCTTTCTCCTGAGTGTGCCCCTGACGAAAATCGTGCCAAAGGAATTCAGCCCCGCCCAGGACATGTCCACGGTCATGATGCTTTTTGAAACCCCGATCGGTTACTCGCTGGAGGCGACCGAGCAAAAACTCACCGAGGTCGAGCAATATCTCAAGGACAAGCGTCCGGAGGTGAATACCTATTTTATGGCCGTGGGCGGATTCATGGGCGGCTCGGTCAACAGCGCGATCATGTTCATTAATTTGGTTCCCCGGAGCGAACGCAAATTGTCCCAGCAGGAGATCATCGACACCATGCGCGAGGAAATGGCAAGCATTCAAGACCTGAAAATCATATACATCGACTTGTCCAAAGGCGGGCCGGAGGGCGGATTCAACCGCCCGATCATGTTCTCCCTCCAAGGCCCGAGTCTGGACGGATTGCGGCGGGAGTCCGCCCGGCTTATTGAAATCATGAAAGAACGCAATCTCGGTGTGGATATCGACACGGATTTCAAGGAGGGGCAACCTGAGGTGAGAGTTCGCATCAATCGTGAAAATGCGGCGGCGCGCGGGGTGACCGCCGAAGCGATTTCCCAAACGGTGGCATTTGCCATGGGCGGTGTCCGGGAGGGAAAATTCACCAATGACGACCGGCGTTATGACCTGCGCATCCGGCTCGAACCCGGTCAACGCGCCAATGTCGCCGACCTCAAACGGCTCAAGGTGCGCAATTTGCACGGGGAACTCATCCCCATTACCAGCGTCATCGACTACGAGGAAATCACCACCCTTCAAACCATCGCCCGCCGGGACCGGGAACGCGCCATTACCATCTCGGCGAATAATCCCCCCGGAAAAACCGAAGGCCAGTGTTTGGCGGAAATTCAAAAAATCGCCAATGAAACTTTGCCGGACGGCTATCGCCTGGTTCCGTCAGACGCCGCGGAGCAATTTATCGAGTTTGGCCAACAGATGATTTTTGCATTGGGTCTGGGCGTGCTCGTCGCCTACATGATTCTGGCGTCACAATTCAACAGCTTCGGTCATCCTTTCATCATTTTGCTGTCCATGCCTTACGGCTTGTCAGGAGCCTTGATCGCGCTGTGGCTCGGCGGACAATCGTTGAATCTGTACAGCTTCATCGGCCTCATTCTGCTGATGGGAATCGTGAAGAAAAACGCGATTCTGCTGGTGGAATTCACCAATCAAGTCCGTGAACACGAGGGGCTCAATGTCCGCGATGCCTTGCTCAAAGCCTCGCCAATCCGGTTGCGCCCGGTGCTCATGACATCCTTTGCCACCATCGCAGCGGCGGTTCCCCCCGCGCTGGCCATCGGTCCCGGCGCGGAAAGCCGGATTCCCATGGCGCTGACCATCATCGGCGGCATGACTGTCTCGACTGTTTGCACCCTCGTGGTCGTCCCCGCCAGCTACAGCATTTTCGAAAGCCTCAAAGCTTGGACGATTCAAAAACTCCACGGCAAACCCCAAGCCCGCACCATCCCCCCTAAAGCCGATATCTAAGCGCACTTTTTCGTGTGATAGACAAAAAAGCTCAGGTGGGTTGACTTATTTAAATGTCTATTTTAGAATAGACACATGAAAGCATCCATCGTCGACCTGAGATATAAAACAAAACAAGTCATGCAGGCGATTGACCGCCGGGAAACCGTTGAAATTTATTACCGGGGCAAACAAAAAGCCGTATTAATCCCGCTCGCAAAAGAATCTTCAAAAACAATCAAACGAAATCTCGAAAACCATCCCTTTTGTTCAATGGACAAAAGTGCTTTATCCGTGGAAGAAGTCATGTCGGATTTAAGGAAGGGTCGACACCATGCTCTTTGACACAGATGTGCTCATCTGGGTTCAACGGAGGAATATAAAAGCCATTGAAATGATTGAGAAGACGCCAAAGCCCTATATTTCAGTCCAGACCTATTTGGAGCTCATGCAATACGCCAAAAACAAAAACCAACTCCGGTATACAAAATCATTCCTTCATGAGGTCGGTTTTGAAATACTGCCTCTCACCCCGGAAACCGGCACACGTGCCATTGTTTACATTGAGGAGTTCGGATTAACCCACAGCCTGAGCAGTGGCTACGCATTGATCGCCGCGACCGCAACCGAATACGACATTCCCCTGCTCACAGGCAACCATAAACATTTTGCGCCGATCAAGGATTTGGATTTAAGAATTTTCAGGGCATAGACTCAGTTTTCATATACAGATCAGCGAGCGTGAGGAGTCAATCAAACAAAAAACCCGTACAAACAATTTGTTTGAACGGGGGAAGCAAAAGGTGATGATGTTTTTTTTTGCTCTGAGTGCAGTTAAAGAGTCTGGAGGAATTTGATCAATTCATCCACTGTCGGGCTTTTGGCGTTGCGGACATAGAATCCGCTCGTGGCGACACCGAGCTGGAGGGATCGCGCGAGACCAAAGCCATTGACGAATCCGAGGCTAAAGCCCGCATTAAAATTGTCTCCCGCGCCCGTGGTGGTCTTTGGTTTAGCGGTGAAAGGACCATCCACATAAAGAGCGTCTGTTTCAGAAGCCGCCGCGGCAAATTGCACCGGGTGAATGACACAGACATGGATCCCGAGTTTCTCACGGATTTTGATGGCGCGGTCAACGATGAGGGCTTGTTTTTTGCCCGTGGCTTTGACACCCAAAACCTCCGCAACCTGCTCGGATTCTTTTTCATTGAGTCCGAGGACAACGTTGAAAAATTGCTGGAATTTTGTGACTTGAGCCAGTGCGGCTTTCAAATCCTCGGCAGTGCGTTTTTCCGGGTCGGCGAGGTCAAAGAACATGACACGTTTCTCGCCTTTCATGGCAGGACCGACCTCTTTGAGGAGTTGTTTCCATATGTCACCCATGTGCGGAAGCATTGTCCAATTCACCATCGCGATGAATTTCGAGTCGGAGAAAGCCTTGATGAGCTGGTTCGCCGGGATTTTTTTTGTGATATTATTCCATGTGAGCTGGTGGAGTGTGCCGTGTTTACCCATCATGAGTTTCCCATCTTCAAACTCAAGGGCATCCGTCTCGCTGGGGTCGGCAATACTGATGACCTTGGCGCGTTTGGCGAATTCACGGAACATGGGATGCAAGTCGGCACTGGAGCCGAGCAGTCCGATATAAGTCACCGGCATACTGAAAGAAACAAGGGCATTGGCCATGATCGGACCATTCCCTCCCAGACGGGTCTGGACAGTGACCATTTCCATATTCGCACTTTTTCCGGCCGCATCATTGATGCGTTTGGCGAAATCCTTGATTTTTTTAATCGGGAGGAATTCCGTCGCACTTTTGCGTTTGTCCACGACATGGATGATATTATCGACAAAACCGTCGAACCCGACCACTCCGGGGACGCGGCGGATTTTGGATTTGGAACTGACGAGTGCTTCAGCCGTCTGGCGGATGACCTGTTTCGGATTGACTGTAATTATATTCATAGGGGGGAGAACTGAGTTTTACAATTGAGCGGGAGCTTATAACCGAACCCCGAAGCTTTGAAAAGGTTTTTCGTCATCTCATTGTTGCAAAGGCAGTACTTGCCCTCGATATGGGTTTTCTTCTATCTTTGTCCTTCTACGTCCTATGCATCGTCGTCATTTCCTCAAATCACTCGGGCTCACCGGACTTGCCACGGTGGCATTCCCCTCCCTCGCACCGGCTCAAAACACCTCCCAAACGGTAAAACCCGGGCAATCCCCCCGTAAAATCATCATGCTGGTCGCCGATGGCATGAGCCTGGGCACACTCACCAGCGCGGATGAATACTCCCGGCTCACCCGGAAAAAACCACTCGTTTGGAGTTCACTCATCGCCTCTGCAAATGCAGAACTCTCTCTCATGGACATGGCATCGCTAAACTCCATTGTGACTGACTCCGCCGCCGCCGCCAGTGCCTGGGCATCCGGCCGGCGGGTCAATAATGGTTCCTTAAACGCGCTCCCCGACGGCAAATTGCTCCGACCCCTGATGGCAGTGCTCAAAGCTGGAAAACGGGCGTGGTGACCACCACCACAGTCACTCATGCCACACCCGCGGGATTCTTGATTGCCAATCCCGCACGCAATGCCGAGCCGCAAATTGCTGAGCAATATCTCGCTGCCCAGCCCGATGTCGCGCTGGGCGGCGGAGCCGCTTTTTTCCCTGAAGGTCTGCAAAATTCATTCAAAACCAAAGGGTACACCCTTTGCAAAACGACCGATGACCTCTTGAAAGCGCCCGAAAAAAGCAAATTGCTCGGGCTCTTTGACGCCGGGCACATGACCTATTGCATCGACCGTGCCGCGCTCGGCGTGGCAGACAAATTGCCCCGGCTCGCGCAAATGACACGCATCGCCCTGCGCAATTTGCGCGGAGGACAAAAGGGGAATTTCTTTCTGCTGGTCGAAGGCGGACGGGTCGATCACGCGGCCCACGCCAATGACGCGGGAGCCATCATCCATGAAATGCTCGATTTCGACGATGCCGTGCAAGTTGCCCTGGATTTTCAAAAAGAAAACCCCGGCACACTTGTCATCGTGACCACCGATCATGGCAATGCGAATATGGGGGTCAATGGCATGGGAGGATCCTACTCGGGTTCCAGCGAGGCATTTGCCAAAATCTCCGGATTCAAAGCCAGCACCGGACGGATCCTCCAGGAAATGGGCATCGGACTCAAAAATCCGGAGAATCCTTTGAAAGGGTTTTTCCCGCCGGAGCAAATAGCCCCTCAAAAGGTGATTGAAACAATCCGTCAATTCACGGACATCAAAATCTCCGGGGATCACGCCAAGGCATTCTGTGAAATGATCAAGCCCGGCAAGGATACCCCCGTTTGGCTGACCAAACCGCTCAACGGGCAATTTGCGAACCCCGCCAATGTGCTCGCCCAGCTTCTCGCCAATCACACCGGCATTGGCTGGACGGGCTGCACCCATACCAATGATTATGTCCCACTGACCGCCGCTGGCCCCGGCCAGGAGCAATTTGCCGGATTCCTCAAAAACACCGACCTTTTTCCCCGGTTCATGCAATTTGCCGGACTAAAATTTTCCAACGCCTGAAGGCATATCCCGCAGCTTCATACAGATTGAGGCAGCCCCGCGACCGCCGGGCGCGAGGTAAATATCCACAGATTGCACAGACTCACACATATATGGCATTGGAGGGCACAAGCTCCTGCTTGTCCCACTCTTTCTGCAACGGCTGGGAAGCGCACACAGCCTGTCCCGATGCTATATTGGAATCCATACAGGCCACGGTTACGGCATGGTGTGGAACTGCGGGCCCTGTAAAATTTGAAAATCTGTGGCAATCGGCGTGAATCTGTGGTTCATTTCCCTCACAAAATGCTGACCAGCCCACACAACCACACATTTCGTTACCTGCGCATTTCGGTGACGGACCGGTGCAATGAGCGTTGTCTCTACTGCATGCCCGAGGAGTCGCAGGAATGGCTGCCCCGTGCGGGCATTCTCACCTACGAGGAAATTCTCCGCGTGGCACGGGTCGCGGCGGGCTTGGGCGCGGATCGATACCGCATCACAGGCGGGGAACCCCTCACACGGCGCGACCTCCATCATTTTGTGGCCGAACTGGCCCGGACACCGGGAGTGAACGACATCGGCATGACCACCAATGGCACACTTTTGAAAGACCATGCGCTGGTCTTGAAACGGGCGGGTCTCAAAAACCTCAATGTCAGCCTCGACTCGCTGAATCGCGACACTTACGCGCAAATCACCGGGCGCGATTTGCTCGGGGCTATCTTGGAGGGCATCGACGCCGCCATCGTGGCGGGGTTCGACAATCTCAAGCTCAATATGGTCGTCATTCGCGGACGCAATGACCACGAGATTGCGGACATGATCGAATTCACCCGCCGCAAAAAACTGATTCTCAAGCTCATCGAACTCATGCCCGTGAGCACGCGGGATGTTCTCGCCGACGAAAATTTTATCTCCGTCGGGGAAATGATGAAACGGATCAACGCGCAATTTGCGCTCAAACCCCTCGGGACATCCCTCGGCAACGGCCCGGCGGTTTATCACACCGACGAAAGCGGCTCGGTCAAAATCGGATTCATCGGGGCGATGACCAATCTTCATTTCTGCGACAGCTGCAACAAAATGCGCCTGACCGCCGAGGGCAAATTGCGCCCCTGTCTCGGCAACCATGAGGAGTATGACCTGCGCGAGCTGCTCCGCACCCCCGGCGTGACCGATCGCATGATCGCGCAAGCCATTGGCGATGTCGTGGCGCGAAAACCGCGGGAACACACTTTCCGCGAGAATTACCAGCCCGGTCGCCGCATGATCGCCATCGGAGGGTGACAGAAAATTTAATCCATCACAAAGCGGACATTGACATGATTACCGACATCCCTCGTCGCCGGCTTGCGAACCGTTGCTTCACTCAAAAGGCTTAACTCTTCCAAGGTGCAAGGGAGTTCCTTGGATTCAATCAGAGGATTGGAAGGTACAGGGAGACTGATGCCATCGCCATAATCGACAACCTTATCCTTTTGTGTCACTGATATGTCGGATGATTTCGTCATAAGTATTTTGCCCACCGTATCGGATGATCATAGCACGAAATCCGGGTTCTAAAACATCAATTTTGCAAATATCAACGAGTTCCAAGATGTCCATCCAGTCTTTAATCAATCGTTTTTTTGAGCCATAACGGATCGAATGGCACTTTAGAGCGATCAGGTTTTCGATTGAAGGCACTGTGACTTTGTGCTCCGCAAATGGCTTTTCAACACTCCGGGCGGAAAGTTTTTTAAATGTGGATTTATCCACAATCATTAAATCAAGGACCGGCAATTCATCCTTCCTGGGAGCAAATTGCGCAAAAGAGTGTGTGCGGTGAAGGATGCTGTAGCCCGTTTCAGACAAAAAAGCAATCCAACCCTCTAGAGAATCTTCCGGCACAAGAAAATCAATATCTTTTGTTGCCCGGCAATATCCCCACGCTCCAACGGCATGACCTCCGATCAAAAGATAGGGCAGGCTGGTCTCATTGGCTTTGGCGATGAGGTCGGAGTAGGTGCTCATGTCGGGAAATGATATAACCCATCATCACGGTCAATGCGACGAAAAAAGCGGTGAGTGCCGGATCGACTTTCTTTCCCCGATCACTTGCCCCCCCAGAAAAATTCTTCGTGCTCCGGACGCTGTTTTTATTTATCAGTAAAGGCACCATGTCCCAAAAAATTTTTATCATCGGCGGGGGCGGGCGTGAGCACGCCCTTTGCTGGAAAGTCGCCCAGAGCAAACTCGCGGGTGAAATCCTTTGCGCCCCCGGCAATCCCGGCATGGCGCAAATTGCCCGGACTGCTCCCGTATCCGCCGAAGACCTGCCCGGACTTTTGCAAATTGCCCGGGATTATCAGCCCGATCTGACCATTGTCGGCCCGGACAATCCTCTCGCACTGGGGATCGTCGACCTCTTCCTGGAAAACGGGTTCAAAACTTTTGGACCGAATCAAAAAGCCGCGCAATTTGAAGCCAGCAAAGTTTTCACGAAAGAATTTTGCCTGCGCCACAATATCCCCACCGCGCAGAGCGAACAATTCACCGACGCCGGCAAGGCGCGGGAATACTCGCGCAAATTGCCTTTCCCTCAAGTCATCAAAGCAGACGGGCTGGCATTGGGCAAAGGAGTCGTCATCGCGCAAAATGCGTCCGAGGCGGAGGCGGCCATTGACGACATGATGGTGAAAAAAGTTTTTGGCGCGTCGGGGGAAACAATTTTGATTGAGGAATTCCTCACCGGCCCGGAGGTCAGCGCCCATGCCTTCGTCGATGGACAGAGCTTTGCCATGATGCCCATTGCCCAAGACCACAAGCGCGTCGGGGAGGGCGACACCGGACTCAATACCGGGGGCATGGGCACTTACAGCCCTGTGCCTTTTGCGGATGAAACTGCCGTCAAACAAATTGCCCGGGAGGTCTTTGAACGTTTCATGGAGGGTTGCCGCAAGGAAAATATCGACTATCGGGGCATCCTTTTCCCCGGACTCATTATGACGCCTTCCGGGCCGAAGGTACTGGAGTTCAATGCACGATTTGGCGACCCGGAGACCCAGAGCTATATGCGCCGGCTCGACAGCGATCTGGTGGAGATATGCCACGCCTGTGTTGATGGTCAATTGTGCGGGCAAGACATTCGTTGGTCGGACAAGACAGCCATTTGTGTCGTGGTCGCCTCGGGCGGTTACCCCGGAGCCTATCAAAAAGGTTTTGAAATCACCGGGCTGGATACAGCCGCGCAAATTGCGGGTGTCAAAGTATTCCATGCCGGCACAGCATCTCAAGATGGAAAAATAGTGAATACCGGCGGGCGAGTGCTGGGGGTCACCGTCCTCGCTGATACCTTGGCCGAGGCTCAAAAAACGGCTTATCAAGCAGTGGACAAAATCCATTTCCACGGAGCCTTTTGCCGCCGGGACATTGCGGACAAGGGAATTGCCGCCTTAAACCCATAACGGGACATCATGGAAAAGGTTTTACCCTTTGACCGGAAAACGATATGGTCACGGGTAACAAAGTCAGCATGGAAACCAAGCAAAGCACATCCGCCATTCTCATCCCCGCAATTTGCTGTGCGGGTCTGCTTCTTTCAGGGTTGAGTCTCTCCGCTCAATCGAAAAAAAAACCTGAAGCGACCATCTCCGTCAAAAAAGGATTAAACGAATCCGAACTCAATGAGGTGGTCAGTGTGCTCAAGTCCAAATTTGCCATGCCCTCGGCAGTGACGGATACGAGCCTGGATGCAGCGGCTCTTGACG
>CAYTAI010000061.1:0-2017 GCA_964435715.1 uncultured Verrucomicrobiota bacterium | reverse complement strand
CCTGGTCTGGAGGTCTTCGACCAGAAACCGGTGGAAGGCGGCGAAAAAGCACCATCACCCTCCCGCAGTGAACTCATGCCCGGCGACATCGCCTATTTATATATGGCGGATTTCTCCCCCGAATCTTTCAAAATTATGGAGGGTTTCCTGAGCAAATTGCCCGTGACGACCAAAGGAATTGTGGTGGATGTTCGTTTTTCTGAAGGGACGGATTTCAAGACCGCCGCAGAAGCAGCCTCCTTTTTTGTGGGACCGGGGCGGAACCTTTTCAAACTGCAAAATGCACAGAATGTGGTCACACGCAGTTATGCCACCGCTCAAAATCCAAAATCAAACTTGGATATCCCCGTCATGATTTTAATCAATCATCAGACGGCGGGAGCCGCCGAGGCATTTGCCTACAGTCTCAAGGAGCAAAACCGTGCGCTGCTTGTCGGCGGGCACACCTCAGGAAAAGCGGCGATCTACAGTGACATCGCCTTGAAAAGCGGACGTTGGCTCCGGGTCGCCACAGAGATGGCACTTTCCGCCGCGGGCACACCCATTTTTCCAAAGGGCATCCCGGCGGACATCGCCGTGGACTTTCCCGCTGATACCGAAAAAATGATTCTGGCAAAAGCCTCTGAAAAAAATAATATTTCCGAGTGGATTTTGGAGGCTGATTCGCGCAAACGCCTCACCGAGGCATCGCTGGTGAGGAATGAAAACCCCGAAATCGACAATATGATCGAAGCCTCTAATAAAAAGGAGATTCCGGACATCGACATTGCCACAATCGCCCCCCGTGACCGCACACTCCAGCGCGCCATCGACGTGATCAAAGGCATTCAAATCCTCAATCCTCCCAGTGCCTCTCAAAAGTAACATCCTCCAAGCTTGCATTACGCTTCTGATCCGCTAGAATGCACCCTTTTCCAAAACCGGAAAAAGACAAGTTCCTATGGTCAATGAATCGACATACAAAGCGGCGACCCTCATTGAGGCTCTGCCCTACATCCAGAAATTGCGCGGGCAGACGGTGGTCATCAAGTATGGTGGTGCCGCGATGGAAGATCCCCTCCTGGTCGAGAGCACCTTGCGTGACATTGTCTTTTTGGAAGCGGTCGGGATCAACCCCGTCATCGTGCATGGCGGTGGCAAAGCCATTTCCGCCGAGATGCAAAAAGCCGGGCTCAAACCTGAATTCATCGAGGGGATGAGAGTCACTGATCAGGCGTCCATCGATATTGTGGATTCGGTTCTCTCCTCGGTCATCAATCCCGCCATCGTGGACAAAATCACCCGGCTGGGCGGCCGAGCCCGGGGCTTGTCCGGCAAGGATGTCTTTGAAGCTGAGAAAATGTGGCTCGAAAAGACCACAGGCGAAAAAGTCGACATCGGCTTTGTCGGTGAAGTCGTCCGGGTCAAGGCTGCCACACTTTTAGAGCTGGTTCACGAGGAGATCGTGCCCGTCATCTCACCGGTCGCCCGCGGGAAGCAAGGCGGCGTCTACAATATCAATGCCGATGTCGCCGCCGCCCAGACAGCCATCGCAGCCGAAGCCAAAAAAGTGATTTTCATCTCCGATGTCAATGGCATCTTGCGCGACCCCAAAGACCCGCACTCAGTCATCCCGACGGTCACCGTCAAGGAAATCGAAGAACTCAAAAAAACAGGAATCATCTCCGGGGGCATGTTGCCCAAGGTGAACTCCTGTATCAAGGCGCTGGAGAGTGGTGTCGATAAAATCCATTTGATCGACGGACGGATCCCCCACTCAATGCTCTTGGAAATTTTTACCGACTCCGGCATCGGCACACAAATCCTCAAATCATGAGCATAAACACCCCTCCCCTCCATTCCCATTCCATCGCTGCTGAAAAAATCCTCCGCGACCATGAAAAGTATGTCGTCCCCAGCTACGGACGAACCTCTCTCGTGCTTTCCAAAGGCGAAGGTCGCAGGGTCTGGGACGTGAGTGGAAAAAGTTATCTTGATTTTGGCGGAGGAATCGCGGTCGATTGTCTCGGACACTCGC
>CAYTAI010000060.1:9675-12796 GCA_964435715.1 uncultured Verrucomicrobiota bacterium | reverse complement strand
CGGGACTGGAACCGCGCCAGCAATTTCTCCAGCGACAACATTTCCGGGACAAAATCAATCTCCCGTTTAATTGAATCAATCCGGGCATTCTTTCCAGCCTCATCATAGAAAAGGATGAGTTCTTTAAAAAGGATCAGCCCTTCCACATGATCAAAAGTTCCTTTGACCAAAGGCAAGCGTGAATGTTGTGCCAGCTTTGCGGCGGCGAGATTATCCGCAAATGGCTTTTCCAGGTTGAGAAAGGTGACCTTCGAACGCGGAATCATGATATCACGGACGACGCGCTCGCGGAACTCCAGCACGCGTGTCGCCAGGTCTTTGCCTAGTGTGCTGACCTCCTCGGACTTGCTCGACTCGTGCAAAATAATCCGCAATTCCTCGGCGGAATGCGCCAGCCCTCCTTCCCCCGCCGGCACGATACCCGCCTGGCGGAGGAAAAAATTCGCCGTGCCATTGAGAAACGTGATAAAGGGTTTGAAAACAACGTAGAACCAGTGCAGCGGGTAGGCCACCCACAAGGTCACTTCCTGGGATTTCTGAATGGCGAGGGATTTTGGCGCGAGCTCGCCAAAGACAATATGGAGAAAGGTGATGATCGAAAAAGCGATGGCAAAGGATATGCCGTGAATCAAAAATCCCGACTGGATTGTCAGCGAAAAGATTTGAATACTCTCCCCGGCATATATCCCCAAATATCCAAAAAGCGGCTCGAGCTTTGCCGCGATAAAGGGTTCCCCCGCCCAACCCAAGGCGAGACTGGTCATGGTAATGCCCAGTTGTGTCGACGACAGGTAAGCGTCCAAATGCGTCACCATGTGACGGGCAAATCCCGCCGTCTTATTCCCCTTTTTCTGCAAATCATCGAGTTGGGTGCTGCGGACTTTGACGAGGGCAAATTCCGCCGCGACAAAAAATCCATTCAGAAAAACCAGAAATAGAATCAGAAAGACTTTGATTGAGAATATAATGAGCTCGTCCATGATCGCGATGGGCAGCAGGATAGACTATTCAGCGAAAAATCCAAGGGGCAAGTTGCGCGCGCGCGGGGGGCTCTTCCTGTAAGAGGGGAGGAGTTCGAGGGGGGGCAGTGTGTGGAATCGCTGTGGGCTACTTGATGACCTTCCCGCGCAATTTGCGCGAGAGGCGCTTGAGGGGATTCATCGGGCGGCGGGCACTAAAACGGCGGAGGAGAAAGCGGTTTGTGCCGGGTTGATTGACTCCGGGCACCAGAGTGACAGCGGTTTCATACCCTTCCTCCTCGACTATGGACGCAATTTGCCCGTTACAATCGCCGTAAGGATAACAAAAGGATGTGACAGGAATTTGAAAACGGTCTTCGAGCCATTTGCGTGAGGCGGAGATTTCCTCCCGTGCTCTGTCGGGGGCAATTTGCGTGAGGTGCGGGTGTGTCATCGAGTGGGCTCCGATTTGGAATCCTTCCGCCAGCCACTGGGCAATTTGCCCGGTGTCCATGAGCCGGGCAGGCACCTCGCCCTTGAGCGTGTCCCATTCATTCGTCTTTCCCATCATCCCGGCAACAACATAAAGAATCGCCGTTGCACGGTGCTTTTTAAGAATCGGCACCGCATTCTCCAGCACATTGACATAGCCGTCATCAATCGTCAGAGCCATTTGCTTGGGTGAATCTTCTTTTTCGTATGGATGAAGGAGTTCAGCAGACAAAGCCGGGAATGTGTAACCTGCCTTGGATAACTCGGCGAGTTGTCGGTCGAGAATCCTCGGCGTGACGTAAAGCCCCCGTATCTTGGCACCCCACGGCGGGCGGGAAATATGGTGATAGGTCAAAATAGGAAACCCACCCTCGATGAATTTTTCAAAATCCTTGAAGGAGGTGTAATTTTTCGGGACGGGTGAGGTCTTCTCTTGCATTCTTTTGCGTCATAGATTAGCCAAGAGACGCGCTATTTGCACAGCACCTAGTTTCAATGAAAATACTGCATGTCAACGCGGGACGCCACTGGGGAGGCAAAGAATCCCGACTCGTCACGGAAATGCTCTGGCTCAATGCCAACGGGCACGAGACCCTCTTGGTCTGCGATCCGGAGTCCGCCCTCGCCAAAGCCTGCGCGGACAAAACACTCCCGTTTCAGACCCTCCTGATGAGAAGAAGACACGACCTCCGCGCCACCATCCGGATTGTGCAAATTGCCCGGGACTTCCGTCCTGATGTCCTCAATATTCATACCGGCGTGGATGCTTACTTGTGCGCCCCGTTGAAATTCACCGGCACACCCACTGTCCGCATGCAGAATATTCATTTGAATCCCGGACAAAAACTCTCCACGCGGCTGAGCTACCGCCTGACCTGCCACCGGATCATTTGCCTGACAGATTTATTATTCAAAAGTTTAACGGGTGAATTCGGTTTTCCGGAAAGTAAAATCGATCTGGTGCCGGACAGTGTGGACCTGGAAAAATTTCATCCCGGTCATGACCGGACACGGTTCCGGACAGAGCTCGGGATGAAAGAGGGGGAGCTGCTCATTGGGATGATCGCAATGCTCCGCTCGGAAAAAGGCCACGAACATTTCATCGCTGCGGCAGAAAACATCTTGCGACACCGCACTGATTGCAAATTTATCATGGTAGGCTCCCCCACAAAATCATCAAATGTCCTCCCGTGGATTCAGGAGAGGATTATGAAACTCTATGGCAGTCTTGACCGGTCAAATCCCATCGTTCACATCGATTACCGTGAGGACACTCCGGAAATTTTTTCTGCCCTGGACATTTTTGTGCATCCGGCTCTCTCGGAAGCGCAAGGGTTGGTCATCTCCGAGGCTTTCGCCTCCCGCAAACCTGTCGTCGCCTCAAATACCGGGGGCATCCCCGAGCGGGTGATTCATGGAAAAACAGGGCTTCTTGCTGAACCCGGCAATAGCGACGATCTGACTGACAAAATCATGCAGTTGATCGAGTCCCCCGCCTTGCGCGAGCAACTGGCTCAGGCGGGATACGAGCGGGTGCAACAAGACGGCTCCATCGACCGGATGATGGAAAAAATGCTGGAAAGTTACCAAAAAGCGATTGGGCAAAAGAGTCCGGGTTACTCCCCACAATAAAAATCTGTGCTGTGCTTGCCATCCACGGTAAAAAAAAC
>CAYTAI010000060.1:4501-9564 GCA_964435715.1 uncultured Verrucomicrobiota bacterium | reverse complement strand
GAAAAGGCTTTGGAATTTCCATGAAACCCTATACTTTTCCAGCGCAAATAAATAGGACAAGCGGGAGCTTGTTCCCTCCATTGAAAAGAAATCTGTGTATCACCCCCCCACATACCCAGCGGTCATAGGGCTAGCTTTATTATCCGTGCCCGTCTATGTTTACACCTCATAGCCAGTGAGATGCTGGTGATTAAGCCGCGTCTTTGGCTTCTTTTTTACGGAGGATCGGCGGTTTTTTGCCTTCCACGACAGCCCGGTTGATCGTGACCTCCGCCACGTCCTCACGGGAAGGGATTTCATACATGAGGTCGAGCATCATCCGCTCGATTTCCGTTCGCAATGCCCGCGCGCCTGTCCCTTTTTTGAGCGCAATTTGCGCTAGGGCGCGGACGGCGTCTTTGGTCATGGTCAGGGAGACACCTTCCATCGCAAAGAGTTTGGAGAATTGTTTGGTCAGGGCGTTTTTTGGCTCTGTTAGAATCGAAACGAGGTCTTCCTCAGTCAAGGGAGCCAGTGCCGCACAGACAGGCAGACGACCGATGAACTCCGGAATCATCCCGAATGACATCAAATCCTCAGGCTCCACCTGCTGGAGGAGAGTGGCGTCGGGTACTTCCACATCATTTTTTTTGTCGGAACCGAATCCAATGGCGGTGTTGCCCAAGCGTCGTTTGATGATTTTATCGAGTCCGACAAAGGCACCTCCGCAAATGAAAAGGATATTCTCGGTATTCACCTGGATATACTCTTGATGCGGGTGTTTGCGCCCGCCTTGAGGCGGAACATTGCAGGTTGTCCCCTCCAGCATTTTCAAGAGGGCTTGCTGGACGCCTTCCCCCGAGACATCGCGCGTGATGGAGGCACTGTCGGACTTGCGCCCGATTTTATCGATTTCGTCGATGTAAATAATGCCCATCTCGGCGCGTTTGACATCATAATCAGAGGCTTGCAAGAGACGCAGAATGATATTCTCCACATCCTCGCCGACATAACCCGCCTCGGTCAAGGTCGTCGCATCCGCGATGCAAAATGGAACGTCGAGAATTTTTGCCATCGTGCGGGCGAGCAAAGTCTTGCCCGACCCCGTCGGTCCGATGAGCAGGATATTGCTTTTTTCGAGCTCCACATCCGCATGAGCCGCCCAATCGGTCTCTTGCTGTCCGGGGGTTGCGGGGTTTTGCTTGTGGACGACGCGTTTGTAATGATTGTGCACCGCCACGGAGAGGATTTTTTTGGCAGAATCCTGACCGATGACATGCTGGTCGAGGTAGGCGCGGATATCAGCGGGTTTCGGGACTTTCAGTGTGACACTCTGCTTTTTCTCTTCGTCGCCGAATTCCTTGTCGAGAATGCTTTTGCAGACATTGATGCAATTATCGCAAATGTAGACACCCGGGCCGGCGATGAGTTTACGCACTTCCGCATGGCTCTTTCCGCAGAAAGAGCACATGGTCAGATTGTTCGCTCGTGCCATTTTTTTCTTTTTAGCTCGTTGTGACCGGGAGTGGGACGTCCTTGCGCGAGGTGATCACCTCGTCGATGAGCCCGTATGCTTTGGCCTCATCCGCTGACATGAAATTATCACGGTCCGTGTCCTTGTTAATCTCCTCGGGCGTTTTGCCCGTGGCTTTGGAGAGAATCTCATTGAGCCGGTGCTTGAGCTTGAGCATGTATTTGACGCGGATCTCCACATCGGTCGCCTGCCCCTCGGCACCGCCGAGGACTTGGTGGATCATGATATTGGAGTTCGGCAGGCTAAAGCGTTTTCCTTTTGTACCCGCAGCCAAGAGCACGGCTCCCATGCTGGCAGCCTGTCCGATACAGTAGGTCGTCACATCGCAGGTGAGGAATTGCATCGTGTCATAAATCGCCAGACCTGCGGTGACGGAACCACCGGGGGAATTGATGTAGAGATGGATGTCCTTTTTAGGGTCTTCCATCTGGAGGAAAAGCAATTGGGCAATGATGGCATTGGCGACACCGTCATCCACGCCCGTGCCCAGAAAGATAATACGATCTTTGAGGAGACGGCTGTAGATGTCGTAGGCGCGTTCGCCGCGGCCGGTTTGCTCGATGACAGTCGGGATGAGATAATTTTGTATGGTCATGATATTATGCAGATGTCTGCACGTTAGCATTTTGCACAAGGAAATCAAGTGTCTTCCCGACGGCGATATTGTCATAGACCTCCTGGAGCTTCATATTCTCGCGCAATTTGCGCACGAGCTTGTCCACGGTCATGCGGTAACGGTCTGCCATGATTTGGAGATAGGAGGCGACTTCCTGCTCGGTGGGCTTGATTTGCTCCTTTTCAGCAATCTTCAAGAGGATGAATGAAGCCTTGAGTTTCTCCGTCGCATTCTGAGTGGCACTGCTGAGGATCTCGTCTTTCTTCGTTTCCAGCATGTCATCGGTCACACCGCGTTGTTGATTGCTCTGGACGATGTCGTAGATGGTCCGGCGTTTTTCCTCTTCCAAGACTGACTCGGGCAAATCAAGCTTTGTCTTTTCCAGGAGTTGTTTGACAATCGCGTCCTTGAGCTGTGACTCGACCTTGTATTCCTTCTGCTTTTGCAGGTCTTTGCGGATCAAATCCTTCAGCTCGTCGACGGTTTTGTCAGGAACGATTTTTTTAGCAAATGCATCATCCAGAACGGGCAAATGACGCTCCTTGACTCCTTTGATTTCGACATCATAAAGAGCCGTCTTCCCGGCGAGTTCTTTTTGAGGAAAATCTTCTTTGAATGTCGCGGTGACCTGTTTTTTGGCATCGACATTTTCGCCGATGAGCTGGGTCGTGAAACCTTTCAGGAAGAAGTCTTCCTCCACGCGCATCCACATATCGTTATTTTCCGCAAAAAGGTAGGATGAGGGAGCCACATCCTTGATCGGCGTGCCGTCAATGGTTCCCGTATAACTGACAATGACAAAGTCCCCAGCCTGCACACCGCGCCCTTCGACATCCTTGTAATCGGCCTGTTGCTCGCGCAAATTGTCCAGAGTCTGTGTGATCTCCTCGTCGGTCGGTTCGGCAGATTCACGGGTGACCGCGAGACCTTTGTATTCGGGAAGGTCAAACTCCGGGGCGACATCGATCGTGACTTTGAATGCGACCGGTTGCCCTTTTTTGATTTCATTTTTGTCTATGTCCGTGATCATGACCGGACGAATGTTCTTTTCTTCGATGGCCTTGCGATAAGATTCAGGCACCAGCTTGCGCTCGACTTCCTCCTCGATCTGCTTCTCAAAACGGCGTTCCACGACCGAACGCGGGGCTTTGCCCGGGCGGAATCCGGGGATGGCGACGTATTGGACGAATTCTTTGGTCACATCGTTACGGACCTGATCAATTTCAGCGGACGGGATTTCTATCGTCAAAGCCTTGCGGCAGACGGCTATATCTTCAACAACAACATTCACAGGTTTTTATCTCCTTAAGGTTCTTTTCAACTGGGTAAAATCACAAATATAATCCTCCACACTAAGGAAAACCCCGCTCCCACGTCAATCACCGAAAACAATCAAATTTTTTTCACCCACGGAATCACATGCCCTGAAAGCATTGTGCATTAAATCTGATACAAAAAAAATAAAATCTTGTCTAAAATCTATCCGCACGCAAACTCTACAATGTGATACTCAAATACGAAGAACACAAAAACATTTAATATGATTTTCATACGAGATTATCAGGGTATTGATATTCGACTCACCGATGAAAGACTCTTTCATATTCTCGAACATATTGAAATGCGCGGTATGACCGAAAAAATCGGGGAAACTCTTCAATTTCCCGAGAGCGTGATTGAATCTCTCGCCGACCCGAAAGCCATCCTTTATTATCGCTATTATTATGGCACAAAAATAGGAGACAAATGGCTCTGTGTTGTGGTAAAGTATTCTCAGGCTGATGCATTTATTTTGACAGCATATTTGACTGATAAACCCAAAAAAGGAAAACCACTATGGCCAAACCCATAAAAATTTGGTTCGACCCAGAAGGCGACTTTTTGGAAGTCCTTTTTTCTGATCAACCCGGATTCATGCGCGAGACCCAGCATGAAGCGGTCATGGAACGTGTTAATGAGAAGGGTGACATTCTCGGCTTTTCAATCATGCAAGTCAGCCGCCTTTCCAAAGATAAACCTCTCGAAGCACAGCTCATATAAGTATCAGCCCATACAGGATACTTCCGCCTTTCGCCTTTAAACTTTTCCTCCCCCCCCTTCCACCTTGCTTTCCTTGTCCTCCATAGCCTAGGCAAATGAGGACACCTTTCACCTTTTCCTGACCACTCTAAATCAAAATCCAATAAAAAATCTTGTCAGAATAATAATGGAAAGGGACAATCCCAAGCTATGAAAAACGATCTTGTCTGGGCTTTCGACATTGGAACCGGTTCGATTGGAGAGGCAGTGCGAAAAGGAAATGAGTTTCTTCACAAAGAATCACTTTTGATACCTCACGAATTTGCTGAGACAAAAACAGCGGCCACAAGACGAAGAATGATGAGAACGCGCCAAGCCCACAAAGCCCGTGAGGAATGGCTGAGGACTTTATGGAAAACCGCAGGACTCGAACCTCTCTATGGTCGTCAAGTGGGTAAAGTCGATGATGCTGGTAATGTGATTGATCCCAAAGACTACAAAAAGATCAAAGGCAAATGGGCTCTAATCAAAGAGGGTGATCCAAAGCTCGAACGGGAATTTGCCGCCCCCGGTGATGCAACTTGCTATACCTCATGCCTACTTCGGATCAAATTGCTCAAGGGGGAAAAGCTCCAAGACTGGCAAATCTTCAAAGCCTTACATTCGGCCATTCAGAAACGTGGATACGGGAAAGTGGCTTGGGCAGCTAAGGATGCCCGCCGAGTGGGGAAAGCACCTGAAGATATTGAAGCTGAAGAACAAAAGAAACTCGAAAAAGCTGATCCAAAATATCGTGTAACTTGTAATGCCTGGGGAGAATTCAAAAAAACTCTCTCTTCAGAGAAATTTGCATATCCTTGCTACTTCGATGCCTACAAAATGAAGTTGTGGAACCCCTCACATCCTGATGTCTTA
>CAYTAI010000060.1:0-4486 GCA_964435715.1 uncultured Verrucomicrobiota bacterium | reverse complement strand
CTTACTCGAACGGGTTGATTGTAATGCCGAAAGCACACGCAACATTCGATTTGACCGCGACGATATAGCAAAGGAAATAAGGGCACTGGCAGCAGAAGCCGCCAAGCAACTTGCCCCACTACAAAGTTTATTTGATACGATAAAAAAGAATGGCTGGACACAAGGCGAAGAAGATTTCCCCGTCCTCGCTGAAAATTTTGCAGACTTTCTTACCTACGGTACTGCAGGGACACCAGAAGCTTCATATTATCCTGAACTTCGGAAGAAAGCCAAACTTCATATGGGCAGCAATGATGACTGGATGGGGGCTCTCGGCCAAAAAATCCCCCGTTTTGACAATCGTATTATCAATAACTGCTCTTTGATCCCAAGGCTTCAAGTCTGCAAATGTGATATCCGCCAAGACAACACGACCAAGAAGCCCATTGAAGAATCTCTCCTGCCTTCTGAAGTCACTTTCCTGATGAAACTCAAAAATATTCGGGTGGAAAGATGCGGACAACAGACCGGACTCACAGCCGATGAGATAAAATATATTTTTGAAGAAAAAAGAAATGTGGCTCTTGAATATTCAAAGGAATCAAAGGCTTGGGCCAAATCAATCGCAAATTGCTACAAGCTAACACAGAAAGAATGGGAGAAAGTCGGTAAAAAATCCGAGATGGCTTTTCGCCCCCTTCAAAACCATGAGGAGGTTGCCCCTCCAAAGCATACAGGAAGAGCCCGCTTTTCCCGCCCTGCCCTTAGACTCTTGAAGTCCCTGATTTTATCTGGGAAAAGCCCAAAAGAATTTCATCAGGATGAATTACTGAAACTCAATGGAAATAATGACGCTAAGAAAGGGCTTATTCCGGATGACCTATCATTTCTTTTAAAAATGGGAGATTCATGGGACAAAATCTATATTCCCGAACAAAAACTGGATGCATTGGAAAAAGCATACCAGAATCCGGACGGCTCGTTGGAAAAAGGAAAAGCCATTCGAGCAATCATTGGTTCAATTAATAATCCCATCGTTCGTCACAGACTGTCTGTATTTTCGGATAGATTATCCTACCTCACTCAATACGGAATTCCTGACCAGATAGTTTTGGAATTCATCAGAGAGGATTTCATGGGAGATGACGCAAAAAGGGAACTACAAAAATTCCAAAAGGATCGTGAAAAACAAAGAGTTGAGGCTAGGGAACAGGCAGATAAGGCAGGGGATGATTCTAAAGGAGGAGCATTGCGTTATGAACTTTGGAAAGCACAGGGGGGAATCTGTCTTTATACTGGTGATACATTAGAAATTACGAACCTACAAAACTATCATATTGATCATATTGTACCCAGAGCTCAAGGAGGCCCGGATGCTATGGTCAATTATATTCTCACAACAAATGAAGCAAATGATCATAAAGGAAAACAAACTCCTTTTGAATGGCTGCATGGGAAAGAGGGTTGGGATGCCTATGCAAATAGAGTCAAAGCACGAGCAACACTACTCAGAAACAAAAAAGTTCAGTTACTTATAAGGGAGAATTCCCCCGAGCTGGTTGAACGCTACACATCACTTGCCGAGACAGCTTGGATATCCAAACTTGCCCAAAAAATCGCATCCATTCATTTCGGATGGAAAAATGGGGTGGATGATCAGAATAAAAAACGGATCACTATTATATCGGGTGGACTTACATCCCGCATTCGTCGCAGATACAAACTCAACCACATCCCTAACCCAGATGCTAAAACGGATGAAGAAACAAAAAAAAAAAATAGAACAGATGATCGACATCATGCTCTTGATGCCATGGTAATCAGCTTCATTCCCCAATGGACAAGAGATGAACAAAAAGAACATTTCTTCCGCTTTCCTGAAGAAATCCATAAAAATGCAAAAGTTTTTTTTGGAGAACAAATTAATAGTGTTGTTCCAAGAAATCTATTTCTAGAAAAACCTCGACTTGCTGAGACGATCTACGGTGTTCGTAAATCAAAAGATGGCGAGACAGTCGTGCAGAGAGTTGAAGTTGAAAAGCTTGGCATGAAATCAATCGGCATCAATAAAGCTTCATTCGATTTGGAATATGCCAAAAAACAAATTAAATCGGTAAGAGATAAAAGAATCAAAGAGTTATTATCTCAATTTCTTGATACCGAGCCAGACGAGAAAAGATGGAAGAGCTTTTGTCAAACCTTCCGACTGAAATCAAAAGATCGTAAAGATTGCTCTCGGGTCATGTGCATATTAGTAAATGTTGCGCCTACAAATGAATACAAGGATATGTCTAAAGATATGAATGGCTCATTTAAAAAGGCTAAAGATGGCCATAAAGGGCAAATTATCTATTATGATGATACTGGAAAAGCAAAGATTAGACCTGTCTATACATTTGAATCTGTAAGATCAGTAGAAAGTGAATTAAAAGAAAAAAAGAATATTTATGGCTTTTATCAATCTGGATGTTTAGTAAAAATTGTTAAGGAAATTGAACATAAAATGACACCTCTAAAGCCTGGCATATACAAGTTAAATACAATACGGTCAGATGGATTTATGAAGGTAACTAGTGCAAGTGGGGAAATATCAAAAGATATGAGTATTTTAAAATTTATTGATGCGGGACTAGAAAGGGTTGATTGACTTTTTATATCTTATTATGTAAAAGTCATCTGTGAGTTATCACGTTCTCCATGTTTTCAAGCATGGGAGCACGCTTCTCAAGGAGCGTGGATTTATTGTATGCCGTGGTGAGGATAAATCCGAAAATCGACTTCCCCACGAAGATATCCGCGCTGTAATCATTGCTGCAAGAGGGGTCACCCTTTCCTCGAATTTTGTTTCTGCAATATTAAGTTCTGACGGTATTATTCTCCACTGCGATGAGAATTATCGACCGTGCGGAGTGACATCTCCCCTCTCTCGTGTCATCGACAAGAAAGCTTATTTAAATCAGATTGACCGCCCACAAAAATTAAATTCTCGGCTTTGGGCTGAAATTTTACGGGGGAAAACTCTGAACCAACAAAAAGCACTACAAAAAAGAAATCTTTCTTCCCCTCACCTAGAGCTTGCTCTCAAGAAAAACAATATTGATGAAGGCAACTGCGCCCGTCGTTACTGGCAGCTCTTTTTCCCGTCTATCGGCTGGATTAGTTCCTCTCGTGATCAAAAAGAGAACAATGCCCCCAATCAAATGCTCAATTATGGATATGCCGTTCTTTCAGCCCTCTGTCATCGCGCTTTGATTATTCATGGATTGAGTCCGCTACTTGGGGTTCAGCATGCCACACGATACCGTTCTGATCCGCTGGTTTATGACCTGATGGAACCATTCCGACCCATCGTTGATCTGATGATGGCAGAGTTTATGGTTGGCAAAGATGTGGATTTCAGGTCTTGGTGCAAAAAAGTCGGTACTGAGTTACGAGAGCAACGAGTTAAACACAGTCGCTACTCCCTAAAATTGATTGATGCGATTGATGCCTCGGCCAGTTCTTTGGCTAAAAGTTATAGTTGTATGTCCGCACAAAATTTTTGGGTGCCTCAACTGTGAAAAAAAGTCCTTATCGTATGGGTTGGATTCTCACCATGTTTGACCTTCCTGTTCTCACCGACGAGGAAAGACGTATGGCTTCGCGTTTTCGCAAGGATCTATTAGACAGTGGCTACCTCATGATTCAGTTTTCAGTCTATGCGCGCCCCTGTGTGAGTTATGAACAAATGGATACACATATTGCCCGTGTGAAGGCATTTATTCCACGTGCGGGTAACGTTCGTTGTATGTTCCTAACCGATCAACAGTGGAAAAAAACTTACACAGTGATAGGAGACAACTACGATCAAGGATCGAGATCAATTAAGCCAAAAATTCCTGATCAAGTAGAATTTTGGGAATAAAAATGGCGTTGGAACGTGCTAGGCAGTGGTTCCAACGCCATAAATTTAGTTAAGACTTCACCCCCCGGAAAAGTCTGAATACGGCTTAAATATCTAACATTTAAGCCCTTCTGTCAAACCTATTGTATCAGACTTCTCGGGGGGGTGAAGTCAAAACGATAGGAAAACTTTTGCAACCTACCAAAAAATTGTATCAGACTTCTCGGGGGGGTGAAGTCAAAACTTGCTTATAGCTGTAACAATTTTAATTATAATTGTATCAGACTTCTCGGGGGGGTGAAGTCAAAACAATCCTAAATTATTGAACATATTTTCGCTAATTGTATCAGACTTCTCGGGGGGGTGAAGTCAAAACTGATGACTTCTATTTGCGCGCTTGTCTGTTATTGTATCAGACTTCTCGGGGGGGTGAAGTCAAAACAGTTAACATATTTTGCCCTCTCAGTGGTAAATTGTATCAGACTTCTCGGGGGGGTGAAGTCAAAACAGCGGCTTCCTTTTCATCGTCGCTCATCGCATTGTATCAGACTTCTCGGGGGGGTGAAGTCAAAACCCAACGGCATGAGCATAACTGTGGGTTATGATTGTATCAGACTTCTCGGG
>CAYTAI010000059.1:3800-13171 GCA_964435715.1 uncultured Verrucomicrobiota bacterium | reverse complement strand
CCGATGAAAGGAGCATGGGGCGGACTGATGACCGCCCGCGCCCTGCGCCTTGAACCGATTAATGTGCCAGCGGGGTGAGGAGAGAGAGAAGAATTCAGCCCACAAGAACACAGAATTCAGAATGAAAAATGAGCCACGCTGGGGCGCGCGGTATGCAGATTCATGAGCGGGGACGCTCATGCCACGGGTGCCGCGCAAGTTGCGCGGGGAAGAGAGTTCCTTCGAGCGTGGAAGCCCTCGGACGCATGTGGGAATCCCGAAGTCGCGATTCGGAACAAGCTGCGTATGCTCCCCAAGCCTTTGCGTCTCTGGGGCTTTCTCCTGCCCCCAAATCTTCCTTTTCAAACAATTTGCGCGGTGGCATGCTGGTGGGATTCCCCCGTCATGAATGAGATTGATCCACTTTCCGGTCCGGCGGCACTTGTCACAGGAGCACTCCTGCTTTTGTCGCTGTCCTGTCTGGTCGGGTACGTCATCTATTTTAACCGGGTGAAACAATTTGCGCGGTTTCTCCAGCCGCGGCTCGAGCCCGCCGCGTGGCAGTGGACGGATATGCTGGTCATTCTCATCACTTTTTTCACGGCAGCTGTTTTCAGTTCATCCGCAAAAACCTCCCTTGAGGCGGACCCCTCCCTCACACCCGGCATGGCACTGATTTATTCGGGACTGGTTTTCCAGCTCACACTTTTGTCCGGGCTTTTTTTCCTCCTTTACCTCGGGCGCAAATTGCACGGTGCCCCCTGTCCTTTTACGCAGGAACTCGCGCCTCACGCACAGTCACATGCTCGGGCTCCTCTCCACAAGGGGCGTCTGATATTCATCTGTGTCACGGTGCAACTGGCCTTATGGCCATTTGTCGCCATCGCCGCGCAGCTAAATACTTTCATCATGCAACTGATGGGACGAAAGCCGGAGTTGCAAGCGATTGTCAAAATCCTGATGGAGACGGATTCCCGTCTGGTCATGGGTTCCCTGCTTTTTATGGCAGTCATCCTCGCTCCGGTCATTGAGGAACTCCTCTTCCGCTGTTTTCTCTATCGTTTCCTCAAAAAACACATGCACTGGCAGGCAGCCATGCTCGCCAGCGCGGTGGCATTTGCCTGTATCCATGATGCTCCGTTATTTAATCTGCTTCCCCTGACCCTGCTGGGCTGTGCTTTCACGCTGGTGTATGAATACAAACGCACCCTCTGGGCACCGGTGATCATGCACGCGGTCTTCAACCTGACCCAATGCCTGATGATGCTCGCCCTCAAAACCACCGTATGAAAATGCCACTCGATGAAAATACCCTCATTGCGCTTTTGACGAAGCGTTGGAAATATCCGGCGACGGTTCATGCCGGTGCGGGCGACGATTGTGCCGTGGTTCACACCGCCCGCCCCGGCATCTATCAATTGCTCAAAACCGACGCCATTGTCGAAGGCCACCATTTCACCCCGGACGCCGCCCCGCAGAAAATCGGACACAAAGCCATCGCCCGTGTGCTCAGTGATTTCGCCGCGATGGGCGGCCACCCGCAATTTGCCCTCGTGACCCTGATGCTCCCCAAGAGTTTCGATGTCAAAAGACTCCGCGCGGTCTATGCTGGAATGGATAAAACCGCGCACCGTTACGGGCTCACTCTCGTCGGCGGGGAGACCGTCCGCGCCGCGCAATTTGCTCTGTCCATCGCTGCGACCGGATTCGTTCACAAAAAACATCTCGTCCGCCGCGACACCGCGCGCGCGGGCGATCTTATTTTTGTCACGGGTACCCTTGGCGGCAGCGCGGCGGGCAAACATTTGTCATTTACCCCTCGCCTCGCTGAATCCCATTGGCTGGTGCAAAATTTTAAACCCACCGCCATGATGGATCTCAGCGATGGCCTCGCCGAAGACCTCCCCCGTCTCGCCGCTGCCAGCCATTTATCCTACCAAATCGAGCTGGATTATTTGCCCCGCTCGAAAGGAATCGGCACGGCCCGTGCCCTGACCGACGGGGAGGATTTTGAGCTGCTTTTTACCATTTCCCCCCGGAGCAGAGCCGCGCTCCAAGGGGCTTGGAAAAAAACCTTCAAAAATACGGCATTGACCTATATCGGCAAAATGGCTTCTATATCAGAATCTCCAACCCAGTTGCAACATGGCTTCGATCACATTCGACACAAACAGTGCTGAAGAAACAGCAAAGCTCGGCGCGCAATTTGCCCAGAACCTGACTCCCAAATCCATCGTCGGTCTGGTGGGCGACATGGGCAGCGGAAAGACACACTTTATCAAGGGGGTCGCCAAAGGTCTCGGGTATGAAGGCGAGGTCACCAGCCCGACATTCAATCTCGTGCATGAATACGAGACTTCCTACGGCACGATCTACCATATCGACCTCCACCGCATCCAGAGCGAGGAAGAGCTCGCCGGACTGGGACTGGAAGAAATTTTCGACAAGGCACTCGCCACATTTATCGAGTGGCCCCAGATCGCCGTGAATCTTTTCAAGCGGAAGATGTTCATCATCACGATCAATAATGCGACAGACACCCGTCGCTCCGTGGAAATCTTCAAAGGCATTCTCTCCGACTAATCCTCCGGTCGCGCCCATGAAATGCCTCGCTCTGGATCTCGCCACACCGAAAGCCTCCCTCGCCCTCGTTGAGAATGACCGGCTCGTGACGGAAATCCCTTTCACATCGGATAAAAATCATTCCTCCAGCCTTTTTTCTCTCTTGGAACCCCTCGCCCCCGTTTTCCCGTCACTCGATTGCTGGGCGATTAATCTCGGACCCGGCTCTTTCACCGGGATTCGTGCCGCGATCGCCGCGCTCAAAGGACTTAATTACCCCTTTCAAAAACCTGTCTACGGTGTCAATGCCCATGATGCCATTTGCGCGGAGCTTCTTGAGTCTGCCCCGCTGGACGAGTCCATCTCTCAGCTGTGTCTTGTCTCCGATGCCCGCCGGGGGGAAGCCTATATCACCAGTTATCAGCGCAACGGACAAAAGTGGACACCCCGCTCTCCGACCCGCATCACGGCCATCAATGCACTCCCCGCGCAATTTGTGCACGGAAAGGGGAGAATCTTTTTTACCGGCTCGGACATCACCGTGTTTGCAGCACAAATCAACCAGAGCTTTGGTCGCCATGCACAAATTGCGCCAGAGCCCCTGTACTCGACAGCCCGTCACGTCGCGCAAATTGCTGCGGATATGCATGCGGGGAAAATCCCGGCTTGCACCGCTCTTGAGCCCGTCTATCTCCGCCCGGTGTCATACGCCAAACTCGCCGATAAAGTCAGCTCATGTGAGTTCCTCTGATCTCTTTCTGCAAAAGCATGGCCTCCGTGGCTTACCGCATTTTGCTCATCCAACTATTCACAAGACCGTCCAAGCCCTGCGCCATGAGTTGGACGGCGATACAAAGCAAGAGGAAACCCATGATCCGCGTGATCGCATTGATCCCGTTGACTCCGAGAACCTTTTGGATCCATTCGGATTCCTTCAGGCAGAGGTAACAACTCAAAGCAATCAGAAAAATCCCTGTCGAAAAACCGGCATACGACAAAATCGATGGCTCCCGAACATTCGTTGCTAATCCCATGACCACGGCCATCGCTCCCGGTCCGGCGAGGATGGGAATCGCCAGCGGGGTCAAGGATATATCTTCTTTCTCCACGGCGGCATCATGCTCCTCCGGGGTGTGCACATGGGACTGATTCGCCGAGAGCAAATGCATCCCCACACGGGCGATGACCACTCCGCCGGCTATCCGAATGGCATCAATCGAGATGCCAAAAAAGTGCATGATCCAGGAACCTGAAAAGAAAAAGGTGATGAGAATCGCAAACATGTAGAGCGACCCCTTCAGCGCGAGCCGCGCCCGGTTGTCTTTTTTCTCGCCCGAGGTGATGGACAAAAATATCGCGGCATTGCCAAAAGGATTGCAGATCGGAAAAAGCGAGACGTAAGTCAGGGCGACTATGTGGAAAAAATCCGTCATTTCCCGCGCATCCTAAAGTTTTTCTTTGTGCCTTGGCAAACTGTTTAATCCATTTTTTATACCAATGATGAATGACAAGAGGTATATAGTTTTTGTGTGTGAACCCTATGGTGGGTCGAGTTCCCACGAGACCATGACGTATTCAGAGTTGGCGTCGCAGGAGCTCCCCCTCCAAAAGACTGAGAGTTTATTATGATTCTCATCCATAAAATGGGATGCTTGATTCATCCGCGACTGTGTATTGTGAAGCGGGGCGGAATCTGTTTAATTGATGTTTTGAACGAGACATGAGTGCAAATCCGGAAAATTCAAGAGCCTGGGCGGAGATTAATCTCGATGCCCTGCGTCATAATGTGATCCTCGTCCGGCGTCTGGTCGGACCGGGGGTGAAAATCCTCTGTTCGGTCAAGGCCGATGCCTACGGACATGGCCTGCCGCAAATTGCCGGAACGCTCATGCAGTCCGGCGTCGACCTTTTTGGCGTGGCCAATGTCGCCGAAGCACTCACGATTCGCGCGACGGGCAAAGGCTGGAATATCCTTTTGCTCGGAGCCTCTTTGCCCGGCGAAATCAAAACCGCTGTCACCCAGCGTTTTTGTCCGAGCCTCTCCTCGCTGGAGGAAGCGCGGGAGTTTCATGAGGAAGCCGCCCGGCAGAATATCATCCTCCCCGTTCACGTCGTCGTCGACACGGGCATGCGGCGTCTCGGATTCTGGCATGAGACGGCCGTGGAGCAAATTGCTCCTCTGGCGGGACTCAAAAATCTCGAATTGCGCGGGCTCTACACCCACTACGCCAGCGCCGACGAGGACGCGGGCTTCACCCGGCTCCAGAAAAAGCACTTTGACCGCGTGTGCAAATTGCTCGCGGCACGCGGGATCAGGTTCCCGCTCATCCACGCCGCCAATAGCGCGGGGATTCTCCGGGGAAAGCCGCATCATTATCACTTGGTCCGTCCCGGCATCATGATCTACGGTGCCTCGCCCTTGCCCCGGTTTCAAAACGAGCTGCGCCCCGCCCTTTCCCTCAAAGCCCGCATCACATTTGTCAAGAATGTGGACAAAGGACAATCCATCAGCTATGGACGGACTTTCACCGCCCCGCGCAAATTGCGCGTCGCCACGGTCGCCATTGGTTACGGGGACGGATATCCGCGCCAAGCGTCGAACCGTGCTTTTGTCCTCGCCGGCGGACGGCGGTGCAAATTGCTCGGGCGGGTGACCATGGACCAGATCATGATCGATGTGAGCAAATTGCCCGCAGCCCGGCCCGGCGGCGAGGTCGTCCTGATCGGGCGTCAGGGTAATCAAGAAATCACGGCGGGGGAACTCGCCAAATGGAGTGACACCATTTCATACGATATTTTCACCGGAATCACCAAGAGAGTGCCCCGTTTTTACCTCGGAGCCACCGCCTCATGAAAAAAGCCTCCCCCGCTTCCCTCCGCACTCTTTCCCGTCTCTTGCCCCCCGGCATCATCCGGCTCGACCCCGCCACACGCGCCGCCCACGCGGGAGACAAATGGTTCGCCCGTCAATCACCCGATGCAGTGGCTCTCCCCCGCACCACAGCACAAGTCTCCCGGATCCTCGCCTATGCCTGGAAAAATAAAATTCCGGTTACCACCCGCGGCGCGGGCTACGGTTATGTCGGCGGTTGTGTCCCCGTCCGGGGAGGGCTCGTCTTGTCCACCGCGCGGATGAAAAAAATCCTTGAGCTCAATCCCGGCGACGGCGTCGCTGTCGTCCAGCCCGGAGTCATTACTAAATCCCTCGACGATGCAGCGGCTGAGCACGGATGGTATTACCCGCCTGACCCGGCGAGTTACGCGGACAGCTCCATCGGCGGCAATATCGCGACTAATGCGGGCGGGCCGCATTGCCTGAAATACGGCGTGACCAAACATTACGTCCTCGGTCTGGAGGCCGTCCTCGCCGACGGCACAACCCTCCGCACCGGCGGGCGTTGCCATAAAAATAAAACCGGGTTCAGTCTCACCGAGCTTTTTGTCGGCTCAGAAGGTCTCCTCGCCGTGATCACCGAGGCGACCCTGCGCCTGATTCCGCGACCGCCCGCACGAGCCGCTCTGGCGGTGTCTTTCAAAACGATGACCGCCGCCGCGCGCGCCGTGGATACGATTCTTGATGGGGGACATCTCCCCGCCGCCCTTGAGCTCGCCGACGAGTGGACACTGCGCGCCGCACGGGATTATCTTGGCCCGGACAAAATCCCCAAAGGTCACGCGTTTCTTTTGGTCGAGCTCGATGGCCGCCCGGTCGCGGTCAAGTCCGAGCTGGGAGAACTGCACAAGTTGCTCGTGCGGGCGGGGGGATTCGACATCCGCACCGCGCAAGGTGAGGCAAATTGCGCGCGGCTATGGAATCTGCGGCGCCAATTCTCGCAGAGCTTGAAAGCCACGGGTCTCCATAAACTCAATGAAGACATTGTCGTGCCTCGCAGCAAACTCGTTGACCTTTTCAAATTCACCTCCCGTCTTCAAAAGAAAAATCAAATTCCGGTCGCTTGTTTCGGGCATGCCGGGGATGGCAATATCCATGTGAATATCATGATCGACGGAAAAGATGCCGGGCAACGCAAAAAATCGGTTCAAATGCTCGACGCGCTTTTCGCGCAAGTCATCCGCTGGGGCGGTGCCATCACCGGGGAACACGGCATCGGACTCGCCAAAAAACCCTGGTGGCCACTCGCCACGACCCCGTCCTCGCGCAAATTGCACCGCCAGATCAAATCCGCCCTCGACCCCCGGGATATTTTAAATCCGGGAAAATTTGTCTAAGGATTTTTCCCTTCTTGACCCGCACATTATTATGTGCAACGTTTTGCACATGGCTACCAATATCCAACTGGATGACCGACTCCTCAAAAAAGCCATGTCCCTGAGCGGGATCAGGACAAAAAAAGACATTGTTCACGAGGCACTGACGGAATTTGTCAGAAAACGTGAACAAATGAAAATCTTGGATTTTTTCGGCACTGTCGATTTTGATCCTGATTATCATTATAAAGCCCAGCGCAGAAAATCATGAATGTTCTCGTGGACACGGATGTCTGGTCTGAGGCTTTACGCAAAGGAACAGGAGAAAACTCCTCCGAGGTCAGAGAGCTCCGCGAATTGATCACTGAATCACGAGTGGTCATGATCGGGATCGTCCGGATGGAGATTCTTTCCGGAATCCGGGAGCCATCACGTTTTGTAAAAATCCAATCTATTCTCTCATCATTTCCAGACACACCGCTCTCCACTGAAATATTTGTCACAGCGGCATCCTTTCTGAACCTCTGCCGGTCCAAAGGCATCCAAGGGTCAAATAATGATTTCATTATTTGTGCATGCTCTGCCCTCTGGCAGGTACCCATTATGACCAAAGACAAGGACTATCAAAATTACGCTAAATATTTGCCCCTTGAACTTTATACACGCCACCGGAAAATCTGATTCAAAAACGAAAGGGCGTATCTTCCGGGGAGCGCACGCGTCCCGCGTGCATCCGAGGGCGTCCCCGCCCGATGGACCCACAACATCCCACACGCCCGCGTGCTGATCTGATTCTGTCTCCTGCAAGTTCCCGTTTTCACGGATCCTCATAGCGGGAGAGACAGATTTAAAAAATCATTTTGCAGGACGGGCGGCATTTGCTTAGGTTTTGACCCGTGAATCATCTGCATGAAAACATTCTTGAGCTCATCCGCGTCACTTCCACGGTCATCCCTGATGACGTGCAGAGGGTCATCCTCGAAGCTCTCGACCGCGAGGCCGCGCAAACCAACGGCAAATACGCGATGGAGATCATCGAAAAAAACATTCAAATGGCAAAAACCAAAAGCCAGCCCATCTGCCAGGACACAGGCACAATTCTTTTCTTTGTCAAAGCCCCGGCGAGCTTGAAGGAACATGATTTCACTGCAACAGCCAAAGCCGCCGTCACTGAGGCGACTAAAAAAGGTTATCTCCGGCAGAATTCCGTCGATTCCCTGACCGGGGTCAATGACGGTACCAATGTCGGTTCCGGGGCACCCGTCATCCACTTTCATCAATGGGATCAAGACTCTGTCGAGATCAGGCTCATGCTCAAAGGCGGGGGCTGCGAGAATGTCGGCGCGCAATATTCCCTCCCCGATACCCGCATCAAAGCCGACCGCGACTTGGCCGGTTGCCGCAAAGCCATCCTCGACGCGGTCGTCCAGGCGCAGGGCAAAGGTTGTGGCCCGGGAGTGCTCGGTGTCTGTATCGGCGGCGACCGGGCGACCGGTTACGTCCACTCGAAAGAACAGCTCCTCCGTCCGCTCGACGACACGAATCCCCATCCGGAACTCGCCTCACTCGAAAAGGAAATCGTCGAGACATCGAATAAACTCGGCATCGGTCCGATGGGATTCGGCGGCAAAACCACATTGCTCGGCTGTAAAATCACCGCCGTCAACCGCCTGCCGGCGAGTTTTTTTGTCAGCATCAGCTACATGTGCTGGGCCTACCGCCGCCAAGGGTGCCTGATGGGTTCGGATGGAAAGATTCACCAGTGGTTGTATTAGAAAATACCCGCCCACACTTGAGAGGAGTGAAAAAAAACGCCATGATCAAACTCGAATATCCCTTTACCGAAGAAAAAATCCGCGCTCTCAAGGAAGGCGATATGGTCGCCATCACGGGAACTGTTTTTACCGGGCGCGACGCGGTCCATAAATATCTCCATGACGGAGGCAAATTGCCCGAGGGAGTGAATTTTGAAAACGCGATTATCTACCATTGCGGACCGGTCATGGTGCAGGAGAATGGTAAATGGGTCTGCAAAGCCGCAGGACCTACGACCTCCGCGCGAGAAGAACCTTATCAAGGTGACATCATGCGACAATTCGGCATCCGCGGTGTCATTGGCAAAGGAGGCATGGGAGCCAAAACCCTCAACGCTTGCCAAGAACACGGCGCGGTCTACCTCCACGCCATCGGCGGTGCCGCACAGGTTCTTGCAGAAGCCATCAAGGAAGTCCGCAATGTCTATTTCAAAGATGAGTTCGGCAGCCCGGAAGCAATCTGGGAGCTTTATGTCGAGGACTTCCCCTGCGTTGTCACCATGGACAGCCACGGACAATCCCTCCACAAAGTCGTCCAAGCCCGCTCCGAAGAAGAACTCAAAAAGTATATTTAGGCCCGCTGATGGATTTGAGAGGAGCAGGCGGAAACAAAAAAACAAGCGCTCCGGCTATCCCGGAACAAGCATTCAATGATTCAGAATCGTGCTCAAAGTCACGGACATCCTGCTTTTATATTTTTTCTTTTTCCTGCCATGTGCAAATTGCGCCGCCGGGCGGATGCCGGAGACACTGCTGGTGAAAAAAAGTTCCTCGGCTGAGAGAATGTCTTTGAGGGTTAATTCTTTT
>CAYTAI010000059.1:3509-3790 GCA_964435715.1 uncultured Verrucomicrobiota bacterium | reverse complement strand
AACCAAACGGTCTTTTTTAGATTCAATTGATTCGGTTAATTCTTTTTCCAAGACACGGATTTTCCGGCTTCGCGCAATTTGCATCACTCGGGCGCGGGTCACCCCGGCGCGGATGCATCTTGCCGGGGGTGTGAGCAATTTGCCCCGGAAAACGAGAAATAGATTTGAGGAAGTGCCCGAGAGGACTTGACCATCGCTGCCACAGATGATCATTTCGTCAAAACCTTTTTCGTCGCCCTCTTTTTTCGCCATCAAATTGACCAGATAATTCAAGCTTTTGA
>CAYTAI010000059.1:0-3487 GCA_964435715.1 uncultured Verrucomicrobiota bacterium | reverse complement strand
TGACTGTCGCAAATTGCCCCGGCACGATAAGTAGCGAGCTCAAGCCCACTTTTAGTCCTTTGGTTGGCGAGACTGTTTGGAGATGTTGTGCCCAAAGAATCACGGAGGGCTTTACGCAATTTGCCGGGCTCAGGCCAAAAGACGATTCGCCCCGGGTGACAATCACGCGGGCGATGCCTTCCCTGATTTGAGAACCCACAATCGCGCTGCGCAATTTGCGCGCGATTTGCATTTCTGAATGAGGAATTTTGAGCCCCAGCGATTTTGCATTTTGTGTCAGCAGAGCAAAATGCTCTGGAAAAAAACAAATCTTTCCATCGCGCACCGCCAGGGTTTCAAATACTCCGTCACCGTAAAGGAATCCCCGGTCAGCGGGAGAAATCATGTCCTTGCGCCGGGGTGAGTGCTCGAGAATCATACAGCCGGTATTTCCTTGTGGACACGCGGCGCAAATTGCAACGTCCGCTCACAAGCCTCCATCATGCCTCGCGCCTTGTGCCGTGTTTCGTCATATTCACGAGTCGGGTCGGAGTCAATCGTGATTCCCGCCCCCACCCCGAAATGCAGCGTGCCCCTTTTATAAACCATCGTCCGGATGGCGATATTAAAATAGGATTCCCCGTTGAATCCGAAGTATCCGATCGATCCCGTATAAAGCCCGCGCGGGACGCCTTCCAGCTCATGAATAATCTCACGCGCCCGCTTTTTGGGAGCACCCGTGATCGACCCTCCCGGGAAAGCGCATTGAAGGGCTTTCGGCTGGGAGATCTCCTGACGGCTCATGCCTTCCACCGTGGAAACGAGATGAAAAACCTGGGCGAATTTTTCCAGCTTGACCAGATCGGTGACCTTCACACTGCCGTACTCACAGAATGTCCCAAGGTCATTGCGCTCCAGGTCGGTAATCATGATGAGCTCAGCCAGATCTTTTTCACTGCGGATCAACTCGAATGCGGATTGCTCGTCCCGGATCGCCTCGTCAAACCGCGGACGGGTTCCTTTAATCGGGCGGGTCAGACAATGCCGCCCGGACATTTTCAGGAAGAGCTCCGGGGAAGACGAAAGAATCTGGCGCGCGCCTTGATCGATAAAACATGAAAACGAGGCGGGACTGATCTCGCGCAAATGCCCGTAGAGCCCGCGCAAATTGCGCCCGTCCCACGGTCGGATGAACCGCTGGCAAAGATTGACCTGATAAATATCCCCGGCACGGATATAATCTTGAATCCGTCTCACCCCCGCCTCGTATTCCAACCGGGAAAATGTCGATTGCCATTCCCCCGGATCACTTGCGTCTGCCTTTCTTGAGTCGCCCGCACGCGGATGCAAGAGCGGCTCCGGGCCAACGAACCAATTTTTGTCCAAGTGATGATCGCTCACGACCGCCCAAGGGTAGATGCCGAAATGATATTGCCCCTCGTAATCAACGGTTCCGATCAATGCACCCTCGGGAAAGGGAAGCTCACGACCGCCTCTTCGTGCAAAATCCGCGAGGGCATTTTCCAGGGGAGAGACGTCCTCAATCCTGCCCTCGACAATCCCGACCGGAGAAGCGCTGACCAGCGAGTAACGTCCCCACACCGGGTCGCGAAGGGAGCTGTCGAGAAAACAAAAACCCTCGCTCCGCGCAAATTGCTCGCGCCACGATGAAGCTTCTGTCGCTGAAATTTCACGGATCATTCTTGAGAAAGGATTAGCAATTTACCATTCCACCTGCAATAATGGAGAACATGGATTTGAATCAACGCTTGCACGATCTCTTTCACTCCCCGAAATTCCAGCCGCTCGACAAAAACCAGATCGCCCGCAAACTCGGGCTGGGCTCCGATGAAAAGAGCTCATTACGAAATGCCCTGCGGGAACTCGAAGAGTCCGGACGCATCGTGCTGCTCAAGAAAGGACGCTACTGTCTCCCGGCGAATGCCGATCTGGTGGCAGGCACAATCCTGATGAATGAAAAGGGATTCGGATATGTCGTCCCCGATGTCGAGCCGGGCGGCACACCGCCCCGTGATATATATATCCCTTCGGGAGAAACCTCGACAGCCATGCACAAGGACAAGGTGCTCGTCCGCCTCAACCGTTCCCCCGCCCCTCAATACCGGAAAGGCAAAGCCATCAAGCTCAAAGCCGGGGAGGAACGCAAACCGGAGGGGTGCGTCATCAAAATCCTGGAGCGCGTGCGGACACAAATCGTCGGGACACTCCAGAAATCGAAAAGTTTTTTTTACGTCGTGCCGGATGACCCCCGGATCACTGTGGATGTCTATGTGCCCGGACCCGCCGGGGGGAAGATTGGCGACAAAGTCGTCGTCAAACTCGATGAGTGGAAAGACCGCCACATCAATCCGGAAGGCGAGATCACCGAGGTGCTCGGTCCTGCCGATGACCCGCGCATCGACATTCTTGCCATTATCCGCAAACACGACCTGCCCGTGGAGTTCCCGCCGGAGGTGCTGGAGGAAGCCTCCCGTTTTGATCCGCGGGTGCCTGACTCGGCCAGTCGCGGGCGGCGGGATTTGCGACGGGATTTCATCATCACCATTGATCCTGATGATGCGAAAGACTACGACGATGCGGTGCAGGTCGAGCGGCTCGACAACGGTGACTGGAGGCTCGGAGTCCACATCGCCGACGTGTCCCACTATGTCCAGCCCGGGGGAGCCCTTGACCGGGAAGCTCTCAAGCGCGGCAACAGCGTCTATCTCGCCGACCGGGTCATTCCCATGCTCCCGGAAAATCTGAGCAATGGACTATGCTCACTCAAAGAAGGTGTGGACCGCATGGTCAAAAGTGTCTTTATCACCTTCTCCAAAAACGGGCACATCAAAAGCCATGAACTGGCGGAATCGGTCATTTGCTCCTCAAAAAGACTGACCTATAAACAGGCTTTTGCCCTCCTCAATGGTGCCAAGGAACTCCCCGAAAATCCTTTCCAATACAAAATGGATCAGGGAGCGTCAAATCCCCTCCGCCCGGTGACATTGGATGAGTTGCGGTCGAAACTCAAAGACATGTGGGCTCTCGCCTCCCTCCTGCGCAAATTGCGATTTGCCGCCGGCAGTCTCGATCTGGAGTTTCCCGAGGTCAAAGTCTGGGTCGACGAAAGGGGGGTGCCGGTCAAACTCGAAAAAGTCGAAAATGACATCTCCCACCAATTGATCGAAGAGTTCATGCTTGTCGCTAATGAAGTGACCGCCTTGGATTTCAAGAACCGCAATTTGCCCTGTGTTTATCGGATCCACGAGAAACCCGATCCGGCAAAATTAGCTGAATTCCGGGAGACAATACTGGCAAGCGGGCACAAAGCCGGTGACTTGACCGTTAAAGGTGAAGTACAGAAATTTCTCCAGTCCATCAAAGGCACACCCGAGGAATACGGGTTGAAGCTGGGATTCCTCAAATCCCTGAAGCGTGCATGCTACGCGACCAAGCCACTCGGCCACTACGGCTTGGCAAAAGTCAACTACACGCATTTCACCTCCCC
>CAYTAI010000058.1:0-14060 GCA_964435715.1 uncultured Verrucomicrobiota bacterium | reverse complement strand
AGTCCAAAGCATTTTTAGATTGTTCCCCGTCGCGGATCTCAATGCGACGGTGCATCTCGATCATACGCTTTTTGAGAGCCTCCGCCTCCGCCCGGCTGCCAAATGTCACCGTGTAAACCGTTGCCAGCGTCCGCACCAGCCGCCCCCAAGAATCTCCCCGGAAACTCGAATACTTCGCCACCCCCTGTGCAATTTGCGGGTGGGCAATTTGCAGGATCGCCGCCGCGGGGCCATTGAGCAGAATGCAATTCTCCCGCGTGATTTTCCAAATCGCGGAGTCCGGCGTAAAAATGCTTTCTGGTGAGTTCTTCCCGTCCATTCATTAGACAATCTATCCCGCGCAATTTGCTTTGTATAGTCTGGAAAATTCTGTAACCATTTGCCGCATGTTTCCGGGGAGACTTTTTCCTTGCCTCATATTTTTTCTTATCATCCTCACCGGGGGTGGGCTGCCGTGCCTTTGGGCAGCAGAAACGCAATCCCCAAAGGCAGAGGAGGTGATTCAACCACAAGGGGCGATCAAATTTTTTCTTCCGGCGGATCACGATATTTTTTCCTTCGTCATTGAGGACAAGGACGGCAAACGCGTGTGCAATTTGCATTCCATGACCGAACCGAAGGAATTCCAGACAGGCATCACTTCACCTGAGGGAAATATTGAGTTGCTCGTCTCTTGGGACGGGCGGGATGATCTAGGCAATGTCATGCCGCCCGGGATATACCGCGCACGGGGACTGTCCCTGCCGCGAACCAAAGTCTTTTACGAATACGGCTGGTACAACCCCGGAAACCCGCCGTGGTATGGATATGCGAAGAGCAGCTGGCTCGGCGATCACAGTGGACCCTCGAGTATCTCCATGACGCTCAATCCTGATGTGCTTTGGGCGGGAGTCATTTCTTCTCCCATTGCCGAGGGAGGCGATACGATTATCATCCTCGATCAAAATGGCCGCAAATTTTTCTCATTTAAACGCGGTTGGGACGGATCCAATGCTGTTGATTTTTTCGAGGATGAGATATGGATACTCATGACGGGAAAACGGGCCGATTTGATGAAAATGGCTGTGGGCACCGGAAACTTTAAAGGGTTCCAGAGGAAAGCAGGGATTACCCCTCAGGTAAAAATGCCCGGTGATGCAGTGAGTCTGGCTGTGTCGAAAAAATTTGCGGCGGTGAGTCTGAAAAACACTGAAAAGCCGGGTGAATTTGGAGTATGGTTGATTGACAAGAATACAGGTGACGTTATCGCTCATTTTCCATTGCCCGCCGCTCCACAACTCGCGCGCAACCCGGTCAACGACGAAATCTACGCAAGCCTCCCGGACAAAGGAATATTCATCATCGACAAAAATGGCCCAAAGAATCCGATTCCCCTGCCCGGTCTTACGAGCCCGGGAGCAATCTGTTTCGACCGGGAAGGCAATCTCTGCGTCATGGACACCGGTCCGGATTACCAGGTCAAAGTTTATTCCCCCCAGAATAGGCTTCTCCGCTCCTACGGTGCCAAAGGCGGACAACAAGGACTGGAATTCAACCCCCTTGCATTGCATAACGTCAAAGATATCTCTGCCGATGCACATGACCGACTCTGGGTTGTCGAAACAGAAAACCCCCGCCGTGTCCTCGCCTTTTCCAAGGATGGAAAAATCGAGCGGGAATACCTCGGCAACGCTTCCTACGCTGCAGGCTACATCGCCCATCATGAGCAAGACCCCGCGCGAGCCATCGTGAGCGAACTCATTTTTAAGATTGATCCGACCAAACCCGCGTATGCGGGATATCCCTTGCGTTACGCCAGCAGTCCTCTCAAAGAGAAGTCTCCCTAGAGAACCTACACTGGCCACGCGCTCTTTCCCCGGCCCACTCTTTTTCAAAGTGAAGTCTCAGGCAAAATGCACGAGTATATGCTCAACCTTGAGCGGGGCTATCCTCTTCTCTTCGTGGAAAAAAACGGGGATTACCGTCCCGCGATGGCTTTTTGGAGTAAATCACCAAACTCCAGTCATAACCCCTACGCCCGTGCCGAAGACCCTGTGAATACCCTCTATCTCTGGAGTGATCTCGACGGGGACGAGGATATTTCTCCCGATGAGATTCAAGTCATCCCTTCCTCTACTGGACAATTAAATCATCTGGCCGGATTTTCTTATCCGCTGAATCCCCAGTTTGAAATCGTCCTCGGCGGACTTTACCTCAAACCCGCGCGCTTCACCCCCGAAGGGATTCCTGTCTATGACATTGCATCAGCCCCTCGCCTCAATGATTCACAACCCGGAACCGGTGGCGCTTTTTTCAAAGTCGGCGGACATCTTTTGGGATTCTATGACTTGGGCATAAAGCCTATTGCCGCGCCGCAGTCACCTTACACGGTTCATTCCTATCTTTTTACCAAACCCGACGGTTCCCCCGTGGGCACGTATCTCTTGCCCGGGGCAGCCGTCCATGCATCCATGCACCTGCCCCCGCCCGGGAGCGGAGGGGAAACCCGTGGGGAACTTTTTATCGCAGGCATCGTGGACATCGGCGGGGAAACGGGAACGGTCGTCGCAGTCCAAGGCAATTACGGCGAAAGTTATCTTTTCACCGAAGACGGACTTTTCATCACGAGCCTCTTCAAAGACTCACGCTTGAACCCGGCGGGAATGGGTGATCAAGTCATTCCCGGAAAGGACATCTCCGGAATCAGTCTCGGGCAAGAAGCCTTCGGCGGCTGGTTCGGCAAACAATCCGACGGCAAGGTGCGATACATGTTTGGCCGGCTCGAAGCTATCGTTGCGGAAGTTCAAGGCCTTGACGCCATCAAACGTTTCGATGCCGGTCTGGTCGAGAGCAAGGGTGAAATGACCCGTAACGAAAATGTCATCTATGATTTCTTCGCGCCGGAGTAATTTCTCTTGAGCTCCCTCAAATTCGTAAAAACCGCACTCTCTGCTCTTCCTTCATTGCAGAGGAGTCGTTTCGTGTTAATTTAACCCTTCCCATGTCCGCCAAAACCAAACCGATTGCAGCCATTAAAATCCGCGGTGCGCGGCAAAACAACCTCAAGAATGTCGATATCGACATTCCCGTCGGCAAACTCACCGTCATCACTGGACTAAGCGGTTCGGGCAAATCCTCGCTCGCATTCGAAACCCTCTACGCCGAGGGGCAACGCCGTTATGTCGAGACTTTCAGTCCCTACGCGCGGCAATTCCTCGACCGCATGGACAAACCCTCCGTGGAGTCGATCGAGGGCATTCCTCCCGCCATCGCCATTCAACAAGCCAATCATGTCCGCACTTCGCGTTCCACTGTCGGAACCATGACCGAGATCAATGATTATCTCAAACTCTTCTATGCAAACCTGGCAAAATGTTTCAGTCCCAAAACCGGGCGCGAGATCAAACCCGACAGCCCCGCCGATGTCTGGAGCAAGACCGCGGAAGCATTCAACGGACAAGATGTCCTCATCACTTTTTCTATTCCCCTGCCTAAACCGGATAAAAAAATAAAAAGCAAAACGCCCGCGGTCAATTTTGACGAACTCTTTTCATTCGTCAAAGCTCAGGGCTATTTGCGCGTGCTCATCGGCAGTCAAATCTTCCGCACGGATGAGCCTCGTCATGAATCACTCGCCGCACTTGACCCCGCGCAATTTGCATCGCTGGACGTGATTCAGGATCGGATATTGATCGAACCCGGTTCTCGCAGCCGCTTCATCGAGGCGGTCGAAAGTGCTTATCGTTACGGGCGAAACCGCTGTTCTATCCTTTCTCATCTTTCCGCGACCGCCTCGGCGGAAGCGGATTCTATCGACATTCATCAGCCGCTATCTTTATCCACTCAACGGATGACTTTTGCTCATGATTGGTATTCCCCGGACGACGATAGAACCTTCCGCGCCCCCACCCCGAGCCTTTTCAGCTTTAATAACCCGCTGGGAGCCTGCCCCCACTGCAAAGGGTTTGGTCGTGTCATCGAAATCGACTATGATCTCGCCCTGCCCGACAAGACCAAATCCATCGCCGGGGGCGTGGTCAAACCTTTCCAGACCGAGAGCGGCAAACCCTGCCAGAAAGATTTGCTCGCCGCCTGCAAAAAACTCAAAATCCCGACTCAAATTCCTTTCCGCGAACTCACCCGCCAACAGCAGGAAATCATCATTCACGGCGAGCAACTCAAACTCAAAGCGGAGGAGCTCTGGGAAAATAAAATGTGGTACGGAGTCCGCGGCTATTTCGAGTGGCTAGAAAAAAAGTCATACAAGATGCATGTGCGCGTCCAGCTCGCCCGCTACCGCTCCTATCAGACTTGTCCGACCTGCCACGGTCGCCGGTTTAATGAGGAGACCGGATATTACAAAATCGCCGGGCTTTCCATCGCCGACATGTGCATGACTGCGGTGGACAAACTCATTTCCCTGCTTGAATCACTCCCGGCAAGTCCGGCACGCTCCGACAAGGAAGACAAGACTGCACTCATGCTCCGGGATGAGATTCTCTCGCGCCTGGGTTACTTGCGTGATGTCGGTCTTGGATATTTGACGCTGAACCGCTCCACCCGCAGCCTCTCCGGCGGGGAGACCGTCCGCGTCAATCTCACCTCCTGCCTGGGCACCTCTCTGGTCAATACACTTTTTGTGCTGGACGAGCCCACTGTCGGACTGCACCCCCGCGACATCGGACGCCTGACGGATGTCATGGGCAAATTGCGCGACCGCGGCAATACCGTCGTCGTGGTCGAACACGAGGAGGCGGTCATGCGCGCCGCCGATCACATTATCGACCTCGGCCCCGGCTCCGGGCGCAATGGCGGGGAGATTGTTTTTGAAGGTTCTCACGGCAAATTGCTCCGCGCCAAAAACTCCCTCACCGCCGATTATCTCACCGGGCGCAAACAAATCGCACAAGGCAGAAGCGGCATCTTGCCGCTTGCCCCAAAACAAAAAAAACTCTCCCTCACCGGGGCAAAGGAACACAATTTGCGCGGGGTCGATGTCGAGATTCCCCTCGAGCAATTTGTCTGTGTGACCGGGGTGAGTGGCTCGGGCAAATCCACCCTTATCCATGATTGTCTCTACAAAAATCTCCTGAAGGCCCGCGGTCAAAGTGTCGAAGACCCCGGTTATGTCCGGAAAATCAGCGGCACTGAATCCCTCGGTGACATCATTTTGGTCGATCAATCCCCTTTGACACGGACTCCCCGCTCCACACCGGCAGTTCACACCGGTGTCTTTGACCATATCCGCGCCCTTTTCGCCGGAACGGATAGCGCACTGAGCGAAGGCATCAACGCGGGTTATTTTTCATTCAATTCCGGCGAGGGACGTTGCCCCACCTGCAGCGGCAGCGGATACCAGAAAATCGAGATGCAATTCCTCTCGGACGTTTTTGTCAAATGTCCCGCATGCCACGGACGCCGTTTCCAGCCTTTCCTCCTCAAAATCAAATATCGTGCAAAATCAATTGCGGATGTGCTGGAGATGACGATTGACGAGGCGGTCACATTTTTCCAGGGAGAGAATAAAATCACCGCGCCATTGGAACTCCTCCAAAAACTCGGTCTCGGCTACCTCACCCTTGGACAACCCTTGAACACTTTGAGCGGGGGCGAGTCCCAGCGTCTCAAGCTGGTGGGTTATATCGGCGCGACCAATGCCCCCTCCGCGGCTCTCACCGGGACGGAACTGCCTCTCCCCCGCGATGATGACTGGTCCGAAACCGCGGATCGCGCCCGTGCAAAAAACAAAGGAGACCGCTCACACCTCAAAAATCTTTTTATTTTCGACGAACCCACCACAGGGCTGCATTTTGAGGATATCCGCAAGCTCGTCACCGTCTTTCGGGAGCTGGTCGCCGCTGGACATTCCCTTTTGGTCATCGAGCATAATGTCGATGTCATTGCCGCTTGTGATTGGGTCATCGACCTCGGGCCCGACTCCGGCGATGCAGGCGGACAGATCGTCGCCACAGGCACTCCAGAGCAAATTGCCCAACACAGGGAAAGCCACACGGGTCGTGCGCTCCGCAAAGAATATTTCCCGGTTCCCGGAGAGCCGTCCGGCAGATGCGATATCAAAAGCCCGGCTCGCGGCATCACCGTGACCGGTGCCCGCCATCACAACCTCAAAAATATCGACTGCACAATCCCGCGGGGGGAAATGGTCGTGGTGACGGGACCGAGTGGCTCGGGAAAATCCACCCTCGCTTTCGACATTGTCTTTGCAGAGGGTCAGAGACGCTTCATGGACTCGATGAGCGCCTATGCCCGGCAATTTGTCGAGCAAATGGAAAAGCCGGATGTGGACAGTGTCGAAGGCATTCCTCCCACCGTGGCGATAGAGCAGAATGTCACGCGGGGCGGAGGCAAATCCACCGTTGCCACAGTCACAGAAATCTATCATTTCATGCGTTTGCTCTGGAGCAAGCTCGGGATCCAGTACGACCCTGATGCCGGCGTGCCCGTGAGCCAGCAATCCGCCGCCGAGGTCGTCTCCCGCGTCCGGGAGAAACTCGCCCACGACGATCTCCTGCTGCTGGCTCCTCTCGTCAAAGCACGCAAAGGATTCCACACGGACGTGGCGGAGTGGGCTGCCAAAAAAGGCATCACCGAGCTGCGCGTGGACGGGCGGCTCGTCCGCACGGATAAATTCACCAAGCTCTCCCGTTATCAGGAACATTCCATCGAAGCACTCGTGGGTGTCCTGCACAAAGGTCGCCCGAAAGAAAACGATATCCGGGCGCTCGTATCAAGCGCGCTCAAGCTGGGCAAAGGGACTTTTCTCGGACTCGACAATCATAAACGCATCACGGTCTTTTCCACGGAGAGATTCTGCCCCGAGACGGGACGCAGTTTTGAGGAGCTTGATCCGCGCATGTTCAGCTACAATTCCCCTCACGGCTGGTGCCCGACTTGTAAAGGCTACGGGGTCATCCACCGGGAACCCGACGAAATGACCCCCGACGAGGAAGCCCAGCTCGACGGGCAAATTGCCCAGGCGATCCATGAGGGGCAAGCACACGAGTGCCCTGCTTGCCGCGGTCAAAGGCTCAACCGCGATGCACTCGCCGTCCGGCTCTCCGGCAAAAGTATCGGCGAGGTGGCGGGTCTAGCGGTCAATGATGCAGAAAGTTTTTTTGCAAAACTCAAATTCAAGGGCGGCTCCGCGCAAATTGCTCAAGACATTATCCCGGAGATCCTCAGCCGGCTGAAATTCATGAAAGAAGTCGGTCTGGACTACCTGCAGCTGGGGCGTTCCGCGAATACCTTGAGCGGGGGCGAGTCCCAACGCATCCGCTTGTCCGCCCAGCTCGGGAGCAATTTGCAAGGGGTTCTCTATGTGCTGGACGAACCCACCATCGGGCTCCATCCCCGTGACAATGACAAGCTCCTGGATACTCTGGAGTCACTCAAGACAAAAGGGAACTCCCTGCTCATTGTCGAACATGATGAAGACACCATGCGCCGCGCCGATCACATCATCGACCTCGGTCCCGGTGCCGGCATCCACGGCGGAGAGATAATCGCCCAGGGGCACTGGAAAAATATCGTGCATCACGCGGGCTCCTCCACGGCTCAATCCCTGCTCAATCCCATGACGCATCCTTTGCACGGACATTGGCGCGGGGTTGTCGACCATGAGGAACCGGATCAAGACCGCAAAAAGAAATCCCCCGCCCGTCCCGCGGACTCCCCAACGGTCAAAGACCCCGTTTTATTTCTCAAAATTAAAAATGCCCGCGTGAATAATTTGCGGGGGATTGATTTCTCGATTCCCGCAGGTCGACTGACCGTCATGACCGGGGTGAGCGGCTCGGGCAAAAGCACATCCATGCGCGAGGTACTCATTCCCGCAGTGCGCGAAGCCCTCAAGCACCGGACAGCCGCACTCAAAACAGGACGGTGGCAAATTGCACACGCGGATATTTTTGACGCCATCTATGAGGTGGATCAATCCCCCATCGGGAAAACCCCGCGTTCCACCCCTGCCACCTATGTCGGATTTCTGGACACGATCCGCGAACTTTTCGCCAAGGTTCCTTCAGCCCGGATGCGCGGCTATACGCATTCGAGATTCAGCTACAATAGCAAGGGTGGACGTTGTGAGGTCTGTCAAGGAGCCGGGATGATTAAAATGCAGATGCAATTCCTTCCGGCAGCCTATGTCCATTGTGAGGCGTGCAACGGAAAACGTTTTAATCAAGAGACACTGGATATCCTTTACAATGGGAAATCCATCGCTGATGTGCTGGAGATGACCGTGGAAGAGGCTGGCGGGTTTTTTGCCAATGTGCCGCCCATAGCGCGACCTCTCAAGCTCTTGATTGAAACCGGTCTTGGTTATCTCAAGCTCGGCCAACAAAGTCCGACCCTCTCAGGGGGTGAAGCCCAGAGGCTCAAGCTCGTGACCGAGCTGGCCCGGCGTGACCTCGAGAATTTGCGCGGTGCAAAAAGAACATTTAAACCAAACCTCTATTGCCTTGAGGAGCCCACCATCGGATTGCACATGTCCGATGTGAAACGGCTCATCGACGTGATCCATCGACTGGTGGATGCGGGGCATTCCGTCGTGGTCATTGAGCATCATCTTGACCTGATTGCCGAAGCGGATTGGGTCATCGATATCGGCCCGGAAGGCGGGGAGAGGGGAGGGAAAAAAGTTTTCGAAGGGAGCATCACACGCTTGCTCAAAGACAAATCATCCCACACGGCGCATTACCTCCGTCAACACCTCAAGACCACATGATCAATCCAGCGATGCCATTTCTTTCTGGGCTTTTTTTATGGAATGATGGATTGCAGCGAGTTGTTCATCCACGGCTTTGATCTTTGACTCCAGCTCTTTTTTCCGGGCACCGTGCTCCGCAAGCAAAGCGGGGTCTTGCGGAATGGATTTATCCAAGTCTGCCAGCCTGTGACTCAGATCTTCTTTCGTCTGGATGAGGGACTGGACTTTCATAAAAGCTTTGGCGATTCCTTCCTGTGTGGCGATCACCTCATTGACCCGGGTGAGTTTGTCCTGAACGAGCCATTTGCATTTTTCTTCGCCAAAAGTGCTCATGATGACCCGCCCCACCCTGCTATCACTTTTGATTTTTGCTTCGACCCGGGAGCTGATGTAGTCACCGCTGTAGTAAACGCGGTTATTATTATGGTCTTTGAAAACGATTGTATTGCCCTGGATATCCACCGGAGCCATGTCAACATGGCTGACTACTCCCGTGTGACTGTCGCGCAAGGCTGTACGCCATTGAATGTCGTAATCGAATGATTCTTTCACGCTACTGTAAAAAGCAAATCCAACTATTCCTGTGACCATCGTACAGGTAAGCGTAATAAAACTTTTGACAATGAATGAAACCATGAGTTTCTCCGGTTATGGAATACACTAATCTATAATTTCCATAATCGCAACAAATTTTAGATTATTTTTGATTGATTTCTTGAAAATCAATATTTTTATATAAAATTAATCTTTTACTCCCCTGAATTTCGCACATTATTTATCTAATAAATTGAATTCTGTAAAGTAAAATGAGTGCCACATAAAAACGATGGCAACACACTTAAAATGACACTTTCACTCCACCCTTGAGGCCTTGTGCAAAGAAATTATCCTGTCCCGCTTGTGCATCATACCTTCCAAAGAGCATAATCCAATCTTCCCACCAGACATTCAACCCTACTCCCACCAAGGCACTATCACGTTCCGGTTCGGTTGTATTCACCACAAAACTTCCCACTCCCGCCTCGTTAAAGGCCGCGGTGATCCCGCGGCTGTCGTCGAGAAACTCGTGTAGCCAAGCGATACTCGCGCTGGGCTGAATCGTCACACTCTTGATCTTTGCTGTGTAATTCGCCCCGACCCCGAGTTTAGTCCGGAATGAATCGGTCTCTTGTCTTCCTACACTCAAATTCAAAGCTCCCGCTCCTGTCTCAGTAAAAGGATTCATCTCCAAATGAGTGTACTGCATGCCCAAGAAAGGACCCACGACAAAATTCCCGACTTTCCAGTCCCGTCCAATGGTCAAATTTCCCACCCATTGTTTCCCGTCTGTGCTACCGCTGGCCTGACGGTTCAAGCCGCCGAAAGCGATTCCACGGCTCTGGCTGAGTTCACTCCAGCCATAGCTCAAAAGGCCATTGGCATACCAGCCCTCGTGATTCCATGCCGCATACAGCCCTGGCGAGTAAGTCTCGATACTCAGGCTATCGACGGCATTATTAAAATCACTCTCCGTCTGTCCATAGGAGAACATGAGCCCCACGACTAATTTCTCCATTACACGATAGTCCATACCCAAGCTAAATCCGGCTGTTGTATAATCCAAATCCTGTGGTATGCCGGACACCGCACCCGCTTGAGCCAGAATCAAATCCCCGCTGATATAACCACCGATTTTTTTGGCATTGACCGCTCTGATTTTTGACGGGGACGGCTGTCGTGCAGGCACATCCGACATTGACCGGCTCACATCGCCGACCCCGGCAAAAAGATTCTCAAACGCCATATCCTTGTCGAGCAAACTCAGGCGGCTAAAATCAAACCCGCTGGCTCCCCCCCTGATTCCGCTCAAGTAACCATCCACATCCTGCGTCATGAATGTCAGCTGATTGAGGATGATCTTGCTGAAAAGCTCATATCTCTGAGGACTTAATTGATCCAGAGCCCCGGGAATATTTCCCGAGACCGTCAGAGAAGAAAGAACTGATATCATATCCTGTGATGGCCGCGAGGTGAAGCTGTCCAGCGTGCGACCGATAGCCCTTTGATTTGGCGTTTGTGCCGACTCTTCAAAAGACAAAAAACTAAAAACCGGTGCGGTTAAAAAATCTCTCCACTCAAAAACTTGTCCCAGCACAGTGATCTGTCCCGCCCCACCTTGCGCGGCAATTTGCGCCCGGAGCTGGCTGGCCAAAACCGGATTAATGCCGACAAAGTCAAAGGTTAACTCATTCCCCGCCGTCAGGGCTCCATCAATCCATCCAGAAAGAATAGAAAAATTTCCGATCAAAGCGCGGTTACTGCCGTCCGGACTCAAGGCAATCGCCGGAGCATTGGCGTGAGCCGATATGATTGTTCCCGTCCGGTTAATAATCACATTGCCGGTACCATCACAGAACTGCACTCCCGGTGCCCCATCGGAGGAAAGGATTGTCCCGGTGTTTTCAACCCGGAGACCATTTCCACTCATACAAACCCCCGCCCCGGCTGAACCGTCAATGAGTCCGCTATTGATAATCGTGATATTGTCCACCATGAATTGGGTGGTCACTGCTTCGAGAAATGCCGTGCGGATCGTTCCTGAATTCATCAAGACCGAATCAGCATCCAGCATGACCCCAAAAACGCCCCCTTCGACGAGTCCTGAATTCAGAATCATGCTCCCCGGCCCGGACTCCACACCGGAGACCTGAGAAACAATCGTGCCACGATTGACGAGATTCAGACTATTAACCGCCAGAATCCCCGCGTTGTCTCCGGAGATGCTTCCAAAATTATAAACGATCAATGCATCAACTCCGATAATCCCTTCGCACGGGGATGTAATCGTCCCAAAATTGACGACAGTGCCCGCTCCTGAATTAAAAATGATCGCGCAATCCCCCGCTAAAATACTACCCGAGTTTGTCACCAGAGCCCCACCGGCCGTATCAATGACGATTCCTTGTGCATTATTACCGCGTCCGTCTATCGTGCCGTTATTGATCAGGGTGAGACGATCAAGGCCTCCATAAGACATTTCAATGATGACTCCACTTGCCGAATTGTCCGTCACGTTGGCCGTGCCCGGTATCTCCACACGGGCAGACGGCAATCCGGCTCCGGGTGCTAAATTCCCCGGATCAGGTAATGTTCCCGGAGTAAATACCTCCACTCCGTCAACGACGGTGTTATTCCACTGCCCGTAACACGGCACCACAATATAAAGTAAAACCAAACACAAGATGACACGATCACGATACATAGTCATTTTCTCCTCTTTTCTCTTTGATTTGCTGAATCCAAAAAAACGTCCGCATTATGCGTGCCGGAACTTAATTTGGTCAAGCTCACAAGCAGCCCGTTTATAGCGCAAAAAAGCATGATTTAACTCCGACGCGAAGCCCAATACTTTTTCCACCAAGTGCGGAGAATCAGATAAATCGCGAGCCCCGAATAGATGAGAACCAAGTAACGGGCATTGATACGCGGCAACAAAAGAAAAAAGGAAATCCCGACTCCTGATAATAAAAGGACAGCCAAAAGCTTTCTCATGGCTGGATACTTTCACCAATGATCTGCGCTGTCCGTCGGGCGGCGCCGAGATTGGATTCGATCAAAGCTTTGGCCTGTTTACCAATCACTTCACGCTGGCTGGGGTCACCAAGTAATTCAGAAAGTTTTTCCCCAAGCTCTGCTTCGCCACTGACTTGGATCGCCGCTCGCGCCCTGACGAATTCCCGCGCAATTTGCGCCCAGTCCTGCATGTTCGGCCCGTAAAGAACCGGGTGACCCGTGACCGCAGCCTCAATAATATTGTGCCCGCCTTTATGCCCGACCAGGCTATTCCCCAAGACGATGACTGTCGCCGCCTCATACCAAGCACGCAATTCACCTGTGGTATTAATCAAAAGGCAATCGCACTCGCTCAAAGAAACCGTTTCCTCCCCCTCAAAATCCGTCCGTTTAACATACTTGAGTCCCACACGGTTCAAAACAGTTTCCACATCACGGGTTCTTTCATCATGACGCGGTGCCAATACCAGAAACAGTGACGGAAATTGCCTTTTGAGCTCATGAAAAACACGGATAATCACTTCCTCCTCTCCCTCATGGGTGCTTCCCGCCACGAGGATGGGACGCTCTGCGGCGAACCCCTTGGAAAGGAGCATTGCACGCGCATCCAGTTCCAATGGCTTTGTCGGCACGGCTGTGTCAAACTTTAAACTCCCCACCAATCGCACAGCCGGTGGCTCCACACCCAAGGGCGGGAATTTCCTTGTGTCCGTCTCCGTCTGGGCAAAGACCCATGTAAAAATCCGGAAAATCGGGCGGAAGAAAAAACCGAATCTCTGATAACGCCTCTCCGAACGCGGGGACAAATCCGCATTTGCCAATCCCACCGGCACTCCGGCACGACGCGCCATCCACATCATATTCGGCCATATCTCACCCTCCATGAGTAGAATCAATCGTGGCCGGAATGTCAAAAAAGCGGAGAGCACCGGCGCATAAAAATCCAACGGATAATAAGCGACAGAGACATCCCCGGGAACCTTCTGCAACGCCACCTGATGCCCGCGGGCGGTCGTGGTGGTCAAAAGCACTTTGGCGGCGGGGAATTTTAATTTGATTTCATCAATTAATTTTAAGGCCGCCATGACTTCCCCGACACTGACGGCTTGAATCCAGATGACTTCCCGGCCCGCCAGCTCCTCGCGCAATTTGCGCGGGTAAATGCCAAAACGCTCCTTGATCCCGTCACGGTATTTGCCGCGCTTGTACATTTTCCACGCGTAAAAGGGCAGGGCTAAAAGAAAACCCAGTGAAAAAAAGAAATTATAAAAAACAAATCTCATATCAGGCTCGTGGATGGGTTTGATCGTAAACTTTTTTCATGCGACCGGGAGTCAAATGCGTGTAGACCTGTGTCGCTGCCAGGCTCTTGTGGCCGAGCATCTCCTGGACACTCCGCAGATCCGCTCCATTCTGGAGCAGATGTGTTGCAAAAGAGTGGCGCAATTTGTGCGGGCTGATCTTCGGATCGATTCCGGCGTAAGCCAGATATTTTTTGAGGCGCGTCTGCACGGACAAGACACTGAGCGGTTTTTGCCCGTTTGCAGAGAAAATAAATTCTTCCGCTGCCGGCTCCCCCACGGCATCCCAATATTTTTGCAATGCCTGCAATGCGGGCTCCCCCACCGGCACCATGCGTTCCTTTGCCCCTTTTCCAAGGACACGCAGTGTTTCCGCATCCACATCCAAATCCCGGCGGCGCAATCCGACGAGTTCGCTCACGCGCAATCCGCTGCTATAAAAAATCTCCAGCCACACGGCGTCGCGCAGGGCCAGGAGCGGGTTGCCCGGCCGTCCCCGT
>CAYTAI010000057.1:9219-14548 GCA_964435715.1 uncultured Verrucomicrobiota bacterium | reverse complement strand
GCGTAGCTCAGCTTGGTAGAGCGCCTGGTTTGGGACCAGGATGTCGCAGGCTCGAATCCTGTCGCTCCGACCATTTTTATTCTTCGATCATAATAAAAACAACGCCTTGCTCGAATTTCTGACGGGGGATGAAAAATTCTTTAAGATTCCGTCCATTTCTCATGAAAAACTGGCGGGTGATGGATTCAATCTCGGCAGTGGAACCAACAGTCAATGGCTTTCCAACAAACTGCGCCATCGCTTCCCCAAATTCATTACTTTGCAATGCGGGTAGGGATAAAATACGTATTCCTTTTGCAATCGGAAGATCCCGGTTCGCAGCCTTCAGATTCACAAAAGTTAATCCCTCTATTTTATTGAGAAACGTCTTGCCTTGAGCCGTTCGTTGATTCGAAGTGCTCTGTGACCGGTTAGCCGTAGTTTGTTGTTGACTGAAAAAACCGTCAGACTGCTGAGCCCAGAGCTGCCTGCTCTTTGAGGATTCCACATTCATCAGCTCGTTTTGATTGAGTCCGCGCGCGGGGCGCACCAAGGCTTTCTCAGATTGAGTGGGCGTCTCGGGATCGGAGGGGAGCCGCGTCAATGCGTCACCCGCTGGGGCATCACTGCTGAAGATTTCGCGCTTCCCGTTCTCATTTTGGAAATAAAGTCGGTAAACTCCATCCGCATCTTTCACCCAATAAGCACCTTGGTTCACACTAGCATTTTTCCGAGGAGAATATTGCGGCGGTTCTTCCTTTGGAATTGTATATAATGAACCTGCAGGCGATTCCGCGACACTGGAAGCCCTTTTTGCCGGAGCAACAGTTGATGTCTGGCGATATACTCCGTCAGCTCCTTTAACCCATTTAGTGTCTTGAGCCAGAGTATGGGAAGTCCCTAACAAGAAAAGCATAGTGATTTGTATTGAATAGTAAATCGATCTCATGACTTTTGCCATATAGAATTTTAATCCGTTCTAAATCAAGATAATGCAGATATCAACCTTAAAGTTTATATCAGAACTTGAAGCATTATGTGTCAAATTGACTCTTATGGGCAAAGTAATTCCATAAGAGAAATATTCATAATCATATTATTCAATCACTTACAACTCTTTACGGTTGGCATCATTTTTGCATAATGGTATCAGAACTTAATTTGAAGGAGATGTAATTATGTCAGAAGGAACATGCACGACGGGTCAATGCAAAACACCAGCAGCTTGCGGGCAAACCTCAAAGGTTAACTCTCAAAATGGCAAGGGAGATGCTCCTCGCAACATTTTTACTGAAGATTTCAGGAGTAACTACGACGCCATCGACTGGGGTTCGCACCGCAAAAAGAAAAAAACATCTTGAGTCAGGAGACCTCACAGAGAGGTTTCCGGGAGCGGTCGTCTCGATTGCTCCTTGGTGATTTTGGACTCAATGACAGTTAATCCTGCCATCATCCAGCTGGAAGACGAGACAGAACTACTTCAAAATCGCGGTTCCCCACTCCGCCGGGGTAAGCTCCGCCTCCGTCGGCACGTCCATCACCACATTGGCTTTTTTATTGTAGAGGTAGGCGCGCCGCTCGGTGAGAATACCCCCGTCATTGGAGGAGAGCACACCCATGTCAAAAAGCACCTTGAGTCCGGGCGAATAGTTCACACTGATTTTATCAAAAGGGACTTGAGCCACACAAAAATATCCCCCTTCCCTCAAACCGAAAACAATTTTAATATCGTCAAGCGGAGCCACAAAATCCATCCAGATGGCGCGAACCGGCGACTTGAACTCCACCCGGAAATCCGGGTCTGCTCCTTTCATCATCTGGCGATAAACTGTTACCACTGGCGGTTCTGCGGGGGTGAAAAGCAGGCGTAAATCACCTTCAGCCACAGTGCCGCCGGGACTCCGGTATGCTCCAATCATCAAATCGCAATTGTCACCCTCCTTGTAATGGTTCCACGGATCTTGCCCGCGGTTTTTCAGGGGACTGGAGTCTTCCACCAAGTAGACAAGGTAGAGATTTGTGCCATCATGTGCCGCCCCGACACGCGCCACGAGGATTTCTCCGCTCTTGATTTCACGAAGAGGAACATTTTGCCAAGCTTCAATCGAATCCAAAGGCGTATTGAGCGGTATCTTCAAGGACTCAAGGGTCTCAATGGGGTAGTCTTCAGATGCATTTAGCGTCGCGAGAGAAATGTATGTCAGGAGACAGAGGTAAAAAAGAATACGCATCATTGATCAGACGTAATGAAATTCCACTTTATTCGCAAGAAATATCCATCTCCCGGGCATCCAAACCCAATCAAGCACCGATTACCGCGGGATCATCGCCTCTGTTTCTCATGGCACTGAATAAAACTATAGCGAGAATCGTCATGTCAGAAAGAGAAAATATTTCCGCGCTCATCATGTCCATAAAAATAAATAATCTATTGATTGTCATAAGAACTTATGACATTATCAATATGATGACAATGATTCCCCGCCATTTCCTCGCCGCCCTGCTTGTTATAGTCGTGACGGTCTCCTGCTCGAAAAAAGACACGGATGAAACCGCCACCTCCGAAAACATCCCCATTCCGGAGAAAACTCAGCCCCAAGAAAAACCGGCGGTCACCAAGACCATTCCCGCCGACAAAATCACACTCGAGTTTCCCGCCGACCATGAGATATTCTCCGTCGTCGTCGATGACGAGTCGGGCATGCGCGTGCGCAATTTGATCTCGATGGGCACGATTGCCGGCCATTCCCCCGCTCCCGGCGACAAGGGCCAGTCCATCACCGTTTCTTGGGATGGCAAAAATGATGCGGGCGAACCCCTTCCCGCCGGAAAATATCGAGTTCGCGGCATCTCCATGCCACGGGCAAAAATTATTTTTGATTACGCATGGTACAACCCCGGTTCCCCGCCCTGGGAATTTTACCCGAACAGCGGCTGGGGCGCAAACCACACGGGACCCTCCGGTGTGGCCACAGCCTGTGACCGGTCCGATGCGTGGATTAAAACAATGGTTTCCGCCTCCATTTCCGAGGGAGCCTCCGCTGTTTTCGGCCTCAACAAGGACAATAAAAAAGTCTTCTCCTTCAACCGCGGCGGGGCGGGATCAACCGATGTGGAGTATTACGACGGCCATTATTATCTTTCTCTCATGTGGCACAACTGCATCATCAAAGTCTCCGCCACCGACGGCCAGACAAAGGGATTCCAACGCCCGGCGGGAGTGATTCAACAAATCAAACTCGACGGGCACGGCACAGACTTGGCGGTCAAAAAGGATCGCATTGCCGTCAAGATCACCCCTGTGGCAGAGGATCCCGCCGGAAAACATAAAATTGTCTTTTTGGAGCGCTCCAACGGCGCCAAAAAAGCGGAAGTGGAATTGCCCGGCAAAGATCTCGGCCCCCATGTGCCCGTGTATCTCGAATATGACTCTGAAGGAACCCTTTATGTTTCGATGCCCTCGGGACTTTACACCGTCTCCGAGGACGGGACGATCACCGCCGCCCCCATTGCGGGGGTGGAAAAACCCGGGCCTCTGCACTTCGACAAGGACGGAAATCTCTTCATCATGGATCATGGGCCGGACAAACAGGTCAAGGTCTTTGACGCCCGGCGCAATTTGCTCCGGACAGTCGGGACAAAAGGCGGCCAGAAAGGGCTCGAGTTCGACCAGGAAGCCATCCAACCTTCCATTCGGGGCATCGCCACTGACGTCTCAGGCCGCCTCTGGACAACGGAATTCGACCATCCCCGGCGCCAGGTCCTCTGGGACAAGGAGGGCAAATTCGTTGAGCATTTCGTCGGCAACACAGGCTATGGCGCAGCGCACATGGCGGGTCATGAGCAGGATTCAAAGCTGGCCGTCGGCTTCGGCATGCTCTACAAGATTGACCCCTCACAGGCACAAAGCTACAAGCCTTGGCGTTTTTTGAGCTCTGGCCCGAAGGAGGGTTCGCCCTTTTTCATCTACCGCAGCAGCGCGGGATTCACCCGCGGCACACTTTTCCGGTCGGATGCCTCCGGCAAAATGCGCGAGTATTTTTTCGAGGTCAACCCCGATGTCCTTGAGGGCACACTGCAAATCTTTGTCGAAAAAGACGGCGACTACCGGCCCGTGGCGGCCATGCAATATGGTGGAGGACGCATCCCGGGGTTTCCGGCAGGTCCGGCAGGCTCTTTTCAAATATGGACTGACTTGAATGGGGATGAGCTCATCCAAACCGAGGAGGTTATCACCATCCCCAACAACGCGCCCCCAGGCAATGCCTGGCTCGGTGGAGCCGGCCCATGGAACTGGAACATGCCCATGATGAAGGATTTCTCACTTGCCGTCGGGGGCAAATTGCTCAAGCCCGTCCGATTCACAGAAGATGGGGCTCCTGTTTATGATTATGAGAACGCCCCTGAAATGGAGTCCAAACTCGACAACTCCTATCCAATGGCGTGGAACAAAATCGGCAATCACTATGTCGGCATGCAGCATGCTCCGACTGTCTTCCATGGCAACCATGTGATGCTCAATGACAAGGGCAGGCTCGTCTCGAAAATCCCCTTCGACGGCCTGACTGTGCAGGGATCCATGAAGACCCCCATGCCCCCCCCTGGAAAGACAACCGGAGAACTCGTCATCGCGGGGTTTGCCGATCTGGGGCCGGACATCGGCCATGTTTTCGCGTGGCATGGAAACTACGGACAGGCTTTCGTGTTTACAGAGGATGGGATATTCCTCACCTCGCTTTTCAAGGATGTGCGTGACAATCCGAAAGGTTACGGGGAAACAGCGGTCAAAGGAGCCGACTGGACTGACGCCACCATGCACCAGGAATCATTCGGAGCCTGGTTTGGCAAACAGGACGATGGCAAAGTCCGCTATCTTTTCGGACAAGTCACCGCCCAGGTGGCCGAGATTTTGAATCTGGACAAGGCCAAACGCTTTGAGGCCGGATGGGTGGAATTAAAACAATGATGAAAAAAACAAAGGAATAAAAATGAAATCAAACCGTATTTTGCTCACAACCCTCCTGGCGGCCGCCTTCGGCCTCATGGCCGCCACAGCCTCCGACAAAAAGAAGATCGCACTGGTGGATTTGAACCCTGTGGATGGGGAGTTTGGAATGCTCGAGGACAATCCCTGGGGGCTGGAGGCTGGTCCCGGCATCATTGATCTCGGTTCTTGGGGGGGGAAAATCAACGCGCTTTGGCCTGGCCCCTACAAAATTGTCAAGGAATACCCGCCGGAATTCATCCTGCCGGAAGGACAATCCTACTCCTCCGCCATGGACAATTGTTTCGCTGTGGAAGGTCAATTTAAAACCGGTGTCGGACTCTGGGCGCGAAGCAACGCCCAATA
>CAYTAI010000057.1:0-9200 GCA_964435715.1 uncultured Verrucomicrobiota bacterium | reverse complement strand
GATCGAATACAAAATTCCAGAAGGGGCCAAAGAATTCAATGCCCAAGTCTATATCACAGACGACGCCTGGGGTCACAATCATTCAGCACGCCAAAGAAATATCCCGGTCAATCACGGGGGTGTCGTGAAAGTCTTCATAGATAACAAAGAGGTGGAATCTATTCCATACAATTACATGCAGGTGATGCCAGGAGCCGGTGTCGAGTTAACAACACTGACAGTGCCGATCCCCGAGGGGGCTAAATCAATCCGATTCTATTTGGACTCGGGATTTTTGCAGGACAATCTCAATAATGAAATTGTGATCAATGATGGTTACTTCACCCTGAAATAAATTCCACACCCTCTTCCTTGAATTCCGCTTTTATCAATTTGTTCCGAGCATTTCACACCACCACGCCCTATGTCATCCATTCTTTTGAAAAATGGCTTGTCGATTGATCCCGACATCCAACATGGCCAGCTCATCAGCCTGGGAGCTGTGCGTCTGGGTCAAGCACCACTGCGCAACCCGGGAAAACGGTTCCTGCCTTGGTTTGACTCCTTTCAGGGGCACGTTTTCGACCGCTTCCTCTTCAACAGCGTTTCTTCGGAAGGCTCCTCGACAATCATAGCACTGACCGCTCTGTCAAATGAATCCTATCCTTTCCAGGAAAAACGGGACACTTCGGGCGACCTGTGTTTTCGAACCACGGACTGGGACGCGGCACCGGTGGGCATTCAAATCAAAATCGTCATCTCCCCCGTGGAAACAATGATCGGCGGACATGCCCTCACCGGATTCAAATACCATTATGAAGGCCAAAGCCCCGATATCAAAATCCACCGCTTTCTCGACCGCCAGACATGGGAGGTCGGCGGCACAACCGAAAACCTGACGATTGTCTGCCGCTCCTGGTTGACCCATCCCAAAGTGACATTGGACAGGCAGGCCGCTTACTCGACGGCCGGATTCGAGCACGAGATCGGCTGCATGCCCGGCAACCTCTGGGCGCGATGGACACTCCTGCCCTCTTTCGATCTTCAGTCCTCCTCCAAAGGCGTGTTGGCCGCATGGTTCGACGAGGTGTCCCTCATTCGCACGGTCATTGACAAATTGCCCGGTGATGATGCCCTCCGCTGTCAGGACCTCCATCTCTTCGAGGAGGCAAATTCCTTCCGCACAAACCCCAAAACCGTGGTTTTTTCACCCGAACCACTTGACGGGATTGATCTCCTGAATTTCTGGACAGAGCTTTATGACATTGAACGTGACAAAGCCCGCGCGCAATTCGGGATCACAGGCCGGGAACACCCTCAAATCACCACTGTTCATGCCAAATGGCTGGAGATTGATTTTGCCACGACATACAAGGACACCGTTGAGTTCGCTTCGGAACTGGGCATGGACAATGTGATGATCGACCCCATATGGCAAAGCGGCCAGACGATGCTGGATGCGGTCAAAAAACTTGTTCCCCCTGACGAACTCGAAAACAGCGTTCTCAAAAAGCTTTTCCACACCAACAACTGCGCGATTATGGACTGGGAAGTCGATGAAATCCGCGGTGGCAAAGAGGGCTTAAAAAAACTGTGTGATTTCGCCGCCGAAAAGAAGATCAATATTATCTCCTGGTTGGCGACCCACATGACCCCGACGAGCCAGTGGCGCGATGCGCGCTACAACCAAAATCTCGGCCGCGGGCGTTTCGGCGTTTTTGCGGCCAAAGAAAGCGGACTCCACCCGGACACGGGCTACCCCGGGGATTGCTGGGCGTTGAACCTGAATACCCCCGTCACTGGCTTCCTGATCGACAAAATCAAAACCCTGTGCCGGGAAACCGGACTGAAAGGATTCCTCTGGGATTCCTTTTCAAATCTCGGCTGGTGGCAGCTGGACTACTCCAATGGCACCCTGCGGCCGCAATTTGCGGAAATGGCACGGCTGTATGCCGAGCTTGCCAATGAAGGGCTTTATCTCATGCCGGAGGCGCTTTGCTCTTTCTCCGCCCATTCATGTTTGGGTCTGTTTGGTCTGAATCCGTATGCCGGCGAAGCCATCGGTTATTCTTACGAACTCTGCACCCATCTGCCTGCCCGGGAACATCCCGATAAGCCCGGTCACTACTATCATTTGGATTATTACATGCTCAAGGGTCAGGAACCCATCGACCTGCTTTTCCAGTGCGTGGCCAATAAACGCCTGCCAAACATGGAGGTGCAAAAAGTCCCCGGTGATGAGCGGAGTCCCGAGGCGGCAAGTGAATTCAAGGAGCTTTTCGCCATCTACAAGCGTGTCAGGCAACACATGCTCAAACGCACCGTGCTCAAGAATGAACAGGGTGTCCTGTGGTCAAACCGCGCCGGGGAAGGCCCCCGGCATTTCTTCAGTTTCAAAGATCAGACAAACCCGTTCAATCAAGCCCTGACATGCCTGAATTCTTCAGGGCATGTCGCCGTTGGAGCAAATTGCCTCAAAAACCGAGTCTACCTTGTTCATGAATCCCATCCTGAAGGGGATCATTCCATGAACCCATAATCAAACTCTAAAGGGGGGGCTTTCAACGCGGACTCTTGAATGCTCCACGGACAATAAGCATGAATGAATCTTGTGCGATGGAGTTGATCATGGTATTTAAAAAAACATGGTGAAAATTTTGAATTTGGATGGCGAATGGCTCTGCTCCCGCCACGATGGAATGAGGGGGGTTGTCGACTGGGGCCACGACAAATCAATCAATCCACAGAAATACATCCGGGCACAGGTTCCGGGGGAAATCCATCTGGACTTGATTCGGGCCGGTCAAATTCCAAATCCGTACATATCATCGAACATACTTGCGGCCCGTTGGGTCGAGGAATGCATGTGGTATTACCGCCGGAGTTTCAACGCGCCCACCGCGAGTTTGAAGGAAAAATCGTGGCTGGTGTTTGATTGTCTGGATTGCGCCGCTGAGATCTTCCTCAATGGGGAAAAAATCGGCGCCCATAATAATTTCTTCACACCCTGTCGGATTGAGACAACAGGCAAACTCAAGGCGGGCAAGAATATTCTGGTTGTGGCGCTGGATGGCGGCCTGTTTTATGCGGCGGACAAGCCCGCCGACGGTTTTTCCATGCAGGGGTTTGACAATAAATTGCACAAACGGCACTGGCTGAGAAAACCGCAATTTGAAGCCGGTTGGGATTGGGCGGGACGCCTGTTAAATGTGGGCATCCAAGGCTCCGTCCGCCTGGAATGGACCAAGGAAGCCGTGAGAGTGGAGGATATCTGGATTTACACGCAGACAGATGCGACGCTCAAGATGGCTTTTGTCCATGTCCATGCCCAGTTGGAGAACTATTCCGGTCAGATTTGCGACTGCTCATTGATCGCCTCGGTGGCATCCCGGCAATCGCCTGTCACAGCCAGGATTGCCGTTCCTCCCGGCTCCTCCACCCATAAAATGTCTCTGCCGATTGAAAACCCTGCCTTGTGGTGGCCCGTGGGACACGGCCCTCAAACTCTCCACGATGTGACGGTGAACGTACGGTTTCAAAACAAATCCCTCAAGGAGAAAAAAATCCGCGTTGGATTTCGGCATGTCCGCATTAATCAAGATATCTCCCCCGAGCAGGCCAACCCCGATGGATTCCAATCCATGTACTCCCGGCGAACCCCCGAAAATTACCAGCCCGAAAAAGGGCGGCTCTTTGTCATGGAGATCAATGGCAGAAAAATATTCTGCAAAGGATCAAACGTGGTTCCCGCCGACATGATCATCTCCCGGATCACACCGGAAAAATCACGCCGGCTGGTGCGCCTGGCGCTTGATGCGAATTTCAACATGTTGCGTGTCTGGGGGGGCGGCATTTATGAAACCGACGCTTTTTACGATGAATGCGACCGCCTTGGTTTGTTGGTCTGGCAGGATTTCATTTTTGCATGTGCCAAATACCCGGCCCATGAGAGAAGTTTCCTCGACAATGTCACCCAAGAGGTTCGATGGCAATCGCGACGATTGTCCTGCCATCCCTCTTTGGCCGTGTGGTGCGGAAACAATGAGGTCGAGTGGGCCGCCCAGTGGGAACCCTGTCATGCCGCGAAAAATCCCCACATTGATCATGCGCTATACCACCATGTGATCCCGACAATCCTGAAGCAGGAGGATCCCTCGCGATATTATCAGCCGAGCTCCCCTTATTCCCCGGATCATCTCCATGCCTGCATGGATGAGTGTGGCGATCAGCATCCTTGGTCGGTCGGTTTTACAAATCTTGATTTCCGTGATTACCGGAAGATGGATTGCCGATTCCCCAACGAGGGAGGCTTTTTGGGGCCTTCGAGCCTTCCCGGAGTTCTCTCGTGTTTGGGGGCAAAACAAAAATTTATCGGAAGCCATGATTGGCAGGCGCATGACAATTCCATCGCCTCAATGGGGGGAAACCATTCTTACACCGACAATATCACGGATTTTTGGCTGGGCAAACCCCTCGAAACCATGTCATTGGCTGATTATGTTTACTGGGGCGGCCTCATCCAAGGAGAAGCCCTCTCCGAGTATATCGGCAATTTCCGCCGCCGCGCCTTTGGGAATGCCGCGGCCATATTCTGGATGTTCAACGATTGCTGGCCATGCACGCGAAGCTGGTCTATCCTCGACCACAAACTGCGTCGCACACCTTCATACTATCCCGTCAAAAGGTCATTCTCCCCGATTCATGTGGTCTTGGCCGAGGAAAAGAACAGCATCGCGCTTTACGCCATCAACGACACCCCGCGGACAATCCCAATGACCGTGGAGTACGGTGTTTTCAATTTCTCCGGGGAATATCCGATTCGACACATCGCCCAAGCGATGGTCGGACCAAACCAATCGGCGCGCATCACCAGTTTTCAATCGTCAAGATGGAAGAACAAAAAGGCCAGCGCCGCATACGCAATTGCCCGTGATTTCAAGGGTAAAACACTCGCCCGCAACCGTCTGATCCTTCCCCTGTGGAAAGAGATGAGATGGCCGCGTCCACAAATCAAGGTTTCAATGCAGAAGGGTTTTGCCACCTTCCTGTCCCCCCAATTTGCGATGGGTGTGTGCGTGGATCTGGATGGCAAAAAAAGGCTTTCCGACAATTTTTTTGACCTTTATCCGGGTATTCCCCATCAAATCGGCTGGCAGGAGCCGCACCCCCCCGCCATTCTTCACACTGGCAATCTGATTTGAAAAAACGGATTGATTTTTCGTGGCTCAACGCGCATCCCGACACTGCGACTTGGTGCAAGGTTCTGGATTCTTGGATTTTCACTCCTCCCGGCCATAATGGTAGAGCGCGACTTCCTGTGGTTCAAATGTCCGCTCTGAACCGCCATTTTTCCCGCTGATGAGATCCATCCCCGGCGGTGTGCGCTTCACTGTCAACTGATTCGAGGAGTGATTGATCATAAAAAGGAATTTGGAACCATCTTTCTCCCGACAACACACATCCATTCCGGAGGGAAGGCCGGGCCAGAGAGGGCTCAGTCCGGACAAGGCGACAAGGCGGGGACAGAGTGACTCGCACAGCTCCTCAGACAGCAGGGTTCCCACATAAATCACCCGCCCCGCGCCCACATGATGCATCGAAATGGCGGGGGATCCCGCCAAATGGCCATCCGTCCAGACCGCCAAAGGCTCCGCCCCATGCAAACTCAGGCTCTCATGCCAAATGGACGACATCATCATGACCCCATCGGAAAATTGCAAACGGGGGTTGCGTTTGCGTGGCTCATTAAGCTTTCCATACTCCTCCACATGCGCCCCCGCCAATCCGGCCAGCAGCCCCGGCGGAGTCTCTGCCACAACATGGTTTGAATCGTCTTTTGTCGCCGTTCGGGCCCCGATGACGAGCATGCCCCCCTTCCTGACAAATTGTTCCAATGCGGGAACCCATTCCGGCCGAAAATAACTCCAATGCGGCAGGAAGTAGAGTTTCACCCCGCTGAGATCATCCTCGGGATGAATGAAGCCGATTGCGTGGTGGCGTTTGTGAAAAAATTGATAAATCCCCTGGGAGATTGGAATCATGTGGGGAAACCCCAAAGTCGCAACGTCATGCATGTCGCAGGCAATAGAGTCATAACCCGCGATTGCCACATCGACATGGACGTGGCTCCCCAGGATGGAATCGGAGAGTTTTTCCATCTCCATGCCCGTTTGAGCGATTTCGACATAGCGGCGGCGTGGAATATTGTCGTGGTCCAGTATGCCACACCAATATTGTTCCGCACCGAACCGACACGTTCTCCAACGAAAATAAAGGATGCCGTCCGCCCCGTGGGCGATTGATCTGTAAGTCATGGCCCTGATTTCACCCGGCACCGGGGTCTCGGTCATCCAGTCGCCGGCGCCGCCCGGCCCGGACTGGTGCTCGGCGACAAGAAAATTTCCCGACATGGACCGGATGAGGTCCGTCAGAAACCCTTGTTGATAGATTGGCCGTCTGTCGGGGTCATTCTCGAAAAATGGATAGGAGTCAAATCCGAGAACGTCCAAATCCCGGGTGAATCCACCCCGGTAGTCAATGTGGGGAAAACCCCCATTGTGGAAAACAAACCAATCAGGATTGCCTTTGCGCAAAATCCCGACTTGCTCGTGCTGAAAGACCGTCACAATATGGGACAGGTAGCGATAATAATCAATTTTCTGGGATGGATTGAGGATTTGGGGGCGGTGATTGCGCGGTGTCGCAAGCTCATCGAAAGAGGCATATTTCTGGCACCAAAAATCTGTTCCCCAAGCCTGATTGAGACTCCCTATGTCATGACTGTAACGCTGTCGGAGAAACTCGCGGAAATGCCCCTGGCAGGAGGGGCAATGACATTCCATAAAAGCATTGTGAAACTCGTTGTCGGTCTGCCAGCCGATGACGTGGGGATTGTCCTTGAAATGCTCCATCATGGCGGAGGTGATGAGGCGGGAATACTTCCGAAAACATTCATTGGAGTAACATGCGTGCTGTCTGGAGCCATGCTGCATTCTCTGCCCGGCCTCATTTTCCCTGAGGATTTCCGGGTGCTTGAATGTGAGCCATCGGGGGGGTGTCGCCGTCGGAGTGCAAAGAATTGTCGATATGCCATGCTTCCCCAGTCGGGCAATCTGCGCGTCAAAAAATGAAAAATCAAATTTGCCCTCCACGGGCTCCATCAAGTGCCAGGCAAATTCAGCCATCCTCACCACATTGATTCCTGCCTCTGCCATTCTCTGCGCGTCCAATTCCCGGGTATGTTCATCCCAGTGCTCTGGGTAATAACAGGCACCAAAGAGGAATCGAGGGGTGTTCCAGGGTCTTTTGTGACAGATATTTGCTTTGCCTAATGGTTTTATTTCGTAATCACTCATAAATTTGAATGTCGATCTGTTATGTTCTGGGGAAGGGTCAGGGCGCGTTCATGATATCCAACATGAGTTTGCCGACGCCGAAATCCTCATGATGGGCGCGCATGACCAGCCGCAGGGATAACCGCGCGCTGATGCCGGTGATATTGATGGCATACTGCCCCGGCTCCGCCAACGGTTCGACGAGGTTCGGGTACTCGTGTCCGTCCTGCAAGAGCGTCACCGACTGAATGTCCAGTGGCCGATAAGCCGGGTCCAATTCCGCCCACAATCGATACTGTCCGGCGACCGGGCAGCAACAGACGTCAATGGGAACATCCAGAGTCGTCCAGTCGGTTTTCACATGATACGCCGTCAGCCAGGTCACCCGGGCCGCCTCCCAATACTCGGGCTCCGGCAGCGCCACGGGCGTGGGGACACCGGTCGCATACACCGCAAATTGGCGCAACCGGGGCGTGTCTGTCGCCACCAGCACACACACGCGCACTGCGGACACTCTCGCCGCCGCAAAAGACCGGATCTGTTTATGACCGATCATGCTGCCGCGGCAGAGTTCTTTCCACTGGCCGTCGGCCTGCCCCTCGACGACGAATTCGCGGACGCATTCGCCGTGGGCGATATCCTCCATGAGGATGACATGATCAATCACACCCGGTTCCGGCAGATGGAGCTCCAGCACAGGCCCCGTGCCGCTGGTTTCCGCCACCGGGCGGCTGAAACGGCGGCGCAGCTCCCCGCCCATTTGCACAACGCGACTCACATCCGGTTCGGAAAAGCGTCCTGTCGTGTCGGGCGTCAAATTAAAAACCATTTGTGTGCCATGCCCCACCGAGGTGTAGTAACGCTGGACAAGCGCATCCACACTCATGACGGTGTCTTCCACATCCGGATGCCAGAACCAATTTTTCCGTATCGGAAAATCGCTCTCCATGGGCATCCAGCAATCGCCGTCCGGATGGCTGTGCCGGGCTGTGGACAGACCGGTGTCTCGGTCGCGCCGCCAGACTGTGGTCCAGCTCGGATACGGGGTCACTCCCGTCTCATTGCCATTCCAACGCATGGTGGCGTGCGGCCCCTGCAGGATGACCGCTTCCGCCGCGTATTGCTCCAGAATGTCCCCCACCGGGGTGAGGAGACTGCCGTCAAACCAGACCTCGACAACCGGGCCATAGCCGCGCAAAACCTCGGTCAACTGGCGGCGATAAATCCCGTCATAGGCCGCTTGTGCCTCCGGCGTGGCACACTTTCCGCCCACCGCCGCACCGTGCCGTTTGTCTTCCGGACTGACATAGATGCCGAGGCGCAGGCCGTGCGCATCACAACTGCGCCGCACTTCCGCCATCAGATCGCCCGCCCCGTCGCGCCAGGGTGTATGGGCCACGGAGTAATCTGTCGTTTCCGTCGGCCACCAACAAAAACCGCCGCTGTGCTTGGCCACCATCAAAATATAGCGCGCACCCGCCGCCACCGCCGTCCGGGCCCACTCATCGGTGTCGAGCAACTCAGGGTTTATCTGCGACAACGGCGTGGACAGGTCGTCATAATCCGCCGCCTGCCAAGTGGCCGGTCCAAAATGAATAAAAAGACCAACCTCCAGATCCTGCCACGCAAGTTGTTGCGGGGTGGGTCGTGGCTGATTCACGGGTGCAACAATTTTAAAGGAATGGTTCATTGTCATCTTTCTGTTGCTTTGTCATTTTTTAATTCAGTTTGACCACGGCCACACCGTAACGGCCCAGTTCCATCGTCTCCCCGGTTGTTTTGCCGGAGATGAGTTCGGTCAATCCCGCCGGGACAGGCACCGTCTGGATTTCCTCGGTGTGGTTGAGCAGGAAAAGCAGTTTTTTGCCCGCCCCCTCACGCACGGAC
>CAYTAI010000056.1:13178-15507 GCA_964435715.1 uncultured Verrucomicrobiota bacterium | reverse complement strand
GGACAGAGCCAGGGGTTTTGGTGAAAAGACCCTGAGCTTTTGGGCGGAGGCGATTTCCTCAAAAGATTTCCCAGCGGCGATATTCCCGAGAAATTGTCCCTGGATATCGACGGCTGTTTCCGCGAGCAATTTGTTCAAGGCTTGATCGAGCAGGATTTTATTGAGTTGGTCTTTTGCCTCGTCAAAATCCATAGGTTGCTCCGGCTTTACATCAAGGAGATGCATGACGACAAAAGTATTCTCGTCGACAGGGAGAGGGTCGCTGACAGTGAGCTCCTGGTTCAATGCAAAGGCGATACGGTTAAAAAGTTCATTATTGATGCCTTTAATCTCACCGCGGCGGAAGAAATACCCCGACTCGACAATGGGCAGACTCTTTTCCTTGGCGATTGTTTTGAAGTCCGGGAGGCTGCCATTTTCATCGGGCACAAAACGGGCGGCAAACTCATTGGCTTGGTTGAGTGCGTCTTCGACCTGCTTCTGGCGGGTGAGCTCTTTGCGGATGAAATCACGGGCAGCCTTTTCAGTCATTGGTTTGCCTTTGTCATCGAGAAGGCGACCCTGGGCACGCTCCAGGATTTTATCGATTTCTGCACCGGTGATGACAGGAGCATTCGTCGAGGGGGAGAATTTGACATACTCGACATTTCTTTGTTCACCCCGTGTCAGGACGGAGGAATATTCAGCAAAGGCGGCTTTGAGCTCGTTTTCCGTGTAAGGCTTGAGGGATTTTTTATAGTTTTCTTTTTCAAGGACAATGTACTGGATGACGGGACGCTCTGTGAAACGGGTGAAAGCCTGCTGGATTTCTTGGGGAGTGGCTTTGGCCGTCGAGCCGATGAGCATTTGCATTTTTTTGATCAGCAACTGGCGGCGGATAATATTCTCGAGACTGTTGCGGTTCAGTCTTTTGGCGACGAGTGTGTAGGAGCAAAACTGGTTATATTTGCTTTCGTCGAATTTACCATCGGTTTGAAAGTCCGGCATGCGGACAATGACCTGGGCGACCTCGTCTTCAGTGACTTTGACACCGAGTTTTTCCGCTTGAGCCTCGATCATGATGATTTGCCATGCTTCATCAATGATGCGGGACTCGAGAGCGACAGGCAGGCGTTGCTCATTGCGGACTTCCCAGTCGAAGCGGACTTCCTGGGCGACGGTTGCGATTTGATCCTGGGTGACGGTTTTACCATCGATTTTGGCGAGTTGATTTCTCCCGATGTATTCAAAGGCGGGGAAGTTAAAGAGGAAAACAAACGCCACGATGATAATAATGGTGACGCAGATGAGGATGATTCTTTGATTGCGATGGAAAAAACCGGACATAATGATATAATTGAATTTAAAATTGAGTGTTGCAGGTTAGACAAGAAACAGGATGTCTGCAAGAGTTGAGTCGATTTAAACGCAAAAAAAATACGCGGGGAAAAGGCCTGGCGAAAAATCTTGCATTCCTAGTCTGTAACTTTTTACATGAAAGCAACATGCGTCAGCTGATTTTTATCTTTTCAATCCTGTTTGCAATGATCAACCCGGGCTTGAGCCAAGAAGCTCTTCGGGCCACACCACAAGCTTATGGAGAGAGCCTGGGAGTCGAAACGGATCGTGTCACAGAAAATGTCAAACCCACTCCAGAAGCCTACAATCCGGAATATCAATTAATTGGAAAACCGCGCAAAGAAGTCCATGACGAGGGGAAAGGGAAAGTCATTGAGGGGAAATACAAGATTAGCGATGTCAAAAGGGTTTATTTGGATTTGAACATTTCACCGGGACCGGTGGATCCTCACCAGAGAGCCATTTATCAAAATCAACTTTCCCAAAGCCGATACAATCAATACGGTGTGCGCTACAATATCCATTGGGGTGGGGAGGGTATGGTGTTGCCCAATCTGACTCTTGTTCTTGAGGTGAGGGGTTTGATGGGGGACATTCCGACCCAGAAAACACTATCAGTTGATTTCACAGAGTTCCGGCGTGGTTCCCGTTGGACAGAAATTGAAATCACAGGCGAGGATTTTCAGGCTCTCGGACAATTGACCGCTTGGAAGGCTTCACTCGTATCAGATGGTCAAGTGCTCGCCGAAAAGCGTTCCTTTCTCTGGCGTTGAGCGCGGGGGGGGGAGGAACATTTGTTTTCTTCTTGAATGAGACGAAACTTTTGGTTTTGAAGAGAGTTTTTTCATGGGAGAACCGGATTGATGGATTTTAATTTTAATGATTTTGCCAAAGCATTCTTGAGCATTCTTTTTACGGGAATGCCTTTTTTGCTTTTTGGCACTTTGTTTGCGGGATTTGTCGAGTCCTTTGTCCCGTCGCGGATCATTAA
>CAYTAI010000056.1:0-13147 GCA_964435715.1 uncultured Verrucomicrobiota bacterium | reverse complement strand
AAAACCCTGTTGTGGCGGTGATTGTCTCTGGTTTTTTAGGGTTAATCCTGCCGATGTGCGAGTGCGGGGTGGTTGCGGTATTGCGCCGTTTGATTCACAAGGGATTGCCTGTTCCCTGCGCCGTGACCTACATGTTCGCCAGCCCGATCGTCAATCCGATTGTCATTTTGAGCACTTACACGGCATTCACCTATCAAAATCCACTTTCCATGACATTGGGACGGATCGGTTTGGGTTACGTGATCGCTGTGGTCATCGGTCTTTCGCTATTAAAGACACCCGTGGAGAAGATCCTCAACCGCTCACTCCTCAATCCTGCTCGGGCGGGGCTTTTCAAGGGCGGATTTTCCCGGACTGAAGCGAATCTGGAAGGATTGAGTCTTTACGCTAAAATCCGTCATGCTTTGCATTGTGCGGCAGTCGATTTTGTCGATGTGGCAGTCTTTCTGGTGATGGGAGCTGCCGTGGCGGCACTTTTTAACACATCGGTTCCCCAAGCGGCATTTTCCATTTTCACGGGCGACCCTTTTATGGCGATCAATGTCATGATCGGACTGTCGATTATCCTGTGCCTTTGCAGCTCCTCGGATGCTTTTGTCGCAGCGATCTTGAATACTTTTCCGGCTGCGTCTAAACTGGGGATGCTTGTTTTTGGTCCGATGTTCGACCTGAAACTTCTCTTCCTCTATCTCTCCGCTTTTCGCCCCATGATGATCTTGCGATTTGTCTTTGTCATTTATGTGCTCACACTTTTGGGTGCGCTCTTGCTGGGAGGGGTGGGATGGATCCGGTAAATGAGAAAATTCCATTTTCCCGGGTGTTATCCGGGGTGCTGCCATTGTTGTCTTTGACGGCTTGGGCGGGTTTATTGGTTTGGTTTTATTTTGATCCCGCCATCAATTCCTTGACGAATCCATTTTTGCACCGGTGGATACTATTAGCGGGGATTTTTCTCGTCGTGATTGTCATCTTTCGTTTTGTGGAGATAGCACGGTTCGGCACGGCTGCATTAAATTGCGGGGAGGAATGCCGGGATACACCGGAATTAACCGGAGGCAAAGTCATCGGTTTTTTTGCGCTGATCATCCCGGTGTGCATTGCCTTTTTGGTTGATCCGACTTCCTTCAGTGCCCAATTCGTCCGCAACCGCGGTGTGGAAATGAGTCCCCCCAAGACGGTGATGCAACAGGGGTTGCCACAGATGACCCCCGAAGAGATTCAATCGGTTTTGCAGGAGGGCTCGGTGTATGAAACGGATGTCGTGGAAATCCTGATGTTGGCAGACGATACTGTGGCGCGGGACGCGCTGGAACGGAAAGTGGTGAGTTTGACCGCGCAAATTGTTTATCCCGAAAATACCGAGGGAGACGATCAGAAAAATGAAAAATCTTTTTATGCGGTGAGACTCTACATGTTGTGTTGTGCCGCGGATGCCCGACCAATTGGTATTCTTGTGAAATCGCCGGTTCCCGTTGACGCAAAAGAAATGTCTTGGGGCAGACTCACAGGTATTCTCAATTATGTGAATTATAACGGGCGACTGGTGCCGGAAATCACTTTGACGGATTTTCAGAAATCGGATGCTCCCGAGGAGCAATACCTGTTTTGAATCACTTGATCCCCGTTTTGACAAAGTTTTGCACTTTTCTTGCAACTCGGGGAGGGCGGAGATACTCTTTATCCGTGTTTCCGAGAGGAAGAATCATATTTGTTTTGTGCCTTGCCTGGATATGTCCGCATGCCTTTGTACACGCGCAAGCGGGATCTTCCGATGTCGTGATTCATGAGGTGCAAAAGGGCGAGACCCTCTACTCCATTTCTCGCAAGTACGGATTGCGGATTCCTGATTTGACCGAAGCCAATCCTGATTTGGGTGGGAGTACCATCCGGATTGGACAAAAAATCCGTGTGCCAAAACAGGGCTCGAAAATCGAAGAACCGGTCGAGCCCGAGCCGATCATCCATGAACCCCCGGAAGTGGCGCGGCTAGAGTCTCCCCCGGCTCCTGTCAATACGCCTGCCCCGGCGGTACAATCAGTCCCCCCGGCATCTCCGCGACCAGCGACATACAAGATTCAAAAGGGAGACACTTTTTCGAGCATCTCGCGAAAATTCAACATGAGCGTGAATGAATTATCGGCATTGAATCCGGAGGTCGTCCCGGCACGTTTGCAAATCGGACAAACACTCAGGGTTTCGGGTTCTGTTGCAGGTGCGACACCCGCTCCACAACCTTCTCCCACTCCTTCAATTCGTCCGGCGGCGCAACCCTCTCAAAAACAATCGGCGACCCTGTATCTGGCTCCCATACTCAAAGAACTCGACTCAATCGGCGTTCAAAGACGGCGTTGGAAAAATGTGGTGATCCATCATAGTGCCACAACAGAGGGTAATGCCCGCTATTTTGATTATTATCACCGCCATGTCAAAAAATGGGAGAATGGACTGGCTTACCATTTTGTCATCGGCAACGGGGTGGATTCCGGTGATGGTCAAATCGAGATCGGACCCCGCTGGAAAGGGCAGATCCACGGCGGACATGTGCGTGGTGATGAGCTCAATGATGTATCCATTGGTATTTGTTTTGTCGGGAATTTCGAAAATAAACGTCCCAGCCGCGCGCAATTCATTGCTGTTGTCGAGTTGCTCAGGTATTTGAACGCACGGTGCGGAAGACCATTTCCTATTCTATGGATGCACAAGGAAATCAATCCGGGTCGGACAGCTTGCCCGGGGCGGCTTTTCCCGATCCGCGAATTGCGCGATATTCTCAAGGTTTCCCCGGAGTAGGGCGGTTTTTTTTGATTTGAAAATACGGGGAAGAGGGGCATCATTCACGCGCATGACAAATCAGCCGATTTTACCCGGAGCCGTCCTGGGTGTGTTTGGAGGGGGGCAATTAGGGAGGATGTTCACCATCGCCGCGAGGCGCATGGGATATCGTGTCCATGTCTTGACTCCGGAGCAGGACAGTCCCACGGGGCAAACGGCTGATGTCGAGGTGGTCGCCCCGTATGATGAGCTCCGCGCAGTCGAGCAATTTGCGCGAGAGGTGGAGGTGGTGACATTCGAGTTTGAGAATGTGGATAGTGCCACTCTGATGGAAATCGAAAAACGGGTGCCTGTCCGCCCGTCGAGCCATGTCTTGCACACGACGCAACACCGGCTCCGGGAAAAAGATTTCCTTTCGAGCAATGGTTTTCCCGTGACGCCCTACCGCGCGATTGATTCGTTCGAACAGCTTGAGCAATTTGCGCGGGAGTTTGGCTTTGACGCGATACTCAAGACGGCGGCATTTGGTTACGATGGCAAAGGCCAGACCCGGATCAAGAGCGAGGCGGATGTCCCTGTGGCTTGGAGCCAGCTCAAAGGTGCAAAAGGCATATTGGAAAAGAGGGTGGATTTTGACCGGGAAATCTCTGTGATTGTGGCGCGCAATACAGCCGGGCAAATTGCTCTTTTCCCGCTCGCTGAAAACCAGCATCACAATCATATCCTGGATACAACGGTTGTTCCCGCCCGGGTCTCAGAGGAGACCGGGGCACAAGCCAGGCAAATTGCTCTCGGTATCGCTGAGAAAATCGGGCTCACCGGTGTCTTGGCTGTTGAGCTTTTTGTCACCAGTCAAGGGGACGTGCTTGTCAATGAGCTGGCTCCCCGTCCGCACAACTCGGGGCATTTCAGCTTTGATGCGTGTGTGACGAGCCAGTTTGAGCAGCAACTCCGCGCCGTTTGCGGTCTCCCGCTGGGATCATGCCATTTACTCCGTCCCTGTGTCATGGTCAATATCCTTGGGGACATTTGGAAAAACGGTGTGCCGGACTTTGCCTCCCTGCTGGAGGATGAATCACTCAAGCTGCATCTCTATGGGAAATCCGAACCGAGACCGGGACGGAAGATGGGGCATTTTGTTTGTTTTGGAGATTCCGCCGGTGAAGCTCTGGAGAAAGCGCAGCGTGCCAAAAAGATTTTAGGGATATACCCCTTTGAGAAATAACCATGCTCCGCGCCGATGAGTTCCAGCAAATTGCCCCGGACGTTTTTTACTGGAGTGTGTATGCGTCCGATATGAAAGCCGATTTATCCAGTTCGGCATTGATTCATGAGGGCAGACTTTATTTTTTTGACCCGGTTCGATTAAGCCAACAGGCGATGAGGGAACTGGAGCAAATTGCGCGACCAGCGGGGGTATTCCTCACGAGTGAGACTCACGGGCGGGCGGCAGCGTATTATCAGCAAAAATTTTCCATTCCGGTGCACGCACATCATTTGACTGTGGCGGAGTTGGCGGGGGAGGTCAAAGTGGATATTCCTTTTCAGGGGGGTGAATCGCTTTTTGATTTTCTGGAAGTGATTCATCTTCCCGGTACCAAACCCGGGGAAAGCGCATTTTATGCGTCCATTGCCGGGGGTGTCTGTGTCATCGGGGACGCATTGATCAACTTTCCCGGTTATGAGTTTTCATTTTTGCCCGACAAGTACAGTGATGATCCCGCCCTTTCCCGGGAGAGCCTGGGCAAATTGCGCGGGTGGAAAATTTCCGTGATGCTTTTTGCACACGGGCAACCGCTTGTTTATGGCGTGAATCAAAAATTATCAGTGCTTTTGAGGGAGAAAGATGTCTGATTTAATGGCTTGGTGCCGGGCGGTTTTTTGGTATTACAATCGACCATGATCAAACGCACAAAGACAATCATGTTACTTTACGGACGACCATTGCTCGTCCTGATTGCCTTTATGGGAGCGGTTTGTTTGGTGACACAGCCCTGGCAAAATTATCTCGTCATGGATGATTGGACGTCGGCGGCGAGTGTGCGCGCCCTCTACGAGGGGGGCACGCTGCAATTCATCGAGTGGACAACGCACTTTTTTTTTACGCTGATTTTCTGGGGTTTTTTGTTTTGTCTGCCCTTTGGCTTTAGCCTGGGTGCGCTCCATGTGTCCACGATGGTCATGGCGCTTTTCGGGTTATGGGCATTTTACGGGCTTTTGAGGGAGCTGAATATACGCAGGAATGCGGCGTGGTTCGCAGTGGCATTAATGGCATTTCTCCCTCCATTTTTTCTCTTGGCCCACTCATTCATGGATGAGGTTCCCTTTTGGTCGCTGATGATGATCAGCAGTTATTTTTATATCGCGGGGCAGAAACGGCAGAAGGAGTCATTAGTCTGGTGGGGTGTGTTATTCAACCTGCTGGCGTTTTTTATCAAGGTCTATGCGGTTGTGGGAATCTTGTCCTTGCTGGTGTACCGGGTCACCCACCGCAAAAGGCTTTATTTCGATTTTACGGATCTGTTACCGGTATTGAGCTTCGGATTGATTGGAGGAGCCTTGTATCACTTTTCCACCCTCTTTTTGGATCAGATTATCTCAAATTATACAGGACCGACATTATTGACGGACTACTATCAAGGATACTTTTCCGACATTTTTTACAAGACCCTGTCGGCAATCTTGAATGTCTCGGTTCTGTTACTCCCGTTGTCGGTTGCGATTTTCGATTTCAAGAAATTCAGAGGATATGTGTATTGCGGTCTGGCATTGGGCACACTTTGTATTGTCGCCCTCTACCAGCAAGGAGCATTACCCGATGCTTTCGGGCAATTCCATGTTTTTAACCTGTGGGAACTGGGGCAAAGCCGGACTTATATTGCCGGCAGCTTTGAAGAAAGGGTGATCCCTTACTGGGTTGACTGGATCGCGCTGGCGATCGGACTTTTTTCAGGGTCGGTTCTTGTCTTTGTTTTTTTGGAAACGGTTAATGACTACCGCAAATTGATTTCGGATGTGCACCTGATTTTTTATTGGGAAGGGGTATTCCTTTTTATCCTGATGTTGACCTTTTGGCGGTTCACGGATCAGTATTATATTTTATTGGTGCCATTCATTATTTTCATGGGATTGGCGACAAAGGCTTTGAAGCCACGCAGGATTATTGCAGGTTCAATCCCGCTGGCTCTTTGGACGGTGATCTCAGTAACGGGCACCCTGGATCATATCACACATCAAAAAAACCTGGAGAAAGCCTACACTTATCTGGTCAGTGATGGACGTCCCCCCAAGGTCATCGATGCCGGATATACGATTAATGGCTGGTATGCCTATGCCGCACAAAAGCCATTCAGCCTGGGACAAAAGAATTCCGAGACTCTTATTCACGGCATTACACCGGTTGATGACCGTCCTTATTGGATACTCTCAAAAGGGGATTTGAAAGGATACCGGTCCTGGAAGACATTTAATGAAGGCCGTGTGTTTTGGTCGACAGGGAACGGCGTCAATCTTTTGTATTATAATTACGAGAGACCCTCTGAAAAAGATAAAAATAAGAAAAGAAAAAAACAAAAAAAATCTTTAAAAGAATAATCATGCCAGACGATTTTATCCACCGCCCTCAAGAAGTACCGGACAGGAATCTGGATGCAGCTTTGCGTCCGGGGGAGTTTGAAGATTTTACCGGGCAAGAAAAGGTCAAGGAAAGATTACTGGTTTCTGTCGAAGCTGCGAAACAAAGAGGGCAGGCACTCGACCATATCCTGCTCAATGGTCCGCCGGGGTTGGGAAAAACAACGCTGGCTCATATTCTCGCTCATGCGATGAATGTCAATATCACGGTGACATCCGGACCGGTGATTGAAAAAGCGGGTGATCTGGCTGGACTACTGACCAAACTGGGCGAGCGGGACATCCTTTTCATTGATGAGATCCATCGCACTCAGAAGACGATTGAGGAATATTTGTATCCCGCAATGGAAGATTTCAAACTCGATATTGTCATCGACCAAGGAGCAAATGCCCGCAGTGTGAATCTGCCGCTTCCGCCATTTACATTGATTGGCGCGACAACGCGGAGTGGTTTGCTCAGTGCTCCTCTGCGGAGCCGGTTTGGGTTAAATTGCCGGTTGGATTATTACGAGCAAAAAGAGCTCACAAAAATCATCCGGCGCGCAGCGGGATTATTAAATGTCCCGATCGATGAGGCGGGTGCCCAGGAGATTGCAATCCGTTCCCGCGGCACCCCCCGTGTGGCGAATAATTTGCTCCGGTGGACGCGCGATTATGCCTTGGTCAGAGTCGACGGGAAAATCACGGGGCAAACGGCCATTGATGCCCTTAAAATGATGGAGATTGACGAAGACGGACTGGACGAGATGGATAAAAAAATTCTCGAAGCAGTTATATTGAAGTTTTCCGGTGGTCCAGTGGGGTTAAACTCCCTCGCGGTATCCGTTTCCGAGGATGCCGGGACGATTGAAGAAGTTTATGAGCCCTATTTGATCATGAAAGGTTTTCTCAAAAGGACTCCCGGCGGACGCGTCGCCAATCTCAAGGCGTATGAGAAGCTGGGTGTCCTCCCGACCCAACAACAAAAAGAATTATTTTGACCCGCTTGAGCCGGGTTCCGTGCCGGGTAATCGGAGTTGATTGGATGCTTCTGATGAGTGATCCGGCCAGGGCTTTGTTTTCTGACCTGCAAACCTCGTCAGCCGGAGGGCGGATAACGGTGCGAGACCCTCGTAATGGTTATTCAGAAAACAAAATGTGCGTCCTCCGCCGGCTGTGTGATCCAGAAGGGTTGTCGCCCATTGTTCGAGCATCCGAGAGCGATCCCATACGATGCGTCCATAGAGTTTTTGATATTCCCGCATTCGGGGATATTTTTCCAGCAAATCCCCGGTGAGTTGGATATAGAGGTCGGTTGATGTCCGGGGATGGAGTTCCAAAGCACTCAAAATTTTATCCCCGGGTCTTGTCCCGTCCGTCCATGTCCAAGGAATGTTTTTTTCTTTGAGGAAATGGGCGATTCTCGATTTGTACCAGCCGGGATGGCGAAAGTCCACAGAGAGTGGAAACTCATCCGGCCACACCAGGATGAACCTTTTTAGGATTAACTCTTGCCGCGGATGGAATGACGCGGGCAGTTGGAGCAGGATGCGTCCGAGTTTGGCATGTATCGGTCCCAGCGATTGCAGAAAGAGGGTGACTTCTGACTGGCAATCTTGCAAATGTGCCTCATGGGAGATAAAGCGAGGCATTTTAGGGCAAAAGCGGAAATGTGCGGGTGTTCTTTCATTCCAGGATTGGGAGAGTTTGAGTGAAGGGACATTGTGAAATGTCGCGTCGATTTCCACAGAGGAGAAGTATTGAGTATAATATGGTAAATATTCCTGTGGCTTGAGATGAGCCGGGTAGAAGGAACCTTTCCATTCCGGATAACTCCAGCCGGAAGTCCCGATAAACAATTTGTTTCCGGTGTCTGGCATGACACGACTACTCTGCTCTGGAAACCGGGTGTATGCAAAAAAGAAATTGTCCGTTTTGAATTATTTGTTAATTTTCGGGAATGATGAATCGATATTTATTTTTGAGCATTTTATTTGCCATGATGGGTTTGTTGAGCCTTGCCGGATGCTCATCACTCAAGTCCGGGAAAGGCGGCAAGGCGCAAGGAATACAAAAAGGACAAGCTTCATGGTATGGAGGAAAATTTCATGGACGCAAAACCGCGAGTGGTGAGGTCTATGATATGAATCAGATGACGGCGGCTCACAAGACATTGCCCTTTGGAACAATTGTACGCGTCAAAAATTTGAAAAACGGGAAAACGGTTCAAGTCAGAATCAATGATCGTGGTCCTTTTGTCAAAGGTCGTATCATTGACTTGTCACAAGCGGCTGCTATCAAAATTGACATGACTCGTGACGGGGTTGTCCCTGTCGAGGTTGTGGTTCTGCGCTGAATTTATCAAGTCAGAGCCCCGTCTCCGGTGTTTTGATTGGAGGGACTCAACAAAAAAATCAACGGGGAGAGTCACCCTTAAAATTTGATATTGAGAGTCGCCCCGATGCCGCCGTCGAATTTATTATAGTCGGAAATGAGCGGGTCATTTGAGTCTTTCATGTCGTATGAGCAGAAAAGGCGCACGGATGACCATTTATTGAATGAATAACTCAGGATGATGCCGACAGTGTTGAGTTTGTCGGAGCGATCCACGCGGCTGATGGGGTCTTCTTTTGCATACTGTGTGTATTGAAAGCGGTAATAAGGTCGGGCGATGAAATTGGGCACGATTTGCTGGATAAATGAAATTGTGGCAGATTGATCGGTGCGGTCACTGCGATCTGAGGCTAAAATGCTATTAATGAAAGCAAATTGCGTCTGGGTCTCAGTGATGTGATAGTTTCCGTCATAGGAAAGGACAAAAGCACTGACCGGAGTCACCTCGAAAATCTTGTCCAAACCCCAGCGAGGAAGGAGCTCCTTGTAGAACTCCAGTTCGTTGCCTGTGTGTGAGAAAAGCCGGGTGACATCAAATCCCGCACGAGCCTGCCAGGATTTGGCAAATTGGTAGTTCAAGTCCGTGAAAATGGTTTGACCGGTGAAATCAAGGTCATTGAGGCGCTTTTCGGTGCTGGAATCGGCAAGGGAATAAAAATAAGACTGGTTACGGAATCCCACACGGGGGGTGAGCGTGCCTTCGCCGACTTTCCAGCCGGGGGTGGGGGACACCGCGAATTGCGCGGTCACCACCGTGATGGATGTATCCGTGGGATCAATCGGTTGCTCTGTGAGAAAAACATTGTCCGTGTAGTAGAACTGAGTATCCACAGAGGCCTCGAACCAAAGACGCTCGAACTTGGGTTTGAGAATGTATTGCGGGCCGACATCAGCGGTTTCCTCCGAATACAGAGGGGTGACCTTGCCGAAAGTCGCCTCTCTTTTGAGTTCCGACGATTGTCCGAGCTGATCCCGGATATTCAGGTCTTGGAATGTCTCAACCCGCGCTCCTTGCGCAAAAAGCGATACAGTCGCCAGCATGAGAGTGAAAGTCAGGATGAATGATTTTTTAAGCATTGTTAATGAATGGTTAGGGGATGGTTGAAATGATAATTTGGGAACCGACCGCGTTTGTTGCATTAAGTCCACCATAGGTAACGGAATTGATAAAGTTAACATAGCCATTGATTGGAGCAGCTCCGGTATTTGGGTTTGGAGCAAGTATTCCCATGGCGGATTTTAGATTGACAGTTGACCCTCCTGGAAAATCAATATTGGCAAGATTGATGGTATTGGCCTGCATGGAGATTGATGTCATCGGACCTGAAAGATTCACATTATTCAAGCTGATTGTACCTGAGGGTGAAGTATTTAAAATATTCAGTTGATTGGCGGATAGTGTTGCAAAATTGTAGATATCAATGAGTGCTCCGTTGGAATCGATAGAGATATTGCCAGCTGTCGCTGAGAGAAATGAGCCGGAAACCAACAAATTTCCGAGTGCTCCCAAATGGAGGTTTCCAGAGTTTGCAGAATAAATTCCTCCATTCAAAGTCATATTTCCATCAATGGTAATATCGAGACTGGCACTGTATATGTAATTTGATCCTGATACAAAATTTCCTCCTGATTTAACTGAAACATTTGCTGTGCCAAAATTCAGAGTTGTTCCGCTACCCAAATCCAGAGAACCTCCTGCTTTGAAACTAAGATTATTAACCACGTTTGTGAAAGTGCCATTGTTAATGGTTGAGTTACTCGGAAAGATGATATCTCCACGAGAGATGAAGGCGACTTCGTTGATCGGGCCTGATAAAGTTATGGTGGTTGAGGCAAATGTGATATTTCCCTCTGCAGCAAAGAAAAATGTGCCGGATGCCTGATAGGGGGCAAAATCAATAAAGCTTGTTGTAAAATCAATATTATTGGCGGGGAGATAGGTTGCGGTATTCGGGGCATGGTCATAAAATCCATCGGAATTAAACGGGCTGGCTTTGAGGAGTGCCACGTCGGTAAACGTCCGGCTTGCATTGATCAAAGATGTGCTTTGCAAGTAATCCGTTCCAAAAGCTGCCGTTAAGGCGGTGAAATCCAATTGAGGGAGATTACTCACACCTTGCTGGGCGAGTTCCGTGATCAAATCAATGTCGAGGATTTGGGTGAGGGAATTCATGTCAATGATCTGGACTTCACCTTGCTCATTGACGAAAGCAATCAACTGCCCGGTTTCGTCGAGTTTCCCGTCGGCAATCAATATATTTTGTTTATTAATGGCGGATTGTACTTTCTCCATCGAGTCCAGAGGATCGGAGAATCCTTCCACAAGCTTCGACCCGCTAATGAGAGCCTGAAGGTCGAAAGTCAAAACCTCTGGCCGCGTATTTTGTCCGGGATTGATGAATGTCATTTGCCCGGCCTGCATGTCCACAAAAGCGCCTCCGGGGAGTTGAACCCGGCTTTTGCCTTCGAGAATCAGGAGCTTGAATCCTCCATTGGCGGTGGCGACGACAATGATAGTTGTTCCTGTCACGGCAGCTGTAGCGGCGGCGGTTTTAATTTGTCCGCCGCCCCGACCCTTGTCTGAATTGAAAAGCACACTGCCCTGTTGCAAATTGATCTCGCGTTTGTCCGGGGCGAATGAAAAAACCGAGTTTGCACCTACGCGGGCGAGGGTATTGTCCTGGAAACGCAGCTCCGTACGAGAATCACGTCCGGTGCGAATGATGTCCTGCGAGGTGATAGTTTCTTTGATCTTTGCCGGGGCGGGTTTGCCCGCACCCTTGAGGACTTTGACATCATTGATCACCTCTGTCACCGTCGCGGTTTTGAAAGCGGAGGCAAAGACATTTTGACTGACAAAAAGCCCCATCGCTATCGCGAATATGAGATGAATTGGTTTCATAAGTTTATATTTTTAACAATCAGCTTCAGATTTCCCAAGCATAAAAATCTGAAATGAATAATTTAGTTTGGGATGCTGTCATTGAGAATGATGTCTCCGCCATCTGTATATCTATATAAATCGAAAGTATATTCATCACTCATAATATTAGCCGTTCCTCCTTTGCTGACATTTTCGATAAAGTTGACGCGTCCGGGAGTCGATGAACCGAAATTCGGATAACCGCCCGGGTTATCCGATCCTGAGGTGAGGTAAACAGATGAACCACCCGGAAAGTCAATATTGGCGAGGTTGATGGTGTAGGCTTGCATAATGATATTTCCAGTTCCTGAAGCCAGAGAGACGTTATTCAGGTCGATCAATGATTGAGATGACAGAATCAAGGCTCCTGAAGCATCAAGAGAGGAACTGTTTGCGTAAATCTCCCCGTTTGCATTCATATTGTAAATCGAGATGTTCCCAGAACTCGCAGTGAGATAAGAATTCAGAATACTGGTCATCAGTCCGGAGGTTTGAATTGTGATTGCGCCCGCGTCAATTTCTGTATAGTTATTCAAGTACAAATCGCCTCCGGAAGTGAGCGAGACTCCGCCGCCGTAAGTATTGATACTTGCTCCCAGAATCGTCATGTCATCTCCGGATTGCATCGTGATATTTCCATTTTCGGAGTAGAGATAGGGTGAGTAACCGTAATAATAATCACCTTCGAGTATTGAGAGTGCCCCTTGGGAAGACAGGAATATTCCTTGATTACCTATTAAATAGGCACCGCCGTGGATATTCACCTCTTCCCCGGCGACGATGGAAAGGTAAACCGCATCAAGAGTCGACCAGGCTGATATACCGCCCACTAAAAAATCACCGAGGATGTCGAAGGACAGATTCGAATAATTGGCATAAATATAAGTGCCATTTGGCGCGTAGAGAGAGCCCTGAGCCTTGAAGATAACATTGTCAATAACATTAAAGACAACTTCATTCAGGTTATCAAAATCATTGAAATAAAAAGACGCTTGGTTGAATATAATATTTCCACGGGCTTGAAAAATGAGATAGTCGAGGGGACCATAAGTGTATGTGGCATAATAGGAACCTTCTCCCTCGAAGAATCCCCCGTCCATGTAGAGATTGCCCTCTGAGAGAAAGGCGAAATACGGCAGGTTGTTGAATTGACCCAAGTAGAGTTCTTGGGCTTGGATGTAGGTATTCAATGCCGGGGCATAATGAGTTGTATTGGGCAGCGAATTATAGAATCCGTCGCTATTATAAGTGCTCGATTTTAATCCGGCCACATCGGTGAATACTCGAGCTGGATTGACCGTGGATGAGTTCACAAAGTGATCCTGGCTGAATGCCGCATTCAGAGCGGCTTGAATCGCTGAGGCTTGATTGACTCCCTCTTGTGCGAGTTCCGTGATCAAATCAATGTCGAGGCAATCTGATCGAGCGGGTGGGCACCGGCATGTA
>CAYTAI010000055.1:2436-16042 GCA_964435715.1 uncultured Verrucomicrobiota bacterium | reverse complement strand
CGTAGCTCAATTGGTTAGAGCGCTGCCCTGTCACGGCAGAGGTTGCGGGTTCGAGCCCCGTTGACTCCGCCATTTTTTTATGGATTCTTCTTTCATTTTTTGTGTAGCCCGCTACTTTATGAATTGTCTCCTAGAGAGATGGAACTTCTTGGCACTCATCGGTGATGAGAAAGACTGGGGGGTTCTAAATAAACTACACCCCTAACACAGACAATTCATCACATGACACACTGGATATTTTGGCAAATCATTGGTTTTTTTGGCACTGTCGCCTACGCAAGTTTTTTTGAATGGACGCTTCATCGTTTTTTCATGCATAAAAACTGGAAGTTTTTCTCCTACCCTTTCAAGGCACATGCAATCGTCCATCACACTTGTTTCAAGGCCGATGAGACTTATCATGTCCAAAATGAGAAAGACAAGGAAATCGTTCCGATGGCTTGGTGGAATGCACCGCTTTTATGGTCCATTCACATTCCTCTTTTTCTGTTTGTTCAATATATTTTTAGTGTGCCGGTTTTCTGGGGAATGATGGCAGCGATGATTTTCTACTATTTTGCTTACGAATATATGCACTGGTGCATGCATATTCCGAAAAACCGACATGTGGAGCATTCACCGATTTATTACCGGTTGAATGGTCATCATTTGCTTCACCACCGCTATATGCACAAGAATTTTAACGTTGTTCTCCCTCTCGCAGATTTGATTTTGGGCACATTGCTTTTGCGTTCCCCCATTACTTTTGCCCAGCCAGTGGGTCGGAGTGTTCCTTTTGTCCAGCCTCGTCCAAAAAAATGGGCTAAAATCGCCGCCAAAGCCGCATAAAAAGCAGTCAGAATCCGATCGCCTCTATTGATCTCTGGTAATCACGCGGGTATTGCACAGGTAATCGTGCAGTGCCCGTTTTTCTTTGTCAAAAAGCACTGTCAAATACCCCAAATAAAAGACGGCACCCGACATCACACTGGCAAGATAACGGAAGAAGGAGAGTCTGTATCCAATGGGGTTTCCATTCGCACGCACAACTTTGACACCACAAACCATTTTTCCCGGTGTGGCATTATATCGCCCTGTGAAAAAGGTGTAATAGACAGATGTCCCCACGATGCTGAGAATCCAGTAGGCGGCAAATTGAGTTTGAATATCCTGAGGATGAATTTCTTGCCCCGCTTGTGCCTCTTGAAAAAGTGACAGGCTGTCGTGCCAGCCGCCCAGCGCGAAAAAAATGGAAACGCCGCCTATCATGAGAATGAGTTGATCAATACTCAAAGCGAGTCCTCTCATCAAAAAACCAGCATATTTGAATGTGCCAGGCACATCTTCGCCTTGGGTGATTGAGTGAATGTATTCATTCTTGTGTTTCTGGCTTACCCAGAGTGTTTCAAACCGGATCATTTCATTTTCCGGATATGCCTGACCCGAGATCGCACAGATGTGTTGACCCTCGGGTAACGGAGTTGGCGAGTCCTCATCCGATTTATATACACGTTTCTTGCCTTTTCCTGCCGAAGAGGAGTTAAACAACTCAGGGCAGACACTCTCCAGACGCGCCCAATCGGACATGCCCTCTTTCCAGACGAGAGTCTCCGGGCGCAGTCCCGATACCCGCGCAAATTGCCTGAATTCCGCGTCGGGCAGGGGGCCGATAGTTTGAGTATTTACGGAATAGTACCAATTCATAGTCAATACTTTTTAATAAAGGAGTTTTCACTTTGGATGACAATAATATTTAATGAAAAGGTTTCAGCTTTGACTTCATTACCGGAAAACGTCAATGTCGAGTGTCATCCTGATGAAATCGCCCAGCCAATTGATTCATTTTCTCGGTACTGCACATGGACATGCTTGTGGGAATCGTTATCATACATCAATACTGGTCAAAACCATTGCTGGTTATACCCTTTTTGATTGTGGGGAGCCGGTCTGCCATTCGCTCAAAAAAAACGGGATTGATTTTAATTCCATAGAGAGAATCGTCATCTCCCACTTGCATGGCGACCATATCGGCGGATTTCACATGCTCATCCAAGGAATGTGGTTGGAACGCCGGAGGAGAGCATTGCCCATCTACCTTCCCGCCGAAGGAATTGTCCCATTGCAGGAGATTCTCAAAATGGGTTACTTGGACGAATCTCTCATTGGATTCAAAATCCATTGGCATCCGCTCAAACAAAGAGTTCCTGTCGAGGGGGACAATATCCGTATCATCCCTCATCCTTCGACACATTTGGATATTCTGAAACAACTCCTGCAGAAAAAACTTAAAAAACCTTTTGAAGCTTTTTGTTTCGATGTGAACCTGAGGAAGTTTCATCTCGGGCTTTCCATGGATCTGGGGGCACCAGAGGATTTGGATCCATTTTGGGGGGGAGAGCCAGTCGACTTATTGGTGTGCGAGCTCGCCCATTTTGAGCCTGATGCCCTCTTTCAATATCTCAAGGGAAAACCAGTAAAGAAAATCCTCCTCACACATGTGGATGAGGCTTTTTATAAAATACGCCCTAAAATCCTCAAATCTGCCGAAAAATATCTTGGCAAAGGCAAGGTGAAATTTGCCACGGATGGAATGACTGTGCCGCTGGATTGATCACCGCTCTGACTTGGGGAGATGCCCATATCGGAAAATCATATAAATGATCGCCAGCCCCATCAGAGCGCCAGTCAATTCATGAGAGTACTCCCGCACGAACTCAAAGCGATTGATGGAAAACGCCACCCCCACAGCAATTGCCCCGATGATAATGATGTCGAGCCAGACACTTTTTTTGCGAAGATGTCCGCCGCGCACGAAATCATACAGAGCTTGGGCAATGAGTCCGAAAAGCAGGGCCACCAAGGGGAGGACAATGTAAAAAACAATTCTCATGCTCCCGTATTCACTGATGAGAGTGATCAGAATGATTCCCAAGATGAAACTGCCCATGAATCCGGTGAGAAACAGCCATGATTGTGTGAGTTTTTGGCGCAACATCATTGGATGGCATTACACATTTGTTTTGACCGAATCAAGTTTTTGGAATAAGAGTATTCACATGTTTAACAACCTGCCCGCTGGACTGATCGGTCCGGAACCACGACTTAGCGTGGCTCCGGTGCAGGTTTTATTTGTCTAAAGCCCAAGCGTTTTTTCAGGCGAATATCTCTTTCCCAAAGCCACCGGAGCCAGACTTTCAAAAGGGAAAGAGCATTTTTTTGGTTTTTTGTTTTCACGATTTCAGATAGACCATAAGGAGAATTTTTTATGAGCGAGAAGATTTACATATTTGACACGACATTGCGCGACGGGGAGCAGTGCCCCGGTGCGAGCATGAATAACCGTCAAAAGCTGGAGATCGCGCACCAGCTGGCACGATTGGGCGTGGATATTATCGAGGCAGGATTTCCCGTGATCAGTGACGGGGATTTTGAGGCTGTCTCGACGATTGCACGGGAGGTCAAAGGCCCCGTGATCACAGGGCTGGCGCGTTGTGTGGCAGCAGACATTGATGCCGCTGGTGCCGCTGTCAAGACCGCCGGGAAAAAAGGGCGCATCCATGTCTTTCTGGGAACTTCAAAAATCCATCGTGATTTTAAATTTGGCAAGGCGCAGGACGAGATACTCAAGCTCGCGGTTGAAGGGGTCAAACGTGCGCGGAAATATACCAGCAATATCGAGTTTTCCCCGGAGGATGCCTCCCGGACAGAGATTGATTTTTTGAAAAAAATCGTTGAAGCCGCCATCGCCGCCGGAGCGACAACCATCAATTTGCCTGATACTGTCGGGTACGCCACTCCGGAGGAATATGGAAAAATATTCTCTTATTTGATTGAGAATTGCAAGGGCGGGCGCGATGTCGTATTCAGCACGCATTGTCATAATGACTTGGGAATGGCCGTGGCAAACTCCCTCTCCGCTGTGAGACATGGCGCGCGCCAGGTGGAATGCACAATCAATGGAATCGGTGAACGAGCAGGGAATGCCTCGCTGGAGGAGGTCGTGATGGCAATGAAAACCCGGAAAGATTATTTCCGCAATTTGCACACGTCCATTGATACCAAAGAGATTGTAAAAACCTCGCGACTGGTCTCCCGTATGACCGGGTTTTTGATCCAGCGCAATAAAGCGATTGTCGGTGAAAATGCCTTTGCCCACAGCTCGGGCATTCATCAGGATGGTATTATCAAGAAACGTGAGACCTACGAGATCATGGATCCAAAAGTCGTTGGTTGGGGGGAGACCGAGTTACCCCTGACGAAGCACAGTGGGCGGCATGCAATGGTGATCCGCTTGAAACATTTGGGTTTCCGCCTCAGTGACGCTGAAATTAACGAAGTTTTTGTCCGGTTCAAAGAGATCGGCGACCGCAAAAAATTTGTGTACGACGATGACTTGGCCGCTCTGGTCGGCGGGCAGTTTGCCGGGCAAGAGTCCTACAAGCTTGATTACATTTGCGTGACCAGTGGATCCTCGGCAATTCCCACGGCGACGGTGCGTTTGTTGCACAAGGATAAAGTGGTATTGCAGGATTCGGGAACAGGTGATGGGGCTGTCGATGCCGCGATGAAAACCATTGATCGCTTGACCGGTGTGCATGGTAATCTTGTCGAGTATGCCGTTCGAGCCACGACGGAAGGCAAGGATGCGATGGGGGAGGCGACGATCAAGGCTGACTTTGGCAATGGAGAACTTGTGACAGGCAAGGGTGCGAGTACCGATGTCATTGAGGCCAGTGCCCGGGCGTATTTGAATGCGGTGAATCGTTTTACGGCGGAGTCCTCCATTTCGCGCAAGGTAAAAAAGAAAATCAGGGGCGACCAACCCTGATTTTCTGTGTTTGAGAGGATACACACTTATGATTAAAGCCCTCGCAATTTTTGAAATGATTCTTTCGATCATGTTAACCGCTGCCTTTTTCGTGCTTTCCCAACAGACAGAGGCAGCAAAGCTGAGCCGTGCAATGGAAGCGACATCCCGCAGTCTGGAGGAGGCTGCCCAAGTCTCTCTGGCGGCAAAAGACTATTATGGCAATATGAGTGAGTCATTGCAAAAAAGCGGTGAAGCCATGAGGGACATGGCCCCCGCAGTGAAAACATTCGGCGAGAAAATCTCGACTGCCGGGGATCTTCTCCGGGACTTGAAACTGCCGACAAATATCACATTAGAGGGGTTCAAACCCGTCCTCGAGTATGCCCGTCCCTTTTCGACCAATGCCATGGCAGAGGTCGGTGCCGGATTTATTAAAGTCGGGGAGAGTCTTGAGTCCAGCGGACCACAACTCATCAAGATGTCCGAGGACGCCCCCAGAATCAGTGCCAGCCTTCAAACAGTGCACGATCAATTGCTGGTCGCCAGTCATGAGCTCAAAACACCTGTGCAAGGTCAGTCTACGATTTTTCTCGTTGGGATAGCAGCCGGAGTTCTATTATTTCTTCAAAGTTTGACACTTTTCATGGTGGCTCATCGCCTGAAATAATAAGAGTGTGACTTTTTTTGAATAACTTGCTAACTTGGAATGTCATAGTTCAAGCAATATGGAGAGCCGACACAAGCAAATTTTATTTATTACCAAAGGGCTTTGTAGTCTTTGGATTGTCTATTACCATTTGCTGAGTGCCACACAGATCATCCCTTTCCCCAGATTAAATGCCCGTTTTTTTGAGGTCTTGTGGGATCACGGGCAAAGTTGGGGAACCCTGATTCATTCCACATTTGCCGCCATGAGCATTCACGCGGTGGGGGTATTCATCATTCTCAGCGGTTATGGTCTGACCCGCTCCCTGCTGAAAATGAAAAAAAATCAAGAGGAGGGTTTTTGGAAAAAATGGTACATCTCCCGGGGAAGCCGCGTCTATCCGCTTTACTGGTACTCCCACCTCATTTTTTTATTTTTTCCTTTTGTTGCCCAACTGGAGCCGATCGACTGGCGTTTCCTCCTCAGCTTCACAGGGATACAAGTTTGGCCGATGGATAGCATTTTCTTTTATGCGAATCCCTCATGGTGGTTTATCTGGCTCATTATCCAGCTCTATGCATTTTATCCTGCTCTATTCCATTTGTTGAATCGTTTGGGGCGGTGGAATTTTCTTTTCCTGGCACTCGGCGTTGGTTTCCTTGCACGTTATCTTGTCCTTATCGCTTTTCCTTCTGCAAACTCCGGCATGCTCTGCATGGGGGGGCTTTTTCTTTGCCGTCTGGGCGAATTCGCCATTGGCATGTTCCTTGCAGCTGCCATCACACAAGAAACAGGAAAGAAGCAAGGTTCTTTTTTCAGCGGTCTTTCCCTGGATAGTCTCCTCGGTTTGCGCGGATTTCTCGCTGGGTGTATGATTTATCTGATAGGATTGTGTTGTTATGCGAGTTTGGCATCGTATGTTTTCGTTGATACGATTTCATCATTAGGTTTCATGATGATTATTCTGAATATGTCAGCCTTGTTTGAGAAAGTGCCTGTCGTGCGTCCTTCCGTGTTTTTTGCGGGAACAGTTTCGTTTGGAATGTACCTCCTTCACCAGCCTTTTGCCCTGACCTTGGGCAATTTGCTCGAAGGCGCGAGCATGACTGAGTTTTACGCCTCATTTCTCCTTTTCTTGGGATTTATGCTGGCTTTTGCCTGGGCGAGTCAGGAAATAGTTGAAATGACTGTAAAAAAATCTGCTTTGGCGACAGATTGGATGGGTTCGATTTTCTCACGCATAGCGAATCAATCCCCTATAAAAGCGCAGAAATAATTCTCATCTGAATCATGATTCAAGGCGCGAATGCTGAAATCGGAAGAGAGACAAGAGTGACCGGAGACTGATTTTACTTGGCGGCATGTTCCTTGAGTTCTTCGAGCGAGACGAATTCAAGAGCGGAGATATGAGTCGCCTCCAAAACGACGGCGGGGGCACAACCAGCCTCAAAAGCTTCAACCCAACGACTCACACAGAGACACCACTTGTCGCCATCTTTGAGCCCTGGAAAGAGGAACTCAGGGCGCGGGGTGATCAGGTCATTGCCTTGCTGGCGTGAAAAATCCAAAAATTCATCATTTACGATGACACACACTGTATGAAGCCCGTGGTCCCCCGGACCCGTGTGACAATAACCGTCACGATAAAACCCGGTGAGGGGATCGTGGCAGCAGGGGATGAGAGGGGAACCGAGGACATTAGAAGCTTGTGACATGCCTTACATTAACATCATTTTTGTCAGCTGCAAACATAACGCTCAAAAAATCACCGCAAATGATGTTGGGATGGGAAACTTCTTATTCGCGGATGAATGTCTCCCATCCGGCGACACGGTCACTGACGGCTATAAGGAAAGTTTCTTCGCCCACACCCGCACAAATTGCGCGAAAGAACTGGTCACTATTCCCGGAGCCAATCACGTTTTTGCCGGCGACCACACCGCCCCGATGGTGGACAAGGTCGTGTCTTGGGTGAAAGCCCGGTTCGCCTGAGTCGATAACGCCCGTGTGATGACAGTTTGTTTGCCCGGAGCAGAGCAATTTGTTCCGGGTGTTTTTTTGTCTCTCACAAAGGCGCGGAGGCACTGAGGAATATTACAGGGTTTTTCAAAAGTTTATCTCCGCTCTCGATATTTTTCAGCCTTTAGATCAGCGGCTCGAGATTTCATGTCCTCACTCAGGGGTGAAATTTCCTTCAGAGTTCCTTCAACGATCTCAAATGCCATTGAGCCGACATCGGAGCTATATAGAACCACGACATCACGATCTGGCATCCATCCGAGCGCCCACTTTTGAACATCACCCGCCTTGCTCTTGAGAACCTCAAGCTCTTTGCCATCAGCGTCAAGCAAGTGGATCATGACGCAGGCATAGTTGGGTTTGTTCCTGTCTGTGCGATTGACCGTGGCGAATACGGCATAATTTTCCGATGGGGATTTGACGGGAGGCTCTCGATAATCTTCATTGAAGGGAAATGAATGGATAAAAGTGATTGTCGACAGCAGAAAGAGGAGAGTTAATTTCATAGTTATCCCAGATTTAACCAAGCGGTGAAGAAAATGCCGATCATGAGGAGATACCCGACGAGAGCAAGTTGCCAATGGAGGGCGGTTCGAATTTTCTCCTTTTTTAAATTCATCAGGGCGGCAATCAGGCAGATGAGATAGGGCACAGGATAAAGAGTCGTTGTCCAGAGGAACCCGAGCGAGACGATTTTTAATCCAATCGGCGCCGGGGTCGCCGTGGCTGTGGCCGCCAGACTCATGACATTGGCGATCAGAACAAATGGATAAACCAGAAGCGGCAGGGTGGTGAGAAAAAGAAGGCAAATGCAGAGAGGCTTCATATCCGATTCCATACAATAGGCATTTTTACAGGATTGGGCAATCATTTAGGAGCTCAGATTGGAGGACCGGCGCAAATTGCTTTGGCGGCATTTATTCGCGGATGAATGTTTTTTTACGCAATCATCGGCAATTAAAAATACAAAATAAATCCTTGCGCCTGATTGATGAATTCGCCAATTTACGTCGTTTATGAGTCCCATCGATTGGATTGTGGTGATCGCTTATTTCTGTGTTCTGGCTGGAATCGTGTGGTGGTCGAGCCGAAGACAGGAGACATCCGCCGATTATTTTTTGGCCGGTCGCAATGTCGGTTGGTTCGCTGTGGGGTGTTCCCTTTTTGCGTCGAATATCGGCTCTGAACACATTGTGGGTTTGGCCGGGCAGGGAGCCAGCAGCGGCATGGCGATGGCGCATTGGGAGTTGCACGCATGGATCATGCTCATGCTGGGGTGGATCTTTGTGCCATTCTATTATCGCTCCGGAGTCTTCACCATGCCGGAATTTCTTGAGCGCCGTTTCAGCGCGAAAACCCGCTGGGTGCTCACGAGCATTTCCCTGCTCGCGTATGTTTTCACCAAAGTGTCCGTGACTGTTTATGCCGGAGCCTTGGTTTTTAAAACACTCCTGCCCGACACATTTGGCTCCCCGGAGAATGCCTTTTGGGTGGGGGCATTCACGACCGTCATTCTCACTGGCATCTACACAGTTCTGGGCGGGCTCCGCGCGGTGGTGTACACGGAGGTGGCACAAACGGTGATCCTGCTGGCCGGATCGGTTTTCATCACATTTTTCGGACTCTATCAACTCGGCGGGTGGGGGGAACTCCAAGCAATTTGCTCCGAGAACGCGGAGCGATTTGCCCTGTGGCGGCCCTTGAGCGATCCGGACTTTCCCTGGCTCGGAGTGATGATCGCCTCGCCGGTCATTGGCATCTGGTATTGGTGCACGGATCAATACATCGTTCAACGCACACTCGCCGCACGCGGGCTCAAGGATGCCCGGCGCGGCGCAATCTGGGGTGGGTTCCTGAAGACAACCCCCGTTTTTCTTTTTCTGATTCCGGGCTTGATCGGTTACGCCCTCCATCAGAAAGGCATCATCTCCATTCCCATGCAGATCAAAGACGGCATCGAGGTCATGAGCGGGGATCAAGTTTTCCCCACGATGGTGGCCTCTCTTCTGCCAGTGGGACTGCGCGGGCTGGTGGTGGGGGGATTGCTCGCCGCGCTGATGAGTTCGCTCGCATCGCTGTTTAACTCCTGCGCGACGCTTTTCACCGTGGACATCTACCGCAAATTGCGCCCGGACGCCTCTGAGAAAAAGTTGGTTCTTGTGGGGAAAATCGCCACGACTGTCGTTGTGGGATTGGGAATGCTCTGGATTCCGATCATGCCGCTGGTGTCCAAGGGCGGGCTGTATGAATATCTCCAAAGTGTTCAAGGGTATCTCGCCCCGCCCATCACAGCGGTTTTTCTGCTCGGGCTTTTTTTCAAACGGATCAATGCCCAAGGCGCTTTCGCCGGGCTGGTGACCGGATTTGTGCTGGGCATGTTCAAGCTGCTGATTCAGGCACTCACGGGTGGGGGAATGCTCGCGGGTGTGCCCGCGCTGGTATGGCTGGGGAATTTTAACTTCCTCTATTTTTCCGGAGCGCTCTTTTTTGTCAGCATCTTTGTCGTGGTCGCCGTCTCGCTCATGTATCCACGCCAACCGGAGGAAAGCATCAGCGGACTGACCTACGGCTCCTTGACCCGGAAAGACCGGGACGAGATTCGCGCGAGCTGGAATAAATGGGATGTGCTCGGAACAGCGGCGGTTCTCGCCGTTGTGCTGGGCATTTACTTGTATTTTAGTTTTTGGCTGGGATAGAGTTTTTTCCAGATTTGTCATTTAAATGGATTTGATATTCCCGTCAGAAGAATTTACAATATTGGAATGAAGAGGGGGAAAGTCATTCTGCAAGGACTAAGGTATTTGTGTGCCTTGATATTCCTGTCAATGACAGGAATGATTTATGTCTGCGCTCAGGAAACCCCTTCAGGATCGGGGCTGCAATTAGGAATTTTTGCCCGGGACAACCTGACTTCCGAAGAAAAAAAGTGGTTGATTGAAAATTCTGTGATCCGGTTCAGTGCCGATCCGGATTGGCCCCCGTTTTCCTTCGGGGATATTGAGGGACGTTTGTGGGGAATCGAGGCGGAGATAATCGAGGCTGTCTCGGCAAAGACCGGTTTGAGATTTGAGTATGTTCCCCATGAAAAATGGGCGGATGTCCATGAGGCTCTTAAAAAACGGAATATCCATTTTATTGCGGGAATCGCGCGCACTCAGGAACGGGAAGAACATTTGATTTTTTCAGAGAAGAATTGGAATTTTCCCGTTGTCATCATTACCCGTAAAGACGAACCCTTTTATAAGTCCATCGATTCCCTCTCCCAAATGCGTTTGGTTATGCCCCGGGGGCATATCAGCACGGAACAGATCAAGCTGAATTACCCCTCCATCCCCTTGATTGAGGTTGATACAACCGCAGAAGCTATCGAGGCTGTCTCACATCACAAGGCCGATGTGACAATAGAAAATCTCGCCGCCGCGGCTTACACCATACGCAATTTGCGCCTGAATAATTTAAAAGTCTCCGGTCTGATGTCGTATGATTACTCAGGGCGTTTTGCCACCCACAAGGAAGACCCGGTTCCACCCACAAGGAAGACCCGGTTCTATTGTCGATTCTGGATAAGGCTCTCCGCTCGCTTGATCAAAATGACAAGAATAAAATTTTTAATAAATGGATTGCCCAAGAAGTCGAGGGAGCCCATCTCTGGCAACGAAGTATCCAAAAGGCCAGAGGCTGGGGATATTTTCTTCTGGCGATTCTCGTCGTTTCGATTTTTTGGATCGTTCTCCTCAATAAACAAATCCATGAACGGAAAAAAGCCCAAAAGCTCCTTGAGGAAGCTAACGGAAAACTGGTGGAGTCAAATACACAGAAAGACCGCAATATAGGTATTGTCGTCCATGATTTAAGAACGCCTCTGACACACATTATTTTATCCTTGGAGCTGATGCAGCAATCTGTTGAAAAGCTTCCCCCGCAATTTGTGCGTTCCATTAATGAGATGCTTTCGTCCCTTTCATACATGGAAAGTGTCATCAATAATCTCTTTGATATTCATAAGATTGAGAGGGGGTCGGTGAATCTCTCAGTCAGGCCTGTCGATTTTGTCACAAAGATTCAAGAATCAATCAAAAGACTGGAGCACTCCGGTTCAGCCAAAGGTATCCGGATATCCTTTGATGATGGAGGGAGCTCTTCCCTTTCTGTCGCCGCCGACCCAATGGCATTGTCACATGTGATTGATAATTTACTGTCGAACGCCATTAAATACTCTCCCATCAATAGTAATATTTCTCTTCGCGCCGGAATCGAAGAGGGCAGGGGTGTATTGACTGTCACGGACGAAGGTCCCGGTATCCCGGCGTCCGAACATCATAAACTTTTCAAAGTCTTTTCACGCTTGAGTCCACAGCCCACGGGGGGAGAATCATCAAGCGGGCTGGGTTTATCCATTGTGAAGCATTTTGTCGAAAAGATGGGAGGGGATGTCTCATTCGAGAACCGTAAAGACCGTAGTGGTGCGATTTTCTGTGTTTCTCTGCCGCTGGCTGCCCAGTCCTGAGGGGCTTTTAAAATGTATTCCGCAGACAATCAATGAGTATCCAAAAGACGATTCCGGCAGTCAGGACGAGTTTGATGATCATTGCCATAAGGAATCCAGCGGCGGATGCCAGCCCTGATTTCAGGGACGGCCACCATTTCTTCTTCGCAAAAATTTTTTCCCCCGCAAAGGCTCCGAGTAAACTGCCCACGATGATACCCATGAATCCGTAGAAAAGGCCGACAGTCATTCCAACCCCGGCTCCGCCGACTCCCCACTTGCCGGCTCCACTGATTTTAGCTGCTGCCATGACTGAGAGTAAATCGACGAGGAGAACGAGGAGAAATACAGCCACGGCAGCCCCGACAAGCCATCCACTGAAATAGTCCGGCATAAAAAATTTATGAATTACCAGCGCGACCAAAACAAGCACAAATCCGGGCAATGCCGGGAGAACCACTCCCGCTATCCCCGTAACAATAAGCACCCAGAAAATGAGCCAGACGAATATATCCATGCTTGATTATTAATCTCTGTGATGCCGTCAATCAATGGAAATGCACGGTGAATCAGATGTGCCTGTAAATGTTTTGTTTTGTGATGTTTTCTAAAATATTCAATTATTCATTTGCCAAAACCGGAATCGTCGGCTACAACTCTCAACCATTAACGGATGATCCGTCTTACTTTGCAGTAATGATTCGCAAGATTATCCTCCCTCATTTTTTTAAGTTACGGTGAGAACTTTAAGTCAGGGCACAACAATAAAATTCTCATCGAAACGCCCCTCAAGCAGGGAACCGTTAGAAAAAAATGTTCAGTGCGGGAGGATACCCCTTTCAGATGCGAATACGATTCGTGTCCATAGAGTGGTAACAAAGTCTTTTTGCCTGACGGAAAGCAACACCATGGAAACACACACACAAAATACCCCAGCCAAGCCTGTGGAGATGACACCGATTCAAACCCCGATTGCCGAGGCTCCTGCCCCGACAGGGATGCCCTTTGCCGAAATGGGCTTGATTGAGCCTCTGCAAAAAGCGCTCAAAATCAAAAATTACACTCATGCCTCTCCGATTCAGGAACAGGCGATTCCTCATTTGCTCGAAGGCAAAGACCTGCTGGGCAGTGCCCAGACGGGAACGGGAAAGACAGCGGCTTTTGCCCTGCCGATCCTGCAGCGTCTCGCGGCTGCCGGTGCGCGTCGTGCGACTCCTTTGGCTCCCCGTGCGCTGATCCTCTCACCGACTCGGGAGCTGGCTCACCAGATCGCCGATAGTTTTGTGGCTTATGGGAAATTTCTGAAGCTCCGCCTGACCTGTGTCTATGGCGGTGTCTCCCAATACGGTCAAGTCCGTGACATGCAGCGCGGTGTCGATATCTTGATTGCCACTCCGGGCCGTTTGCTCGACCTCGAAGAGCAGGGTTATATCAAGCTCAATGAAATCGAAATCTTTGTCCTCGATGAAGCCGACCGCATGCTCGACATGGGTTTTGTCAATGACATCAAACGCATCGTCTCCGAGTTGCCTGAGAAACGCCAATCCCTTTTCTTCTCGGCAACATTGTCCCGCGAAATTGTCGAGCTGTCCAAATCCATGCTCGTCGATCCCATGCAAGTGACCATCACACCTCTGGTGACCACCGCCGAGAAAATCGATCAACG
>CAYTAI010000055.1:0-2424 GCA_964435715.1 uncultured Verrucomicrobiota bacterium | reverse complement strand
ATTCAAAAAAATGACAAACTCGCTTTGCTGACTGAACTCATCAAAAACAATTCGGAAGGTCTCACCCTCGTATTCAACCAGACCAAACATGGCGCGAACCGTCTTTCGGAAGCCTTAGCCAAAGCCGGATTCCGTAGCGCGGCTATTCATGGGAATAAAACGCAAGCAGCCCGTAAAAAGGCGCTCGACGGATTTCGTTCCGGATTTTACAAGACGCTGGTGGCGACCGATGTGGCGGCACGCGGAATCGATGTCAAAGGTATCACTCTGGTTGTGAATTTCGATCTCCCGGATGAGGCCGAGTCTTATGTTCACCGTATCGGACGCACAGCCCGTGCGGGTGCGGAAGGTCTCGCGATTTCTTTTTGTACCCCCGAGGATATGGAAGCCCTGCACAATGTCCAACGCCTGATTAAAAAATCTATCCCGGCATTTAATGAACATCCTTGGCACTCCACCGAGATCGAGCAAATGGCCACACGCCCTCTGCAACGCGGTCAAGGTCAAGGGGGCGGGGGTGGTGGATACCGTCGTCGTCAAGGGAGGGGTGGGGGACGCGGACGCAGTGGTTCTTTCCGTGGGAATTCCTCCCGTGAAGGCTCCGGCGAAAATCGCCGTGGTGGATTTCCTCGTTCAGGCGGGCAATCGAACCGTCGTCAAGGCGGGGGCGGATTCCGTTCAGCCTCAGGCGGCGGACAAAGACGTCCTTCTTTCCGGTAACCCACATTTTCGATTATTTCGAGTTTCCTTCATGCGCGACCATCACCGGTCGCGCATTTTTTTTCTATCCAACGTCTCAAATCAGCGATGAGGCTTGCCGAATTCGCTGAATTTGTATTGTTGGGACCGGGTTCAGTTTCAACCCAGTGGAGGGATCTGTCCGGGTGTTTCCAAAGTCTCGACCTTGTGGAACGCTTCCCGTAACTCATCTTGATGGATGGATGCCCATTCGATGACAAGTCCACGGGCTCTTGGAGGAAGTTCACCATTAATGATTGCTAAGGTCTCGATGTCAATCACAGCCTTTCTTCCGGCATAGATTGCATGAAAGTGCGGGGGTGGGTGATCATCGAAATACATTTGAATCACGATGCCGTAAAAACGTGAAATTTCAGGCATTGGCGGGTAGATTTTTCAGGGATGGAAAGACCTCTTCTGGTCGTTTGCCTGTGAGTCGCATGTATAAAGCATCCGGACAAAGGTCGATGCCTCCTGGCCATTCCGGATGTCCAGCCTCCGCAAGAAAGACCTGTTCAAAGACACCGGGCTCCAACCACGCCGCAAAAACACCCCGTCCGGCATAGCCGGATAAATCCACAATCCCAGTTGCGCCATCGTCATATCGGACGTAAAGGCGATAGTTTGTCTTCGGCTTAACCTCTATCAGGTTCATGAAAGCAACATACGACCTCTTCAAAGCAATGTCCAACTCATTTTCTGCAGCAAAAACGAAGGATTGATGGAGCAGGTTGCGCCGCATCTTGCACAGGAATGGGAGCGATGTGCTCACCTTCGTTGAACCGCCCCGTGCGGACCCGCACGCCGGGTGGTGTGGGGGCTGGCTGACTAACCTTCAGTCAGTCACGGGGATCCGATTCGGCATTCTGTTTTACCCCGGGAACTCGCTCGACTTCGTTGAGCTGGGACGGATCGAACTCAAACCCGAAGGTTACCGCGTGGCGTCTTGTGCCACGCTCCCGCTGCAGTTCGTATCCAGTTATCCCCTCGACGATCATGTGGCCAGAATGATCGATAGAGCGAACGACAATCTCCATCTCGTTGGGGTTCATACCTTCGATCCTTGCTGAGCCCTGTCTCTTCGCAGCCAACTGAAAAAGGTCGCTACAGAACCTCCGCAGCGCACATGCATCCACCCACAGATCAATTATGTCCCTTGAATCCGGCCGAATCGATCTGCACCGTCATGTTCGGCTTTTTTCATTGAATGGAGTGAAGTCCGATGCAGTTGCCTTCAGTATCGGTAACCAAGGAAATGAAGCCATACTGTCCTATTGAGAATTTGGGCTTGAGCACCTTCCCGCCAGCCTTGGCTGCTCGCGCCTCATCGTCTGCACAGTCTATGCATGAGAAGTATACCAAAGTTCCGCCACCGCCAGGACTGACTCCTTCCATCTTGGCAAGTGCGCCGCACGCTCCCGGAAGTTCGCCGCCACACTCATCAGGTGCTCTCATCGGAAAGACCTTCATCTCGGTGGAAGTATCAGGGGATGGTAAGTCCTCCAACTTTACATCAAGCATAGCTTCGTAAAATGCTTTGGCTCGTTCCATGTCAGTAACATAGATTTCGAACCAACCAACTGGGTTACGATCTTTATTCATAGGTGTGTTTGTAGGTTATTTGTTTTTTCTGCCGAATGCGGAGCTGACCGCATTTGACTCCGAACGTAGCAAACTTGTTTGCGA
>CAYTAI010000054.1:5551-16505 GCA_964435715.1 uncultured Verrucomicrobiota bacterium | reverse complement strand
GGAGGTTTTGCCGAGGAAAAAAGTTTTTGCGCCCGGGGGCGGCACACTCGTCATTTATGAATTATTGCCCCAGGCGGATTTCCCCTAGAAATTCCCGGAATTGACCAGTGCTTGGAGCTGGGCGATACGCTCCTGGTCAGGAGGGTGGGTAGAGAAATATTTTCCGGGGGAAGCGGCACCGGCCTGCTGTTTCCATGCGGCGAAACGTTTCCAAAATTCCACAGCGGCCTGGGGGTTGTATCCGGCGCGTTTCATGTAGCGCAATCCGATCTCTTGTTTGCGGCTGAAGGGCAGGGTGACAAAGACGGCACTGCCCATGCCGAAAGCCGCATCCGCAAGTTGCTTTGTCTTGTACTCATTATCATAGAGAGCCAGCCCGAGGGCGTTGCGCCCCATTTCAACCATCAGCCCTTGGGAGAGTCTTTCGCCGCCATGACGCAAAGCCACATGCGCGATCTCGTGGGACATGACCACGGCGAGTCCTTCTTCATCCTGGCAAATGGGGAAAATGCCTGTGTAAAATCCGACTTTCCCTCCCGGCAGGGCAAAGGCATTGGGTTCATTGCTTTCAAAGACGACAAATTCCCATTGGGCATTGGGAATATCCGTGACGGCGGCAAGGCGGCGGCCGACCTTTTGGAGGGCGGCATTTTTCTGCGGATCCTGGCTGACGGGCACTTTGCCCTTGAGCTCTTGAAATGAACTGATGCCCATCGCTGTTTCTTGCTGGGGGCTGACCAGCATCAGGGTGGATTTCCCTGTTTCAGAGATGGTCGTGCAGGCTGCCAGGATCACCACAAGGGCGGCCGGTGCTAAAAAGACGAATTGTTTGAGGCGATGGATATTTGTCATAATAAGCCTAAAAATGTTTAGTATGGGGAACCCTGTCGTTTCATGGAAATTTCAGCTTGTGAAAAATTTCACATGCACTAATTTCTGAAAAAATGTTTTGGCTGCCGATCTAGGATTCGAACCTAGACAAAATGATCCAGAATCATTTGTGCTACCATTACACCAATCGGCAAACGAAACCCGATAAAAACAAATACGGTCTTTCACAAAGACCGTCAAGAAACTTGGAAAATTTATGGCTGTCGCCGAAAAGAGGATCATTCTCAAGAATATCGACCAACCGGGATACACGCCCGACATCGATTGCTATCTCAAAAATGGCGGGTATGAACAGCTCAAAAAAGCCTTGGGCATGAAGCCTGCGGACATTATCGGTGAAGTCAAAACCTCGGGATTGCGCGGTCGCGGCGGGGCAGGGTTTGGTTGTGGACTCAAATGGAGTTTTATCGATCCCGCCAAGAATACAAAACCTGTTTATTTGATTTGCAATGCGGACGAGTCCGAGCCTGGCACATTCAAAGACCGTCAGATTATCCACAAAGACCCGCATCAATTGATTGAAGGCATGATTATCGCCTGTTTTGCCAATCACGCGAAGCTCGCTTATATCTACATCCGGGGTGAATTCCCTTACGGCGCAAAAATTCTGGAAAATGCCCTTGCCGAGGCGCGGGCAAAAAATTTCCTCGGTAAAAATATTTTGGGAACGGGCTATGACCTTGAGATTTATGTCCATCGCGGAGCGGGCGCCTATATCTGCGGTGAGGAAACCGGACTGATCGAGTCGCTGGAGGGGAAACGTCCTTATCCCCGGATCAAACCCCCTTATTTCCCTGCGGTGCTGGGTCTTTACATGAGCCCCACGATCGTCAACAACGTCGAGACACTCTGCAACGTCAAACACATTATCGCGATGGGCGGAGCCGAATACGCAAAAATGGGTCGCCCGAATAATACCGGCACACGACTCCTCTGTGTCAGTGGAGACGTGAATAAACCGGGTTATTATGAGTTTGAAGTCGGGGCGATTACAATGGGGCAGCTCATCAATGACGTTTGTGGCGGAATGAAAGGCGGAAAGCTCAAAGCCATCATCCCGGGTGGTTCATCGGCTAAAGTGCTCAAGGCCGGGGAACGTTACAAGATCAAAGAAAAGGCTGCCGATGGTTCCATGGTCGACAAAGAAATCGGGATAGAGGACATTCCCATGGATTTTGACACTTTGGCGGCTGTCGGCTCGATGGCGGGCTCGGGAGGTGTCATTGTCATGAATGAGACCCGTGACATGGTCGATGTCTTGGCGAATATAAATGAATTCTACGCGCATGAATCCTGCGGACAGTGCACTCCGTGCCGGGAAGGTTCACTCTGGATGAAAAAAATCACGACCCGGATGACTCATGGCGGGGCGCGAATGGAAGACACGGCCTTGCTCAAAAGTGTCGCTGATAATATTGCGGGTCGCACCATTTGCGCTTTTGGAGAGGCTTGCGCCTGGCCGACCCAGAGTTTTGTCGCGAAGTTCAAGGATGAATTCAACGCCAAAGCCTCTGAATCAAAAGGGGAATTAACCCATTCATCGCATTGACAACCTTTGAAGAGTAACCCTTAATCGCACGGATATTTCCATGACAGCCACCGCCACAGAACAAAAACCTCCCGTTGATCTGGTCAATGTGCAGATCGATGGCCAGTGGTTGCAATTTCCCAAAGGCACAAGATTAATTGAAGCCATTAAACAGGCCGGGAAATTTGTTCCCCATTATTGTTACCATGAGAAACTCAGCAGCCCGGGCAATTGCCGCATGTGCTTGATCGAAGCTGGTATGCCCAAGATGACCCCGGATCGTAAACCGGTTATCGGCGCGGACGGAAAACCGGAAATCGGCTGGATGCCCCGGCCCATGATCTCGTGTGCGAATACCGTTGCCGAAGGCATGGGCGTCAAGACCGATTCCCCTTTGGTCAAGGATTGTCAAAATGGAGTCATGGAGTTGCTCCTCATCAACCACCCGTTGGATTGCCCGATTTGCGATCAGGCGGGGGAATGCAAGCTTCAGGAATATTCCATCGACTATGGCACGAATCAATCGCGGTTCGTCGAGGAGAAGGTCAAAAAGCCCAAACAAGTCGAGCTGGGACCGCGCGTGACCCTCGATGACGAACGCTGCATTCTCTGTTCACGTTGTATCCGCTTTTGCCAGGAAATCGTCAAAGACGACGTGCTCGGGTTTGTCAACCGGGGCAGTTACAATACCCTGGCCTGTCACCCGGATAAAAAACTCGATAATAATTACTCGCTCAACACCGTGGACATTTGCCCTGTGGGAGCTCTGACCAGCACGGATTTCAGATTCAAAATGCGTGTGTGGTTCCTCAAAGAAACCAAAAGCATCTGCACCAGTTGCGGGACAGGGTGTAATACCACGGTGTCGAGCCGTGAGAATGTGGTCTACCGCCAGGTTCCCCGTGAGAATGATGAGGTGAACTCCGCATGGATGTGTGACTCGGGACGGTTGAATTATAAATTCACTGCGGAAAACCGCGCCAATGGAGTGAAAATCAAATCGCACAAAGGACATAAAGCTCCACAGTTTGCGGATGCTTTCGAGCAAATTGCTCACAGATTAAAAACATATTCACCCGGGCAAATTGCTCTGGTGGCATCGGGACGGATGACGACCGAAGAGCTTTACATGGCTCGAAAACTCGCGGATGATCTCAAGGTTGGATTGACCGACATTTATCCGCGTTCCCAGCCCGCTGATGGCATTTTGATGGTCGCTGACCGCAATCCCAATACAGCGGGAGCACGTTTGACCGGGATTCTTTCAGGTGAACCCGGTGTCAATCTCAAGCAAATTGCTCAGGGCATCGACTCCGGCGCGGTGAAAGCTTGTCTGGTTTTTGGCGAGGACTTGCTTGAAATCGGGTTTACGGACGAACAAGTCTCCAAACTCGAGCTCCTCGCCACTGTCGCCTCGCGCAATTTGCGTACGGATGCGGTGGCGCATTTTGTCCTGCCGGGTCTGACCTGGGTCGAGAAACGCGGAACCATGATCAATGCCAAGGGGCGCATCCAAAAAATCAATAAGGCGATCGAACCCACCGTCGACGCGATGGACGATTGGGAGATTATTCAAGGGATTCGGACGGCACGGGGATCAAAAGCATATCTGGATCAGGCGAGTCTCTTTCATGATATGTGCCATGAGCTAAAACCGTTAAATGGTCTCAATTATGGAAAAATCGGTGATGGAGGGGTGCAAGTATTATGATTCTGGCAATGACTGACTCCTTGCAGTGGCTGGTGCCGCTCGTGATCACGCTGATCAAAAGCGGGTTGATTATTTTTGCATTCATCCTGCCTTTTGTCTCCTACAGCGTTTATGCAGAGAGACGGGTGAGCGCCCTGATCCAAGATCGTCTGGGGCCGAACCGTGTGGGACCTTTCGGTCTTTTCCAGCCGATTCCCGACGCGATCAAATTCCTGCTCAAAGAGGATTTGACTCCGGATCATGTGAATAAACTTTATTTCTGGATTGCCCCGTCTCTGGCAATGATTCCGGCTCTTCTCACGATTGCAGTGATTCCTTTCGGGAGCACGATCAATATTGATTATACTTACATCTATGGAGCTTATGAATTTGTCATTACACCCATCCAGTTGGTCGTGGCGAATCTTGATGTCGGTCTTCTCTACGTTTTTGCGATTTCATCCTTGAGTGTGTACGGGATTGTCATTGCGGGTTGGGCATCGAATTCCAAATATCCTTTCCTCGGCGGGATACGTTCGACTGCTCAAATGATCTCCTACGAGATCGCGATGGGTCTGGCGATTATGCCAGTGCTCTTGATTATCGGAAATCTTAATCTGAGCGACATCGTTATCTGGCAGGCAAAAAATGGCTGGATTGCACTGCCTTTCCTCTCGGAAAGCGTGGGCTTTCACCTGAGCAGTTGGGTCTTATGGATTCCCTTTTTGCTTTCCTTTATCATTTTCCTGGTGGCAGCTTTTGCCGAGACGAATCGTTTGCCTTTTGACCTGCCGGAGTGCGAAACCGAGCTGGTGGGTGGTTATCATACCGAATATTCTTCCATGCGTTTTGCCCTGTTTTTCCTGGGTGAATATGCCGCGATGATCGTCATGTCCGCGCTGATGGTGACTCTCTTCTTTGGCGGATGGCATTTTCCATTCCTTCCGGTGACGGCGGAAGGCATGGGCTTGATGGGTTCTGTCAAGCTCGCGATCCTGCATGTCCTGACGTTTTCGGTGAAAATGATCCTTTTCATGCTCTTTTTCATCTGGGTTCGTTGGACATTGCCGCGTTTTCGTTATGACCAATTGATGGCATTGGGCTGGAAAGTTTTTCTGCCTTTGGCGATTGCAAATTTGATTTTAACCATGATTGTGTTAGCAGTCTTGAAAGGTTGATATGATTGTCGATAGACCACGGCTCAAATGGCACGAAAAGATTTATCTCCCCACAATCGTGGCGGGCATGGCGATCACTTGGAAACATTTTAAAAGAACTTTCCTGACCAATCTTGGTTCGCGTCAGGAGCCGCGGCTCCACCCGGCTCTGGAGATGTCCAAGCGCGGAACATTCACCATGCAGTATCCGGAGGAGAAGTGGCCCATGCCCGAGGGTTACCGGGGTGCCCCCACACTGGTCAAAGACGAGGAAGGCCGCGAAAAATGTGTGAGTTGCCAGCTCTGTGAATTTGTCTGTCCACCCCGCGCGATCCGGATTACTCCCGGTCATATCCATGATGAACGCCATGCCAATGTCGAGAAAGCCCCCAAGGAATTCGAGATTGACATGATCCGTTGCATTTATTGCGGACTCTGCGAGGAAGTCTGCCCCGAGGAAGCCATTTTCCTCCAGAAAGAATACGCCATTACCGGTTCCTCCCGCGCGGAAATGGTTCATGACAAAGAAAAACTCTACGAAATGGGCGGCATCCTCCCGCGCCCGATTAAAAAGTGGCAGAATAAATAGTTCGGGCAGGGCGACAAAAGACTTTTTTTGGATGGTAGAGATTCAATTGTTGGTTCGTTCTATGAGAGTCTGATGTCTGATTTTCCGAGTGCAGATCACTTTGTGAGGATAGCTATGCGTCACTTTTCGGCATGTGTGTCTCTTTGTAAAACTTGCTGCTATATACAATGGATAAAGCAACGTAGATAAATCCGAGTATGGTTAAACTTGTAATGACAATCTGTGCCGTGGAAGGATCTTCTATCTTGGTATTTCCGAGCGTAATATGAAACCGATGCATGGTTTTATTGGTAAGGGAAAGCAGTGCCATCCAACAAAAAAGTATGCCCATCAAGGCTGAAATGATCGAAGTCAGGATAATCATTACTTTTCTACCCTTCGCACTATATTTCCAGAGGCTAATTCCGAGTGGCACGCTAATCACAAAGCCGAGTTGGAATGAATATTTATAAGTCAAAAAGCTGCCGAGCATAGTGGTAATGTCGGTGAATGCAGAAACAAAAAGAAGTAACGCTATGGATCTCGATACATCGACCTGATGGTCATGAAGAAATTTATCAATCCGTTTCATATTTTAATTTCAATGTAAGAGATCAGCCACGGCAGCTTGGAGACGTTGGCTGTAGCGGCTGGTTGAGCTTCATTTTCACAGAAGGCGACTGGCACCGTCGTCCAACTGGAGCCACAGTGCTGATCGCGCCTTGTTTAGCTTTTCTTCCGCAGTTTCTCATGCGTTTAAATCCTCTTCTGTGAGTTTATAAGCTTGTGAGCATTCCATGAGCCAAACGAGCAGCGAATGGACTTCATTAAACTCTTTATCGATTGGAATAAATGCATCTTTTTTCATAAAATTTTTTCTGCTTATCCAGAATGAGGAGTGGGGTTGATGATTGTTGATAGGGGATTAGTTGCGGGGTCAATGTGGTAAAATGATTAAAAAGTAAATGCAGAAAGCTGGTTTCCGGTGAGAGAAGGGGCACGGTGGGAATCAAAGCATATCGGATGATGATGGTCAATTTTGAAAGCGGGGGGAGTGGCGGCAAATGGTTGAGCAAACAGTTTCTGGGGATCGCGCGCGTCCCCGCGTGTATCCTACCCGTCCGTCCCGGCGGGAGGAACCTTTTAGGCCTGAGGCATTTGTCAAAAACGGCGGCGGGACGCACGCCTACAACACGCGAGACCGAGTATGCTCCCCAACCAGCGGCGGGGTGGGTGATCCAGAGTGGAAGCGGCATCTTGCCGCTAAATTCACGCGAAAAGATCAAGCGGTTGGAAGCGCGCTTCTACTTTGGCGGCGGCGGACGGCTCATCCCTGCCCAAAAAAATCTGTGACAGTCTGCGTAAATCTGAGGGAACTTGGAAGTGCGTTCCTATCCCGAAATTGCTACCACTCGACAATCGTGCATCCCCAGGTGAGTCCACCGCCAAAAGCAACCATCAATACAAGATCCCCCTTTTTCAGACGGCCTTCAGCAACCGCTTCGTGCAGGGCGATCCCGATTGAAGCGGCAGAAGTATTCCCATACTTGTGGACGTTGACCATGAGCCGGTCATCACCGACTTTCAGGCGTTGCGCGACCGCCTCAATAATGCGGTTATTTGCCTGGTGAGGAATGACCAATGCGAGGTCTTCTGGTTGAATACCGACTTTTTCGATCGTCTCAACGGCTGCTTGACACATGGAAGTGACCGCTTGCTTGAAAGTTTCTTTGCCATTCATTTTGATGTAATGCTGGCGTGTATCAAGGAGCTCTTTTGACAAAGGCAATTTGCATCCGCCACCGGGGATATTGAGAATCTCGTGGAATCCCCCGTCTGCGGCGAGTGTGCTGTGGAGAATGCCGCGTTTGCCATCAGCCGCAGGACTCAGAACGACTGCCGCCGCGCCGTCGCCGAAAAGGACGCAGGTATTCCTGTCTGTCCAATCCACCAGAGAGGTGAGCTTGTCCGCGCCGATGACAAGCACATGGCGATAGGTGCCCGAGGCGATGAAGCTTCGTCCGGTTTCGATGCCGTAAATGAAACCCGCACAGGCCGCCTGAAGATCGAAGGCGGCGGCTTTTTTCGCGCCGATTTTGTGTTGAACCCAGCAAGCGGTGGAGGGAAAAATCGTATCCGGTGTCACTGTCGCACAAATGATCAGGTCGATGTCCTCCGGGGTCAACCCCGCGTTTGAGATGGCGACACGCGCGGCATGAGCCGCCATGTCAGAGGTGTGTTCCTCGGGAGAGGCGATCCGGCGTTCCTTGATCCCGGTTCTCGTGGTGATCCATTCATCCGATGTCTCGACCATCTTGGTGAGTTCGGCATTGGTCAGGATTTTCTCAGGGACATAAAAACCGGTTCCGGCAATTTGCACGGCTTGTGAAACTCGGGGGAAAGCATTCTCTGCGGACATATGAATCGATATGTTAACGTGAGCCAGCCACAGGAAAAGATTTATTTCAAGGGGAACGATTTGGAGCAATACCGTGGAATGGAGGTAGCGTCACGGGGGGGAGGTTATTTAGCCGGCGGAGGGGAGGGGATGCTTTTCAGGGTTGCGACGACGTGTTCATTAAAGCGGTTTTCGACAAAATCCCCGGCACGGAGGATGGTTGTGCGGATCGCCCGGGCAGAGGCGGAACCGTGTGCTTTGAGGCACAGGCCATTGATGCCGAGGAGCACCGCGCAGCCGAACTCATCCGGGTCGGCGCCTTTTTTTAAATCAGCAAAAGCACCTTTCATGAGGAGCGCGCCGATTTTGCGCACGAGCCCTTTTTTAATGGATTTTTTGATCCAGTAGCCCACTGCTCGAAAAGTGTCTTCAGCGGTTTTGAGAATTGTATTGCCTGTGAGGGCGTCGGTGACCAGAACGTCGAATTTATCCGAGAAAATCTCGTGTCCGTCGAAATTGCCGAGGAAATTGAGTCCGCTTTTTTTGAGCAATTGATGCGTGGCGATAATCAGGTCGTTGCCCTTATTCTCTTCTGTGCCGATCGAGTAGAGCCCGATCCGGGGATTTTGAATGCCGAAAACTTTTTCTGCATAAAGCGAACCCATGTGGGCATATTGCAACATGTGCTCTGGTTTCGGATCGAGATTGGCACCGGCATCCATCAAAATAAAACGGCCATCGCGCCCCGGCATGAGACATGCGAGACCTGGGCGGTCGACACCCTCGAGAGTGCGGAGACGCAAGTGTGCCATGCTAAAGTATGCACCGGTATTCCCGGCTGACACGACGATATCGGCTCGACCATCGTCCACAAGAGAGACGGCCTTCGCCAGAGAGGAGTCTTTTTTGCGGCGCACAGCCAGAATCGGATCCTCGTCCATTTCAACCACCTGCGAGGCATGGACAATCTCAATGCGGGGATCGCTAAAAATGCCGTGCTTGGAGAGTTCGTCCCGGATACGGGATTCATCCCCCACGAGAAAGAGAGTCTGGATACGGGAGTCCGAGCGGAGAGCCATCACGGCACCTTCGATCGTATTGGCTGGGGCGTAATCACCGCCCATGGCATCCAATGACACTCTCATGAATTCGGAACCTCAACAAAAAAGCCGCTTTCCTTTCGGAGCAAGCGGCAAAATTTTTTTTATATCAATACATCCCCCGGAGAGCGGGGATTATTTCGCCGCTTCCACCGAGATCACTTGACGGCCTTTGTAAAGGCCTGTCACGGGATTCACGCGGTGAGGAATGAAACGGGTGCCTGTTTCCTTATCGACAGCAAGTTGCCCGGCTTTCCAACGTTTGGCGGCGCGGCGTGAGCGGAGGCGCGACAATGATGTTTTACGTTTGGGTACTCCCATAAACTCTTACCTTTCTTAATTATTTTTTTCAGGATTTTTCAATTGATCCAAGACTCCCCAGACGTTCTCAGGGGAGGGGACGTCTGGAAATTCATTGCTTTCACCCATACCGGAGTCTGCTTGACGAACCGAAGTGAAAGAGTGTGAGTATGGACATAACCCTTTGGAAGTCAAGGTGCACTTTGGAATAATCGGCATCCTCAAAAGGAGCTCTTCCCGGATATCTTCTGACAAGTCAATGGCATCACCTTCGATATCAAGGCTCACGGCAAAGTCATTGACAGCGATTTTGACCGGATAATACTCCGAACAACGCCCGCAAATTGCGCGGACACTTGCCGAAAGACTCCCTGCGGCTGTTATGATTTCATTATTCTTAATCAAATAAAGACGATATTTGACATCACCCTCGGGCATTAAGGACTGATCATTCACATGGAGCACACTGCCGGGTAATTCCCCGGTAAATTCTTTTCCCTCATCAGGAATGTCTGTTAGATAGATTTTCACGTAAAATAGCGTCTTAATGATTGAGACTGTTCTCAATTTTAGGTTGTCAAAATAGACAAGTCAAACTAGTTTAGCAACATGCAGGCAGAAACCAAGAAAAGAGTGATTACTTTTATGGAGTCGAAGGGGCTCCGTGTGACCGGTCCGAGACTGGCGATTGTGGAGGCGGCTTTTAATACTACCAGGCATTTTACTGCCGAAGAGCTCTTGGATATGGCCCGGGAGCTTGATAAGACAGCCTCACGCGCCACTGTCTACCGGACTTTGCCGATTTTAGTGGAGAGCGGGCTCTTACGGGAAATGGATTTCGGGAAGAACTGCAAATACTACGATCCGAATTACGCCGAGCACCCCAATCACAACCATATCATTTGTCAGGATTGCGATAAAATTTTCGAGTTCGACGAGGAAAAAATCGAAGAGATCGAAGAGGAAGTCTCCAAAAAGATGGGTTTCAAGCTCGAAGGTCAGAATCTCCAACTCCGTGGAAGCTGCGAAAAGCTCAAAGCCTTGGGTGCTTGCACACACAAAGAAGGCGAGTAAGCCTGTCTTTGCCTCTAGCTTGGTTTGACTGACGATAAATCTCCGTCACGTTTTTGGTTGGATGAGACAAACCACTACTGCATGCGGTCGGGGTTTTGAGAGAAGGTGATCGGATTTAGAGTACACAACGGTTCTCCAATAAAAAGAAACCCTGCCGGGGGAGGCAGGGTTTCAGGGGAATGCGGCCAAGAAGTGACCGCATATTGGGGAAAAGTTTGATTAACGTTTGGAGAATTGGAAACGGCGAC
>CAYTAI010000054.1:5153-5513 GCA_964435715.1 uncultured Verrucomicrobiota bacterium | reverse complement strand
GCGAGGATCCCGTGTGAGGAATCCCGCTTTTTTGAGAACAGCGCGCAGAGTTTCGTCGTGCTCACAGAGTGCGCGCGAGATGGCGTGACGGACAGCTCCGGCCTGACCGGTGATGCCGCCGCCTTTGGCACTGACTTTCACGTCGAATTTTTTGCTCGTTTCTGTGACGATGAATGGATTGAGAATCTGGTTTTGAAGGCTTAGAGTCGTAAAATATGCTTCAAAATCGCGACCGTTGACTTGGATTTTACCAGTGCCGGGCTTGAGGACGACGCTGGCGGCTGCTTCTTTGCGGCGGCCGATTGCTGCGGGTGATTGAGTGGTTGCCATAATGTTTTAAGTGTTAGATGGAGAGGGGTT
>CAYTAI010000054.1:0-5143 GCA_964435715.1 uncultured Verrucomicrobiota bacterium | reverse complement strand
TCCCCCTGCTCATGCCGATCATCATTCTCGGCGGGATTTTGAGCGGCGTGTTCATGCTCGGAGCCTTTAAAGACGCGGAGTTTTTTGATGACTTCACGGCCGAGTCTGTTATGGGGAACCATGCCTTTGACGGCATTGAAAACCAGGAGCTCAGGGTGGCGTTCGCGCCTTTTCGCCACGGTTTCTGATTTATGACCACCGATGAAACCCGAGTAGGACATAAAAGTTTTTTGTGTTTCTTTTTTGCCTGTGAGACGGATTTTTTCGGCATTGACGACGATGACATAGTCGCCGGTATCCACATGAGGGGTGAAAGTGGGCTTGTTTTTGCCCCGGATCACGTCAGCGACTTTGGTCGCGAGACGGCCGAGAACGACATTATTGGCGTCCACAATGTACCATTTGCGGGTGACTTCTTCTTTTTTTGCAGAGAATGTTCTCATTTCTTTTTACTCTTCCTTTCTTAACAACAAGAGCCGAGTATTAATAACGATTGCTTGTAATCTGTCAAAAAGATTTTTATACAGATTTGAGATGACTGAATCAAAACCCGTTACCAGCTATACAATCCCGATACAAAAGTCACAGGCTCAAACCTTGCTGGACATCCTCAAAACCAGGGATTTTGTCTTTAAACAGGTGCCTTACGCCCTGTTTTCAGCCGCCAAGAATAAACTCAATGTCACGGTTTTTGAAAGCGGGAAATGCCTCGTACAAGGCAAAGGGACTGAAGAGTTTGTCCAGTTTGTGCTTGAGCCGGAGGTTCTCGGTGAGGCACGGCTCGGTTATGAGTTCGAGCTCAACCCGGAGCAATTGCTCGTGAGGGCTGGAGTCGACGAAAGCGGCAAAGGTGATTTTTTCGGTCCGCTCGTGACAGCATCTGTCTATGTGGATGCTTCAATTGTCCGGGAACTCAAAGAGTTGGGAGTCAAAGACTCAAAAAGGGTGACGAGCGACAAAAAAATAGCGGATATGGCGCGTGACATCAAAAAAATCCCCGGGCTCGTGTATGACATCATCTCGATCGGACCCGAAAAGTACTCGGCTTTATGGAAGCGTATGGGCAGTGTGAATGAAATTCTCGGATGGGCTCACGCGACCTCCTTGGAGAATGTGTTAAAAAAAGTGAATACCTGTCCCTTGGCGATTTCAGACAAGTTCGCTGTGAGCGACTGGACGGTTAAAAAATTTTTGGGACCGCTGGGGAAAAAAATCGAGCTGGTCCAGAGGACAAAGGCGGAGAGTGACTATGCTGTTGCTGCCGCCTCCATCATTGCGCGGGATGGATTTGTCGCCGGACTCCACTCTCTCGGACTCAAACACGGCGTCACATTACCCAAAGGAGCTTCGGCTCAAGTCCGGGAGGTCGCGCGTGAGATTGCCAGGAAATCGGGTGTGGAAAGCTTGAGAGGGCTTTGCAAGACTCATTTTAAAACCTTTGAAGAAGTGATCATCTCACTCTAAGCCTTGCAGGAAAAAGAGAATCGATTGCTTGATTTTTTTATCATCAAAGGCATGATGTCCTGTTCATAGAAAAATCTGGATTCATAATGTCCGAAGAGACCCAAAACATACTCGATTGCCTGGATGATATGATTGTCATCGTGGACTCCTCTCTGGTCGTCCAGCGGATGAACCGTTTGGCTTATGAAACTTTGGCTGTGGAATATCGCGAGGGGGGCAGCCATTCAGAAGCGCTCGGCAAACCGCTCCAGTTTACCCTCAAGGATAATGAGTTCTTTACCCGGATTGAGAGTGCTCTCCAGCAAGTCATCGGCGGGCAGTCGGAGAGTTATATCGAGCAGCTCCCCTTTGTCATGGGCGAGGGGACAGGATTTTTCAAGGTCACCATTTTTCCACGGAAAAACAATGGTGAAATAAACGGGGCAATCCTGGTTTTTGCAGATCTCTTTTATGAAAAGGAACTGCAAGAGCAGCTGCTCCAGACCGAGGAGCTTTTCACTTTCAAGGAGGTTCTGCTCGGCGCTGCCAATGAGTTGAACAATTTGCTCACGATTATCGCCAGCTCTGCCACACTCATTCAGAACAGACCCGGAATCGAAGAAAGGCTCGTTGCCGATATTTCCATGGTGGGGGAACAGACCATGCGCGCCAAAGGAATCGTCGCGAATTTGCTCACACTTGCGAAAAAACACGACTCAAAGGTCGGACGCATTGATATCAATCAGATCATTCAAAAAACATTTGAAATCAGGCAGTACGAACTGACCGTGAACAATTTGCTCATTGAGTTTGATCTCAATGAGGTTCCCGTGACTGTCGGTGACTCCTATCGCATCCAGCAGCTCATTCTCAATCTTCTCAATCAGGCGATGGAATCCATCATCACTTCCGGATTAACGGGGACAATCAAAATCAGCACCTCCATCGAGGAGGAAATGATCAAACTCACGGTCGCGGACAATGGTCCATCTTTTCCAGAGCAGGATCTGGGGCAGATATTCAATGCTTTTTATGCGAATCCCGAGGCGGAGCGCAAGGTCAGCATGGGATTGTCCATTTGTCGAAGGATTGTCTCCGAGCACGGGGGGCAGATCGGTGTCGTCAATGTTTTCCCGAGGGGAGCACAATTCAGTGTTTATTTGCCCATCATAGATCCCGCGCACCACGGGCTGCACGAGGAAACCCCTGACGAAACACTCAAAGGCGGCGCAGGTGTCGAGGGTGCCCGTTCGATTTACAAAAAAATCATGGTCGTCGATGATGAAGAGGGCATCCGTATGGTCTTGAGCCAGCTTTTGGAGGCTCTCGGGTATGAGGTAATTCTCTCCGCGGACGGCCGGATGGCTCTGACCCAGGTCATCAAGGAAAAACCCGACGCCATCATCTCCGATATGCGTATGCCTCATGTCAATGGAAAGACTCTTTTCAAGGCGATTCAGAAAATCAATCCCAAGCTCGCGGCGAATATGATGTTTATCACCGGGGATGTGGTTCGCAATGACTCGTCGAGTTTTCTCAATGAGTATAATCTCCCCTACCTGAACAAGCCTTTTATGCTGAATGACCTTGAGATGGGACTCGATAAACTCGCGACGACGGCGGATTCGCGCATGAATCTCAATGTGGTTTAATCCCGAAAAGAGATTCAGCACGATAAAACTTTTTTCTTTCCCGGGTTTTTGTTAAGGCATGAGCATGCAAAAACATTATCCGTTTCCGCGCTTTCCAATTCTTGCCCTTTTATTTTTGGCGCTGGCTTTTTTACCGGGTTGCTCGTCGAAAAAACAGGCGGATTTTGCGGATGAGAATCCTTTGCCTGAAGACGTGGAGACCGTGGAGAGCGCACCCGGTCGTCACGGAGGCGTTTATTTGAGTGCGACATTTAGCGACCCGAAAACGTTTAATCCCGTCATGGCGGAAGAGTCCTCCTCCACCGCGATTACTGCTTTGATTTTCGCTGGATTAACCGATTTTAACCCCAAAACACAACAGGCTGAACCGGCTCTGGCAAAATCGTGGGAAGTCGCCGCCGACCAGAAGACATGGACATTCCATTTGCGCCGCGGAATCAAATGGAGTGATGGCACTCCTTTGACCGCCGATGATGTGCTCTTCACTTTTAATGATGTGATTTACAATTCAAATGTCGTCAACCGACTCCGCGACTTCTTGTCGGTCGATGGAAAACCTTTTGCCGTGACCAAGATTGATGATTACACGGTGCAAATTGTCACCCCGGAGGTTTATGCACCGCTGACGACATTTATCGGAACCGCCATCCTGCCCCGACACAAACTGCAACAGGCGGTCGCGGACGGGAAATTCGAGTCCACATGGGGCGTGAATACCGATCCCAAAGATGTCGTCGGCACTGGTCCCTACATTATCGAGAATTATATCCCTGGGCAGAGAACCGTACTTGTCCGTAACCCTCATTACTGGAAAGCCAACTCCAAAGGACAACGCCTGCCTTACATCGACAAGGTTGTCTATAATGTAGTGCCGGACATGAATGCCGTGCTGATGCGTTTTCTCGCCGGTGAATCCTTTGATCTGGGCGTGCGCCCGGAAGATGTCGCCACGGTCAGAAAAAGGGAGCAGGATACCGGCAAAATCACTCTCGTCGACCGGGGTCCGAGCTCAACGAGTAATTTTCTTTGGTTCAATCTCAACCCTGAAAAAAGCAAGAAAACGGCGAAGCCTTATGTCGACCCGGTCAAACTCAAATGGTTCCAGAATAAAAAATTCCGCCAGGCCATTTCCACAGCCATCAACCGCGAAGGAATCATCCAGTCCGTGCTCCTCGGACTCGGCACTCCCTTGTGGGGAATCGAAACCGAGGCAGACCGGTGGCACAACCCCAAGGTCAGAAAATATCCCTACGACATTGAGGCCGCGCGCAAATTGCTCCTCGAAGCGGGATTCAAATACGACGCACGGGGCAAATTGCTCGATGAGAAGGGGAACCCAGTGGCATGGACGCTCTTGACCAATCAAGGGAATAATACCCGGGAGCAGATTGGCAATATTCTCGTCGAGGATTTTCAAAAACTCGGGATGGATGTCCAGCTCAAGACAATTGATTTTAATGCCCTGGTCAATAAAATCACGGACACATTTGATTACGAAGCGATCATGCTCGGACTCGGCGGGGGAGCCCCGGATCCGGCTGCCGGCATGAGCGTGCTCATGAGCAGCGGACGCATGCACCAGTGGTATCCGAATCAAAAAACGCCTGCGACACCGTGGGAGGCGCGGATTGACGAGCTGATGCAGCTCCAGCTCAAAACCCTCGACGAGAGCAAACGTCGCGAGTATTACGATGAAGTCCAGGTGATCATGAGCGAAGAGACTCCATACATTTACACGGTCACCCCCCGTGACTTTTTTGCTTATTATAACTTTATCAAGAATATCGATATTCCGGCGCAAGGCTCTGCCCTGTGGAATTTTGATGAGTTATGGCTCGAAAAATAGTTTTTTCTCCGACTCCTCAAAACCATTTCTCGCGAAGTCCGCCAAGACAGCAAAGATTTTTCGGTAGGGACGAGCCGTCCGTTTTGTCTGGGGAGCGCACGCGTCTCGCGTGCATCCTCCCGTCCGTCTCGGCGGGAGGAACCACTCTAGACCCCGAAAGCCTTCGGGGCATTTGTCAAAAACGGCGGCGGGACGCACGCCT
>CAYTAI010000053.1:0-16531 GCA_964435715.1 uncultured Verrucomicrobiota bacterium | reverse complement strand
TTCCAGATGCACGAGTATTGGCCAAGAGCGGGGCATATCAGAGGTGAAAAGTCTTTGTCAAGATATTATTTAATTGAAGGTTGTTTCCGATTCAGGTCAGCTTTGCGCTTCAAATCCTCAAAGAGACGGATTGAAGATTCAGAATATTGAACTGGCTCTGAGTCATTGGAAGATGATTTCAATGTTAACTGGAAATCATCAGGTACTATCAATCTACGCAGGGGCTCATGTATTCGGCATAATTCCTCCCAGGTCGATATTGACACCGGTATGGTCTTGATCCCGGCGATTTGAAATTCTTCGTCATTATTCATATTTAGATTCCCTTCCATTTGATTATTATCCAATCATTTCTTGGAGGATTTCCATTGTGTTTTGTCGGATCGATTTCAATTCAATGCGTGCCTCTTCGTCCCGGAGGATTTCCAAAACCTCGCGGTTGTCGGTGAGTAGGACGGCTTTGAGAACGGCCTCGTTCTGACGGCATTTGAATTTCTTCGCCAAATTCTTGGCGGCATTACGAAAGCGGTCAGCTTGCGATTTTGAAAACTCGATAGTGACTCGAGTTTTGCCTTTGAAGCGTTCTTTATATGCTTTTGGTGTTTTTGCACTCATGCGATTGATTTTCCTGTAACGAAGTGGAAGGCACCAGACTGCCCTCTAAAAGGCAGTCCGTAGAAAGTCACGTGACTTTCTACTATCCTGTGTTGCAACTTAGGGGGGTGACTTTCTCCGGGATTCACCCTGCCTTGGATGGGGGTAGATTCCGGCGCAAGGGCGGGTTTAATGCCCCTGTGAACCGGAAACATGTCCGGGCTTTCCAGCTTCTGGTGTGTTGTCCCGGCTGTTGGGCATCCAGTCCCGTCCGGGACGATCCGGGGCGGATGATTTGCGCTGGGCAAAAGTTTCGCGGCCGCCTCCCTCCGGTCGGCGGGGAAGGCTGCTACAGGGAAAAGAACATGCTGACAAGGGTGATTGGTCATAATCTGATTGTGCTGTGCTTCCGGGTGTGTCCGGGCTCGCTGGTTGCCCAAGCCGGAAGCTCAAGGGCTTTTGATCGGGTTTGAGTCAGGGAAGGTGAGGGGGATTCCCCGGTCTCGATCTGGAGGCTTTGCCCCGTGATAAAGGCAGTGGCTTTCTCAGCTTGAGCGGCGACCTGAACAACCATTTTCGGGTCATCTTTCAGGGCTTTGAGCCAGCTTTGAATGTAGCCAGTAGGATGATCGAAGCTAACTTTATCCATGATTCCTATCCGGTTGGATAGGAAACTAGCCGTTAGTTCAGCCTCCAATTCCTCCTTGGCATAGTCAGTTTTTTCAATGGACGTATCCCGGTTTAATCGGCTGGGGTGGCCGGTCGCGTGACCCATTTCATGAAAGAGACTGTGATAATAAAGCTCCTGTGTCTTGAACCTTTGTATCCCCGGCATTTGGATATAATCATCCTCCGGATACCAGCAGGCAGTAACCCCTCCGTGCCGGATTGGGCACAGTTTTGCCTCGTTGACCAATCGGGCGGCTTCCTCCAGTCCTCCCTTGATTTCGGGGATTGGTTCCGGGTTGGGGATGCCTTCTGTCTGCTCTAGATTAAACACGTTCGAGTATCGGAGCATCGGAATCGTCACGGACTCACCCTTACTATTCAGGATAGGATTCCCGTCATTGTCTGTTTTAACGAGGGATTTGTAAAAGATGATTTGACTGCTTTTTTCCCCTTTTTTGATGTGACCACCGAGATCGGTTGCCTGTTTGAAGGTCATCCAAAAGGGACTGACAAAATCAGGGAGTATAGTCAAAAGAACATTGATCCCCTGATAAGGCTTCCGGGTAATGATATTGACAGCACGGGGACACCTCCACGGTCTGCGCCATGGAATATCTCCCTTGCCAAGGGCTTCCAGAATCTTGCCAGTGACCGCCTGATAGACTTCATTCATGAAAGTCTGACCTCCTCGTAGGCGGCTTTTAAGACTTCCTCTGCTCCGGCTTCAGACTGGACATAAGCCAGTTGAATAGTCTGAGTCAGGGACTCTTTTCCGGATATGTGCCGGAAAAGAGGGGTGGCCTCCGGGGGAGTGCCCCGGTCGATGTACCGGAAATAAAACATTTCCAGAATAGCGGTATGTTGTTCTCCGGAGATCATGCCTCCTCCGTGCCTTCCCGGAAAATGCTCTCTACTTGTTCGCGTGTGAGGGTATCAAGGCTTGCGTCTGCAATGCCACAGTAGTAGCGTTCTGGTGTTTTATTGCCTTTCTCAAAAAGGCAAACCTCGTAGATTCCTTCTGGGAGAAACCATGTCTTAATCCCCCTTGCTGGCTTCCCGTCGTCCTTCTTCCCTTGCCATTCCACTTCGTTACTATTCAGGAATTCCCGGCCAAGGCCGTGTTCCTCGTCCAGTCCGGTGATCCGGGCAATCCAGCTTTGCTGCTCCTTGTTGTCCTTTTCCCAATACCCTTTGATGCGGTAGCCACAAGGCTCCGGCTTGTCGGGAATAGTCGATTTGGCGGTGGCGATTTTTTCTTTCAGGCTCATTTTTGACTCCTTTTTTTTATTTTTGATTGACTTGCGAAACTGTCATATTACTGGTGGCTTCATCAAATAATGACACACAATGAAATCATGCTTTTGACGGCGGAGATACATTACAAAGCTGATGCGATTGCAAATCAGCATGCCCGTTGTTGCCAGAAGGGATGTTCTCATTGTTGTCATCAGTTGGTATGGTTTTGGTTGTCAGAGGCGATTCTGTTATGGGGTTTCATGTCAACATTAAGTTCTGAAACCAAGGAACAAATCAGAATGAATCTCGTTGATTGGTTGGAATTTCTTCAGATGAACACCCCTGACCGCCCTTTGAATCATGAGGATCAGATTGGGTTACAGATGAAGGTTTTTCAGGAACGAAAGGCGTGTCCATTTCTGATAGATGGGGAATGTTCCATATATCCCGTCCGTCCTTTGATGTGTCGAACCCATCAAGTCGATCAAGCTCCTGAACTCTGTGAATCAAACCCTCAACGAACCGGCTCGCCTCTTGTTTTGCTCGAGACTCGAGGTCTGGATCAGATATTGAAAACGGTTTTGCCTGAGAACTACAGGATGGTGGCATTTCAAGTGGGGGCTCGATACTTCCGATTAAAGCTTCCCCGTGGGATTCTGGTGGAGATATTTGCTTCAGACGGACGACGCATCGGAATAGCCGTTCCAGATGAGCCATGCGGCTGATTTTAGGGGTGGGCGACATATTCAATCCTTTCTTGAAAGCTGCTACAGGGAAATGAAAGGGAGGGTATCCGGGAGGAGCAGTCGAGAGGGCTTGGCGAAGCAATCTCCTCGGTGTATAGTGCCGTTATGAGTGTAATTGAAATCAATAAGGCGTTGGACACATTGAGTCCGGTTGAACGGCTAGAGGTGGCGGCACACTTGAATACCCTGCTATATAACTGGACGGATGATGATTGGGATCGACAGATGGCCAACGACCAGCGTTTGGAAAGCATGATAACGGCTGCCGAGACAGAAGTTCTCAAACCGTTACAAGACATTTTGGATCGTCCATGAAGTCCTTGGCCTCTTCCAGTTTTTTGAAGTCTTATTAACAGTATCAAAAAGCCCATGACCAGAAGAAGAACAATGGATGGCTCGGGGATTGTCTGGTATTCAAGTAAAATGTTGTTCATGTCCAGGCGTACACTCCAAACGCCTGAATAAGGATTCTGAAAGGTTGCCAGATCGAGAGACAACTTGCCCACATCAAAATTCGTGACATCAGATGTTTGAGCAATCACAAGGGAATAATTTGCTGTTGGATCAAAATTCACAGACATTCCCGGCGTTGTGAGCGAATCAAAGGAGGTAATTTTGATTGTGAATGGATTCAATGCGGTTGCTTGAATATCCAGCGTTCCGGTCAAATCCAACAAGTCCCATGTCGTTCCTGCACTTCCTGCAAAATCAAAAATCTCGAATTCATAAGTTCCTCCGCTCATCCAATCCATATCAATCCCGGAGAAAGTCCCGACAGAGTTGCCCGGAGAAACGACTCCGGAAACAATGACCGCCCCGGTGAGGTTGCCCGACCCGGTAAGAGAACCGCCTTCCTTGATTTCAATATTGCCGGAGGAAGTCAGATTCATGACCAAGAGGCCATTGTTTTCAATAACCGCATCCGATGATATAAACGATGATGGCGAATCAAGGGTAAGGGAAATTCCATCCCCAATGACAATGGTTGAATTAGTGGAATGGATCGCATTGAAGGAGAGCGTTCCGTTCAAGAATTCCGCCCTTGAATCGGCCAGTGTTATATTATCGACGGACAAAAGTCCGTTGGATTGAACATAGATTCCTGCATTTTGAATGGTGAGGCCGCCTCCTGAATTGGTGGCGATAATCGAACTTTCAATCCCGTCCATGATTAGGGTGTTCCCGGTCGATGAAGGATTTTGACCAAGGACAATTTCCTCTGTATGCACGAGAGCACCGTCCAACACATTCATCTGATTACTATATCCGTCATGACCAACATAAATGAGGGGTGTTATCCATTCAGAATTAGAACCAGTCACAACGACAAGGTTATTGGTCGAATCAACACCGCGACCAATAAAAGCCGTGCCGGTCAAAGCCGAGCCGCCATTTGATACAATCATTGAATTAGCCCCTGAATCGTTGCCAATATAAATTTCTCCAAGGTTTGTAAGTATTCCCCCGACAACATGGACGGAATTGGAAACATTCACCGCATTGGCGTTCCCGATGGCCAAGTAATCTTCATTCAATAAAACCCCGCCATTTCTCACGATCATTGAATTATTTACCCCCTCATTATATCCAATTCCCATTCCCCATCTTGATTGCATGAAAGCATCGTCGATGATGAGTGTTGAGCCGGAGGCATCGTAGCCTACCCATGTAAAAGTATTATCTGCATACGCTCCATCAAGAATTTCCAAGGTGTTACCCAAAGCACCGGAACCCGCGCCAATAGTGATCCCTCGAGCATTTGTTAAAATTGATCCTGTCCCTGTAACCACAACACGGTTACTGATTCCCTCATCTCCGATATACAAAGAATTTCCTCCAACATTACCCTCAATATAAAGCTTACCGGAATTAGTGACCAAAAGCAGATTATCCGAGGAAAACCCGCCAAAATACAGCCAACTAGGATGAGTTTCAGTGGAGTTGTCAATGATATGGGTTGTCTGTGCTCCCAGATAAAATATCGAAGCAAAGATGATAACGAGAGAGGCCAAAGACTTGAATTTTTTCATAATTTATTTGGGTTGAGTTGATGGAAATGAACGGGAATCGCTCATGGTTTGAATCCTTTCGATGGGATACCATTGGTATCTGCAAAAGCCTGAACAGGGGAGGTTATCCGGGAAGCTTTCACCGTGGCGATAAGCTCGGCATTCCAGTCTTTTTCTATGGGCGTATGAGCTATAAAATCCGCTCCGATATCAATGGTCTTGTCCCAGATACGCCTATGCTCATTGTCCCCGGCTGTGTCCTTGTCCAAAGCAAAGATGAGTTTTTTTCCTTGAGTCAAAAAGATATGATCTTCGAGGGCTTCCGGGATATGACTGCCCGAGATTGAGACAATGGCGGTTTTTTTCGGTTCCTTGAGCTGGTAATAACTCAAGGCATCAATGGGACTTTCAACGACCGCGATATATTCAGCCGTCTTGAAATCTCCAATGGTGAAGAATGCCTGTTTCTTGTCGCCAAATGTCGGCTTGAAAATGGATTGATGCTTGGTATCCCGCAAGGTCGCGCCGGTGACTTTCCCGGAATAAATGTCCTTGTGCAGGAAAACCAGACTTGGATTTGGCTTGTGGTCATTGGTATAGACCATGCCCTTGTCATAAAGCTCATCGACCATGCCCGGATCGAGGCACCGGGTCTTGACGAGATAATCCCGCCCGATTGACCACTGGGAATCGTCGCGCTTGGCATACTTGGCCATGAGTTCGGGAAAAGGTGTGCGGTCGGGAGTGGGGGAGGTTGCCACCGGGGAATGAACCGCTTCAATCCCGCGCATGTCGGAAAGCCAGATGACGGCTTCCTTGTAAGGTTTTTTGAGCAGATAGATGGCCAAGTCAATGGCTCCCCCACCGCCTTCATGACTTTTGTGATCAAACCATTTTTGCCCGATGGTATTGATGGCATATCCTTCCTTTCGCCAGATGACATGAGTTCCTTCCTTGCGTCCGTCAAAGCCAAAGGTTTTAAGAATATGCTCCAGCGGGATATCCCGCACTTGATCAGCTAATTGTTTCAGTGCCATAAGACCTCCTTGAATCGGGTGGGTGAGTGTGGTAAGGTGAACGAATGAACTATCTTGAGAAAATCACTCCCGACGGGGTGAATACGGAAATGGCTCCGGATCGGATTCCGGGCAAATTGCTTTTCAAGGACACTTGGATCACCGTAGAAGACTTCTTTGAACAACTCGAAAAGGGAGTGACACCAGAGGAGTTTATTAAGGGACATGACAATCCGCACCCTGAACAAGTTCAGTCCGTGCTTGATCAAGCCGGAATCGTTCACCGTTTGAATCTCCCGGTGTGGTATTGGATTAAACCCGACGGGGTGTATATCCAGCGTGATCCCCTCAAACTCCATGGAGCCATGACGATTGGATCGTGGCGACTTCAGGTTTACACGATTTTCCGTTACATGGAAAAGGATGAGGAAAACGGATTGAAAGAATTTCGTGAACACTGGAATGACATTCCCGAAGAATACATTGAGTCGATTCTCAAGCAGGCTTACGAATTGAAAATCCAACAGCTGGTCAATGAGTCCCGGAAAGTTGCGGCATGAAGCGGAGAATCCTTTTGGATAATTGCACTCCTGCGGAGGTTGCTTCACATCTGCCTGAACACGACGTAAAAACAGCTTGGCAAATGGGTTGGGCTGAATTGGAAAACGGTGAGTTGATTGCTGCGGCCACAAAATCTGGCTTTGATGTGATGATAACCACCGACAAAAAAATCCGTAGTCAAAAGAAGGGGGTATTGAATATTGGCATTGTCCAGCTAACCCAACCGGAAGGGGCTGGTTTGCCAGAAAATCGTGGAGTAATCCGGTATCATGTGGAAAAGACTCCCAAGGGAGAATTTTCGACGGCCATAATCGTTTCTCCCCCGCCACCCTCTCAAAACCTGCCCAAAAAAGGCTTCCGGCTTTGAATCCCTCGTTTCTTTCCCAGTAGTCATACCTTCCCTTGGCGGGTGTGAACCCGCCTTGACAAAGAAAGCCCGGCTGGAGCCGTCTGCGGATCAGGACGGGCGGTTTTAAGGTCACTCCTGTAAGGAGTGAGTTGATTCCTGCCCGGAGCGAAGCGAAGGGCAATCCTTCCCTTGGTGAGGGTGACAACCCGAACCTAGATAAACCAAGAGCGTCTGAGCGAGACACGAAGTGGCGAGCGGGACGCTCCCCTTTTTGGCCGACGCGACAGCGGCGGCTCTTGTTGCTTCTGGGTGGGGTGATAGGGGAGGGGCTGAAAAATTTCTTTTTTCTATCTATGGTTAATATATGGATAGGGGGGGGTGTAAAAACTCCTAAACCTTTGTCCCCCATGGAATAGGGAATTTTAAACCGCGCCAGTTTTCCCCTATTCGGGGGTAAACTGCGCCAGTTTTCCCCTACTTCAAAGCCAAACCGCGACAGTTTTCCCCTATTTTCTGTCAACTGAAAATAAAAACTTGATGAATACGCGCCAGTTTTCCCCGATTTTCGAGGCAAACCGCGACAGTTTTCCCCTATTTGAAGGGGGTCATTTTTGAATACGCGCCAGTTTTCCCCTATCATGCAGCCTCCTGACCGGCCTTAGATCGACCGTTTCTGAAGTCCTTAGTGGCTTGGCAATCCAAGGCTGAAGAAGCCTCCAAGAGCGTTTTCACAGTGCGATTGGACTGCTTCATTTCAGCGGCAAAAGACTCGCTGGGAAAGAGCGTCCAGAGGGCTCCATTGAATACAGGATTGGTCTTGGCTTTCCGGTAAAAGAGCCGTTGGAGATAGGGTTGATAAAGGGTGACCTCCTCGATCTGGTCACCTTTGTCCTTGCGGACAGGATCGACTCCGGAAGGAGTCCATTTATCGCCATTGAGGGCTTTTCTTTCGGCTACCGGGAGATAAAGAATGTCAGCGGTGACCAGCTCGGCCAAAGCTTTCTTAACCAGAGGCAAATAGTCTCTGTGCCGTTGCAATGGTGCGGTTCCAGACTGATTGATGACGGTATCGAGAGAGAGTGTGTAACCGTTGCCGGTGATGTGATCGCCCGGAGCGGCCTGAGTGTAATTGTGACTCATGCGAGTGGCAATCCAGCGAGCCAGCGGGTTCTTCAGGGAAAGGATGCGGTCGAAGTTATAGGGATGGTAAGCAAGATTGAGGATGCACTCACAAGCCAGAGGATGAAGCCAGATAACGACATGGGAGTATTTGCCATCATCATCAGGCGTATCAGAATAATTAAACTTAATGGTAAGAATCGGATCACTAGAGCCGATAATCCGTTTTTTGCCGGGAATGCGCTTGGTGAGGGTGATGAGCGTTTTTGAGAGAATTTCGAGGGATTCCTTGATTTGATCAATCCGCAGTTCGTGTCCCAGACGTTTGAGTTCCTTGCGGATTTGATACAGGGTCAAACGAGTTCCTGCGTGCAGGGATTGAGAAAAAACTTCCCGGAACATGTCCATCTCATCGAGATTTTGGAGGGCAAGGTAACGAACCACTTTTTCAACGAGTTCTTCACGGAAACCGGGAAGGACTTCCCGGTTGTCCGCACGCAAACGCATCGGATTGACAACGATCTCAAATTCCTCACCGCCCAATCTGTAGGATGAAATTTTCAGTTCAACTTTTGAGTAAGGCGAAAAGAATTTGGGTGCTTGGTCGTAAATATCAAAAAGTCGGGATTGTCCAGGGGGCGAGGCAAGCCCTCGGGATAAATCATGTTTGATCCCGGCGGGAACCGGGACAAACACCTTTTCTTTTTGCGTAGGGTTTTTGGCTTTGGGCGATTTCATACGGATTCCTTGGTTGCTCTGAACGATGGAATCCGAATGCGTCACCGGCACGCCGGAGGACAAGTCCGCGGTGGCGGTCTTGTCTCCGGATGTGCTGTGACGGGATGTATCCATAATCAGAGTTTGATGCCCCGTTGTTTAAGGATGGCCGGAGCTTTCTCCGTGAGGGCGACTTTTTTGGCAAAGTCCGGATTAGCGATATGTTTAACAGCGGCAAGCACGTCGGCTTTGATCGCGGCGTTTTCCGGGCGGTTTAAGAATCGTTCCATGACGATTGCTTGAGGGCTGTAACCCTGTTCCTTCATTTTATTCAGGGCAATGGAGTTTTCGAGCCGGTCGTCGGGCAACCCTTGCAACCGGGAAGTAAATGTTGGGTTTTTATCCCAGTAGTTTTGGACGGCTTGAGTGCGATCGGAAACATCTATGCCCATTTTTTGGAGCACGGCCACCGTGTAAATTTCTTCTTTTCCTTGTCGATCAAGACCTTTGAGAATTTTGTCGAATTCGGGGTTTTTCTCGCGGAATTCGGCAATATCGCGCTCGATGATCGGGTTGACTTTGACCGGATTCCTTAACTGCTGGGCGGTGGGCGGTGGCGAAAAGCTTCTGGACTGCTGTTCCTGAGCATCGGCTTTTTGGTTCTGGAACTCTTTGATAAATTCCTCGTCTTTTTGGAGGAATTCATTCATGGCCTCATCCTTCTTCTTGCCTTTAAGGGCTTGAATTACGGTCATGGCTTTGCTCCGCGCTCCGTTAAACCAACTTTGCGCGTCTATTTGTTCCGCTTGTTCTTCTTGTGCTGTGCTCATATGTTTTTTCCTTATCGCGCTCTCCGGCATTTGGTGTCCGCCCCGGAGAACTGTGGGCAATTTGCCCGGTGGTGGTGGCGGTAAAAAAGTTATTCCTTTTTGCGTTCCTTGAGGGCTAGGCGTTTGGCTTTGAGTTCTTCGCGCTGTTTGACAATGAAGGCATCGACCCGATGCAGAGTGCCGTTAATCAGATTCTCGAATTCGTCCATGTTACAGTTGGCTTCGATGAGTTCTTCGACAAGGAGGCGCGGAGTGTATTTGATAAAGGGCTGGACAAAATTCAACTCGTTGACGGCCTTCTCGATTGACTGCCATGTCTCGGCGGGGATGAAGAGCTCGAGCCGCTTGGTGGGCGCGGCGGGTTCCGGTTTATTTTTTTCAGGGGTTTCCATGGGTGTTGTCCTCGGGTTTACTGTTTTGATTGCTTGCAAGCAAACTGGCTTGATGGTTTGTCAGGGCTTCCATTATTCCTTGGTTTTGGTAATGGATGGCGGCTGTGTAGGTTGAAATTACAAGGAGGAAAAACGCGATGAGATGGGAACAACAAATCATGGACATCACGGCGGGCTTGAACGCCATGATTAAAGACAACGAAACGTCACTGGTCTTGGTCTCCAGCTTGCTGACACTCTGGCTGGGACTGAGGACATATTGGTTGACGGCCGCGTCAAAAGTCAGAAAGAAAAAAACAAAGGAAAGGACAATCAAAAGGAAAAGAGCCCTTGCCCCCTTGAAGATGGATTGGATTTTTTGGTTGGTTCGTTCCGGGTATATTTTTGTGATCATATTCAACCTTTTTTTACTTCGATTCAGTCCGTTCCTTGTCCAACCCCTTACCGGCCATCAGGCGGCATTCATCGGCGTGGCACTCCTGCAAATCGCCTTGATCAGCCAATTCTGGTTTTGGATGGAAAATCATATTAATTGATTGTTTGTTGTTTTGATTGTTTGCTTGCAAACTGGTAAAATGTTATTTGCCTCCGAAGAGGCTTTTCAGTGACCATCCTTTTTTCTGCACGGGTGCGGGAGCCGGAGGCGGTGTTTTGAGGGTTTCAACCTGTTTACCCAGTTCTTCGACCTGCTTCCGGAGTGCTTCGGTTTGAGCTCGTTCCCGGTCGGCATCAGCCAAGAGCCGGTTGACAGATTCAAGCTTTTGAAGCATGGCATTGTTTTGCTCTTGCAATGCGGCGGTGTAGGCTTTTTGCCTTTCTAGTTCCTGCTCGAATTGGGCAGTCAAGGGTGTTGTCTCTGCGGAGTCCGGGACTTGACTCACCGGCGCGGCGGCGTAATACCCGGCACCCTGTGGACGTAGATTCCAGTTCGCGGACTGGTCAACCCTTTGGATGTCATGCTCGTCATGCCTCACGTTCGGATTGGCCGGGTCAATATAAGGACCAGCGGAATATTCGGTGACAATTTCCGGGTTGCGAACCTGAGCGGCGGCCGCTCCGGTCAGCTGGGTACCAGTCGTTTTCACCTCCTGCATTGGAACTGCGGCGGTGACAACAATGGGCTGTTTGTTCGCACACGCGGTCATGACTACCGGGAAGAGTAAAATAATGAGTTTTTTCATGGGTTATTAGGGTTTTGTTGGTTGTTTCTGATTGAGCCTCCGATTTCGGCACGCGACGCGTCTATTGGTTGTGTGAAATAGACATAAAACTCCTTTCCAGCGGGTGCCCGGACATAAACGCCGTCCTGCTGGAGTTTGGCGGCAATTTGAGCGGCTTGCTGTTGCATGGATTGGGCAACGGCCGTGCTTAATGCTTCCTTGAGCGTGCCGCCTTCGCTGACATTGACCAAACCGCTCCCGGTGATGACCGTTTGCTGTTCTTGAAAACCTTGGGCAAAACCTCCTAGAAAATTTGCGACGAAAAGTTTAACCTCGGCCAAATTGTCAAATTTGATAACATCACCTTTGAGCCCGGCACTGCCATCGGTGATTCTCCATCCTCCACTGGCGTAGTCCGGGGCATGATCCAAGGCTATGCCCGTCACGGGCAATTCAACTTCGCGGCGGTCGCTCTGCCTCCTGAATACTAATACCCAGTTATTTTGCCCGGCAATGCGGTCGCGTGACCTGTCGAGTTGGGCGCTGCCATGGACATAGCCACCGGCTGGCAAGACTAAATCTCCGGTGTCTGAATAAACATCTTCAAGGATCATCCCCACAATGGGGGTAGTAATGCGTGAGCTATCGACCGTGAAAATGAGTTTGGCACGGACGACGGTTCCAAAGGGTGCTGTGGCCGTGCTGAGCTGGGGTTTCTTCGAGACGTAAAGGTAAACAGGTGCTTCCGCTTGTTGTCCTCCGCTGGTAACAACGGGTGGGGGAGCTGGCGGGGGTGTTTTGGGTGGGGCAATCGTTTCAAGGGGAGCAATCCCGGTGACACTGGTTTTAATGTCGGTTTTGAGTGCATTCTCGGATGCACCTGCAGACTCTTGGACTTTGTTTTCCTGAGGTTTCCCACCCTTCTGGCTTTGACGATGTGCCCCCCAGACAATAGCACCGGCAATCATGAGAACAATGGAGGTTACCATCCATGTGTCCCTGTTGCCTTCCTTGAGTTTCCGAAAGTAGTTATTGAGCCAATTCATTTAAAAGCCTCCATTTGTTTGGACTGGTCAAAGCGGTCTTCCTTCTCAGGAAGATCGGTGGAGGCGAGGCTTTCGTTAGTGGGGGCGGGGTGCTGGTCGTAAGACTCTCGGACAACGAGAATATTCCACTGATTTTTGACGGAAAGATTATTCCGGTGTCCGTCCGGACTCCCTGTAATGGCAATAAAAGCTTTGGAGAGTCCGGGCTCAATGTCGGCCTCCGTCAGTGGTTCACCTTTGGCGAGTTTCTTTTGTCCGCGCTCGTTGGGAATTGCCGGGGGGATCACTCCGCTGGCCTGTGAAAGCGACTGATTGTAAATCCTGTCTCCAACCTGAACGGCAAAGCGATTTCTTTTGTAGGATATTGGTTGAATCGTGTTGTTTTGGAGCGTGAGATTAAAAACAATGGTATCCTCGCTTTCAAACCGGAAAACCTCTTCGACTAAAACGCGGAAACCGTCGTAATACATGATGCGAGCTGGGCGAAAGTAACCAATGCCTGCCAAGGCTTCGGGCTGATGTTTATTGAGGACGGTGTAGCCCTTGGCTGTATCAACGAGGCTGGCAACGACTGCCGGTGAAACTGCCACAGATTGTCCCCGGCTATCCGTCCGGTCATTATAAAGATAAACCGCATAAGCCCCCTTTTCAGAGGCGGTCAATTTGAAAATATAGGCTTTTCCATTGAATAAAACGGTCAATACATCCTCGGCTTTATCTCGGCGTGCCCGAACGGTGAGAAAATTCCCGCCCTCCTTGAAATCAATCAGAAAGCTTTTGGCTGTTTGAGGATCGCGGGAAATCCCTGCTCCTGGACTAATGGCATCAAAAGCACCCGGAAACATGATGGTGGTTCCTCCACCAGCTGCGGGCACCGCAATAGAATAAACGACCCGCTCATCGAGCTGGTGGTATTGGATGGGTTTCTGCGAAGGGGAGCCTTGAGCACAAAGGACGACTGGGAAAAGGAGGATGATCAGGGCATAGGCACCAGCTGCGGGATGATCCCAGAAGGGGAATTTGCCCGTGATCCGGAACTTGATCCTTTGCAGCCCAATCAGGCAGTCAATCATCAATCCAAAGCTCGCCAAAACCTTTATCACCTGTGAAATGGACGCAGGGGTCTTGTCGGAGAAGATCAAATTCCCCTCCAACGACCAGACATGTGCCACTCCTGCTATCCACCCCCCAAAAAGGAGAATTTGGATAATCGTGAGCGCATGGCTCAGAATATTTCTTGAGTTAATTTGCATGGGAATATCCGGTTATGGTGAATTGATTTCTGGTGAAACGGGCAATAGAAGCTTGAAGCCGGTCGCGCGGTGAATTTAACTGAAGGCTATGACAGTATGGATAATCGCCCATAGAGCCTGTGACAAAGAAGCTCCCTACGTGGCTCAAATTAACGGGCTTGATTCGACTTACCAATTCGCTCGATTGTGGATCCGTCCCCGTGTGGTATCCACAACACCCAAAGGGCATGCCTGTCGCCTGGGCTTTACAATCAGCCAAAAAGGTCTTTACGAAGTCGAACAAAGGTCGGCTGGTCGAACTTTTAGAATTGTTTTTGATCAAAAGCTTCATTATTTGACCGTTCCCAAGGATTTTGCTTTGGAAATTTCCCGCCGTTTGGATGAAGGCGAAGACTTCGACTTCATCGTTCGTCCTTTTGTGACAGAAAATAGGCGGCGTTTTTCGTAGTAATCAGGTTCGTCTGGCCACGGAAACATTTGAATCTGCTTGTTTTGGACAAGCTTGTTTTTGGCATGATTCCATATTTTTCCCCCAGACGAGTCGCAAACAATCAGACCGATTAATTCATCCGGAGAGCGGCCTTCCGTTCTGGCACGCTCCATGATGTGGTCATGGATATGATTGGAGATTTCGATTGCGAGTTTTTTCATAATTCAGTCCCAGTGCCCGATAAAAGGGCGCTCAGTTTCCTGTGTCTTTTCATGTTTCGGCGGCTGTGGAGGTTCCACGGGCACAGTCGAATTGTCCGGGATCGCCTCCTGTCCGTCTTCATGGACAACAGGGGTCTCGGGCAGGGGCATGTCTGCGGGTTGGTTGTGGTGACGGTTTTTTTTGCGTTTACTCATTGAGCGGTTCCTTCCGGTTGAACTTTTTGAAAATCGACCACCACGAGCGGGAAAAAGCCGTTATTGGCAATGTCCGGGTTTTCCATGAAAGTAATGTCGTAAATGACAAGGGGTGTTTCGGAGAATGGAATACCGTCAATGACTCCATCACGATCCAGCTGAGCGGTGACTCGCATGAAATAGAGTTTCTGCCCGTTTTTCTCTGCCACCTGCGGCGTTGTAAAATCCAGCACATTGACGAATTGCGAAAAGTTACGTACTCGCTGCACCCGCAATTCATCAACGAGTTTTTCGGCATCGTTTTCAATTGTTTTGCGTGGATCAGGATTGATAAGACGTTTCAAAAGCTCCGGATTGGAAAGCCCTGCCGGGTTCATCTCGAAGCGCGCACGCATGGCCTGCTTGGCAAAGTAGGCAAACTGCTCACTGGTGCCAAAGTCTTGTAATGGAGCATAAACAATGGAGCCGTCCCGTCCGATAAAGGACACGAATTGCCTTTGTCTCATGGCCGTGACAGTCGCTTGCTGGGCAATAAAACCTGCACCAACAGCCACCCAGAATGCCACAAACCAGAATTTAGCCGCCCAAGACGCATTAACAATGGAAACAATTGCCGGGTGTGATTGCTTGCTTTCTTGTTTACTTGCTTTTTCTGGATTCTCAAATTCTGTCCTCATTGTCTCAACCTCTTTATTTCCCTGTAGTGAATTATTCATGGCTTTTTCCCCCGTCCTTACGGTAATAATCGGCTAAAAAAACGGAGGCAATCAGGATGGCACTACAACTTATCGAGTATGCACAAACAATTATTGCAAACATGGTATCCTTTATCGGTGCAGACCCGCGCCAAGTCATTACCTCCGTGGTGAGTGTTGTGGCAGGGTCACTGCTATTATCCTTGATCAAATCCGTCGGCTCTTTCGTCATCACAAAACTCAGAAAAACCCCGATAAGGATTCCCAGAATCAAAAGTTTCCCCAGTTTCAAAACCCTCTGGGCTTTTTTGATGGATGGATTAATGGGAGTGGGTTTGCTGTCAGTCATAATCATTTACCTCTGGGCATTCGGGTTGAATCCGGGTTGGCACGATCCCGCCGTGCCACGGGCAACGACGATGCTGTTGGTCAATGCGTTGTATCCGCTGGGCACGGCGGTATTCCTGTGTCGATGGGTGCATTTCTTGGTCACCCGTGTCCCAGAGGCTCCGGGATATTGAGAATTATTCATGGCTTTTGCCCTCCTCTTTGCGGTAATAATCGGCCATGACCACGGATGTAATTAATACAGCGCAACAACTCAACGTGATGGCCAAAACAGTGAACGAAACATACATGTTCCTAGCGGCTATGGATTTGTGGAGGATAGCCGAGTCGGTTGTGGCGGCCTTGATCGCTTGGGTGCTCATATCAGGCGGACAATCCCTGTGGTCTTGGGTTCGGGGACTGATGAAAACCCCGATGAGGATTCCCAAAACAATAAAAATCCCCAAACTCAAAACCCTTTGGGCTTTTTTGATGGATGGATTGATGGGGGTGGGATTGGTTTGGGTCATAATCATTTACCTCTGGGCATTCGGGTTGAATCCGGGTTGGCACGATCCCACCGCGCCAGTGGCGACGACGATGCTGTTGGTCAATGCGTTGTATCCGCTGGGCACGGCGGTATTCCTGTGTCGATGGGTGCATTTCTTGGTCACCCGTGCTCCGGAGGCTCCGGGATATTGAGTGTTATTCATCGGCGGTGACTCCTGAGGTCGTCGATTGTTTTTTTGATTTCGAGTGCGGCATTGTCTGAGGCAATTTGTCGGGCAGATTTGAGAGGACGCGCCACGGGTGCGGCATCTGTTTGTCCTCCTGTCGAGGATCCGTCTCCGCCGGTTCCGGAGGATGTGCCTCCCGAGGATCCGCCGCCGGATGTCGCATTGGCGGGGGTTCCTCCACTGGTGTTGGTGGATGAGCTTCCGGAGGCTGGGGTAGATGTCTGGGAAT
>CAYTAI010000052.1:8503-16552 GCA_964435715.1 uncultured Verrucomicrobiota bacterium | reverse complement strand
AACTGAGTTACACCCGCGTCGAAAGTGAAAGTACATACTGGAGGGATTTTAAGATTTCTGCAATACAAAAATTATGATTTCACATTTTTGCGTTTTGATGAATGATTTCCAGTGAAAATAAATCTATGACTCAACCACCCTCCTCCAGTCATTCAGCTGATTACTCGACAGCGGCACTCGTCCGGAGGCTCTGGGGACTCATGGGTGATTATAAAATCGATTGTATCAAAATCCTTTTTGTCCAGCTCGCGGTCATTATATTGACTGTTGTTGCGCTGGCTCTGACGGGAACCGCCATCGACTATATCCGCTCCTGCGTCGATCCCGGAGCTGGCTTCCGGACTCCCTTCTACTTTTCCTGGATAGATGCGAGCCACCCCATTGCGCCGGTCATCCTTTTATCATTGATCATACTCTTGACGTCACTCGTCCGCACTTATCTGGCTTATAAAGCTTTCATGATGCTCGCGATCACCACCGAGAGGGATATCGTCGTGTCACTCCGGGGCAAAGTCTATGACAAGATGCAGCGGTTGAGCTTCCGCTTTTTTGATGATCATGCCAGTGGCACTCTCATTAACCGTGTCACCGGGGATTCACGCGGGGTCGCCATGTTTTTTAATGCCGTGCTGATTCCCGCCATCATCCTCGTTATTTCGGTGGCTGTTTATCTCACATACATGTTCAAGCTCAGTGTGCCATTGACACTCCTGTCACTCTCGACGACTCCCCTGCTCTGGTGGTTGACCACACGGTTCTCCCGGGTCGTCCAGCCTGAGTACACAAAAAACCGTGATCTCATGGACAAATTGATTTTGACCCTCTCGGAAAGCGTGCAAGGCGCGCAAGTCATTAAAGGTTTCAGCCGCCAGAAAGATCAACTCTCTAAATTCTCCATGATCAATAACGAGGTCAGCACCCATCAAAATTTCATTTTCGAGAAAGTCAGCCGCTTCACACCCGCAGTCGATGCCATCACTCAATTCAATATCATTATCGTCCTGTCCTATGGTGGCTACCAGGTGATCCAAGGACAGTTGCCACTCGGTGCCGGTCTCATCGTTTTTGCCGGCCTGCTCCAGCAACTCTCCAACCAGGTTTCGAATATTGCGAATCTTGCCAATACCGCCCAGCAGAGTTTTATTTGCGCCAAACGCGTTTTTGAAGTCCTCGATAAACCTTTGGAGATACGCTCTAAAAAAGAGGCGATTGCCCTGCCCTCCTGCCGCGGAGACCTTGAGTTTCAATCGGTTTCATTCAGCTACGATGCGGGAGATGTCGAGCTGGAGAATATCAGTTTCTCCGCACATCCCGGCGAGAAAATCGGATTTATCGGTGCCACCGGTTCAGGAAAAAGCACACTCTTGAGTCTGATCCCGAGATTCTATGATCCTGCCAAAGGCCGTGTGTTGCTCGATGGACATGACCTGCGCGATTTGCGCCTCCATGATTTGCGTTGCCAGATAGGCCTGGTCTTCCAAGAGAATTTCCTCTTCAGCAATACCATTGCCGCTAATATCGCCTTTGGCCACCCTGAAGCGACCTATGAGCAAATCCAAAAAGCGGCGCAAATTGCTTCAGCATCAGAATTCATCGATGCTTTACCGGACGGTTACAATACCATCATCGGCGAGGACGGTGTGAATCTCTCCGGCGGCCAGCGTCAACGTCTCTCCATTGCACGCGCGGTCTTGCTCGAACCAAAAATCCTGCTCCTGGATGATCCCACAGCCGCCGTCGATGCCGAGACCGAAAAAGACATTTTCGACGCATTGCAAAAGGCAACCGCCGGACGCACGACCATCCTCATCTCGAACCGGATCAGTGCCATCAGTCAATGCGACCGGATACATGTTCTGGATCGCGGGCAAATTGTCCAGTCCGGCACCCACGACAGTTTGCTGGCTCAAGAAGGGCTCTATCGTCTTTTTGCCCGGATTCAATATGGTCATAATCAACCGGAGGACTCAGGACAATGAGCCGCCCCGGATCAAAAGACTCGCTGGTTAAACGCGCCAAACTCGACGAGGAAATCGCCGAGCAACATCAATCGGTGGATTTCAGCTGGGCACTGGTCAAACGCCTCTATGGATTGACCCGCGACCAGGGCAAATTGCGCGACAAACTCTTGCTGACGGTGATCCTGCGTGCCGTCCAGTTGCCGGTACTGACCTGGATGATCGGCATCATTATCGATGGCCCCATCCGATCGGGGGATTTTCCCCGCACGCTCATCTACTGTGCGGGGATGCTCTTGCTCGTGGCATTTACCGAGATTATTTTTTATTTCCGCGTGAAATACTCCCTCTTGCTCGGAGAGAATGCTGTAAACAAATTGCGCCGCGATTTTTTCGAGAAGATCCAACAGATGCCCATGAGTTATTACCACACCACACGGCTGGGACGGATCATCAGCCGCGTCACCTCTGATATCGAGTCGCTGCGGACGGGTATCCAACAAGTTTTCTTCGTTTCAATGGTACAGGCGGGGCAAATGATCTTCTCAGCCCTTTTCATGATATACTATGATTTTGCCCTGTTTTGCATTGTGCTGGCGATGGCACCGGTCATTTATTTTCTCAATCGTAAATTCCGGGAGCATGTCACGCGCGCCACTCGCTCGGCAATGGAAAGCTGGAGCCGGGTGACGGCAACCATAGCCGAGTCCGTCAATGGAATCCGTGTCACCCAGGGATTCTCCCGTCAAGACCGTAATGCCCGGCTTTTCCAGGCTCAGATCGACGAACATGGAGGATTGAATGTCGAGGTCGCCCGTGCACAAGCCATCTTCCAGCCTCTTCTGGAGTTTAACAGCCAGTTTTTCATTGTTGCTTTGATTCTCGTCGGCGGCTGGCAGGTTTTGACTCCAGACTCGGGCACGGGAATCGGTGACATCATCCAGTTCTTTTTTCTGGCGAATCTTTTTTTTGCACCGATCCAGGTGCTCGGCACTCAATACGCCATGCTCATGCAGGCACTCGCCGGAGCCGAGAGAATCTTCAAGGTGCTCGACAGCAAGCCCGAGTGGGTGGACAATCCGACGGCCATTGATCTGCCCGACATACAGGGCCATGTCGTTTTTGAAAATGTGACTTTCAGCTACAAAAAGGGGTCTCCGGTTTTGCATCATGTCAGTTTCGAAGCCTTGCCCGGGCAATCCGTGGCTCTTGTCGGACATACCGGCAGCGGCAAATCCTCAATCATCAATCTCCTGGCGAAATTCTACCTGCCCGACTCCGGACGCATCCTGATCGGCGGACTCGATATCACCCAGATGACTTCCCGCTCCCTCCACAAACGCACCGGAATCGTCCAGCAACAAAACTTTCTCTTTACCGGCACGATCATGGATAATATCCGGTTTGCAAAACCCGATGCGACAAATCTTGAAGTCATCGAAGCTGCCCGCAGTCTGGACTGCCTGGATATGATCGAGGCTCTCCCGCAAGGTTTTGAAACTCAAGTCGGGGAAAGGGGCGCGAGTCTTTCACTGGGACAAAGGCAAATGGTCTGTTTTGTCCGGGCTTTCTTGGCGGACCCCCGCATTCTCATCCTCGACGAGGCGACCAGCTCCCTGGATGTCCTCACGGAGAAACGCATCCAGAATGCCATCAGCAAATTGCTCCGGGGACGCACCAGCTTTATTGTCGCCCACCGCCTGAGCACGATTCGCCACGCCGAGCTCGTTCTTGTCATGGACAAAGGACACGTTGTTGAACGCGGCACACACGAAGAGTTACTTCAAAAAAACGGATATTACGCCCGGTTACACGACCAATTTATTCATTAAACAAGGAATGCAATAGTTGTTGTCACTGTCTGGTACGGTGTCGGAGGGGAAAAACGGGACATGCGTTCCCGAAAAATCTGTGTGAATCGATGAAATCCGTGGATGACAATCCCGGGAATTCGCTTCATTCACGGGGAGACAACGACGGTGACAAAATTTTCCGTGTTGAGATATTTTTTTGCCACAGCATTGACTTCGTCCAGCGTCAAGGAGCGGATTTTCCGGGCATATTGATCTTCGAAACCGGTGCCCAGACCATAGAGCTCATTGAGCGCGGTTTTATAAGCCAGAGTCGAGGCACTTTGATTCGCGAGCTGTTGGGCACCGATGAGCTTGGCTTTGGCGCGCTCAAACTCCACCGGAGTGAGACCTTTGACCGCGAGGTCTTTGATCTCGGAAAGCATTTCTTTTTTAACCGCATCCACCTTTTTGGGGTCTGTGCCGACATAGAAAACAAAGCTCCCGGGTTGATACCCGAGAAATTGACGGGCACCGACAAAATAGGCGAGTCCCATTTTTTCACGAATCCGGATGAAAAAGCGCGAGGCCAGATCGGAAGAAGCTTCCTCAATGACTTCCAAGGCAAAACGATCGGGGGATTTCACATCCACACCATTGAACCCGAAAAGCAGAATTGCTTGTGATTTGTCCACCTTTTCAGAAATGGCGACTCCTTTTGTCAAAGGTCCGGCTGGGGATACATTTGTCTGATGGTTTTTGCCGGAAACCAGGCCTTTAAATGCCGCCTCCACTTTCTTTTTGACTTGGACCGGGTCGACATCACCAAATACGGCGATCACAAGTCCCTCAGGAGATATCCTGTCTTGATAAAATGTGATGAGCTGCTGCCGGTCAATGCCGGCAACACTCTCTTCGGTTCCATTGACCCGCAAGGAATAGGGATGCTCTCCGAAAATATTTTTGTTGAGCAAATTGCGCGCGATGGTCATAGGCTGTTCCTGCTCAGCTTTGATCTCAGCAAGTTGCACATCCTTCTCGCGGGCGAGCGCCTCATCAGGAAACTGGGGACGCAGCAGGACATCGGCAAAAATATCCAGCCCGAGGTCAAACTCGGTTTTGAGGACTTCGACATTCACGCTCAAGGAGTTGTTCCCGCTTTCCGCGCTGATGTGACCGCCGACACTCTCTATTTCCGTTGCAATTTGCGCGGCGGAACGCTTCTTTGTTCCTTTGAGGATCATTTTCCCGAGCAATTTGCCGATCCCGTTATTTTCCCGGGTCTCCGCAAGCAATCCTCCCAGAGTCACCGCGCGGAAGCTCACGAAAGGAACGCGGTTATCCCGGCAGACTAGGAGACGGATGCCATTATCCAGGGTGAAAGACTCCACGGCGGAACGCTCTGTAACAACAGCTGATTTTTGACTAGCATCCTGGAGGGAGCCAGCGGGATTGAGTGAGGTAATGGTGAGATTCGTGTCATTGAGGTATTCTTTTGCCACTCGCATGACATCGGCGGCGGTGACTTTTTGGAGGTCTTCGAGATAACCGGTTGTAAAATCCAGATCACGGGTGGCAAAGTAGTTGCTGCCCAATTCCGCAGCGAGACCTTCGACCGTGCGGCGCCCGCCGAGGGCGGAGCTGACAAAAGACTTTTTCGCTTTGTCGAGCTCCTCATTTGTCACAGGCTTGCTCTTGAGCTGCTCGACCATTTCCAGAATCGCGTCGATGGCTGCCTGGCGTTTATCCGGGTCGCAAATGGCAGAGACACCGAAAAGACCGGGGTAACCGGGGGTGTAAGCAAAGGCACTGATGGATTTGACCAATGATTTGTTCTCACGGACTTCCTGATAGAGACGTGAGCTGCGCCCTTGACCGAGGATCAGCGCCATCACGTCCAGTGCAGGGACATCAGGATGGGTCAGATCGGGAATGTGCCACGCCATATTCAGACGTGTGAGCTGGACATTAGACTCTTGATGAACCACCCGTTTGCTCAGTTGCGGAGGCTCCGGCTCGATTTGCGCGGGAGGGAGAGCCCCGCGTTTCCATCCGGCCGCCAGCTCACGGACTTTTGCTTCGACGGCATGGCTGTCCACATCCCCGGCGATGACAAAAGTGATATTCTGCGGCACATACATTTTTTTGTAATACTCCATGACATCGTCACGGCTGAGCTGGTTGTACACGTCGATATGACCAATCACGGGAAATCTATACGGATGCCGGGTGTAGGCTTGCTCGAACATCAATATCATCGCCATCCGGTCTGGATTATCATAACCCATGGCAAACTCCCGGCGGATGACCTCCTGCTCCTTGACATATTCGTCCGGCGGCAGGGTGGAGTTTCTCATTGAGTCAAAGAGGACATCTGTCATCGTCTTCCATGCATCGGCGGGACCGCTGATATAATACACCGTCCGGTCAAAGGACGTGTAAGCATTGATTTGACAGCCTTTATCCTGGACTTCCTGTGCGATCTGGGAGTTTGACCGCGTCGTAGTCCCTTTGAAAAGCATGTGCTCGAGGATGTGGGACATTCCCGCTCCGAGCCATTTGCCCTCGGTGATGCTCCCGGCATTGACCCACATTTGGGCGGAAACCACTGGCGCATTCTTGTCTTCCTTGATGATGACGGATAGACCATTGTCGAGGACGACGAGCCGTGCGCCCAATGGCGGGACTTGGATTTCATTTTCATTCACATGCTTTGTCCGCATACCTGTCGAGCTCCCTGCTAAATTTTTTTTATAAATCACCACAGCCGTCACCACCACAACTGCCAAGAGAAAAAATGATAAGACCTGCCAGAAATATTTTGTCATGTATCGGTTGCTTCCCGGTTATTTGGAGTGAACACCGCTCCGGGAGGGTTTGTTGCGCTTTGATTTGGAAGAAATCTTATTTTGCGGCTGGAAAGGCATGTCAAATGCCTCTTCAAAATCATATCCCCCATAAAAATCCTCGACGCGGTCACCTTCGGTTTTTCCCAGTATCCCCTTCTCCACCATGTTAAAAACGATATGTCCGAAATCATCGCATTTGTGAATCCCCCAAAAACTCAGAACAGTCCGGGACATCGGGCCAAACTCCGCAATCGCATAGTCCCTGATCCCGCCGAGCAATTCCTGCCCCGTGACATGACGGTTCGGGTCTTTGGACTCTTTCTTGTGTGTCTTGAGCGTGTAGTCGAGAGCCTCGCGGACAAACTCATAGGCTTCCGCACTGTAACGGGCGTCCTCTTTCAAAATGATCTCCAGGGCTTCTTGAAAACTAATCTTCTTCATGATTGGTCATTTCCGGGGGTTGTCCGGCATTTTGAGCATTTTGCTGCGTATCCCGCCAGATCATCACCAGCCCTCCGAGTATCCCGGCAGACAAGATGACAGCGATGAGCAACTGTTCCTGTTTAGTCAGTGAAAACATTATGGTGTTTTTTGACAAGCACCTTTCCAAAGAAAAATTTAAACATTTTTCACAGCGGCGGCAAACTTTTCTTCGCTTGTCACCGGCTCCTGACAGGCGAATGACTCGCAGACAAAGGCGGTTCCCTGGCCGCCCACGGGCTCTTTGCCTTCCAGCAGGGGCAATTTGCCGGGGGCGGCGGCGACCACGCAGAAGGGAGCGAATTGCCCGCGCAGGATTTGCTCGAATGGGGCAATTTGCGCGCGGTCACCGGCCAGAACAATTTCCCGGGGCTTGGACGCGTGGAATTCCGCCGCGCAGAGCCAGTAGCCGAAGAAAAGCGGGGAACGCCCCACCAGATCGCGCACGAGCCGGAGGGACTGGTCGGCGGAGAATCCAAAATGCGGATTGCCCGCGAGCAGCGCGAGCTTTTGCAGGGCAAAGGCCATGACGCTGTTGCCGCAAGGGGTGGCATTGTCGTCGAATTCCTTGGGTCTTTGAATGAGCTGCTCATGATCCTGCGAGGTGAAAAAGTATCCGCCCTTGTCCTTGTCGGCAAATTGCTCCTGCACGATGCGCGCAAATTGCGCGGCGTGGGTGATCCACGCCTCATCGTAGGTGACTTGGTAGAGTTCGACCAAACCTTCAATGACCAGCGCGTAATCCTCCAGATAGGCATTCAATGTCGAGCGTCCGTCCTTGTGATTCCTCCACAACCGCCCGGTGTCCGGCACGCGCAATTTGCCCAGGATGAATTCCGCATTTTTCCGCGCGGCCCCGGTGTAACGGGGTTCCCCGAGCAAACGCCCCGCCTGGGCAAAACTCGACATCATCATGCCATTCCATGCGGTCAGGATTTTTTCGTCGCGTCCAGGTTTGATTCGTTTTTCACG
>CAYTAI010000052.1:6627-8493 GCA_964435715.1 uncultured Verrucomicrobiota bacterium | reverse complement strand
TGCCGAAAAGTTTGCACCGCCATTCCTTCGCCTTCCGCGCAAATTGCCCGGGGTCGATCCCGTGCTCCCGCGCAAATTGCGCGGGCAATTTGCGGAGGTTCGGGATATTGGCATGTTCCCAATTTCCCCCGGCGCTGATGTCGAAATATTCCGCGGCCAGCGCGGCGTCCCCGTGTCCAATGACGGAATCAAATTCCTGTTTGCTCCAGACGAAAAACTTCCCCTCCACCCCTTCACTGTCCGCGTCCTGGGTGGAATAAAATCCGCCTTTCGGCGAGGTCATCTCGCGCAGAACGTATTCGAGAATGTCCACGCAAATGTCCCGGTAGAACCCCTCCCCGGTCAGGAGCCACGCCTCCAGATAGAGCCGGCTCAGGAGGGCGTTGTCATAGAGCATTTTTTCAAAGTGCGGCACGAGCCATTCCGCATCGGTGGAGTAACGGCAGAATCCCCCGCCGATCTGGTCATACATTCCCCCACCCGCCATTTTGTCGAGAGTCAGCCGGAGCAATTTGCCCGCGGTTTCGTCTCCCGTGCGATGAATGTATCGCGCCAAAAACATCAGCGTCATGGCCTGGGGAAATTTCGGGGCGGCGCCGAATCCTCCATTGTAGGGGTCGATCTGCCGAACCACCTGTTGGGCGAGTTTGTCGAGCACGGGCCGGGTGAATGAGTTTTGCGACGGTTCTGTCTTGAGAAAATCTCCCATCTCCTCGACGAGTTGATGTCCCTGCTTGAGCAATTCATCCTTGCGCTGGCGGTAGGCGGCGGCGACGGATTCGAGGACTTGGACAAATCCCGGACGTCCATAACGCCCCTCGGGAGGGAAGTAGGTGCCGCCGTAGAAAGGAATGCCCTCCGGAGTCAGGAACACATTCAAGGGCCAGCCGCCTTGGCCGGTCATTTGTTGAACCGCCTGCATGTAAATATGGTCGAGATCGGGGCGTTCCTCGCGGTCCACTTTGATATTGATGAAAAGCCGGTTCATCACACCCGCGATTTCGGGGTTCTCAAATGACTCATGCTCCATGACATGGCACCAGTGACAGGCGGAATACCCGATCGACAAAAGAATGGGTTTGTCCTCGGCCTTGGCCTTGGCCAATGCCTCCGCTGACCAAGGGAACCAATCCACCGGATTGTGCGCATGTTGCAGCAGATAGGGGCTGGTTTCGTGGATGAGTGAATTCGTGTGTGGGGAATGTGTCGCGCTCATGGCACTGACACCATCGCAAAAAAAGCAATTTGCGCAAGCGAATCAAAAAGTTCTCAACTTGAAACTGACCAGAAAATCCGCGCTCCTTACCTCGCCGGAATCGCGGGCGACCATTTCAGCCATTCATCCTGGGGCTTGTCCGCAACAGTAAAGATTCGGCCCGGCTTGGCTTGCGCCGCCAGTCGCCCGCCCTGTTGTTCCGGAGTGGCAAATGCGACTCCCCCGGCGATCAATGCCTGCAAGGGCGCGACATTGAGGGTCGCCCCCATGCCGAGGAATCCGAAATTGGCATTAATCCCGCCCGCATTCCAGAAAACGGAATTCTCCCGGAGCAGATGCCGGTATTCATGAAAAATCAAAGCCTTCATCTCGGCTTGTGTGGCATTCGCGCTCAACCCTGTGGAGACAATTCGCCCGACCGGGATATTCTTGTAATAAACAGGTGCGCCCTCATTGATTTTGAGCGTGGATGAATGAAGGCGCACCAGCAGTCCATCGGCGTGTTCGGTCGTGATCTCATCGACGAGCGACCAGTCGGTGACTTTGAAAGAATGCTGCACCGCCCCTTTGCCGGGGAATGCCTCCAGATAAATGCCGCTGAATGCCGTGTCGGCTCCGCTGACACCCTCCCAGCCGATTTTGGGCCGAAC
>CAYTAI010000052.1:5698-6603 GCA_964435715.1 uncultured Verrucomicrobiota bacterium | reverse complement strand
GCGCCTTCCCTCACCAGACTTTCCGCCTCCGGGCGAAGGGAGGCCCGGGCTTTGATTCGTCCCAAACCGCCGTCAAACTCGACGGTTTCGATCACCCCGACATTCATCCCCTGATGTTTGATGAAGGTGCGTTGCGGCCCGATTCCCGAGGCGTTGTCGAGTGTCAGCTCCACCGACAGCCCTGAATTCCGCGCCAACACAGGACTGTCATAAAGCCGGAATTTGTCCAAATCCTTGGCGGGTTCGCGCCCGAGCGCTGAATCAAAATTGTCAAACGTGATGCCGCCTTCGATGAATTCCTTGAGAGAATCAATCTGAACATTGAACAGCCCCGGGCCCGCGCTGGCTGTCAGGCGGGGCATCCGGAAAAACTTTGTCGAGGCATTGATCAGGGAGATGTAATTGGTCTTGATATAAACGCGCATGACGACATTGGACATGTCTTCGGAAAGAAGGAGTTTCTCGACCTTGCCCACAGGAACCCGGCGGTAGTAGATGGGCGAACCCGGATTCACCCCGTCAGAGGTCGCCGCGATCAATTCCAAACTCAGTCCGGGGTCATTGAGCGGGATGATCGGGGGTCCGGGAAGCGCGACAAAATCGTATTGAGGTGGGCCGCTCCCGATGGATGAGGCGATGTAAACACCGGAGACAATCGTGTCCAAGCCGCTGACATTGCCCAGGCTGATCGTCGGTTTCACCACCCAGAAGGCGGAACCCTCCACGGCCAGAGCCTCCGCTTCCCGGATCAAACGAACTTTGACGATGACCTTTGCGAGTTTGTCGTCAAAACCAATGCCGATGACTGTGCCGACATCCACCCCGTGATGTTTGAGGCTAGACTTGCCGGGTTCAAGACCCGTCGCGTCATCCATTTGAATGGTGATCACCGGCCCGCGAACCGA
>CAYTAI010000052.1:0-5683 GCA_964435715.1 uncultured Verrucomicrobiota bacterium | reverse complement strand
AAAAAGTCTGATACACCAGCCAACCTGCCGCAATCAGCGCGATCAATGGAATGATCCACGCCGCGGACAAATGCTCCTTCTTGTCGACGATCGCTGTGGGAATCTCCCCCAGATTGGTCGAGGCAGGTGGTTTGTCATTGGCGGGGTCAGGACTCATGTTGTATGGCAGTTAACCCGCTTTTCATCCCAAATCAACCTTGGATCGAAAAAATCAGCGGCAAAAAGTGTGAGAATGACCACGGCGGCAAAAACCACAGCACCGATTTGAGGAACAACAGTCGCGAGCACCCCAAGCTGACCGAGAGCCACGAGGATCGACAGGAGAAAAATGTCCACCATCGACCACACCCCGATCGCCTCGACAATCCGGTAGAGCCGTGTCCGGTCACGCCTGGAAAAGCGGTTCGATCCGGCCATGACACACAGATAGAAAAGAACGGCCAACTTGGCAAAAGGCACGATGATGCTGGCGCAAAAAACCAGCAAAGCAACAGGGGCCATGCCCGAGTCGTAAAGCTCCATCACCCCACCCCAGACGGTGAGGTGCTGCACATCGCCTTTGAGGGTCAGGGTCATCACCGGAAAAAGATTCGCCGCAGGGTAAAGAAACAATCCCGCCAGAACAAAGGCCCATGTTTTCTGGAGGGAGTGCGGTTTGCGAATCGAGAGCCTTTCCCCACAGCGGTGACATGAGAGTGTCTGGCGCGGGGCAAATTGCGCGGGAAGACGGTTCTCCGCCCCGCATTCGAGGCATTTGACGATGCCATGTTCCCGTCCTGTGCTCATGCGCGGGCTCCCGATGTCTGTCCGGAGATTTCATTCCACACCCGATCCTCGTCGAGTGACCATGTCGCGGCCAGGGAACAAACAAAAAGGGCAAAGAGCACCCACGCGCCTGTGTCCAGGGAGGCATGCCCCATCTGGTCGAGCTTGGTGATCGCCACCAGAATCGCGGCGGCATAGACTTCGATCAATCCCCATTTGCCGACCTTGCGGCAGAGCTTGAAAACAGGGCGCAGTCCCAGCGCTGCGAACCCGAATTTCAACGGAAGCAAAACGTAAACCAATCCGGCCATTTTAAAAGCCGGTGCAAAAAGACTCGTCCAGAGAATGAGCAGTGCCACTGGCCAATAAATACCATGCATCAAACTCTCCGGTCCGGTCGTCAGGTAATTGCTCGCCTGACTGCCTTGGAAAGTGAAGGTGAGAACCGGGAAAGCATTGGCAAAAAGCGCGAATAGAAGTCCCGCCAGCGCAAACGAGAGGGTTCGATCAATAGTATGGCATTTATACTTCAAAAGTGTGCTGCCGCAATTTGCACAGGACAAAGCCGCTTGTGGACGCAGGGAAGGAATACGGTTGATACAATCGCATTCCGGACAGGCGGTTATGGTCGGGGAACTTTCAGGCACAAGCACATGAAATAGCAACACTCTTGCTCTTCATAAAGATAATTTTCGTGTCTGCAGTCAATGAAGGTGAAAAAACTATTTCCCATTGCAAGTGTGAAGCGTTTTGAGCAGAACCGAGCAGAGAGAGGATGCCATCCGGTTGCATTTTGTGCCGTGCCGGACTGCGTGGGGCGATATTTTCTTTTCGATTGCGACATAACTGAGCAATTTGCCTTTGCGATCACAGATGGGTGAGAGACGGATGTGAGCCCAGTATTTTTTGCCGTTCTTGTGGTAATTCAAAATGTCCACGCAACACTCTTTTTCTTTTTCAATGCTCTTGTGCAATTCGGCGACGGTATCAGGATTGGTCTCTTTGCCTTGGAGCAATTTGCCCGGTTTTTTATTTTTCAGCTCGTCCAGGCTGTAACCACACATTTTGGTGAATGAAGGATTCACCCACTTGACCTTGCAACGCGCATCGGTGACGACCACCCCGAGATCGGACGCTTCAGCCATTCGATAAAAGATTTTTTCCAGACCCTGTGAACTCATAGATATGCCACAAGATTTTCCAGTCTTGCCCGATCGTCAAGCTGAATATTCATCCGGGGCAAAGAATCATTTGGCTTTTTCGCGCTCTTTTGGCAAATTGCCCCCATATGGAATCCACCCACCCTGCATATGGCAAACTCATGGAAACCTGCCAGGAGCTGGCTTTTGTAAACTCATCGTCGAGTGCCCTTCACTGGGATCAGGAGACCTACATGCCGCCCAAAGCACTCGCGTACCGGGCGAAGCAACTTGCTTTTTTGGGCGGTTGGGCACACCGGAAATTCACGTCCCCCGAAACGGGACGGTTGATTGCCGAATGTGAAGACTGCGGATTCCCGGCGGAATCTCCCGAAGCGGTCAATGTCCGGCAGCTGCGCCGTGCCTACGACAAACAAACCAAAATCCCGTCCGCATTGGTCGAGGAACTCTCACAAACCAGCTCCCTCTCCCGTCAAGCATGGGTCGACGCCCGCACCCGCCGGGATTTTCCGCACTTCCAGCCTTTCCTGGAGAAGCTCATCGCATTGAACCGCCAAGTCGCGGATCATCTGGGTGGCTCGTCTTGCCGTTACGATACCCTCATGGATCAGTATGAGGAGGGCGAATCCTCCGCACGGCTCCGCGAGGTTTTTTCCGTTTTTAAAAAAGAGCTGTCCACTTTTCTGCCTGAGGCGGTCGAGCTTTCCCGAGCCATCCCGCGCGAATTGCTCGACGGCCATTACCCGAGGCGCAAAAGCGGTTCAACCGCGACGTGGCGGCAGCGATTGGCTTTGACTTTGAGGCGGGGCGAATCGACACCACGGCCCACCCTTTCTGCACGGAGCTGGGTCCCCGCGACTGCCGCCTGACGACGCGATACGACGAGGGTAATTTTCTGTCCTCACTCTATGGTGTGCTCCATGAGGCTGGTCACGGACTTTACAATCTCGGTTTACCGGAAGAGCATTACGGCACACCGTCAGGCTCTTTCTGCTCCCTGGGCATCCATGAGTCCCAGTCCCGGCTCTGGGAGAATCATATCGGACGCACGCTGGAGTTTTGGACGCTCTGGCACGAAAAAGCGGTTCATTATTTTCCCGGGCTCCAACGCCATTCCCCCGAGCACCGTGCGCGGTTTGTGAATCGGTCCGAACCGAGCTTCATCCGCGTCGAGGCGGATGAACTCACCTACGACCTGCACATCATCCTGCGGTTCGAGATCGAATACCGCCTGATCGAAGGAGAAATTGAAGCCCGGGACCTGCCCGGGATATGGAATGAGGAGTTCGAGAAAGCTTTCGGACTGAAGGTGCCGGATGATTCGCAGGGTTGTCTCCAGGACATCCACTGGAGCATGGGGGGATTCGGCTACTTTCCGACATACACCCTCGGCAATATGAATGCCGCACAACTCATGCGAAAAGCCCATTTGGATCACCCTCATTTGAATGAAGAGCTGGCGCGCGGGTGCTATGCGCCACTGTTGGGCTGGTTGCGCGACAAGGTTCACTCTCAAGGTCAACGCCACACCCCCCAGGGCTTGATGCAATTTGCCACCGGCGAAATGACCAATCCCCATTATCACATGACCCGGTTGAAACAAAAAATCGCACTGCTCAAGGGTTAACCTCAAACAACGAGAGTGAGTCTGCGAGCATACAGATGTCCGTTGCCCGAATAAAATCAGTCACGCGGACGAGTTTTTGTGGAAGATTGGAATCATCAGTGTTTATCCGTGTCATCAGCGGTTAATTCCAATGACCCGCAGGGACACAGGCTCTGCAGTTAATCCGCATTTGATTGCGGACTTTGCGAAAAAAATCTGTGGCTTCGCAATTCTAACCCAAGGCAGTAAGTTCAATGTAAAAATAAATTTGACAACATCGATTAAAGTCACTTAGCAAAAGTAAATGATGCATAATATAAAATTTTTATTATTTACAATACTGATATTACTTCCTGTTGAAGCAATATCACGGGAGGGGTATCAGAAGCTTGGAGAACATGTTGGAAAAAGTTTTGAAAATTTCGATTATGAATTGCCCGATGGAAGCACTGAAAACACATCCAAACACCAAGGAAAATGGATGCTCATCGAGTTTGGAGGCACCTGGTGTCCTCCCTCCGAAATGGTTGCTGAAATTTTTAGCGAACTGGTAACCGAAATCGGAAGTGAAAAACTGGTATATCTTCACCTCCTTGATGATCCATCGTGGGAGCATATTCGTCTGAATAACTTTTCTACTCCCGGCAAGTTTCTTGGCAGGATCGATGATACAGATGATTTGCCTGAAATGTATCATGTTGGATTTATTCCCTCAATCTATCTGGTTAATCCCCAAGGGAAAATCGTTTCAACAGCAGTCACGCTAGATGAAACTCAAGCCAGAAAATTTCTTTATGCAGAATTGTCGGATGATCTGAACCTAAAACCAGATTTTTTAAACTCACCCACAAAAAGAATACTGCTTCAAAAAGCATTGTTTCACTACAACAACGAGCATTATCAAGAAGCTAAAGAAGCTTTGGAAGAGTATGACAAGGAATATAAACTAACCCCTTATTACTACGACCTGTATACTCAGATACTCCTGCACACGGACGGCTGGGAAAAAGGATTAAATCATGTCGACAGTGCCATCCAATCAGGTCAATTATCATTTGATCATCAAATGGACGCTATCAAACTCAAATTATTAATGAGATTAAGAAATAGTTATAACGTACCCAGAGCAAAATTTTATTATGAAGATTTGAAAAAACGATATCCGGAATATCCACATTTGCAAGCCATTGATTCCGCATGGAGCCCTGCAAATACTCAGCTGTCCGAGGAAGCCACATATCAGCTTGCTGAATATGCCTTGCGATATTATGATTATCCGGCCATGAGAGCTGCCCTCATACCTCTCTCCCAACACAACCGCGCTGAAGCATCAGAAAAGTTAGCGGGAATGCTCTCGAAGCTCATGAAAGAGAATAGTGTTTTAATTCAAAGCTATCTCCTTAATGGAGAAACTACAAAAGCTCAATCTCTGATAAAATCAGAGATAAACAACCCGATCGTGAATTCCTCCGATACCGGTCTGTTATGGAAAGCGGCGATGTTTAATATGCTTTCTGGTGATTGGGAAAACGTCAAAACAGCTTCATCATCCTTGAAATCACTCGCCCCAGGACTCCCCTTCTCACACATCTCATGGGTTGTATACGGTTTAAGGATGGATAATCCCGTCATTGTGTCTGAAGGAATAGAATCACTCAAATCACTTCAAACACAAGATCCGGCTTATCAATATGTCCAAAATATCATGAACAATAATGCGGAATATGATGAAAATAAATTTTATGAAATACCTGATGTCGGATATCATTATCTCGCTTCAATCTGGTTAAGTGCTTATTTCGAATCCATCGGAAAAAAAGAAACAGCTGTCAAAATTCTTCAGGATTTTATATCCAGAAATGATTTTGAGAATCATAATCTCCCTTATGTATATTTATACCAAAAGCAACTACTCCCATGACGAGGCGGACAGCCCGCGATTTGAGATAATTTGAAGAGAAAAAGGCGAAAATTGCAGGGCAAAGAGATGTTCCTTTGGGCGTGGAGGCCCTCGGATTCACCTGGAGACCCCGAAGTCTCAGCGATTCGGCACAAGCCGGGCGCACTCCCCAATCCTTTGCGTTCTTTGCGGCCTTTGCGAGAAACTCTTATTTCCCGGCCGCCCCGCTATAACCCTTTCCTGAGAATGAAG
>CAYTAI010000051.1:264-16671 GCA_964435715.1 uncultured Verrucomicrobiota bacterium | reverse complement strand
CAAAGTGCGCGGATGATCGGCTCTGCCTTGCGCGTGGTCAAGACCGGGGAACTGGATAACCCGGATTATGCCGCGAATCCCATCAACCGCTGTTACTACTGCAAACATGAGCTTTTCACCCAGCTCGAGCAAATTGCGCGGGAGGAAAAGTGGGACACGATTGCTTATGGGGAAATCGCTGATGATGCCAGCGACCATCGTCCCGGAGCTGTCGCCGCGGCGGAATTCCGGATTCGTGCCCCGCTCAAAGAGGCCGGGCTGACGAAAGCGGAGATCAGAGTCTTGAGCAGTCAATGGGGGCTGCCGACAGCAGACAAACCGGCGATGGCGTGTTTATCATCGAGGATTCCTTATGGCGAATCCGTCACACGAGGAGTTTTATCGATGATCGAAAGGGCGGAGGATGTCTTGCGTGACATGGGATTCAAGGAATTCCGTGTGCGTCACCACCGTTCCAGCAGTCACAGCGGGGCATTGGCACGCCTGGAGTTTCATCCAGAAGAAATGTCCCGTGCCTCTGAATCCGGAGTGTACGAAAAAATCTCAATCGCTTTGAAGGCAATTGGTTATACCCATGTGTCCATAGATCCGCGCGGGTACCGGAGGGGATCATTAAATGAAGGGCTTTTGAAATGATGATCAAAAATCCGGGAAAGTATCTGTCACGGATTTGTCACACACGGATTAAAAAAATGGCTTAACCTCCGGTTATGATTTTCCCATACAAACATCGCTTGCTCACGCTTGTTTTATCTTTTGTTGCGATGAATGCTTTTGCGGCGATTGCCCCATTTACGGAACGCCCCAAAATCGATTTTGACGTCGTTTATCAGGAACTGGCCAAGCAAGGCACTTGGCAGAAACATCCCAAATACAAGTGGTTATTTGTGCCCAACGCACCGGACTCATGGAAACCTTACCGTGACGGGCAATGGGTTTACTCAAATGCGGGTTGGCTCTGGCGCGGAAAGGAGCCTTGGAGCTGGGTGACCGACCACTATGGGGCATGGGTCTATGACCAGGGGAAATGGAAATGGCAGCCGGGTGCCAAATGGTATGCTTCGTCGGTGCTCTGGCAGGAGGCGGGGGATTTGCTTGGCTGGCGACCCGTCCGGCTCGATGAATTCCAGGAAGTGCTCGATGAGATGGAGGAATTAAGGATACCCGCGACTTGGAGTGTGACCCTGCGGACGAATCTCGAGCATCCTCTCAACGCATCGCTGATGGTCAATAACGAGATGCGTGATGAATTCCTCGTCAAGGCGGATGCAAGCTACCATGTCTTTAAAAGCTACAGGGAGTTCGAGCGAGCCGGTCCGGAGCCGGGAAAAGTCTGGTACAAGACATCGGAGCCGCCGGTCATTTATGAGATTTACACACTTCCGACTCCCACGACAGAGCCCCCGCCAAATGCCCCCGCCAAAAACGTCTATCTCTATCGTCCGATATTTGCACAGGACAACGAAGGAATATTCCGCCGTGTCGCGATCAATGCGGAGGGGCGCAAGCGCGATGACAAATCGAGTGTCTCCCAAGTTTTGACCGGTTTGAGTGAGGAAGAAAAAGCCAAGCTCGAGAAAATCCGCAAGATGAAAGAAGACAAACTCTCCGCTCCCGTTGACACGGTTTCAACCAATGCCCGCCCCGTTGATTCGGAACCCCTCCCGACCGCGACTCCTTCCACCCAGGCTCCCCCCGCAAAAAGCTCGATTCTCCCCGACCGCCGGCGGTAATCCCATTGGTCAGACCACGAAAAGATATTTCAGGATTAGCGCGTAATCACTTTTTTGGGGAAAGACATGCCATTCAGAAATGAGTATTATGATACACCAGATCGCTCTCTGGTGGTGGAACTCCCGTAGCTTGTCCCGATTCATCGGGAACGCTGTGATTCAATGGTCAGAGCAAGCAATGGTCTCGTGGCAATTCGCCCCCCATTGTGTTCGCTCAAAAATATATACCAGTTGTCCACAGTCGCATAGGAGTGCATCCCTGCGTGTTATTGAACCTTGCTATAGAGAAAAACCCGTTCCGGGCGAACCGGAGCGGGTTTTTGCAGGAATAAAATATTTGTCCAGGGCGGCTACTTCTTGCTTTCGCCGGGACGGAATTCCTCGACTTGGTCGAAGGCATGCTCGAGCGAGGCGAGATCGTCACCGGGTTTGATATTGTCGAGAGCTTCGCGTTCCTTCTGGAGTTGTTCTTCCGAGTAGTTCGCGGCCTTGATGGACAATCCGATCCGGCGGTCTTCCTTGTCGACTTTGATGACACGGGCGGAGACATCGTCTCCGACTTTGATGACATCTTTGACTTTTTCCACGCGGTCTTCGCTAATCTGGGAGATATGAACCAGACCGTCGATTCCGTCTTTGAGCTCAACAAAGGCACCGAAGGAAGCGATCTTGGTGACTTTACCGGCGACGACATCACCAATTTTGTAGAGTTGGTCGATATGTTTCCAGGGATCTTCACCGAGTTGTTTGATTCCGAGGGAAATCCGTTGATTCTCGCGGTCAATCTCAAGGACAACAGCTTCGACATCATCACCTTTTTTGAGCAATTCGCTCGGGTGATTGATCTTGCGTGTCCAGCTCATATCGGAGACGTGGATCATGCCGTCCATGTCATTGTCGAGTTCCACAAAGGCGCCATAGCTGGTCATATTGCGGATCTTTCCTTTGACGCGGGTGCCGGCGGGATATTTCTGCTCAATCGCATCCCAAGGGTTGCTCTCGAGTTGGCGCACGCCCAGGGAGACTTTCTGCTCTTCCTTGTTCATGCCGAGAACAACAGCTTTGACTTCCTGACCAACGGTCAAGACATCGGAGGCGCGGGCGATACGTTTGGTCCAGGACAGCTCGGAGACGTGGATCATGCCTTCGATGCCGGGCTCGAGTTCCACAAAAGCGCCATAAGGAGCGATGCTGACGACTTTGCCGGAGACTTCCGTGCCGACAGGATATTTTTCTTCGACTTTATCCCAGGGATTCGACTGACCTTGTTTGAGACCGAGGGAAACGCGTTGTTTCTCGTGGTCGATGTCGAGAATGGTGACTTCGAGCTCGTCCCCGTTTTTAACCATTTCGGAGGGGTGATTGATGCGACCCCAGCTCATATCGGTGATATGGAGGAGTCCGTCGATGCCGTCGAGGTCGAGGAATACACCGAAGTCGGTGATATTTTTGACTTTGCCTTTGACCTTGCTGCCGACGGTCATGCTCTCGAGGAATTTGGCGCGTTTATCGGCGCGTTCCGCCTCAATCAATTCCCGGCGGGAAATGACGATATTTTTGCGTTCTTCATTGATCTTGACGATCTTGAATTCAAAAGTTTTACCCACATAATCATTGAGATTTTTCGGGGGAACGATGTCGATCTGGGAACCGGGGAGGAATGCCTCGACGCCGACATTGACCATGAGTCCGCCTTTGACGACACTCTTGACCTTGCCCATAATGATGCCGCCTTCGGTGGAGGCGTTGGTGATTTTGTCCCAGTTAAGCTTTTGCAGGGCTTTTTCGCGCGACAGGACGACCATGCCGTCATTGTCTTCGAGTTGTTCGAGCAGGACCTCGATTTCATCACCGATTTTAATCTCAGAGGGTTCGTCGAACTCGTCAACGGGAATGACGCCTTCGGATTTATACCCGATGTCGACGAGCACTTCGCGCCCGCGGATTTCGAGAATGGTTCCTGAGATGATGCTGCCTTCCGTAAAGTCTTTGACGGAGGCACTGAGTAGTTCTTCCATGCCAATCATGGTAATTGCTTTCGTTTATTAATATGAACTAACCGGAAAATCTTCTTCGACGACCAGCAGAGAGTAGAATACTTCGAGTGGAATGCAAAAGACTGGGCTTTTTTTTTATTCAAACGCGAGGAAACTAAACAAAGTGGAAGGGAGAGATGATTCTTGGTTGAGTTTTAAGTGCTTGCTCGCCCGTTCAACACTGTGTTGAGCGTGTAAAGCGGCAGCCGGAGGTGCATTTAGCCTTACTTTTCATGGCAAATCAAGTGGAAAATGAGGTTTTTTGAAGCAGCGAAGCGGAATATTAGCTTGTCAAAACCTATACATTCGGGAAGTATCCCTCCATTAAATAACCTAACAACGGATTCAATTATGTTCACAGGGGCAAAAAAAATAATCACCACAATTTGCGGTATGGCACTGGCGACCAGTGTCTTGACTGCCGGCACAGACCTATCCAAACAACTCTCGACAAGCTATGTCAATGATGTCAAACCAAGCTATGACTCGAATTTCGATGCGCTGAATTGGGAGTTCAAAGTCGAGGCGGGCGGATTCCATCAGATCATGACTCGCGAGTTCCAGCCCACAAAGCTGAACTACGCCACAGCCAATGTTCTCTGGGGCATGATGCTTTACAGCCCGACCGGCCCAGGTATCCTGCGCGGGAATACAGAGTTTTTCATGGGGATCAATGGTGGTGGATTCGCTAACGGTCCCGGGACATACATCGCCCCGGGCATCATGCTGGCTCTGCAATATAACTTTGTCCAACCCGGCTCCCGTTGGGTTCCGATTATCGGTGTGAATGCCGGCACGGTTTTTGTCGATCCCAAGCTGCGCACCGATTATGTGGGCAGCTCTTTCAATTTCACTTGGAGCCCGTATGTCGGACTGCGTTGTTTCTTGAATGAAAAATGGTCCCTGCAAGCCACGGCAAATTACAATCACATGTCCAACGCCGACACGACTTCAAATAACCACGGGATCGACGGTCTGGGTGGCATGCTCGGCATTTCTTATTTCTTCAAATAAGCCAGAATAAAAAATTTTCTATGACACAAAAGCCTCCGGTTTTCGGAGGCTTTTTTTATTCTCATTTTTAACCGTGCGTCAAAAGAGTTTTTATGCCATTTATGAATGAGAATCATCATGAACTCTTTCATCCTTTGGAGGGCGAAGCTCCTGCGCCGCCACCCCAGCGCAAACCATGGTCTCGTGTAGAAACTCGACCCTCCCGTTGGTTCACACGCAGAAAAATAGATGCCTCTGCTCATTCCCAGCTTCAAAAAAAAGCGAATCGAGGATCAATCAAGGTGTCACTGCCGAGCCGCGCAATTTGCTCACGACCGCAGGCAGGACATTGAGTGCTTTGTCGATGTCCACTTGTGAGTTGTAAACACTCAAGGACAGACGAATCGAAGCTTTTGCCAGATCATCGGAGAGACCCATCGCTTTAAGAACGTGGGAGGGTTCGGTAGAACCGGTCGTGCAGGCGGAACCGCTGGAGGCACAAATGCCCTCACGGTCGAGGAGGGTGAGAATGGCTTCCGCCTCGGTGCCTTCGATGGCGATATTAATCGTATTGGGCAGGCGGGGGGCATTTGCCCCGTTGATTCGGACTCCGGGGATGGCATTTGTGAGCCCCGCCTCGAGCTCATCGCGCAATTTGCGTACCTCGGTATTTTCCTTGTCCATGAGGGTGCGGGCGAACTCACACGCTTTACCGAGGGCGACGATGGAAGCGACATTTTCTGTCCCGCCCCGTTTGCCGCGTTCTTGTCCGCCCCCGATGGAGTAGGGCTGGAATTTCACCCGTTTCCGGACGTAGAGGACGCCGACCCCTTTCGGGCAATGCAATTTGTGTCCGGAAATGGACAGCATGTCGATTTTGTTCGACGCCATACTGATGGGGATTTTACCGACGGCTTGGACAGCATCTGTATGGAAAAGCACATTTTTGGATTTGCAGATTTCGGCAAATTGCTCGACGGGCAGAAGGACGCCGGTTTCATTATTCGCCCACATGATGGAGACGATCGCGGTGTCCGGGCGGATCGCGGCAGCAAGGGCGTCGGGAGCAATTTGTCCATCACAGTCGACAGGAAGACGCGTGATTTCAAACCCTTGACTCTCGAGATATTCCGCTTGTTTTTTGACAGCGGAATGCTCCACATTACTGATGATCACATGTTTTTTTCCTGGCTGTGTCACCAGAGCGGAGTGGATTGCGGCATTGTCACTCTCGGTGCCGCAACTGGTAAAAATGATTTCACGCGGGTCGGCTCCGATGAGTTCAGCAACTTGCTCACGGGCTTTTTCCAGTGCGAGGGTGAGTTGGTTGCCGAAACGGTAGGCACTGGAGGGGTTTCCATAATACTCGGTCAAAAAAGGGAGCATTGCCTCCACGACTTCCGGGGCAATTTGCGTGGTCGCATTATTATCAAGATAAGTAATTTGTTCTTTGCGGGTATTCATAAAAAATCAGTCAATCACAAAGCCATCTTTAGAACAAAAACTCAAGCGCAACTTGCGTCATAGTCCGGACGCTTTCTGGTAACAATAGTCAAAAAGGATTTGCCACTCGGTTTTTTGAATCTGGCGGCACAGGATCTCTGCATCGTCCCCGGAGCCACTGTATTTTTCGCACAAATCAATAAAAACAAAAGGATTCCACTCCTGCGCGAGAGATTCGAGCTCTCGGCTCGCGTTTTTCTGCCATCCCGGCAATTTGCTCAAGGCTTGTGAAATCTCTGGAAAAACCGGGTGATGACCTGTCCGCTCGAACCAATAGGCGGCATTCGACGCATCCGGTTCACGCCGGTGCATGATCCCATGCCAAAAGCTTCCTGTGGAGGAATGTATGCCTTGGGAGATATTATGGGATTCATCCAGGAAATCAAAAAGCAACCAGAGCCCGGACAGACAAGCCTTGGCCATTGGCTCGTCCTGAGTCGGGAGGCCAGCTCCTACCCGCGCAATTTGCGCGGCAAATTGTTTTTGAGGTTGACCCGCTCCGAGGGGATTGAGTGGAGCAGTGCCAATGAGTGTGGAGAGATCAACGGGTAAAATCATGACGCGCTCGCAGGGGGTTCCACAAAAATCGCGAGGGAAGCGGTGTAACCGTGGAGGAAATTCGATCGACCGACCGGTCCGATCTCGCCGTTGCAGAAAAATCCCGCCAAGGGGATATCGCCGAAAAATTTGGCAACAGCTTTTGCGTCGTGCCCGCTTTCATTAAAAAGATTTTTACCGCGACCATTGCAGACGAACATCAGTCCCGAGATAACCTTGCGGTTTTTGAGTTCGGATTTTTTTTCTTCCAATCGTTTTTCCAAATCCTCATGGGCGGCTTGTGAATCACGCAGTTGAAACTGGATTGTTTGTCCGACATGGGGCCATTCGCCGACCGCCAATGCCCCGATTCCTTGATCCGCCCCGAGCAAATTGCGGACAAGGAAGTCTCCCCGTTTGAATTTCTCCTGGTATTCATTCATGACGAACCCGATGAAGAGATTGCCTTGAGCCCGGTCTTTCAGGTTCGGATCAATGGATTCAACAGTTTCGGAAAGAACCTCGTAGGCGGGACGTCCGCCCAGCTCAAAAATGACATTTTGCTCGGCTTTTGTAATGACATGGGTTTTGCCAATGGGAATGCAACCCTGGGAGACAATGGTGTGCATCTCCAGGCCTCCGGTGATTTGCAGACCGACCCCGCCCTCACTGAGGGATTGTCCATTCTGAAAAATCCGGGAGTTACGGTTGCCCATCCGACCGCTCGCGAGTCCTCCCGTGGTGGGAGAGTGGTCGAGTGCTTCATTCCAACTTTTCATCCATGCAAGTGAATCCACGGTGAAAGGATCCGAAAAAACAACAAAATTGGAGGGTTCGAGTTTGTCTTTGCCGGTGATTTTCAACCATTCCTCCGCGGAGGCACGGTGTTCGATGAATTCTTGATTGTAATAGAAAGTCGAGAATGAGCAATTTGCGGGAAGATTCATCAAGAGCATGGAAAAGGAGGAGCTTTGCTCGATTTCAGTATTTGTGCCCAGCACTCCGGAGCCGGAACATCCCACCACAGTTCCTGCGTGTCCGTCCACACGGACACTCTCCAGGATTTCCTCAGCGAGGCTGAAGAAATCCTCGGTCATAAAGACAAAGGCGACCCGGTTGTGCGATGGAGCCAGCTCTTGGCGGCATTTGGTAATCTCTTGGCTAAGCAGATCCAAAGTAATTGGCTGGTGAAGAGTGATAGAAACCGAGTTTTTCATTGCCACAAATATGGACTGTTTACTTCTTGATGGCAATAATTGTTCACCAAATAACCCTGGTTGGAAGACTGTTTTGCTCTGAAAACTGACTTTTTGGAGGCATTTTTTGATTAAAAATTGAAGTTTTTGAACCGTTAAAATATTTATTCCTGCCGCTGGTCATAATTTTGTATTGCAAATCATTTTGTCTGATATGGTGATACTTGAAAGAGGTTGGGACACCTTCACTACGCAAGTAGTGGATAAAAAAACGAGGCCGGTAGCTGCTCTTTTCCCCCTTAGTCTCTTCAAAGTAGCTGCCGAGCCTCGTTTTTTATTTTTGAATCACACACACGTTTGTATTCTGGATCAGGCTGCACTGGGCGAAGATATATCCGTCAAAATGACGTTCATACGCCTGTTTTGTCCGTTTAATCCCCGGCTTAACCGCTCATCATATATTTTTCATCAAGGCATGTAAGCATGTTAAATTAATTTGTGTAAGAGGTTAGGACAAGTTTTACGACGCAAGTCGTAAGACAAAACGAGGCCGGCAACTGCCTTTCCCCTATGTAGTCTCTTCATGACAGTTGCCGTGCCTCGCTTTTTTTATCTGATTTTTGATTGAGCCTGTGATATTCCGGTCGTCGACTCAGCATGTGGTGGGGGCAAATTGCTCCGCTTGATTCTGCGGTTGTCCCAGATTTCTAGAGATTTGCCGCTTGAGAGATGAATTTGCGGTGTTCGTCGATGAGCGTCCTGAGCATAATGATATGAGCAGTGGCGCGGCTGACGAGACTGACAAGATTCGGCGTCTCCAAGGTGACATCAAAGGGTTCGTGACCCGCACTGGAGTGTTGAGTCAGGGGACGCAATGAGCCCGGGACGGATTCTTTGATGATTCCCCCTTCGGCACGGTGACCGTCGATGATGTCATTGAAATTCACAGGGATAATTGTCGATGCGGCGAGCAGTGCCGGTTTGACGAGCGACTGACTCAGGATCGGCCCGTTGGCGTAACCGTAGAGACCCTCGGAATCATCGTCCGCATGGAGATTAATCAATCCGTCTATGCGCCGGGTTTGGAATTCTTTTTTGAGAATGAGTGATTCAATTTCCCGCGGGGCATCCTGAAATTCACGGTTTAAATCCACGCCATTGGCATTTTCGCGGGTCGCGTATTCGAATCCATAGGGATTGAGCATGGGGTAAAGATAGAATGTATAAAAATTCAACAACCCGGGACGGTGATAAATTTCATTAATCCACCGGTAAATGGCATAGATTCCCTCGGCTTCGTCCCCGTGCATCCCGGCGGTGATGGCGACCTGGATTTTATCTTCAGGCGAACCCGAGGGCGAGGCGAGGCGGATCCGCAGCATCTCAATATTCGTCTGCCCCAAGGGGATGCTCCCGATCGAATCAATGTGGGAGATGTCCGGACGGCTCTCGCAGAGCGAATGAAATTTCTCCATGAGAAAATTCGCAGAACGATACCGGTGGGGTTTCTTGAGATGGGACATTTCCTCCCGTTGTAAACGGATGGCCAACTGCAAATTGCCCCAGACCAGAGGATCATTTTCTGTCATCGCCAGCAAGTCCGAATAAGCCCGGATGAGCGGATGGATGACATTTTTGAGGACAGGATGAAACGCGGAGGGTTCTCTCATGCAGCAACGCACGCAGACACGGAGCACCTCGTCGAGACGCGCGCTGGCGATCCAGGCTTGATCCGCAGCGGTAGCGGCTTCCACGCCGACGAGCAGCTCTTCTTCAATGAATTGGAGATATGATGATGAGAGAGGAATCATATCCAGAGAGTGAGAGTGGAGGGGGCTCCTTATTTGATCGAGAGGGATGAGAGAATGGATTGAAAGATGCCCAAGCCGTCTGCGGAGCCCAGGATGGATTCACAAGCCCGTTCCGGATGGGGCATCATCCCAAAGACATTTCTCGTCTCATTACAGATTCCCGCAATATTTTCCAGTGAACCATTTGGATTAAACCCGTCCGAGACATCCCCGTCCCGAGAGCTGTACCGCAAGATGACCTGTTGATTGGCCTTGAGTGTTTCCAGGATGTCCGGCGCAGCGAAATAACAGCCTTCGCCATGTGCGATGGGCATTTGCAGGATTTGTCCTTTTTGCAAGACGGCTGTAAAAGGGGTGTCTGTATTTTCAACGCGCAGATGCACTTGTTTGCAAATGAAATGGAGATTTTTATTCCGCACAAGAGCCCCGGGCAGGAGTCCTGACTCGCAGAGAATCTGGAATCCATTGCAAATGCCGATGACCAGTGCCCCCTGACGGGCGCGCGCGGCGACTTCCCTCATTGCCGGGGAAAAGCGAGCGATCGCCCCACAACGCAGATAATCGCCGTAGGAGAATCCCCCCGGCACGACATACACATCAGCAGCGGGCACATCTTGATCCTTGTGCCAGATGTAGCTCGCGCGCGCGCCCAGGACTCGCGTCGCTGTGTGGTAGATGTCTTGGTCGCAATTTGACCCGGGGAATTGTAAAATACCGAAGTGCATGGGCAATATTATTTAACAGCGTGGAGGATTAAGTAAACAATGAAGAATAATACCCCGACAAGAATCAAAATGCGGTTCCGCGATGTGCGACGGTTGATTTTGAGGGTGGACGGTTTTTTTTGTCCCGTTTTCCGGGTTTTGGCTTCATCCTGCTCGGAGAGGATTGTTGAGTAAAATGCCGCTTGTTCTCGTTGTTGCCGCTCGAGTCTTTCGATCTCGATTTCTTTTTCGAGGAGGGTGGAGCTGCTCATTTGATTTTCCAAGTCTTTCATCTTGGACTCAAGTTGCTTTTGGAGGAGTTGCAGCTCTTTTTTTCTATCTTCGAGGTCTCGATCAGAGCGGTTCACAGGATGGGGATGTCTTTTTTTCCGAAAAAGATTCAGGGTTTCATGTGGATGATCACAGCCAGAAAAATCACGGCCAGAATCAAGATCAAATGACTGGCAAAGCCCTCACGGACGAGGGTTCGGAAAGATTTCTCTGAGCCTTCTTCGATCATCTCACCTGTTTCAGAGTCAATCTGGGTTCTTTCACTGAGAATATTGAGCCGGATTTGGGCTTGGTTAAAATCTTCCCGTGCGGCATCCACGAGGGACATGGCCTTGTAGAGGTCTTTTTTCTGATCGAGATTGCTCCATGTAATGCCTTCGACCCGGGTGAGCTCATCGAGATGAAGCTGGAATTTTTCACGGGTCTGCCGGATTTCTTCAATGGTTTTTTGCTCTTCAAACTCCGCACGCTCCATCAAGACCGCTCCCCGTTGGAGCTTGTTGAGCATGTCCTCGAGAAGCCGGGCGAGCTCTTCTTTGCGCTGGGTGAATTCCTCAAGCTCCTCGCTTTCACGGGCCAGTTGCTCCTGAAGGCGTTTGATCTCGGAGAGTTGCAGTTCCTTTTTTTTGAGTAAATCTCCCACCTCGGCACTCGATGGGCCGTGTTGGCTTTCATCGGAGATACGGGCGAGTAAATCGTCGGATTGCAGGCGTGGTTCAGGCATAAGCATAATCAATAATCAATCACGCCATCTTTGCAAGCCCTCGCCGAGGTATTTTTTGATGAATACCCTCTTCCTGCAAAAGAAATCAAAGCGATGACTGCTCCCGGAGGATGCTCAGAGGGGGATGGGTACAGACTCCGCGGCTCAGGCTTAAACCCGCCAAAATAGACAGCATGGTGGCTCCCGCAGTCACGGCCGCGGGATAGGCAAATCCGCCCCAGGGTCGTGTCTCAAAAATCCACAGGCTCATGGGCACATACGCCGCCATCGCGAGCAAACTGCCTGCAACCCCAGAGAAAAAGCCCAACGCGGCGTATTCCACGAGCAGAATGCACAGGATTTGTCGCGAAGAACCGCCGAGTGTGCGGATCAGCACACTTTCCTTGATCCTTTGATCGCGCCCGCTCATCAGGCTTCCGGCGAGGATCGCCACCCCGGAGAGGAGGGTGAACCCCACCACAAACTGAATCACCCGCGCAATTTGCTCCATGATGGAGGTGAGAGTTTCAAGAATCAGGCTCAGGTCGATGGCACTGACATTCGGAAAATCGTGCACGAGCTGGCGTTGCAGCTCCCCGGAGGTCATCCCGTCGGGTATCCGTGTGGTTACGATGTGAAATCCCGGTGCCTCATCGAGTGCGCCCGGAGGGAAAAGCATAAAAAAATTCAGATTAAACCGGCTCCAGTCCACACGACGGATGTTGGTGATCTCAGCTTGGACGGGCATGCCTTGGACATCGATATCAATGATATCACCGAGGCCCACATTCAGGTCTTTAGCCATTTGTTCTTCCAGGGAAAGGGGGATTCGACCGGTGCCTTGCCATTTGTCTTCAGACCATTGCCCGGCGGTCACGACTTCCGTATGATTGAGTCTGGAGCGGTAGCTGGAGCGGAATTCCCGCCGCAAAATCCACTCGGGCACTTGACCTTGATCATGCAGCTCGCGCACAGGCACCCCTTTGACCGCAGTCATTCGCATGGTGACAATCGGCGCGCTTTCGAGCAAGGGAAGGTTGAGTTTTTGAAGGAGTGAGAGCACACCGTCGAGCTGGTCTTTCTGGACATCGACAAGGTAAATATCAGGACTCTCCGCGGTATTCGCGAGGGAAATCTTCTCCATGATCGCGTGACGGGCGAGCAAGACGCTCAGGAGCAGGAAAGCTCCCAGGCCAAGTGAAAAAACAAACAGGGTGGTTTGATTTAGAGGACGGTGCAGGTTGGAGAGTCCTTGACGGAGGAGATACGGCCAGGCGGGCTTGACGATTTTTCGTGCCCCCTTGATCATCGCGAGAGAAACCATCCACAGGAGGAATATGACCACTCCGAGTCCGGTGACGGTACCGAGTGCTCTTTTTGGATCCGGAAGATTTGTCAGGGACAGGATAATGAGCATGGCGGCAAGAAAGCCCGGTGCGAACATGGCCGGAAGGAAGGACTTGAATAATCCTTTCTTCTTTCTCGTGGTTGCGTCGGGGAGCGCTTCACCCCGCAAAGCCAGTGCGGGCGGTACCGATGCAATTTGCGACAGCGGTAAAAGGATGAAAGCCAGACAGACTGCAAAACCGATTGTGACGGAGGAAATGAAAACACCCCAAGGCGGAGTCAAACTCACTGCAAGGGGTAAATCATTCTTGAAAAACTCTAGCACGATGCAGTGCAAGACCAGTCCCGCCACTCCACCGGTGAATGAAGCAAAAAAGCATAGCAGGACGGATTGAACCAAATACACGGCGTAGGCGGTTTTTGCCGGACATCCGAGGCAGCGCAGGACTGCAATCGATTTGATCCGGCGCGAGAGATGAGCGCGGATGGCACCCGCCACTCCAATGGCTCCGAGGATGAGTGCGGTCATCGAGATGATACCGAGGAATTGCTGGAAATTATCCAGCACTTTGCCGATGGAGTCCCGGCGGTCTTCGGGCGTTTCAAATTGCCAGCCTTGATTTGCATATTCTTCACGAATCGCGGCAATTTGCGCGGGATCCGTGTTTTTCAGGTAAAGATGGCGGAATCCCAGGCTGCCCGTGCGTGTGAGTCCTGTCTCTTCGAGCCGATCCAGACTCAGGTATGCCTCGGGGGCAAAGGCATTAAAGCGGTTGCTCCGCGGAGCAGGCTTGAGAATCACACCGAGGATGATGAACTCCTGGTTGCCGAGCTGGACACGGTCTCCGGGTTTGAGATTGTATTGATCAAGCAAAGCGGGCTCCAGGACGACACCGTGCCCCGCGAGCATTTCTTGCCAGGCACCGGCGGGATTTGTACGGGTCTCGCCATAAAAGGGAAACCGTCCTGAGAGTCCGCGCACTTGCACCAGGCGTGCGGCATCCGCTTTGGGAAATCCCATCATTGAAGAAAGCCCTGTCTCCTGGGCGTGCTCCTCACTTTTCCGCGCAATTTGCTCCAGCAGCTCCGGGGCGAGCGGTTGGCGGGAGCGGATGTGCAGATCCGCGCCGAGCAATGATTTAGCCTGGGTTTCGACCCCTTCTTGGACAGTTTCTTTCAGGGAACGGATTGCGGTGAGAGCGGTCACTCCTGAGATCACAGCCAATGCAAAGACAAGAAGGCGGCGGCGCTGGGAACGGCTGTCGCGCCAGGCCATTTTCCAGACCCAGGGGTGAATCATGGAGCGGAGCAAATTGCGCGGGAGGGAGGACTCATGCGGACTCATGATGCTCCTCGGAAACAATCTTTCCACCGCTCATGGAGATGACGCGTCCCGCCCGCCGCGCTAGTGCCGGATCATGGGTGACCAGCACGAGTGCTGTGCCGGACTCGCGATTCAACTCAAAGAGCATTTTGATAATCGGTTCGCTTGTGGCGGCATCAAGATTCCCTGTGGGCTCATCGGCAAAAAGGATAGCGGGTTTGTGGATGAAAGCGCGCGCGAGGGCGACGCGTTGTTGCTCGCCCCCTGAAAGTTGTGACGGGTAATGGGTGAGGCGGTCCTGGAGGCCGACTTGTGCGAGCAGATCCGCCGCATCACGGGCTCTTGCCGGCTGTCCGCGCAGCTCCAGCGGAATCAGGACATTTTCAATCGCAGTGAGTGTGGGGATGAGTTGAAAGCTCTGGAAGACGAATCCAACCATCCGTCCGCGCAACTCTGCCCGGTGATCCTCATCGAGAGAGTCAAGTCTCGCTCCTCCGAGACTCACCCACCCGCTCGAGGGGCGATCCAGTCCCGCACAGAGTCCCAGGAGTGTCGTCTTTCCGCTGCCCGACGGCCCGATAATGGCGCAGGATTCTCCCGCCGCCACACGGAGATCAACGCCGGAGAGAACAGTGAGCTCATGGTCACCGGTTTGATAGATCCGTCCGAGCTTGTGTGTCTCCAGAAGCGGTGCATTGACAGTGTGTGTGCCGGAAGCGATAGTGTCGTTTAGGTTTTTTTCTGATGAGATCGGCATATTTATGATGATGGACGACAAATTGTTTTTATTCGTGCGAAGAGGATTCCTGCCTCTGGCGGGATTTTTAATATGGAGTGCATTGACGTTTCCTGCAAGTGCCGAGCTTGTGGTAGGTCAAAAAATTATTTTTCTCGGGGATAGCATCACTGCGGGATATGGTCTGGATGATCCCTCTCGTGAAGCATACCCGGCTCTCATTCAAGAGAAAATCTCCGCAGCCGGCATCAAAGCGCGGGTGGCCAATGCCGGGGTCAGCGGGGATACCACTGCCGGGGGATTGCGCCGCGTGAAATGGGTTCTGGGAAACAACGGGGTGGACATTCTCGTCATCGCGCTCGGGGGCAATGACGGCCTGCGCGGGATCGATACGAAACAAAGCAGCTCGAATCTCAAAGGCATCATCGCCTCCGCACGGGCACTCAATCCTGGCGTCGTTATTCTGCTGGCAGGAATGCGGATGCCTGAAAATATGGGAAAAGATTATGTCGAGCAATTTGCCGCGGTCTTTACGCAAATTGCGCGGGACGAGAGAGTCATCCTGATCCCTTTTCTGCTGGAGGGTGTCGGCGGTGTCCCTGAGATGAATCAACCCGATCTGATTCATCCCACGGCTCAAGGTCAGGTTGTCATCGCATCCAACGTCTGGAAATACCTGGAGCCCGTGCTCAAAAAAAAGCGGTAAAGGTGCGGTCAGACTTTGACAAACTCCAGACACCACCAGCGGTCTTTCGGTTTTTGATGGGTCAGGGAGAGTTTTTGACTGAGCAAGCTTTTGATGACCGCTCCGGCTTGGTCTTCGAAAATGCCGGAGAGGATGAGTTTTCCCCCGGGCTTGAGCGCCCGCGCAATTTGCGCGGAGTGTTTGATGAGCAACTCGCTGTAGAGATTGGCAGCAATGATATCGCAGGGGGTGGATGATTTCCATTTTTCGATCCCGGAGACTTTCCAGCGGACCGCCCCGTTTTTTGCTGTGAAATTCAATGCTTCATTTTCACGGGCAACCATGATGGCGCGTTTGTCATGATCGAAAGCGTCAATGTGGCGGCAGCCCAGTGCCCGGGCGGCGAGGGCGAGAATGCCTGTGCCTGTGCCGATATCCAGAAAGGATTTCTTTTGCCAATCCTTCACCCGGGCAATTTGTTTGAGACACATTTCTGTGGTCGCGTGCTCGCCCGTGCCAAAAGCCAGGCTTGCCGGAATGATGAGCAATTTGCGCGAGGGATATTTGCGGGATTGGAATTTTTTTTGTTCCGGCGTGGCGACCACGAGCAATTTGCGCCCGATGCGGAGGGGTTCGGACCGCGGCTCCTGAGGCAACCACCATGTTTTCGGGGCGAGCCGGAGCAATTTGCCCCCGTGAGCGCGGAGCAATTTGCGCGCGGCAGTCTCGTTCTCAGGATAAATCTCGACTTGGATGCCGGGCTTTGGCGGGCGTCCGCTGAGGATCAATCGGGTCGGGAAAGAGTGTA
>CAYTAI010000051.1:0-254 GCA_964435715.1 uncultured Verrucomicrobiota bacterium | reverse complement strand
CGGGTCGGGTCGATCTGTGCAAATTGCTCAAGAACCGCCTGGTTGTCAGCGGCGCGAAAATATTTTCTCCAGACCAGAACGGGTTTTAAACGGCTCATGACTGAAGTGTCCCTTGAGCGATTGTGGAAGAGGAGGAGGGCATTGTCGCATGGGCGGACATTACTCAGAGCGGGGGATATCCGCTTTTCGCATTTCTTCGGCAAGCCATTCAGTGAAGATGCGGTTTTGCTGGGTGCGGAGATAGGATTGGGAAA
>CAYTAI010000050.1:7376-16683 GCA_964435715.1 uncultured Verrucomicrobiota bacterium | reverse complement strand
CAGCCCGGTGTTTTTATTCAATCCTGGTTTGGCGCGGAGGAGTCTCGTATATCGATTCGCGGCAGCGGACTCGGGCGGAATTTCCATGGCCGGGGCATTTTGCTCCTTCAAGATGGCGCACCTCTCAATCTCGCTGATGGTGGATTTGACATGCAATCAGTCGAACCCCTCACGGCCGACTACATTGAGGTTTACCGTGGCGGAAATGGCCTCTTTGTGGGTTCTGCGAATATGGGCGGCGCGATTGATTTCGTGTCCCGAACCGGCTACACCGTAGACAAAATCCAGCTCCGACTCGAAGGCGGCAGTTTCGGTTACATCCGCGCCCAGGCCAGCAGCGGACTTGTTGCCGGACCTTACGACTATTATGCGTCATTCACACACTTCAGTCAGGATGGGTTCAGAGCCCACTCCGCACAGAACAATCAAAAATTTTTCGCCAATGTCGGCGCAAAAATCAATGAGAACGTCGAGAACCGCTTTTTTGTGACGGCGGTTCAAACCCAATCCGAACTCCCCGGCAATCTGAACAAAGCCCAAATGCAGGCCGACCCCGGTCAAGCCGCCGCGGGGAATATGGCTTTGAATCAGAAACGCGATTTTGACTTCCTGCGTCTCGCCAACCGCACCACGGTGACTTGGGACGGACAGGAACTCAACGGCACACTTTTCTGGTCCTACAAAGACCTCGACCATCCGATCGTACAGGTCATTGACCAAGTCAGCAATGACGCGGGTCTCGACCTGAATTACCACAACCGCAATGAACTGCTCGGAAACCCGAACCATTTCCTCGCGGGATTCCGTCCTGTCTCGAACTGGGTCGATGACAACCGCTTTTTCCGCAATGGCGGCAATATCGGAAATCAATTCCTCGCACGGAACACTTCCGCGTTGAATCTTGATCTCTACGCGGTCAATGAATACACCTTCCTGCCGAAATGGATTCTGGTCACGGGCGCGGAGGTCAACTACGCCTCACGTTACTCCGACCGGACATTCCCGAACAACAGTTCGGTCGAAAAAGAATATGTCGGCGTGAGTCCGCTGGCGGGGATTCGTTATGAACTCGATGACAAAACCATCATTTACGGCAATGTCAGCCGCAGTTTCGAACCGCCCACACTGGGGGAATTGACCAATCCTTTCTTCCCGCCCATCACCGGGCCGGACCTCAAAGACCTCCAAGCGCAAAATGCCACGACCATCGAAATCGGTTCACGCGGGCAATCAGGCCGTTTCCGCTGGGACGCGACCTATTACCATTCCTGGGTCGAAAGCGAGCTTCTCTCATACACCGTGGGAAACAATTTGCCTGTGACGCAAAATGCCGATTCCACCATTCATCAAGGCATCGAGCTGGGCTTGGACATCACACTCTTCGAGGGCCTCCTTGAAAAAAGTGCCTCGGGCACTGACCGCATTTTGCTCCGTCAGGTTTACAACTGGCAGGACTTCACTTTCGACAACGACACGCAATTCGGCAATAACCGCATCGCCACCGTGCCCGAGCATTACTACCGCGCCGAGATCATGTATGAGCATCCGAGCGGATTCTACGCAGGGCCGAATTTGGAGTGGGTTCCGGTGCGGACTTATGTCGACAATATGAATACCCTCTGGGCCGACCCTTACGCCCTGCTGGGATTCAAGCTCGGTTACCGCGCCCAGACTGGTTGGAGTGTGTTCTTTGAGGCACGGAATCTCACCGATGAAACCTATGCCTCCGCCGTCGCGATGATGCCCAATGCCAATGGGGCGGACAGCGCCCAATTCCTCCCCGGAGACGGACGCGCCTTCTACGGTGGGGTGGAATGGAGATGGTAACCATGAGCAAAAAAGCTACTAACCGGCTTGGCATGGATTAAGCTTATCTGAATGTCATGCTCAGATCATCGACATTCAAACGGTTCAAACTGGCCACGTCCCGCCGGGAATTCATCGAACGGGGCAGGGCCTCCAGAAAAACGCGGTCTTTGCTGGGGCGTGAATCCCTCCGTCAGGATTCATTCTCCCCGCTCCGGGTTACTTGGCGAACCCTGCGCGACACACCCGCGCTGTCATGAGTCGTCCTCCCCTGTGGGGACTCGGGAAAAATCCACGCAGGCAAATTGCGCGGGGTTAATTCGGCAAAACCTCTTCCTCATCCTCATGCTCTGATTCCTCAGCGGCACGCCACTCAGGGAAAGGATCAGGCAATTTGCGCCAGCCATCGGGGCCGAGCTTCATCTCGGCGTCGGTGAGCAGGCATTTGTCGAATTCCTTGGTCAGGGCCTCCTTGTCCATGCCGATGCCGATCAAAACAATTTCCTGACGGCGGTCGCCGTGGGGTTCCCGCCAGTTTTTCGTGATGAGGTCGCGGTATTCACCCTCCTCCGGCCATTGTTCCCTGTCCACGGCAGCCCACCACATGCCCGCCATTTTGTCGTGGCAAATGGCTCCGGCCTGCGCCCATTCCCCGGCAAAATCCATTCGGCTGGCGAGCCAGAAATAACCTTTGGAACGGATCACTCCTTCCCACTCTTTTTTCGTCCAATTAAAAAATCTCAGTGGGTGGAAGGGGCGGCGCGCCCGATAGACAAAGCTCGAAATGCCGTATTCCTCTGTTTCAGGAACATGCTCGCCGCGCAATTCGCGCAACCATCCGGGCGACTGGGCGGCCTCCTCGAAATTGAACAGCCCGGTGTCGAGAACCGTGTCGAGAGCCACCCGTCCGTGGGCGGAACGCACCAATCGCGCCCGTGGATTGAGTGTCTTCAATATCCCCTCCAGCCGCGCAATTTGCGCGAGCGAAAGCAGGTCGGTTTTATTGATCACGATCACATCGGCAAATTCGATCTGGTCCACGAGCAAGTCCACCACGGTGCGTTCATCCTCCTCGCCCATGGATTGTCCGCGGTCATTGAGGAAATCCGAGGATTGATAGTCTTTCAGGAAGTTGAACCCGTCCACGACAGTGACCATCGTGTCCAGCCGGGCAAGGTGGGAGAGGCTGTTGCCCTCCTCGTCCTCGAAGGTGAAGGTTTCCGCCACGGGCAAAGGCTCGGAAATGCCTGTGGACTCGATGAGCAGGTAATCAAACCGCCTTTCCTTCGCCAGCCGTGCGACTTCCTTGAGCAAATCCTCGCGCAAAGTGCAGCAGATGCAGCCATTGCTCATCTCGACGATTTTTTCCTCCGTGCGGCTGAGCTGTGCTGTGCCCTCACGAACCAGCGAAGCGTCGATATTCACCTCGCTCATGTCATTGACAATGACGGCGACTTTTTTGCCCTCGCGGTTGCCGAGGACATGGTTGAGCAATGTTGTCTTGCCCGCACCGAGGAATCCGGACAGCACCGTGACGGGCAAACGACGGTCTTTTTTGGAGTGAACATTTTTCATAAGCTATAAAATCCTGATAGGAAGATTCATCAGGAATCTATATGGCACCTGATAAATACGCAAGTTAATTGCGTTTAAAACATGCCGCCGGAAATCATCAGAAAATCAGTTACTGACTTTGATTCCGCTCGTGATCCACATAATGGCGTTCGATCTGGGCGGCGAGTTCGGCAGAAAAATTTTCCATCTCAACGGTCAGAGATCGAATGCTCGTGATTAAAAAATTGTATCCAAACATCGCAGGAATCGCGACCGCCAAGGCAACAGCGGTTGTAATCAGTGCACCCGAAACTCCGGGAGCCATCGAAGCCATATCAGCACGCCCCGCCAGGGCAATTCCGGTAAACGTATCCATGACACCCCACACAGTTCCTAAAAGTCCCAGAAAAGGTCCTCCACTGACAGCTGTGGCGAGGATAATCATTTGAGAGTCCAGTTTCAGACCTTCTTCCCCCACCGCGCGATCCATTGCGGCACGAATGGACTCCATTTCAATCGGCCGGATTTTGCCCGCGCCAGCCATGCGCGACTTGAATGTCTCATCGCGCTCATCTGAACCGAGCAACAAGTAGGACAATTCTTTGCATGCCGCTTGGTAGATTTCAAAAAGGGGACATTCCCGGTAATTCACATTCGCTTCGAACATCCTCAATGGTTTGCGATCTGTTCTGAACACGCTGAGGAATTCTTTCGACTGCTTTTTCGCCATCCGGAGAGTGACGATTTTCGTGAGCATGATCGACCAGCTAAAAATCGACGCCAGTAATAGAATGACAAGAATGATTTTTCCGGCAAAATTAGAATTTTGAATCGCAAATGTGATGCCGCCTTGATTGCTTGAAGCTGCCAAAATAATACTAAGTATCATATAAGTGCTTGGAGTGTAATTGTCTGCCGCGACTTGTCAATGGTTTTAGGATTAGCAGATAAATTCACAGAAAATTCACTGGCATAATGATTGCGATTCAAACTACCCTGTGAGCAATGAAAAAATACAACTCGCTCTTTTTACTCTTCCTCTGTTTTCTGAATTACAACTTGGCTCATGCCGACACGGTGCAAATCCTTAGCCCCGATGTGCAACAATCTTTCGCCTATGGTTCAGTCACATCCACATACCTCGAATGGGATGCCGACCAAAAAACACTCACTGCCGTGGTTAATTACTCGAATACGCCCTACACCCAGAATCCTAACAATATTGATAGTGATGAGTTGACCTTTAAAATTCCAGATGTCACCTATGATCCTGCCAGTGGACTCTATTCCGTCAAAAACCCCAAGGGGGTCAGCATTGCCATCGCAAAGAGAAATCCCACAACTCAATTGACACGCCAGGTCATGCCTCTCCCGAGCACTCGAATCGTCCTTGATAATATGGGGGGCACATTCATGCTCTTTGTGAATGCCTGCAACAAGGGTGAATTCAGGAATGAAGGTGTTCCCTGGGTGGAAAGAACACACGGTTTCCGCCTCGGAAATACCATTAGCAACGAAACGGCCGTTCCTTAACGCAATTTGCTCAAGGACTGACAGCCAGAGGACTCAAAATCGCCACATCCATTCCGTGAATGAGCTTTTTGTCCGCCGGGCAAATGGTTGCCAAGGCTCCTGAAAAAACCGGGTGTTCATTGATCGTGAAATAATAAGGGCAAAGCCGGACACGGCCTTTCATCTTTTGAATATTTCCTTCTTCGTCGAAGTAGGCTTGTTCACGAAGGGTTGTAGTTGAAAATTTCTGTATGATGGAGGGATTGGTTTCAAAATTTGCAAGAGCTTGATCGACCGTTTCTTTCCAGTCGTCCTGAGACATGTCACTGCCATAATAAACCCCTTTGGCACCCCAGGCTAATTCAGAAAATCCTGATATCTTGATAATCAAATCACGCTCTTTTTGGGTAAAGACTTTTAATTGCTCCCAATGATTGATCCCGAGTCCGGCAATCAATGCGTGGGGTGGCAATGGAGCCGGATCCATGACCGTTGTCTGTGGAATCAACCTTTCCATCATCTCAATCCCGCGGTCACCGAGCTCACGCCGCCATTGATCTTTCAAGTCAGGGTGCCTGAAAAGGGCAAACCACATTTTCTCCTCGAGAACCGGTTTGAGCGGGGGAGTCACACGCACCATTTGCTTTTCCACGGCGTCCAGCAGCAATTGACATCCAGGGAGTGCGGGCAGATCGAATAGCTCAAAAAAACGGTAAATCAGATCGATGCGTGTCTGCTGCACATAGACCCCGTCATCCCTGTAATCCAAATCTTCCGGGGAAACGACAACCGTATGGACTCCGTACACATTCATCTCCCGGGAAATCCAGTCCATCTCCGGGCGGTACATGGCTGATTCCTGCGAGACACAGATGGCAATTTGCGCGGAGCTTCCCGCACCGGAAAGTGATTGAAGAGCGCGAGAAAACGATTGAATCATCAAGTCCTCTTGCCCCCCCGCAATTTGCGCGTCAGGCGAATGCTGGTGGTATGTCCGGCTCAAAAACCCGGTCAACCCGATCCCGCCAGGCACAGAATCCAGCTCTGTCAGTGCAAAACCTTCCTCGGTCACCAATAAATCGGGACGCAAAACCAGTGGCAAGTCCCCGTTGAATTTCTTTTGTCGTGCCAGCCGCACAATTTGCTCCGGTTTGCCCTTGTCCAGATAATCCGCCACCCAAGGACACCGCCCCTCTTTCCAACTGCGGCGATAGATCAGGTTGCAAGCTTGATAAAAGGAATGGAGCACCGGACCAAGCTTTTCTAAAAAAACAATTTGCTCCCGGGGCAGTGCAAAAGGCTCTGCTGCGACGCGGAATTTCTCACCGAGAAAAAGTTCGCGGGACTTGACCCGTGTGAGCAATTCTTTTGCGTCTGCCGCGGATTTTCCTGACTCATTCATAGATCACATTTCAAAAATTTATCGGGGATTGACTCCATTGCCAAAAAACCCCTTGCTTCTTCAATATCCCGCGCAATTTGCTCTTTGAGCTCAACCAAGGAGTCAAATTTTTTCTCCGGGCGGATGAATTTTTTAAAAATAACTTCGAGACGTTGTCCATAAATATCACGCTCGAAATCGATCATGTGGACCTCGACCGAGGGGGCGGAGGTGGAGCTGGAAAGTGTTGGTTTGATCCCGAGATTGACCACAGCCGGAAAAATCCCGCCCTCGACACGCGCCCAACAGACATAAACACCATCCGGCGGGAGAATCTCGGTGAAAACCTCCAGATTCGCCGTGGGAAAACCGATTTTTCTGCCGAGTTTTTGACCGTGGACAACCTCTCCGAGAATTGAGTAACGGCGTCCGAGATAACGCCCGACGGAGAAAAGATCACCCTCTTTCAAATGTTTCCGGATCGCCGTGCTGCTGACCACATCCCCGTGCAGATTCACAGAGGACACTTCCGCAACGGCAAATCCAAGCTCAATCCCCAATCTCCTGATCAGCTCTGTATTTCCGCGGCGCTGGTGCCCAAATGCCCACTGTTGCCCGACACAAATCGAATCCAATGAACCACAAGCCGCAAAGAGCTGGCGGATGAACTCCTCTGGTTCGGTTTGTGCAAATTGCGGCGTGAAATCAATGATGAGACAATAGTCGACCTCGAGCTCTTTGATTAAATCAAGCTTGTGATTGATGGATGTCAGCATCAAAGGGCTGTCCTGGGGTCTTAATACCCGCGCCGGGTGCGGGTAAAATGTCAAAACCACACTTTTGCCCCCACACTCTCCCGCCCGCAAAACCGCCTCATGGATCACAGCCTGATGACCGAGGTGGACACCATCAAAATATCCAATCGCAAAAGAGAGAGGAACAGGAATCTCTTTGAGAGCATCAAGTCGTGTGAGGATTTTCATATCTCGTTTTGAAGGGACAATATCGTCATTGAACCAGTGCTCATGGAAACGGGGTTATACTTTGATACGGTAGACGGGAACGACCCTGTTTTCAAAGTCTTGCTTTGATAATTTCATCAACTCATCGAGAGTGATCGCATCGCGGACATTGAACTCCCCGCTTTCGGTCCTCCGCAACGCGCTCAAATGAGCCCCACAACCGAGCTTCTGCCCGATATCAAAAGCCACCGTGCGGACATAAGTGCCTTTCGTTGCTTTCAAATCAAAGGTGATTTTGGGTGATGCAAAAGATAAAAGGTTGAACTCATAGACATGAATCAATCGTGGCTCCCTTTCAACCGTGAGGCCTTGGCGGGCGAGCTTGTAGAGTGGTTTGCCCCCGATTTTTTTTGCGGATACCATCGGAGGCATTTGATATTGATCCCCTCTCATTGAAGCAAAAATCTCTTTGAGTGTGCCCTCCGAAATACCTTCTGGCACAGGACGAGTCTCCAGAATCTCCCCTTCCGCATCATAACTATCCGTGCTGACTCCCAGTGTGATCTCGCCCGAGTATCTTTTATCCCCGCTCATGAGTGCATTCGACAACTTTGTGCCTTTTCCAATCACGATCACCAGCAGCCCTGTCGCCATGGGATCCAGGGTTCCGCAATGTCCCACTTTATCCAAACGAAAGAAATTCCTGACCTTGGCAACCACATCATGGGATGTCCATCCCTGAGGCTTGTCAATTAATATCGCTCCGTCAATCATGGGCTCATCTTTGACAAAATCCCAACTACTGCCAAGTAATATGAATGGATTTGACACACAAAAGCCGCTTTTCTATGTTTGAAGAAACCTGACCACTTCACTCATGTCCACACTTGCCTTTGATATTTCCGCCATTTCTTCTCATTTTAAAGTGGAGGGACGCTTTACCCGTGCAGAGCTCTGTGGCAGCGGACACATCAATGACACGTTTTTTGTCGAGTTCAAGCCCAAACAAAAAATCAAGCGTTACGTCCTTCAGAGAATCAATCACTTTGTCTTCAAAGAGCCGCCCGCGGTGGTGCAAAATATGGTCATGGTCACGGAGCATATCGCCCGGAAACTTGCAGCAATGCCGTCTTCTGATCCGCGGGAGTGTATCCGCATGGTTCCGACTCTCAAGGGCGATTGGTTTCACCGTGATGACGAGGGAAATTATTGGCGTTGTCTGCATTTTATAGAAAGAACCTACAACCGAGATAATGCTGAAAGTCCTGAGGATGCCTTTGAAGCAGGCAGGATTTTTGCCCGGTTCCAGAGTTATCTTGCTGATTTGGAAGTGGGTCAACTCCGTGAAACAATTCCTTTTTTCCACCACACACCCACCCGGTTCTCGCGGTTCCGCGAGGTTCTCTCTCGGGACTCCCAAAACCGCGCCAAGGAATGCCGCAAAGAAATCGAGTGGACCCTCGCTCAGGAGCCGATGACCTCTGTGATTGCCAGCAAGCTTGAAAGTGGAGCCCTCCCCACACGGGTGACCCATAACGATACAAAATTCAATAATGTCCTCTTTTGTGAAGACACAGACCGCTCCATCTGCGTGACAGATCTGGACACTGTCATGCCCGGAACCATCCTCTATGATTTCGGAGACCAGATCCGCACCACCACGACCCATGCCGCTGAGGATGAAAAGGACTTGAACAAAGTCATCATTGACCTGGACATGTTCGAGGGGCTCACACGCGGTTATTTGTCGGAAGCTTTGAGTTTCCTCACACCGGAAGAGCTCAAGCTGCTGGTTTTCTCCGGCCGCCTGATTACCTTTCAAATCGGACTCCGCTTTCTCACCGATTACCTTGAGGGTGATGTCTATTTTAAAATCCGTCGCAAAGGACAAAATCTCGATCGCGCGCGCGCGCAATTTGCCCTCGTCAAATCCATGGAGCTGCATGCAGAGAAAATGCAGAATATTGTGGATCAAGCCATTTTCAATCATTCCTCACAAATCCCGTCCCCGCTCGCAGGCAAAGTCACAATCCCCTAAATATATGACAATTATCGGCATGGGCTTGGATTTGATCGAGATCGGGAGGATCCG
>CAYTAI010000050.1:5456-7353 GCA_964435715.1 uncultured Verrucomicrobiota bacterium | reverse complement strand
CCGGTTTGGAGAACACTTTCTCCGCAAGATCTATACTGCTGACGAGCTCTCCTACTGCATGTCACACAAGTTTTCCGAGGTTCATCTCGCGGTCCGGTTTGCCGCCAAAGAAGCCGTCGCAAAAGCTTTTGGAACCGGAATCGGCGCGCGGATCGGATGGACTGACATATCCATCCTCAGAAAGGAATCCGGGCAACCCTGTGTGATTTATTCGGATAAAGCACAAAAGCTTTGTCGACTGATGGGTGTCGGTCAGACCCATGTCAGTCTGACTCATGCCAAAACACACGCCGCGGCACATGCCATTCTTGTCAGCAGCTAGGCTTTTTGCTCTTCATCGAATCTTCTCAGCGGCAGAAAGAAAACGGTAACCATTCCAGGAATCGTCGCCAGACAGACAAGGATGAAAAATAATGGATAACCCAAGGCCGCCTGTAAATAACCGCTCACCAATCCGGGTAACATCATTCCCATCGCCATGAATCCGGTGGAGATCGCGAAATGGGATGTCTTGAATCTTTCATCCACACTCCGCATCAAAATCACCAGAAAAGCGGTAAATCCGAATCCGTAGCCGAATTTCTCGAGGACGACAAAAAATCCCGAAACGGAAATATCCGGCAGAGCTGTCGCCATGTAAATGTAAGCGAGATTCGGCAAGTGCACCGCCAGCACCATTGGCCAGAGACATTTCACCAGGCCGAACCGCGCGATGAGCATGCCCCCGATAATGCCGCCCGCGACCAGCCCAATTGTGCCGTATGTCCCGCTGATAATCCCGATTTGCTCTGTGTCAAACCCGAGTCCGCCCTTTCCAGAAGAATCCATTAGAAAGGGGGCGATCATTTTCACCAGCATCGCCTCCCCGAGTCGGAAGAGCAGAATAAAGGAGATAATCACGCCAATATCTTTTTGGCGGAAATAACTCCCGAAAACATTGATAAAACCGCGATGCTCCACGGAGCGTGTCGTCGCGTCCTGTCTGGTGTCCGCAGCAGGATACGGCAGATAAAACTTGTGAAAAAATGCCAAGACAAAGAAAATCAATGACGAGAGAAGAAAAATATTTTTCCAGCTGTCCGCAACGGATTGCCCCTGATTGATCCAATGCCCCGCCAAGGCGACCAGCAGACCCGAACCGGTGATTGTTGCCAAACGATAAAAAGTGGAGCGGATGCCGACATAAAAAGCCTGCTTGGATTTATCGAGTGCCAAAAGATAAAATCCATCGGCGGCAATGTCATGGGTCGCTGAGCAAAAAGCGATGAAAATAAAAATCGACAAGGTGATGGCAAAAAACGCCCCCAGTCCCGTGAAAAAGCCCATTAAAAAAAATCCGGCACAAATTAAAAACTGTGTCAGGAGTATCCATATCCGTTTTGTGCCTGTTAAATCAACGACCGGACCCCACAAGGGTTTGATGACCCAAGGCAAATACAGGAGACTGGTCAGCCCGATGAGCTCATTGGAAACCCCCATACCCTTGTAAAAAACACCGGACGCCTCATTGACCATCACATACGGCAGGCCTTCAGCAAAATACAGCGTGGGGATATAGAGCCACGCGACAGGATTCTTGAAAAAACGATTCATGGTTGAGTGGTTTTACTCGAGCAACTGTGGATAGTGCTCCTGGGCAAAAACCTTGCAACGCTCCAATATCTCGCCGGGCGAGTGCATCAATATGACTTCTCGAGCCAATTGCTCCGCCTCAGCCAGACTGAATGAACGTATGGCCTGTTTGATGAATGGCACTTGGATGGAGCCCGTGCTGATCTCGTCGATCCCCAGCCCGACAAGCAAAGGGGTCAGATTGATTTCTCCCGCCATCTCACCACATATCCCGCACCATTTACCTTTGCGGTGAGCTGCCTCTGCCGTCATTTTGATGAGTTGG
>CAYTAI010000050.1:5170-5414 GCA_964435715.1 uncultured Verrucomicrobiota bacterium | reverse complement strand
CATTCACCCGGTCCACTGCTATCGAGTATTGAATGAGATCATTGGTACCCAAACTGAAAAAATCAACCTCATCGGCAATGCGATCCGCTGTCAGTGCGGCAGAGGGCACCTCAATCATGGCTCCCACGCTGATTTTTTCGTCAAAAGGTTTTCCTTCGTTGCGTAGCTCCTGTTTACATTCATGGAGCAAGGCATTCGCTTCCAACACCTCATTGACCCCTGAGATCATGGGATACATGATTTT
>CAYTAI010000050.1:0-5143 GCA_964435715.1 uncultured Verrucomicrobiota bacterium | reverse complement strand
ACCTCAAGACCGCACGGAGTTGGGTCTTGAAAACGTCTCTCCGCGCAAGACAAAACCGGATCGCGCGCCATCCCAGAAAGGGATTCATTTCTTGCGGAATTTGCAGATGAGAGAGGAATTTATCACCGCCGATGTCCAACGTCCGGACAATGACCGAATGCGGTTTGATCGTGCGCGCCACTTGCGCGTAGGCCTCAAATTGCTCGTCTTCGGAAGGCAAGGTGTCCCGGTTGATAAAAAAGAACTCTGTCCGGTAGAGACCTATTCCTTCCGCTCCATTCTCCACGACATGCGCGACATCTTCGGGCAGTTCAATATTCCCCGCGAGATGAATTCTTTTTCCGTCCGTGGTAATGGGCTCGACAAAACGGACTTCATCGAGTTTGTCCTCGATGGTTTGTTTTTGGGATTCGATTTGACCGTATTCCCACAGGGTTTGCTCGGTTGGATTGATGACGAGTATGCCTTTATATCCATCAATGAGGATGTACTGGTCATTTTCAATAATCTCACTGATATCATGCAGACCGACCACCGCCGGGATATTGAGCGAGCGTGCCATGATGGCGGTGTGCGATGTCCGGCTGCCGATGTCCGTCGCAAAACCTTTGACATTACTCCGGTCAAGTGTCGCTGTGTCGGAGGGGGACAGATCATAGGCGACGATGATCCTGGGCTCGGATAAAGCATTCAAATTGCGATGCTCAAGCCCCATCAAATTGCGCAGCACCCGTCGGGTGACATCCTCGATATCTGCCACACGCTCGCGCAGGTAATCGTCATCGATTTGCTGGAGGGATTTGATATAACGGCGTGCCACCCGGCTGTAGCAGTACTCAATACAGAGTAATGACGCCTGCATTTCCTTGATGGCTTGCATGATCAGAGAGCTGTCTTCGACAACCAGCAGGTGAGCGTCAAAAATACTGGCGTCTTTCTCCCCGATGGAGACGGCAATCCGGGCTTGAATATCCGTGATCTCTTCCCGGGTTTTGAGCAAGGACTGCTCGAGCTTGGAGATTTCAGAATCAATCTCCCCCTCTGTAATTGTCCTTTTCCGAACCCTTTGCGTATACCGTCCGAAAACAATCACCTTGCCATGAGCAATTCCCGGGGAGACTCCAATCCCGGAAAATCTTTGTTCTGAATGGTTTTGATTCTGCTCGTCAGACATAGGCTGATTGACTCTTAAAGTCTTTCAAGCTTAGTCTCAATAGAAAAAATCGTGATTGAAGAAATATTTTGAGGAAAAGCGGAAAATCAGGTCGAAAAGACTCTTATTCTTCACCAAATTTGCGTTCGAGCAAGGATTCCAAGTCGCGGATGGCCGCCTCCGCATCATTCCCGCGCGCTGTCACACGCAACTTTGAACCACACCCGGCAGCCAACATCATCAGACCCATGATACTTTTTCCGTTGACCTGTTCCCCGTCCTTTTCCACCCAAACTTCACATTTATGCAGATTGGAGGTCTTTACAAACATGGCGGCCGGTCGTGCGTGCAATCCCATACGGTTGAGAATCGTGAGTTCTTTGGTCACTTCAAAATCTTGTTTTTCAACCGTCTTGGACATAAGCAATTATTTACTTGAATTCATCCTGTCAATCAAGCGTTTATTAAAATCTTTTGCAGAGTCGAAACCAAACGATTTTAATTTCGAGTCCAAAGCCGCCACCTCAACAAGTCTCGCCAAGTCCCTTCCCGGTCGGACAGGAATCTCAACATGCCTGACTTTTTGCCCTAAAATCTCATAATAACTGCTGTCCAGCCCGGTTCTATCCACATTCGGTGCCTCATCCCACTCCACCAAAGTGACCACCAGGTCAACCATTTTTTCCACCGTGATGCTTTTCACTCCAAAGACAGATGCCACATTGATGATGCCCAGTCCTCTTACCTCGATGTGATTTCGCGTAATGTCTGGTGATGTGGCGAGAAGGTCCCGGCGTTCCCTCAAGCGGATGTAAGTCACGTCATCCGCGACAAAGGAATATCCCCTTTCGATCAAAGCCAATACACATTCGCTTTTACCGATTCCGCTCTTGCCACGGATCAAGACACCGACCCCCGCAATGTCCACCATGCTGGCAAATTCGCTTGTCTGGGGGGCAAAATGATGCTCAAGGACAAGAGTTGCCTGATTAATGAGCTGCATGGTCACTTGGGAAGAACGGAATAGAGAGAAATTCCCTTCGTCCGACGCTTTGATGATTTCCTTGCCGGGAAGCAAATTGCGCGCGAAAATCAAGCAGGGGATTTTGCGCCCGAAAAGTGAACGCAATCTTTTGACCTGTTCATTCGACGGGAGTGATTTGAGATAAGTGGACTCGGCACTGCCGATGACTTGGATTCTTTTATCTGCAAAATAACGAAAAAAACCTGCCAAAGCGAGTCCGGGACGATTCACGGTCGCCTCCCTGATTTTCCGGAAGAGTCCCCCTTCCCCGCTGATCAGCTCGATTCCCAGGGTTTCCCCGTAACTCCGGTAAAAGTCTTCAACCGTGATGTATTCGACTTGTTTGGGCATGGGAAAAAAATCGGAATCTACTTTTTGGTCGGCACAATCACGGCAAAATCACCGTCCGAGCGGCGATAGATGATATTCACCAGCTCCGTGTCATTATTGAAAAAGACGAGGAATTGTTTCTCGTTAATGGACATTTCCAAAATCGCATCGTCCAGGGACAGCGGACGGATAACGACTTTCTCGGTATGGATTTCACGGGGTTTAAGGTGATCCTCTTCGACAGAGATACTTTGAAAATCAGCACGGTAAACCTGCACATTGATTTCTGTCGGCGCATACTTGCGCGGACGATGACTCTTGAGGAGCTTGGTCTTGTGTTTTCTCATTTGCTGCAGCACTTTGTCGATCGCGAGATCAATGGAGGCATACATGTCATCCGTGGTCTCATGCGCCTCGATGACAATATGATTATTGCAGTGCAGGACGAATTCCGCTTTCTGCCTGTACTTTTCAATGGTCAAAATGATATGTGCGCTTTGAATCCGCGGATAGTCCGGTGCCAGATGCTCGACTTTCTTTTGAGCGTATTCTTTCAAAGCAGGGGTGATGTCCACATGGCGGCCTGTCACATGAATGGTAAATGAATGATCCTTTTGCATAGGCTAAGAGTCTCTTGATTGATTGAGTTTATGTTTGAAGCATTCTGATGACCCATTCATTAAAGCCAGCCACCGGCTGTATGTAAATTCAGAACTTCACTCTTCCTCCCGATTTTTTCCATTCACAATCATCTCCCTTTTTCATTCAACTCTGAAAATAATCAATACCGATACCCCCAGCGAATCAAAATTCGGCAGAGGGATGTCTGCCTTGTGAATAATTCAGCCTCCAATGTTCTGTATTCACCTGGGCAAATAAATCATGAAAGGTTCTCAAGTCATGATTCATTTCTCCATGACACTTTCCTCGACTTCACCGAGATAATGACAGACACGCCATGTATGGTATCCGACCCGATCCAACCAGCGGATCGCATCCAGTATTTCCAACCCCAAGGAGGGTTCCCACACTCCTTGAGCGGTCTCCTCCAAAATTGTTGTGCGATCCTGACGTCTTTCTTCTGCCAACTGTGATGCCATTTTTTGAATCTGCTCCTGCCATCCCTGTGGAGTCGCCGATTGTAGCCCCTTTTCTCCCAGAGAAAGAATCTTCTGACAATGCACCAGGGAAGGCTGTAAATACTGATGTTTCAAAAGTGTTTCAACCCCGGGCGGAGGATTCAAATGTGATTCCAATCGCGTCAAATGATCCATCGAGTGTAACAGCGACAGACGCAAGCGTGAAAGGGGTTCGTAATCCACCAGGGCCGGTATTCTCGCGAGAAAATTCCGGATTTTTTTGAGGGCATTCTCGATTTTTTGAATTTGCTCCGTGCGGCGGGTCGAAAAGTCCCCCTCCAAGGTCATGCGGATCACTCCCAAAAGCTCGATTGCTGTCTGCCTCATCGCCCGTCGCGTCGCCTCCAGCGCGACAGTGGGAATATTCAACAAAGTGTCATCCAGATGCCGCGTCAGTCCAGACTCTTTTTCCGGCAGGAGCCTTTCGATAGCCCGTGCAAATTGCCTGACCCAGGGGAGAAAGAGGCAGACACCCACCGCGATAAACAGCGTATGAAAAGCCGCCAGACTCTCTGGTCCCGCTTCCAATCCCAAGGTTGTTTGGGCCCATGTGATGACTCTGAGAAAAAGCGGCAGCAGCAAGACGGCTATGAGCCCTGTTGCCAGATTAAAAAGAATATGAGCCAGAGCAGTCCGTTTGGCGGGGATGCTGCCCCCGATTGCCGCCAATGCGCCCGTGACAGTTGTTCCGATCGCCGCCCCGATGACCAGTGAGGCAGCTTGCTCGAAATTAACCACTCCTGCGGACAGCGCGGTCAAAGTCGTTGCCACCGCAGCACTGGAGGATTGCATGAGGACAGTCATAATGATCCCGATGATCATTGCCAAAAGATGACCGGTGAGACCGCCAGAAGGGAGTTTCGACAGATGAAAGACAGAGGCGAGGCCTTGCATGCCCGTTTGCAAGGTTTCGATCCCCACAAAAATCAGGCCAAATCCCGCCAGAGCCATACCGAAAACTTTCCACCGGCCTGCCGCCAATAATTTCATCAGGGCACCGGCTCCGATCACCGGCAGTGCATAATAACTCAGACTCACCTTGAGTCCCAAGACAGCCACGATCCATCCCGTCCCCGTCGTACCCAGACTCGCTCCGAAAACCACACCCAGAGCCTGGGGAAATGTCAAAAGACCGGCACTGACAAAACCAATCACCGTGACAGTCGTGGCACTGGAAGATTGGACAAAAAGAGTCACCAGCGTCCCCGAGCACAGGGCTTTCAGCGGTGTCCCCGTAAACCGGATCAAAGCCCGCTTGAGTGCCTGTCCCGCAAAAGCCTTGAGTCCATCGGTCAAAAGCACCATTCCCAACAAAAAAAGACCGATTCCCCCCAGTAATTTGAAAAACATTTCCATCATGCGTCTGACCGGATAGTGACAAAGAAAAAGAGGAAAGGCAAATCCATGCTGCGCCGGTGGAAAAATGGAGCGGGTGAAGGGATTCGAACCCTCGACATCAACCTTGGCAAGGTTGCACTCTACCAACTGAGTTACACC
>CAYTAI010000049.1:15803-17428 GCA_964435715.1 uncultured Verrucomicrobiota bacterium | reverse complement strand
AACCGGTGACCTCGTCCTTACCAAGGACGTGCTCTACCAACTGAGCTACATGGGCCTCGCTTGTCATTCGGTTTATCCCGCGTCTTGTTTTCCGGAACCGTATCAGCACCCGTTTCCGGTCACCTCACTCAGTTCTGGCCTCGAACGGGTTCACATCGTTCTTCGCTCCATTTTTGCTTCCTGCTCCCGCTTGCCGGGCTGGAAACAAAAACGGAACCGGTCTTGGAATCACAAATCTTTCGGCGTCAAAAGACGATAAAGCCTCCCGAAAATAATGTTCGCCGGTAAAACGAAAAAATTCTCTGAAGACTCCAAAAAACTTGAATTACTCCAAGACAATCAAAATAAGGACTTTCCAAAAAATTAGTCAACCGGTTTTTCTGATTTTTTATCAAAAAGTGAAAATATAATTATTGACACCCGCTGCCCGTCACAGCCTCTCACCCGGATCGTGACTCACTCCTTTTCCCCGCACAAGCAAGCCCGCGGGGCAAGGGACGCCTCCGCATACAATGATCCAATGGAGGAGGCATTTAAAAATAGTTCATACCAAGAAATCAAGTCAGGCGTGAGAGTTGCTTCTTGATTGTGAGGACAATAAGACATAGATGATAGGGTATCTCATCTCGCACCGGACCCCAGGGTCGATGCCGATAGAAAGGAATCCTTGATTGAAATCTTGCAAAATCTCCTTTGGGGAGCGGGAGCCGCGCAAACGGTCTTTGTCCTCGCGTTGTTAACCTCGGTCGGACTGTATCTGGGTCATATTAAAATCGGAGGCATCTCACTCGGGATTGCCGGTGTCCTTTTTGCAGGATTACTCTTTGGACACTTTGGAATCGGACTCGATGAGCGGGTCAGTGATTTTGCAAGGGAGTTCGGTCTCATTCTTTTTGTTTACACGATTGGACTCCAAGTCGGACCCGGATTTTTCTCATCCCTGAAGAAGAATGGACTCCATGCAAATCTCCTCGCCGGCGGAGTCGTCCTGGCCGGCTGGCTCACCGCCCTGATCATTTACAAGGTGAGCGGAGTCGAGCTGAGCGCGATTGCGGGAATCCTTGCTGGCGCCACGACAAATACCCCTTCGCTCGGTGCCGCCCAACAAGTTCTCCGGCTCGGACCGGAAATGACCAATGAAATGATTCAACTGCCGGCAATGGGCTATGCGGTGGCTTATCCGATGGGTATCCTGGGCATCATCATCGCCATGTTTGCTGTCCGCTGGTTTTTTAAAATCAATATCACCCGTGAAGTCGGGTTGATCACCGATTCAATCGACAAATCGCGCCACCCCGTCTGCACCATCAATCTCATTGTCAAAAATCCGAATCTCGACGGTGTCATCATCAGCCGGATACCTTCTTTTCCCCGGCTGGGCGTGGTCATTTCACGCTTGATGCGCGACGGGGAGATCATCGCCGCCTCGGAAAGCACCCTCCTTCACACCGGGGATATCTTGCATGCCGTCGGTCCGTCAAAAAAACTCGAGGAGCTCCGTCTCATCGTGGGGGAAAAAACCGAGACGGATCTGTCGACTCTTCCCGGCTTGCTCTCCAGCAAACGCATCGTCATCACGAAACAGTCGGCCGCTGGTAAAACAGTGAGGGAGCTGTCTTTTTCCA
>CAYTAI010000049.1:15551-15784 GCA_964435715.1 uncultured Verrucomicrobiota bacterium | reverse complement strand
CATCACCCGGATCAGCCGTGCCGGGGTGGAGTTCACCGCCGGCTCCAATCTCCGGGTTCAATTCGGGGACACCGTGATCGCTGTGGGCGAGAAAAGGGACCTGGAGCAATTTGCAGCCGATGCGGGGAACTCCCCCAAACAACTCGACAACCCGCAGCTCATCCCCTTTTTCGTCGGGATCACACTGGGGATTTTCATCGGCATGATTCCATTTCAGCTCCCCGGGGTTCCGG
>CAYTAI010000049.1:5930-15533 GCA_964435715.1 uncultured Verrucomicrobiota bacterium | reverse complement strand
CGGACCCTTGATTGTCGCGCTGATTTTGAGCCGCCTCGGGCACTTCGGCCCCTTGAGCTTCTACATGCCCGCGAGTGCAAATTTCATGTTGCGCGAGGTGGGCATCACACTTTTCCTGGCGTGTGTCGGGCTCAAAAGCGGGCACGGTTTTGTCAACACGATCCTCGACGGCGGCTGGATCTGGATTATTTACGGGACTCTCATCACACTCATTCCCCTGCTCTTGGCAGGATTCATCGCCCGCGCTGTGTTGAAAATGAATTACGTCACAATCTGCGGCATCCTCTCCGGGAGCATGACAGACCCTCCCGCCCTCGCTTTCGCCAATCGAATGACGAATTCCGACACACCCTCCCTGTCGTACGCCTCCGTCTATCCGTTCACCATGATCCTGCGCGTGCTCTCCGCTCAATTATTCGTGCTCTTATTTTTGACTTAAACCAAATCATCAGGAGTCGAGGGGAAGGTGCGACCGGGGTTTCCTCGTCATCTTCCGGGCTTTAGCCGGAGCAATTTGCCGCAGGTGCTTCCAGGCGGTACCCCACCCCGTGTACTGTCAAAAGATAAACGGGTTCCGCCGGAGAGGGTTCTATTTTTTGCCGGATTTTCACGATCACCTGGTCGAGTGTGCGTGTCGTCCCATAATACTCGATTCCCCAGACCTCATCGAGCAGTTGATTCCGGCTGACCACATTCCCTTTCTCCCGGAAAAGCAATGCCACGACTTTGAGCTCCTTGTCCGTCAGGTCAAATTTCTCTTTCCCCCGTCTCCCTCTCATCGCTTGGGTGTCGATCCGCACCGTCCCAAAAGCAATTTGCTCCGGGAGAACCCATGACCCGCCGCCGCCGGCTTTTTTGCCGCCCGGCGCAATTTGCGCGGCGCGGCGCAGCAAGGCATTGACCCGCGCGAGCAATTCGCGCAGGCTGAAGGGCTTGGTCATATAATCATCCGCCCCGAGCTCAAGCCCCACCACCTTGTCAACTTCCTGCCCTTTGGCTGTCAGCATGAGAATCGGCACCGGAATGCCCGCGGCACGAATTTCACGGCACAGGTCAAATCCGCTTTTGCCCGGCAGCATGACATCCAGAATCACCAGTGCCGGAGCAAATTGCTTCAACTTCGCCAGCGCCTGCCGTCCGTCCCCGGTTTCGTCCACTTCGTAATTCTCGCTTTTCAAAGATTCCACCAGCCCCATACGAATGTGGGAATCATCTTCCACGACGAGTATTTTTTTCTTCATAAATTGACACCTCCGGCGAGAGGCAAAATCAGCGTGAACCGGCTCCCGCCCTCCTTCCTCGGCTCGTATTTGATCGTGCCCCCGTGATCCTGGGCAATCTTCAAAGCCAGGGTTAATCCCAGACCGGAACCTTGCACGCCGCTGGAAAGCCCGTCATGCGCGCGGTAAAACCTCTCGAAAATCTTTTTCTCCTCTCCCGCCGGCACTCCCATGCCCCGGTCAAGCACGCTGATTTCGAGAGTGCCCTGATGACAAATCGTGTGGAGTTCAACGACCTTCCGGTCATCGGAATATTTTTCGGCATTCGAAAGGAGATTGACCAGCACTTGTGACAACGCGTCCTCATCACCGATCACCCTGTAGGGGCCGGGCTGGGCATGCCATTGGGTTTGGAAGCCCTGGTTGCCCAGATGCAAGGCATGCCCTTCCCAGATTTTTTCAATGACTTCGTAAAGGTCGAGTTCCTTTTTGTCGTATCGCCTCCGGCCTTTTTCGATTTTGGCAAAATCCAGGACGTTATTGATCAATCGCGTCAACCGCTCGCTTTCCCACGTGATGATCCTCAGATAATTCGTCACTTTCTCCGGTTCCCGCACACGCCCCTCCAGCAGCAGTTCGGCAAACATGCGAATCGAGGTCAGCGGCGTTTTCAGCTCGTGGGACACATTACTGACAAAATCCGTTTTCTTTTGGGCGATCTCCATCCTCTGACGAGTGTCATGGAGGATGAACCAGACGCCCGCGCAAATTGCGGCAATCGCCAGCGCGATCACACTCATCAGGATGAGCCTCATATTTTGAGCCGACTTCTCCAGACGCTCCGGATCGCGGAAATAGACTCCGACCTCCCAATAAGGCAGCACTTCGCCGATCTCCGTTGCGACAAAAGGTTTTTTCCAGTCCGGCACCTTGTCCATCCGCGCTTCCGAGACAGGTCGCCCCCGGTTATCCAGGATCGCCATCCCCACATCCGGGTGGCTCCCGAGCAGACTCTCCGGGAATCCTGCGGAGATCATTTGCTCCACGGCCTTGGACGGGAGCACCAGACAAAAAACCCTGTTCCCATTCATCTTGTACCAAAAGAGAATCTCCAACCGGTCATTGACATAACGCGAAATGATTCCTTGATCCTGTGCTGCGACGATTTCACTGAAACGGTTATAGTCCGCCACCACCGATGACACCTGTGGCTCGGGGACAGCGAGATCCATCTTGGATTGTTTTCGGGGGGCGACGCTGCGCAGGATCGTCCAGCCTTTGTCCTTCTGCACACCCGGCATTTTTTTGAGCTCTTCCGCCCGCTGGATTTTCGACTCCGGCGCCGGCGCGGTTTGCCTGGCTTCCTGCACAGGTCCAATCGATGCTTGCACCTGCGCGGACTCATCGAGATACCCTTCCTCTGCTTTTTGTTGGCGACCGGCACGCTGGTCATAAATCATCTGGTTCTCCCGGATGACCTGTTGGATTTGCGGAACCGACTGATAGAGTGCGACAGGTTTTTGATCCCCGTAAAAGGCCCGGTTCAATTCAAGATAAGACTCCAGCTCCTGATCCACACCCCCGGTTTCAGGGCGAAACTCCGTCCCTCCCTCCTCCCGCTGCATTTCAAAAAAGAGTGCTCCATTATTGCCCGACATGAGTCCGTTTTGCCTCAAGACTGTGATGATCTCCTCCCGGTGCCCCTCCACCCCGCGGGAGGGCAGGCTTTTGTCGACGGCCGTTTTGAATTTCAGGAATTCCGCCGCGATATAGAGCCGGATTTGTGCGGCAATCTCATCCGCCTGTGTCTGCCTGAGCTCGACCTCCTGATTTTCGATCACCATCTTTTGTTGCCCCGCCGCACGAAACGCCAGAACGCCCAGCACCACAGCCGGAAGAAAAATCAGAATGATAAAAATGAAGGCATTCTTTTTCATGAGAGACGATTCTTGTTTTTTTAATAACACAACCCGCGCAAATTGCGACACTTCTCACCCGTTAACCCGGGATAAATAAAAAGAGGGGACGGCTTCAGAGCCCTCTCTTGCCCCCCCTTTTTTGAAATCGGCAACTTACTTTTTCTGATTTTTTTGTTTATAATTATCGTATTGGAACAATTTGCGCGCCCTCTTGTCGAACCCGCCCTTCTGCTCCACCTCCTCGGCGACGCTGCTGAGATGTGCCGCTTCTTTTTCCAGCTCCGGTGACCGGGCGGCCGCGGGCAGACTTTGAAGCACAACGGCCTGCTTGCGGAGCACTGCCGCTGCCTCATCCTTGTTGCCTTGGTCAGCGAGTTTCAGGGCTTCTTCGCGTGCTGTCCGATTATAAACCACAGCCGCTTCTTTTGCGACAACGGCATTCATCGATTTGTCTGACTCCGCCTTGTCCGTGGTAATCTCCACAGCCGCCCGCGTGACCTGTCTTTTATCTTTACCGCTTTCGATGTCGTTATATTCCAGTTTTGCCTGGGCTACCTCCATTTTCTTGCCCTGCGGACTGCTCACGCGGGCACGAACGAGGAAGCTGCGGTTTTGCGAACCATAAAGCTCGGGCAAGCTGATTTCCGCCCTGCGGTTTTTGAACCGGATATCGGGCTCCCCGATGACTTCGATGCCTTCCACTCCTTCAGGCAGCTCGATGATCACACGCAAATTGCGCGCGAGGATATTCTGTAAATGCCCGAGTTCTTCCGCAAAAATCCCGGGCAATTTCTCCGTGTCCTGAACGTAATAATAATTTGCCGCTGAAGCCTCCGCCAGCGCCACCATCAAGTCCTCATTGTAATCATCCCCCAGCCCGATGGTCGTGACCTGTATCCCTTCCCCGCGCAATTTGCTCCCCAGCTCTGCGAGGTCAGAGGGACTACCCGGCCCGACATTGGCCAAACCGTCCGAGAGGAGAATGACGCGGTTCACATTTTCACCGGAGAGGAAGCTCCGCACCTGCTCGGCACCCAGCTCCACACCGGCATAAAGCGCCGTGCTTCCCCCTTCACGCATCTCCCGGATCATGGATTTTAAATGCGATTTATTGACGACCTTTTGCGGTTCAATGAGCAGCTCCGCCGTGTGATCATAGGCCACAACAGAGAGTGTGTCCTTCTCGCCGAGCTGGTCAATGGCGACACAAGCGGCCTGTTTCGCCTTTTCGAGTTTTGCACCCGCCATCGAGCCAGAGCGGTCGAGCACCAGGGCGAGATTGATCGGAGCCCGTCGTTTTGTTTTTGCTTCTTTGCTTTGGAGCCCCAGTTTGATCGAAACCTCGGCATCTTTGGTTTTGACGATTTTATTCCGGTCCGGCGTGAGCTTGACCGTGATGGATTCCGCGCTGTTGCCCGTGGTCATCAGGAGAGCCAGCGCGGCCAGTGTGAGTGCGATGAATGTTGTTTTCATGGGGACAACTTGCCAGTTCCGCAACAAACCTTTGTCAGAGTCCCGTCAATGAATTGTAAAAAAATTGTAAAGCTCTCTTTTCGCCCCCCCCGTGCATCCCCTGCGCGGACACCCGCGCACACGCGCGCGTGTGCGCGCAAATTGCTCAGGACACCAGGGACTCGCCGATTTTTTTGCACCCGGCGAGATCGAGCTTCCCCGTGGGAAGCACCGGGATGGTCTCGATTTTTTTGATCATGCGGGGAATCCAGAGATTGGGCAACCCGGCGTCGGTGAGTGATTTTTTGAGCTCCTCGACAGTGAGATCAAGAGTGGTCAAAAGAACAAGCGACTCGCCCTTTGCGTCGTCGGGGATACCGACGATGACGACCTTGACTCCGTCGGACTGGTCGATACTCAGCGCCTCGGCGATTTTTGTCTCCACAGTGCCGTGCGGCACCATTTCCCCGCCGATCTTGCTGAACCGCGACAGCCGCCCCTCGATATACATGAATCCATCCTCGTCGAAGCGCGCAATGTCACCCGTGGAGAACCAATCCTGTTCCTTGACCGACGCGGTGCGTTCAGGCTCGCCCAGATACTCTTTGAAAATATTCGGCCCCTTGAGCTTGAGTATGCCCGTCCCGGTCAGGGGCAGTTCTTCAGCCGTGTCGGGATGAATGATGCGCGCCGTCAATCCCGGCAAGAGCCGCCCGACCGATCCCAACCGGTGACCGCTCTGGTGGGAGTTCGCCCCCAGTCCCATCACAGGATCGGGCAGGCTCACATTCGTCACGGGCGAGGTCTCTGTCAGTCCGTAACCTTCCAGGATTTCCACACCGAATTTTTCTTTGAAAGAATTGTAGAGCTCCACCGGCATTTTCTCGGCACCTGCGATGACAAACCGCAATGAAGCCAGATCCGCCGCCTCGAGCTTTCGCATATACCCGCGGATGAATGTCGCCGTGCTGAGCATCACGGTGACTTTTTCATCGCGCACCGCGTCGCCGATTTTCCGTGCTTCCAATGGAGACGGGACTGTGACGACTTTGCACCCGCGCAGGAAGACATACCACAAGGTCACATTCAGACCGAAACTGTGGAAAAGAGGCAGGCATCCGAGGAGTGAATCAGTGGGTTGAATCAGCTCCACACTATTGATCTGCCCGATATTCCCGAGCAAATTGCTATGCGTCAGGACAACACCTTTGGGTTCGCCCGAGCTGCCACTGGTGAAAAGCAAAATCGCCTCCTCTTGTCCGCCTTTTGTTTTGACTCCCTTGACCAGGGCAAGCAACCGTGCCGGCAGGATCAGGCACAAGAGCAAATTGCCCAGGATACGCGCCTTGGGGATGCCCCCGAGCAATTTGCCCAGATCGACCGTGCCATCAATCCACGGAAAGTCGGGGAATTTTTTGCGGAGGATTTCCGCCGAGAGGATGGTTTTGATTTCACCCCGCCTCAAACATGCCTGAGCCGAGGACACTCCCGCAGTCACATTGAGATTAACCGGGACTTTCCCCGCCAGTGTCACCCCGAGATTGGCGATCGAGCCTCCGATGCCCGGCGGCAGGACTATGCCGATGCGTTTCTCCGCGCAATTTGCGCGGAGCCACCCCGCCAGTGTCAATGAAGCGGCGAGCAATTTGCACCGGTTGATCTCCCGGCGTTCCATCGTGCGGTCGATGATGATCGTCTGGAAAGGTTTGCGTTTCAGACAATTTAATGCTGCGTATCCGATATTGCCCTCCAACTCATGGCGGGTCGAAAAGGCGCGTTCCCCCAAATCCATGATTCTTTGCCGCACCACACCCGCATCCGCCTTTTCAGACGGGATTTCCGCGCCAAAGGACACGGTCACATGCCAGGGAATACTCGACGGGATTTTTGCAAAATAACGACCGCCTTTGAATGAGAAAATCGAACCCCACAAAGAATCCAAATGCACCGGGACGACAGGAGAGCCTGCCCGGCGCGCGATGAGTTCAAACCCCTTGCGAAAGCCGTTCATTTTACCCGTGCGTGTGAGTTCCCCCTCGGGAAAAATGCAAACCGCCTCCCCTTCAGCGAGCCTGTCGGCGGCGATGCGGATCGCGTCTTTGGCGTGTTTCGAGGAGATCGGGATGGTTTTAAAAAGACGCAGGAAAAAGCACAGCACCGGAATCTTGAAAAAATCCTCATACGCGATGAATCTCACGACACGCGGACAGCCGAGCTGGAGGATGATCGCATCCACATAACTGACATGATTGCAAACGAGGAGGACTCCCCCGTGCTTGGGCACTTGATCCTCGCCCTTGACGGAGACCCGGTAAAAAAGGCTCAAGACAGCCATCGCCATCACCCGGATGATACTCTCAGGCAATAATTGCAGGACATAAAGAGCCACAAGCACTGTCGGGATCACGAGGATGAGGAATTGAACCCCGGAGGATAACCCGAGCACATTGGAAAAAAACAAATACAAACCCACTGCCAGAATGCCCCCGATATTGGTCATCAGGTTCGCCGCCGCCAAGATGCGGCCCCGCTGTGCTTCCGGTGCATTGTCCTGGAGAAAGACATTCAATGGCACGATGAATATTCCCGCCGACATCCCCATGAAAAAAAGCACGGCATTAAAAGCACCTCTTGTCGAAGGGATGAGCCCGAGCAGGAAAAGGAAGACCGGCAGGGTCAGTCCGCCGATGGCGATGACACCCATTTCCAAACGCCGCTTGCCCCAGCCCGCCGCGCAAATGGCGCCGATGGCGACACCCAGACCGAGCATCAGTAGGTTCAACCCGCTCTGGCTTGTCGCGCCTGATTGTCCGGCAAAAACCTCACGCCCGGCTTGCAAGATGATCAGATAGAATACCCCTCCCAATGAGTAGATGTATGCCACACCCAGTGCCGCCAGACGCAATGGCTTCTGGCTCCAGAGATTGCCCAGCGCTTGAAAATGACTGTAGATGATACTGCCGCGAAAAGGTTCAGCCATCTGTGACGGGGTTTTTTCCACCGGACGGAAAATAAAAACGGAGAGCACACACAAAACGGAGAGAATCAATCCCACGCTGAGTGCCGCATGCCACGGGATCTGCCCCCGGTTGAGGAAATAATCGAAAGCCCAGCCGCCCGCGAAACTCCCCAGCAAAATCGCACACATGGTTAAAAGCTCCATCCACCCGACCGCCATGCTCAGCCCTTTGGAACCGACAACCTCCTTGAGTATCCCTTGTTTGGCGGGCGAGAACATCGTCGATTGCATGGCCAAAAGGAAAAAAGAGAAGACCGCGAGATAAAGATTTTGCAAGAAAATGCTGCCCATCATCAGAGCCATCACAAAAACTTGGAAAACCAGCAGTCCCGCCATCAAATCCCGCTTGGAATAGCGGTCAGCCAACCAACCGCACACCGGAGAAAAAAGAATGAAAGGTAAAACCAAGAGCATCGCCACTATGCTCACCCACAGCGAAGCTTTCGCCGGGGATGCCGCCAAAAGAACCTGGATCACGCCGACCAGGGCGAGCTTTGCCGCATTGTCATTGAATACGACTTGCGCCTGCGCGATGAGAATGCGCCAGAGTGAAGCCCGTGATGAAGGTGTGATTTGATTCATAATCGCATGGGTGAATGAAAAATCATGAGCGGCGATTTTCCCCTTTGTCTGGAAAGTGCTCCTCCCGTGTTGCCCCGCAATCACTCATGGTCTGTCTTTGTGATCGGGATCACTTATTCGCTGAACTCACCGATCTCACGGTACTTTCCGTAACGCTCTTCCAAAAGCTCTTTTGTCGAGAGCTTCTGGAGCCCGCGCAAATTGCGCAGGATGGATTTTTTCACAGTTGCATAGGTTTCCTCGGGATTCTGGTGGGCACCGCCCATCGGCTCGGGAATCACTTCGTCGACCAACCCCAGTCCTTTGAGGTCGTTGGCGGACATTTTGAGTGCTTCAGCCGCTTGGGGAGCATGCTTGCGGTGTTTCCACAGGATCGCGGCGCAACCTTCCGGCGAGATGACCGAATAATAAGCATTTTCCAAAATCAAAACCTTGTCCGCGACCCCGATGCCGAGCGCGCCGCCGCTCCCGCCTTCACCGATGACGACAGCAATGATCGGCACCTCAAAAAGTATCATTTCACGAAGGTTGACGGCGATGGCCTCGGCGATGTGCCTCTCTTCGGCACCGATTCCCGGGTAAGCTCCCGGCGTGTCGATGAAACTGATAATGGGGATTCCGAATTTATGCGCCATTTTCATCACCCGCAAGGCCTTGCGATATCCCTCCGGATGGGCACTGCCGAAATTCCGGGCGAGATTATCCTTGGTATCCCGGCCCTTCTGATTTCCGATCACTGCCACGCGTTGACCGTCGATGGTCGCCAGACCTGTGACGATTGCCTTGTCATCCCCGAAAAGCCTGTCTCCATGGAGTTCCACAAACCCGTCGAGGATCGAGTAAATATAGTCCAATGCGTACGGACGCTTGTTATGCCGCGCAATTTGCACCCGCTGCCAGGGGGTGAGCTTCTCGTAGATGTCTTTTTTGGTTTCTTCGATTTTACGCTCGAGACTCTTGATCTCATCAGTGAAATCCATGTTGTTTTCCCGGGCCTGGACCGTCAGGGCATCAAGCTTCTTTTCAAGTTCGACAATGGGTTTTTCAAATTCCAGAGGAGCAAATTTCATAAAGTTTTCTAGGGGTTGACTTGTTTGACGAATTCCGACTTGCCGTTGTTGATTTTCAGCACGACCAGGGGTTTGAGCGCATTACGGTCATCACCCATCGTGATCACACCTGCCACGGCAGCAAACTCCTTTGTCGCTGCCAGCGCGTCACGAATCGCGATGCTGTCGCTCTTTCCCGCCCTTTGGATCGCATCCGCCATGATCATCATCGCGTCAAAACCCAGCACCGCCATCGAGTCGGGGGTCGAACCATACCGCTTCTGGTATTCATCAATGAAAGCGCGCACTTCCGGACGGCTGTCCTCAGCGGAATAGTGGTTGCTGTAATAACAACCATTGAT
>CAYTAI010000049.1:2453-5892 GCA_964435715.1 uncultured Verrucomicrobiota bacterium | reverse complement strand
ATCCATCCCCGCCCAGCAGTGGAATATTGATGCCGAGTGAGCGCGCCTGGCGGGCAATGAGTCCGAACTCCGTGTAGTAACCGGGAATAAAGATCGCGTCCGGGTTCTTTCCTTTCATCGAGGTGAGTTGCGCCTTGAAATCCACATCACCCTCCGAGTAAGACTCGTCGGCAACAATCTCCCCGCCGAGCTCGACGGCCTTCTCTTTGAAATAACGAGCCAATCCGGTGCTGTAATCATTTTTAATGTCAGTGAAAACCGCAAATTTTTTCAATCCCAGGTCTTTGATTGCAAATGCCGCCATCGCGGAGCCTTGAAAAGGATCGATAAAACAACTGCGAAAAATGTAATCACCCACTTCGGTGACTTTGGGGTTTGTCGACGACGGGGAAAGCATCGGGATACGGGCACTCTGGGCAATTGGCGCAATGGCGAGACTGCGGGAGCTCGCCACCTCTCCCAGGATCGCCACGACCTTGTTCTGATTGATGAGCTTGAAAGCTGCCGTGACAGCCTCCTCTGGCTTGCCCTGATTGTCCTCGGTGATGATTTTGATTTGGCGGCCCAAGACACCGCCCGCGGCATTGATCTGATCCGCTGCCATCCGAATCCCCCTGTCCGTGGATTGTCCGAAAGTCGCCGTGCTTCCTGTCATCGAGGCAATATGCCCGATGACGATGTCGCCCCCGTCAACATTCCCACTTTGGGAATCGCCGGGTTTGGAACAGCCCCCACCGGCGAGCATGATGCCCATTGTTAAAAATCCCAGAAACAATCGCCAAGACCGCATAATGACGGAATTTCCCCTTGAGTCAGAGCTGTATCTTTTCATCGACAACAGAGCTTAAAGAGGAAAAATCAATTTGTAAAAACTTAATTCTCTCCTTGCCGCCCGCATCGGAGGACATTACAAATTCGTGTCTCATGTCCAAATTGCAAAAAACTCTTGCCAAAAGCATTTCCCTGTCGGGATTGGCTCTTCATACCGGTAACAAGGTGAATTTGACTTTCCATCCCGCACCTGAAAATCACGGTTTCAAATTCAAACGGATCGACCTCACCGACCACCCGGTGCTTGATGCCCATGTCGATCTGGTCAAACAAGTCGAGCGCGCCACCACGATCGCCGACGGTGCCATCAAAATCCATACGATCGAACACGTTCTCTCCTCGCTGACCGGTATGGGCGTGGACAATTGCTTGATTGAAATGGACTCCAATGAACCCCCCATCTGCGAAGGCAGTGCCCGGGAATATGTCCACATGATCAATGAGGCCGGGATCGTCGAGCAAAATGCCCCGTGCAATTTTTTCACCCTGCGCGAGCCTATCCATATTTTCGGCAAGGACGGTGCCATGATCCTCGCCATACCCGATGAGGAATTCAAAATCTCGTGTACAAATGCGAACCACACCGGTTTTTTCACCCAGTACCTCAGCGAAACCATCAACCCGAAAATGTACGAGACGCAAATTGCTCCGGCACGGACTTTTGTCTTTTACGAGGAAGTCCAGAAGCTCATGGAGTCGGGTCTCATCAAGGGCGGCAGCCTCGAAAATGCCGTCGTCATCCGCGGACAATCCGTCTTGAGCAAAGAGCCCCTCCGTTTTCCGGATGAGTTCGTCCGCCACAAGATCCTCGATATCATCGGCGACTTGTCCCTGATCGGCCGCCGCTTGCGCTCCCATATCATCGCCGTGAAAACCGGGCATGGCCTCAATGTCGAGATGGCACGCGCGATTTACAAACAATACCAAAAATATTTTGGCGGCACCCGCTTTGACGATATCCGCAAACCGATCATGGAAGGAACCCTCGACATCGGCGATATTCTCAAAATCATGCCACACCGTTATCCATTCCTCCTCGTGGATCGCATTTTGAAATTCGACGGCGAAAACAAAGCCACCGGCTTGAAGCAAGTCACCATTAACGAGCCGTTTTTCCAAGGCCACTTCCCGCGGCATCCCGTCATGCCCGGAGTCCTCCAGGTCGAGGCGATGGCACAGGTCGCCAGCATTCTGCTCCTCCGCAATCCCGAGAATCAGGGCAAGATCGGGTTCTTCATGAGCTGTGACAATGTGAAATTCCGCAAACCCGTCGTTCCGGGCGACTCTCTCATCATTGAGTGCGAGATGACGCGTTCCCGCGGAAAAATCGGCAAGGCCTCTGCCAAATGTTATGTGAATAACGAAGTCGTCTCCGAGGGAGACCTCATGTTCACCGTTGTGGACAGTTAATCAAAAAAACAATATTCTCCCGCGATACAATCACAACATTCCCATGTCCACCCACATTCATCCATCCGCCGTGATAGACCCTGCCGCGCAAATTGCCGAAGGGGTGGAGATTGGACCTTTCTGTGTCATCCGCGGAAAAGTGACCATCGGCTCCGGCACACGTCTGCTGTCCCATGTCGTCATCGAAGGCCCGACCACGATCGGCAGGAATAATGTCTTTTACGATTTTGCGGCTATCGGCAATAAAACTCAGGATTTGAAATACACGGGTGAACCCACCTATTGCGAAATCGGCGATGAGAATACTTTCCGGGAATTCGTCACCATGCACCGCGGCACTGCTCCCGGGGAATACACCCGCGTGGGCTCGCGCAATTTGTTCCTCGCCAATGTCCACATCGCTCATAATTGCGAACTCGGCAACGAGATTATCATTTCCAATCTCGGCTCCATGGCCGGTCACGTCACTGTCGAAGACAAATGTGTCATCGGAGGAATGGCCGCCATCCACCAATTCTGCCGGATCGGCACCATGTCCATGATCGGCGGCTGCTCCAAAGTCGTCCAGGATGTCCCCCCCTACATGCTTGTCGATGGAGGCCCTGCCGAAGTGCGTACGCCCAATAAAATCGGGCTCGAAAGACGCGGTGTCAGCGCGGAATCCCTCAATGCCCTCAAAACCGCTTACAAAATCCTTTTCCGTCAAAAAGATAAAACCCTGAGCGAATCCCTCGCCCAAGTCGAAAAGAATTGCGCCCGCACCCCCGAAATCCTCCACCTCCTGTCCTTCATCCGCAATTCAAAACGCGGCATCTGTCATTGATGCTTTATAATGATCGGAAAAGCCTTTTTTCTCTCCAGAGCGACATTTCCTGAAAAACCCCCACGACCTCATCAGACAATGATGTAAAAAATCACAACCTAGTCAGAAAAAAACCGTAATCCTTCACCCAAAATCTATCATGTTCTGACTGTGCCCCTCATTCCGCTCTTTGCTTTCCGAATGTGCCATTCTGCCCCTCTATATCCTATGCCACTTTTTCACTCTCAACGATTTCGTCAGATAATTAACTTCACACGCTATATTGCGTAAGAATTAAACTAAAACACAATTAGTTGTGTATTTTTCTTGAAATCCTCTTTCGGCATACTAGGCTTCGCACCCATGTATTTGAAGACACTTTCTATTCAAGGATTT
>CAYTAI010000049.1:0-2434 GCA_964435715.1 uncultured Verrucomicrobiota bacterium | reverse complement strand
AAACCGAGCTTCACTTCCCACCTGGGGTCACGGCCATCGTCGGGCCGAATGGTTGTGGAAAAAGTAACGTTCTGGACTCGCTCCGCTGGGTGCTGGGTGAACAGTCTGCCAAAGCCCTGCGCGGTTCGTCCATGCAGGATGTCATCTTTAACGGCACCGACAACCGCAAACCCCTCGGCATGGCGGAGGTCGCCCTGACATTTGCGGATTGTGGCGATGAACTGGGGCTTGAGTATAGTGAGGTGACGATTTGCCGTCGTGTCTACCGTGACGGACAAGGCGAATACGAAATCAATAAAACCCCGTCCCGCCTGAAAGATATCCAACAGCTTTTCATGGATACGGGTGTGGGGCGCAGTGCCTACTCGATCATGGAGCAAGGCAAGATCGACAAAATCCTCTCTGCCAAGCCAGAGGATCGCCGCGAGGTTTTCGAAGAGGCTGCCGGGATCACCCGCTACAAATCCCAGAAAAAAGAAGCTCTGCGAAAGCTCGAATACACCGAGGCGAATCTCCTCCGCCTGACCGACATCATCAAGGAGGTCCGCCGCCAGATCGGCTCGCTCCAGCGTCAAGCCGGCAAAGCCCGCCGTTACAAGGAAATCATCGAGAGACTCCGCATCGCCGAGACAAGGCTCGCGCGCCTTCGTTACGAGGAGCTCTCCCGCGAGATTGATGAGTATGAGACACGCTCCAAAGCGATCAAATCCGATTTTGAGCAGCTCTCCCTGTCCCTCGAAGTGCAGGAGACACAAGTCTCCGATCACCGTTCCGAGCTCGATCTCATCGAGCAACGCAGCACGGAGGCACGCCAACAACACTCCGACCTGCGCCACCAGATCGACCAGGCGCGCTCCATCATCCGGGTCAATGCCGAACGTGTCACAGAGGCGGAGAGCCTCATCGAGCAGTACCGCGCCGATATCTCCGGCAATGAAGAAAGAATCAATGTCCAGGAGAGTCTCCTCGCTGAAATCCAGACACGCTTGTCCGATTGTCTCACACAGCTTGAAAGCGCCGCAGAAACCTTGCGCGCGCAGGAGTCACGCGTGGAAGACGCCGCCCGCGCGGTTCGTGCCAAAATCTCCGTCCAGGACACTCTCCGCCGTGAAATCCAGGAAATCGAAAAGACCGCCGCCCATCTCCAGAATCAAGCCGCCAGCCTCGACAACCAGTTCCACGCGTTGGCCGTCCGCCGCGAGAGCCTGACCTCGGAATGCACCCGCATCGAAGAGAGTAAAACCATTGCCACCGCGCGCCTTGAAGGCCAACAAAGCGCCCGCGCCACCGCCCAGGAAAATGTCGAGACACTCGCCGCCCGCATCGAGCAAATCGAAGCGGAGTCCGCTGCCAAACAGAACCAGTGGCAGGAGACCGAACGCCAGCTCAATGACACGCGCAAATTGCTCGCCGACGCGCGCGGTCGCATGGACATGCTCGCGCAACTTGCCCAGGAGCTCGAGGGCTACTCCGCCGGGACACAAAATGTCCTCAAAGGGAACGCCCTGCAAGATGCCACTGCACAATTATCCGGCACGGTCGCCGACCATATCAAAGTCGATGCGGAATATATCAAAGCCGTCGAAGCCGCCCTCGACACAAATCTCCAGACCATCCTTGTCGAAGGTTCAGCCCTGTCATCCCGGATCATTGATGCCCTCAAAAATCAAAAGCTCGGGCACGTCTCCCTCAAAGCCCTCGACCTGCCCGAGGGCACGACACACTCCTCCGCACTGCCTGAGGGTGCGATTTGCTGGCTCAATGACAAAATCAATGCCGGTGAAAAAGTCGCCTCTTTCCTGCGCCATTTGCTCGGGACAACCGTTCTCACCGACCACCTCGACACCGCCCTGCGGCTGCGCTCATCACACCCGGATCTGGATTTTGTGACACTCAGCGGCGAGACGGTCAATCGTTACGGTGTCATCCACGGGGGAGAAACCGGCGAGGCCTCCAGCACGATCCTCACACGTAAAGCACTGCAAGATGAGCTCCACACCAAAATCATCGATCTCGACAGCCGCGCCGCGCAATTTGCGCTGACCGCCGAGACGCTGGCGGGTGAACGCAAAAACCTCTCCGAGGAAACCGCCCGCTTGCGCGCCGAGCTGCGCCAGGCGGAGAATGATTTGCTGACCAAGACCAGTGACATCCGCCACACCACGCGCGAGCTCGAGGAGCACGGCCGCCGTCTCGAGCAAATTGCGCGGGAGAGCCGCGAATGCACCGAGCAAACCGCGCAAATGGCGACGCGCAAAGAGCAAATTGCCCAGGATGTCGCTGCCGCCAGCCAGCGGGAGTCCGAAAAGAAAGAGGAGTATGATCGCGCCCAGACCGAGCTCAGTGCCTTGACAGAGGAAGAGTCCGCCGCGCGCACACAACTCATGGAGGGGAAGGTCGCCCTCGCCACTGTCCAACAACAAAAACATTCCCT
>CAYTAI010000048.1:17983-18214 GCA_964435715.1 uncultured Verrucomicrobiota bacterium | reverse complement strand
AGCACGTCAAACAGGCGCGGGAACACGGGATCACGCCGATTGATCTGGTCATTGTGAATCTCTATCCTTTCGAAAAAACGGTCGCCGACCCGAAAGCCACACTGGAGGATGCCATTGAAAATATCGACATCGGCGGCCCGTCCATGCTCCGCAGCGCCGCCAAAAATCATCATGATGTCACCGTGGTCACCGATCCATCGGATTATCCGCGGCTCATTGAGGAACTCGACA
>CAYTAI010000048.1:0-17956 GCA_964435715.1 uncultured Verrucomicrobiota bacterium | reverse complement strand
TACGACTTCCGCAAATATTGCGCGGCCAAAGTTTTTGCCACCACAGCGGCCTATGACGCGGCCATCGCGAATTTCTTTCACGGCGCCTACAACATCCCCTCGCCCCACTTTCATCTCGCGCTCAAGGACCGGAAGGAATTGCGTTATGGCGAGAATCCCCACCAGCAGGCGACACTTTTCGGCTCGTTTGAAAAACATTTCGAGCAGTTGCACGGCAAGGAGCTCTCCTACAATAACATCATCGACATTCAAGCCGCCGTGGAATTGATCGGGGAATTCGACGACCCCACCGTCGCCATTCTCAAGCACACGAACCCCTGCGGTGTCGGCTCCGACCCGGGCAATTTGCGCGCGGCTTGGGACAAAGCCTTTGCCACGGACAAACAGGCACCCTTCGGCGGCATCATCGTCACGAACAAATTGCTCACGCGGGAACTCGCCGAGGCAATCTCCGAGATTTTCAGCGAGGTCATCATCGCCCCGCAATTTGCCCCGGAGGCACTGGAACTCCTCCAGAAAAAGAAGAATCTGCGCCTCATGCTCAATAAAATCCCCGACACCCAAAAACACGCGCCGGGTCTGGTCATCCGCAGTGTCGCGGGGGGATTGCTGGTGCAGACAAAGGACACCCGGAAAACCGCCGAGAGCGATCTCAAGATCGTGACCAAACGCGCGCCTTCAACAGAGGAAATGCAAGCCCTGCTTTTTAACTGGAAGGTCGTCAAACACGTCAAATCCAATGCCATCGTTTACGGCGGGGCTGACCGCACCCTCGGCATCGGCGCGGGTCAGATGAGCCGGGTGAATTCCTCGCAGATCGCAATCGCCAAGGCCAAAGAATCAGGCCTTTCCCTGAAAGGTTCCGTCATTGCCTCCGACGCCTTTTTTCCTTTCGCCGACGGTTTGATCGCCGCCGCCCGCGAAGGTGTCACCGCCGCGATTCAACCCGGCGGCAGCGTGCGTGATGAGGAGGTCATCAAAGCCGCTGATGAACACAATATCGCGATGGTTTTCACCGGCGTGCGTCATTTCCGGCATTAAGACAAGTCGTCACCCTGAGTGGCGCATCAGTTTTTATCGTGCAAAACGGGGTGCCGTGTGTTATCTTTCAATAAACATTGAAAACTTTGAAAGATATAACGCATGAGCGATATTTCTGAAACAAAAAGAAAATTTATCACGAGCTGGGGTGAGATGGGCACATGCTGGGGAATCAACCGCACGATGGCACAAATCCATGCGCTACTCATGGTGTCGAATGAACCGCTCAGCACCGACCAGATCATGGAGGAGCTCCAGATCAGCCGGGGCAATGCGAATATGAATCTGCGCGACCTCATCAGCTGGGCACTCATCCGGCGCGAGGTCAAAATCGGGGATCGGAAAGAATATTTCGTCGGGGAAAAGGATGTCTGGAAAATGTTCTGCACGATTGTCCGCGAGCGCAAGAAACGGGAAATCGAACCCGTCATCAAAGCACTCCAGGACTGTATCCATGATGTCAAACAAAACGGGGGGGGGGGCAACGAAGAAAAGAAACTCCTCGACGAGAAACTCCATGAGTTACTGGACTTTGTGCAAACTGCGGATATGCTCATGGAGAAGATATCCCGTCAGGAGAAAAACCGGGTTTTTCCACAGATACTCAAGTTATTAAAATAATCATGCGCGGAATATTCATTTTGATTCTCTGTACTGGCTTGACCATCGTTTGCATGGCCCAAATGCAATACCCCGGCGGTGTGGCACCTTCTGCAAATGCGGGTCAGATCGATCCCTATGTGAAATTTGCATACGAGGACATCCGCGTCAATAAACGTTACCAAATGCCCAGTGCTTACAGTGCAACCCTGATCCTCCGCAAGGACGGTCAAATGGAAGTCCAGAAAATCTCGGTCGATGGTCCCCGATGGAGGGCGGATCAAATCCTTGAAAATGGTGACGTGCTCACAATCGTGATGAGGGATGACCTGCAGAGCGGTTTCGCCACAAAAACAGGTGTCAAAGGATTTACCCGTATCGACTATAGTGATCACGCCACCAAAAATCCCGTTGTCCGCCTGATTTTGCCTCTTTATGCGGAAAATAAATTCCGGACAAATGACAGTGAGGTGGAATTCATCGGGGATATCGTTTGCCAGAAATTGAACTTGGATACCCGTGCGGGGAAAGCCGTTCTCTGGGTTGACCGGTCCCGCTGGACACCGGTCCGTCTCGCGAGCGGGGATGGCTCTATGGTGGTTGATTTCAAGGATTTCAAGCTGGGACGTCCTGAGCCAGCGCTTTTTGAGATTCCGGTCGAAAAACCTGAGAAAGACAAACAAAAAAGAATGTAAGACTATCCTTCTTTTGTTTCAGGCTTGTGACTGCTGAACATGTCGAGCTGTGATACGGACTGTTTTGCTTTTTTCTTTTGCCGCGCCCGCTGGGCGACCAAACGGGGAACACCACTCTCGTCGAGCTCGTCTTCTTCCAAACGCGCAAGGATTTGTTTCGCACGGTCAACGACGGCTTTCGGCAGACCCGCCAGGCGCGCGACTTGGATCCCGTAGCTTTTATCTGTCCCTCCCGGATTGATTTTTCTCAGAAAAATAATCTGGTCATTCCATTCACGCACTGCCACATGAAAGTTTTTCACTCCGTCCAGGCTGACCGCCAGCTCGGTGAGCTCATGGTAATGGGTCGCAAAAAGTGTCTTGGTGCGCGAGTGCGAGTGCAAATACTCCGCCGTCGCCCATGCAATGGACAGGCCGTCAAAAGTGCTGGTGCCCCGTCCGATCTCATCGAGAATGACCAGACTCTGCGGCGTGGCATTATTGAGGATATTGGCGGTCTCATTCATCTCGACCATGAAAGTGCTCTGTCCGCGTGAGAGATCGTCATTGGCACCGACACGCGTGAAAATCCGGTCCACCAGGGTAATTTGCGCAGATTTGGCGGGGATGAATGAACCGGTGTGCGCCATCAGGACAAGCAATGCCACTTGACGGATATATGTGGATTTTCCCGCCATATTCGGTCCGGTAATGACGAGAACACGATGATCGTGATCATTGAGTTTGGTGTCATTGGGAATGAATTTTTCCTCCTGGTTGATTTGCTCAATGACCGGATGACGCCCTTCCACAATAACAATTTTTCCGTCATCGGATATTTCCGGGCGGCAATAGTCATAGAGCTGCGCGGTCTCCGCAAAGGCCGCCAGAGTGTCCAGGGCAGCAATCGCGCGTGCGGTGGATTGGAGTGATTGGGTTTGTGTAATGACTTTTTCGCGAACCTCCAGAAAGAGATCGTACTCGAGTTTTTGTCTTCTTTCCTCACTGCCGAGTATTTTACTTTCCATCTCTTTGAGCTCCGGGGTGATAAAACGCTCGGCATTCACCAAGGTCTGTTTCCGGATGTAATCATCGGGGACGTGATTCAAGTTCGACTTGGAAATCTCGATGTAATAACCGAAGACCGAGTTGAACCGCACTTTCAGGGATTTGATGCCGGTGCGCTCTTGCTCACGGATTTGCAACCGGGCAATCCATTCTTTCCCGTTTTGAGAAGCTCCAGCAGCTCATCGAGTTCCGCGGAGAATCCCGTGCGGATCATTCCGCCCTCCTTCACCGCCACAGGCGGCTCATCCACAATGGCTTTCGAGATTAAATCCACTAGCCCGGGCAGAACTTCCACGGCAGCCGCATGGAGCAGAAGAATGCTCTCATCAAAAGCGTTTAATTGCTCCTTGATCGCAGGAAACTCTTTTATCGAGTCCCGCAGGGCGTTCAAATCACGGGCATTCCCATATCCTTGATTGAGGCGCGAAACAATTCGCTCCACATCACGGACTTTCCGGAGCAAATCGCGCAAGCCCGCCAAGGCCACCGGATTTTTCAGAAAGGCGGACACGGCGGATTGGCGCGCGGCAATTTGCTCCTTGTCGACCAGAGGACGGACAATCCAGTCCCGCAAGGTGCGGGCGCCCATCGGCGTCACAGTGCGGTCGAGCGCGGAAAGGAGGGATGTGTCTTTAGCCGCATTGGCACTCAGGGTTTCCACCAGCTCAAGATTCCGCTGGGTGATACTGTCGAGCACCAGATGCTCATGCGTCTGGTAAGAGCGCAGTGAGTGAATGTGGTGAGTCTGCCGGCGAAGCGTCGTTTGTAAATAATGAAGCACTGCTCCCGCAGCACAGACCCCGGTTTTTAACGAGGAGACACCGTATCCATCCAATGACTGGGTTTGAAAATGTTTTCTCAAGGTCTCAACAGCAAAATCGTGTTCAAACGTCCAACCGTCATGGACAGTGACCGCAAAAGAAAAATTGTATTTGGATAAATGCTCCAGCCATTCGGCAGGGATGATGAGTTCCGCCAGGCCCGCGCGATGGATCTCGTCGAGCCATTCTTGACCTTGGGGAAATTCGGTCAGCTTGAACTCCCCAGTGGTCAGGTCCACGAGGGCAAATCCTATTTTTTCGGCATTCCCGCAAAGACTGCCGAGAAAATTATTTTTATTCGACTCGAGCAAATTGCTGTCGACGACCGCCCCCGGGGAGATGATCTGGGAAATGTCCCGGTTGACGAGTTTTCCGGGAATGGCGTCCTCGGTCTGGTCAGCGATCGCGACTCTTTTTCCGGCTTTGATGAGCTTGTTGATATAAGTCTGGGCGGCGTGATAAGGGATGCCGCACATCGGGACATTCTGCCGTTTGGTCAGTGCAATATTCAAAAGCCTCGCACCTGCGACGGCATCATCGAAAAACATCTCGTAAAAGTCACCCAGCCTGAAAAGGAGGATTGCGTCGGCAGGCACCTCACGCTTCATCCGCGTATACTGCTGCATCATCGGTGTGAGGGTGCTTTCAGACATGATTATGATCCTGCAATGCTCCTTTTGCCTGTTTCTGCTGGCGGCGGAAGCGATTTAACGCTCTTTTTTGAGGAGATAATACTCAATCGAGTCAACGAGAGCCAGCCAACTCGCATCAATGAGATTATCGGAGACACCCACTGTTCCCCAAGTCGTTTTTCCGTCTGTGGACTCGATAAAAACACGGGTCTTGGCACTGGTTCCGCTCTTCCCGTCGAGAATGCGGACTTTATAATCCGTGAGCGTGATTTTTTTAATCGCCGGATAACATTTCTCCAGGGATTTTCGCAAGGCACGGTCGAGGGCATTCACAGGACCATCGCCTTCGGCGACCGTGTGAGTGATACCTTTTGATGTGGAGAGCTTGACCGTGGCTTCACAATCAACGGCATCGAGTTTTTTACTCTTGAAGACACTCACATGATATTCCAGCAAATCAAAAAAGGTCTGATGCCGGTTCAATGTCTTTTTGATCAGGATGTCGAGGGAACCCTCTGCCGCTTCAAACTCGAAACCCTTTGACTCCATCTCCTTGACCAGATCGAGTATTTTTTTGACTTCCGGCTGGTTTTTATCGAGTTGATACCCGAGTTGCCGTGCTTTCATCAGGATATTATCACGGCCACTGAGCTCGCCGACCAGAATCCTCTGGCGGTTTCCCACCAGTGCCGGGTCGATATGTTCATAGGCTTTTGATGATTTTTGCACCGCATTGACATGGGTGCCGCCTTTGTGGGCAAAAGCCGTCTGCCCGATGAAAGGAGCGCGGATATCATGACGGACATTCGCCACCTCATCAATGTAGAGGGACAAATCCCGCAATGATTTGAGTTTATCTTTTGTGACGACTGGCAGATTCATTTTTAAAACAAGATTCGGAATCACCGTGGTCATGTTACAATTTCCAGTGCGCTCTCCATAACCATTCATCGTCCCTTGCACCTGCACGGCTCCGGCAGCGATGGAGGCAAGGGCGTTGGCAACACCCAACCCGCTGTCATTGTGGGTATGAATCCCGATTTTCACATTTGTTTTGGAGAGAACCCCGGCTGTGATCTGCGCGATTTCCGAGGGCAATGTGCCGCCATTGGTGTCACAGAGAACACAATACTCCGCCCCCGCTTTTTCAGCCGCAAGCAGGCAATCCAGAGCGTAAGCGGCGTCCAGCTTGAAACCGTCGAAAAAATGTTCCGCATCAAAGATTGCTTCGCGCTTGTGGTCGCAGAGATATTTGATTGTGTCTGCGATCATGGCGAGGTTCTCGTCCGGAGTCGTTTTGAGAATTTCACGAACCTGGAAAAGGGATGTTTTTCCATAAATCGTCACGACCGGAGTCTGTGCGTCCAGCAGCATTTTCACCTGCTCATCTTTTTCGACAGGTGTTTTGATCCGGCGTGTCATGCCAAATGCGGCGATTTTGGCATGATGCCATTTGCGCTTGCGCGCCGCTTCGAAAAAGGCGATGTCTTTCGGGTTTGAGCCGGGCCAACCCCCTTCGATATAATCAATTCCAAAAGCATCAAGCTTTTCAGCAATCCTGATTTTGTCGGCGAGGGATAAATTGATGTCTTCCCCCTGGGTTCCGTCCCGGAGGGTTGTATCATAGAGTGTCACCGTCTTTTTCTTCATCGGGGCATCATGGCAAAAAGCCATGCTCTCTATCAAGCCGCAAAAATGTCACCTGCAACCGGACACGGTTTTGCTTGGGATTTCTTCAAAAACGGTCTACGATACTTTTATGTCCAACCCTTTTGAACCTACTCCATTGGCGCAGGAGATACGCCAGCAAATTGCGATGCAAGGTCCCATTCCCTTTGTGAACTTCATGGAAAAGGCTTTGTATCATCCGCAATACGGCTATTACTCTGATCCGACAAAGCCCATTGGCCGCCAAGGCGACTATTTCACAAATGTTTCTGTCAGCTCTCTTTTTGGCCAGCTCATCGGTCAACAATTTGAGGAGATGTGGCGTCATCTGACACCGTGTTCCCAGGGGTTTTGGATCATCGAGCAGGGAGCACACACCGGACAATTTTGTGCGGATGTCATGGCCTGGATGCGGCAATTTGCCCCGGACTTTTATGCGGAAGCCCAATACCTCTTTATCGAACCCCGCCCCGCCTACCAACAGAAACAACGCGAGACACTCATCGCCCGGGGAATCGAACTGGATAAAATCCATTGGGTCGCGGACTGGAAAGATGTGCCGGACGCCTCTGTCGAGGGTGTCGTCTTTTCCAATGAACTGCTGGATGCTTTACCGGTTCATCGCGTCCAGTACCTCGGGGATCAATGGCATGAACAGTATGTGACATGGAATGGCACCCGCTTTTCTTATGTCAATGGCCCCTTGTCCAGACCGGAACTCGCCGAAGAAATTGCCCACATTCCCAAAATCCATATCCAACGCTACACGACCGAAATCGGGCTCAATGTCATCGACTGGGTCCGCCAGGTCTGCTCAAAAATCTCGCGCGGTTTTCTCTTCACGATTGATTATGGTTTTCCTGATTCCCTCTACTACAATCGGACCCGTGTCGAAGGCACTCTCACATGTTATTACAAACACCGTCGCCGTTACAACCCTCTTGACCTGATCGGACAACAAGATATCACCGCCCATGTGAATTTCTCTGCTGTCGCCCGGGTGGCGACGGGATGCGGCCTCACCGTCAATGGTTACACGGATCAACATCATTTTATGGTGGGGATCGCTCATGACGATTTGGAAGGGTTTGAAAAGCACTGTTCGGACACCCTTGGAATCACTCCGGAGCAACATGCCCAAATGATCCGCGCTTTCAAAACACTCATGCATCCAGAGTTGATGGGAACCACATTCAAATACCTGATTCAACAAAAAGGTCTTCCTTCAAAGGTTCCCCTCAGCGGTATGAAATTCACCCGCGAAACCTTGTAGATTGGGTTTCCCCGCGGAAAAGGCTTCCTCTCATGGCCCGTGAGGACACGGGCTCTACAGAAAATAATCTTGGGGCTTGACCCATTTGTTTTTCCGCGAAAAGTGACACCGGCTCCAGAATTTTCTCTGTGTGTCTTGTGCTTTTTTGTGGCGATTTTCTGCCCCGCCCCGGCTATTTTTTCAACGCTTCGCGCAATTTGCCCAGAGCTGTTGGAATCCGGAATGATTTGAGCGCATCGTAGAACTCTTGCATCTTCTGCTTCTTTTCCAAACGGGTTTGCTCGGACAGATACCGCTTTTCTTCATCCGCCACTTTCATGGCTGCCCGCGCTGCGGCCTCCGGGTCAAAAAACTCATGCAGATAATGCCATTCCGATGCGGCTTTCGCCTCCCCTGTCGCGCGGTCTTCCAGCACTGTGGACTCAATAATGCGTCCTTCCACCACCCATTGTTGAATGGTTAGCTCGCTCGCCGGTCCGTATTTTTGACCATCTTCACCGATGACATATGCAGGCATTTTTTTCTTTCCTGATCATGGGATATAATGATTCCCTGCTCGTTTTCTTTGTCCAGATTTTCAATACGACTGCCAAATGAGTGTCCTCACCCGGTGGAAAGTGCTTTTTTACTCTCTGACTCAAGATTACTTCCAGTCAAAAGCACCTTTTTTGAGGCAATATATTTCACCAACAATAAAGAGAACAAGGAACCAAATCATTCCCCAAAATATGCCATTGGGTATTCCCGAAAGTGTTTGACCGAGCATGTCGGTATAGCTCACGGCCCACGGGTACATGAACACCAGCTCGATGTCAAAAAGGATGAAGAGCATGGCGATCAGGTAAAATTTGACTGAAAAGCGGGGAGAAATACTCCCCTCTGAAATCATCCCGCATTCATATGCGCTTTCTTTGGCTTTGTTGCTCTGACCTTTTTGTCCGAGCACGATAGAAGTAATCAATGCTGCCACACCAAAAAATATCGCTACGGCTAACTGAATGAATATCGGGAAATAATCACTAAACATATCTTAAAAATAATTACTTAACGCACAGAGTCAAGCCTTTGGAATAAATTAACCTTGCCTGACCTACAAGTGGGAGAACCGGAAGGTCATCCCTCCATTACATTTGTATTGGAAGGGTCCACCAGCTCCCGTTTGTCCCATTTGTCTTTTCCTCAGGGGATTTTGACGCTTCCGGGAAAAATCTTGGGACGGGCGGGAGCCCATCCCTCCATTTGGATTCGAGGGTCAAGCTTCTGCTTGACCCAAATCAAAAACTTCGGGGCTTGACCCATTTGTTTCAATACTCGAGGACATTCAACTCTCCTTGGTAAGGCCATGCTTCCGTATTGGTCACGAGTCCTGCCCTGACCGAATTATTGGTCACATACTGCCATTTCTCAGCATATTTCTCATTGTTTCTGAGTTGTGTGTCCCAGTAATCTCTCTGCCAAACGGTTTTTTGAAGTCCTGTCTCCCGATTCGATTTCTGTGTGTAAATGGATTTCCAATAGCGAACCCATTGACTCAATGAATGATGCATCCCGGATCGCGGACTGCAAAAAAGGTGAATATGATCGGGCATCAAAAGGTAACGTCCGATCAGCCATGCGTCCGCCTGTTTCCAAGATGACAAAATCAATTCATGCGCACCATGAGATGCAAATATGCGCTTCTTGTCTTTCGAACAAACTGTCAAAAATACAATGATGGATTTCCCGTCAGCTTCAGGGTGCGGCGTGTGATGAACTGGATGTTTTCTGCCAGCTTGCATGATTGTTCTGTTCTGATGATTTTTTTCAAGCAAATAAGTGGGACGACCGGGAGGTCATCCCTCCATTGGGTTGGAGGGACAAACTCCCGTTCGCCCCGAATCAAAAACTTCGGGGCTTGACCCATTTGTTTCCTCGGGGGGATTTTGGCGTTCCCGAGCATAATCTTGGGACGGGCGGGAGCCCATCCCTCCATTGTATTGGAGGGACATGCTCCCGCATGTCCCATTTATCAACGGACGCACGGGAACTCGTGTCCCTCCAATAAAAAAACCCCGACCTTCACAGGCCGGGGTTTAAATATTTAACTTGTTTGAAGTTCTAAAAAATTAGAAGCTGTAAACAAAGTTGATCGCAATGCTGTGTTGATCAACACTCTGTGTGCCAGAACCGATGTTAGCATAACCGAGGTTACTCAAGTTACCTGTGTCATAGCGGTACTCAAGACGGGCGAGCATGTTTTCCCAGAGATCGAAACCTGCTGTGATTGTCCAGCTGTACAGCTCGGAAGCTTTGAGAGCTGTCGAAGGAGCATATGTATTCTGTCCAAGACGGGCACCTGCTTCGTCAACGAAGTATTCAGCACGTGTAGCGAGGCTGAATTTCGGTGTGAATTGGTATTTAGCATAGAGAGCAACGCCGTACCAGAGAGCATCTTCTTTGAGAGTATTACCGACAGGAATACCAGCTTGGAAGTTACGTCCGTCAACTTGACCAATGTCGAAATTGAAGCCGAGCAACAATTTGTCATTGGCAAATTTCGGAGCCCAGTTACCCCAGATGTCATAGACCCAGACATTTTGGCTGGTGATCGGAGTACCGGCAAAGCCAGCAGCACCGTTACCTTGTTCGCCATCCGGACTGAAGATGAAGGACTGAGCGATATTCGCATTTCCACCAGGAGCAGTCACGTTGATGCGACCAGTGACAGCTTTCGCGAAATCACCAGTGTTATCAAAGGGTTGACCAACGGGAGCGATGCCAAGACCACGACCGTAGAAGGTGTCGTCGTTATTCCAACCATTCACGATACCGAGCTGCATATCAACGATGTCGTTGAATTTATAGCTAGCAAGAGCACCCGTGTGTGTCAGAGGAATAGCGAATGTGAAGAGCAAACCACGGCTGAAGTTCAGGTTTGCAGGGCTTTCGATGACTTCATAACCCAAGAGGGTCACGAATTTACCGACTTTGAAGTCAAGACCATTGCCCACAGGAGCACGGAATTGAACATAAGCTTGCTCCAAGAACAGGTTGCTTGCGCTACGCCCACCAGCACCGTTGAGAATGCCAGCGTCTTCACCCATCATTCCGTCGATGCGGAAACCAGCGCTGTATTCATTTGCATCGCTGAGTTCTTTTTCAAGAGCCAGCTTGACAGCGTTCACGCTGAAATCATTCGAGTCGTTATCGAAGTTTCCACGGGAACCGAAGGCTGGTGTGTTATTATTTTGTGAAGCGCCTTTAGTAGGCTTGTAGGTGTAGCTCACGTCGACATAACCAGAGAGCTTAACGCCCTTCTGAGCTGTTTCGACGTAGTTCGGCTGAATGCCTTGATCTTCAAGCATCTTTTGCATTTCGGCAACTTTCTTGTCGCTGCCCGCGAAAAGAGTGCCTGTGAATGCAACAGCTGCACAGAGACTGACTAAGCTGAATTTATTCATTTGTTTTCCTCGTTGTTTATTTAGGTTTGTTTGGTTTTGGTTTTTTAAAACCTGTAAGGATTTGAGCATATGGCATGCCAACTGCACAATCCTCCCCAATTGGTTTTCCAAACTTTGTAACATTCTTTCAAAATCCTGCAAGCACTTTTTTTAAAAAATTTTGAACGCTTTCCGCGCCGTGCTTGTCTCGGGACTCTCCAGCCCCCGCTTATTTGTTGGAATATCCAGCTTTTTCCCTGCAAACATCGAATATTATCCCTGCCATAGCCGGATCATGACCCAAGGCACGGGTATACCAAATTCTTCGATCTTCCACATCCGCAACCAGTAATTTTTTCCCTTGAAACAAGTTTTTTCCGGATGAAATTTCATTAAAATCGGGGTTTATTACGTTATTTTGTTTAAATTCATCAACACTCGTCGAGTTCATGGCCTCCCCAGCACTCCCGGTCTGAAAACCCAAAAGCTCTGGAATATCCTCCGCCACATGCAATCCATCGCTCAAAAAATAGGGAATCACCGCAATTTGCTTCAAATTCGTCCATTCCCGCCAATTTGCGATTGCCGGTTCTTGATCCAAATAAATCGCTTTTACCTGAGCAAATTGCCCGGTTTCCGCGACCCTTTCGACTTGGCGTTCGATGAAAAGTGACGAGTTCGCATTTTGATTCGTCCCATGACCCGCGATAAAAAGGCAGGTTTGCGCGGGGTCTGGGCATGTTTCACTCACCAGCACGTCCTGAATCCGCTGATCGACGATCTCATTGATTTTTGGGTGTACCCCCACGGGACGACAATATAAAAGCTCTTTTCCCCGCCACACACCCCGCCACACACCCCGCCCATGACTCAAGCCCAAATGCTGAGGGAGCACCTCTTGTGTAAAATATCCTTCACTCAAAAAAAAGGGCACTATATAGACTGGCGACAAGGAAATCCTGTCCAGAACATTCTCAATTTTCGGCTCAACCTTCCAGAAAGCCTCATAAACCGCCCCAAACAACCCGGTCTGCCGGAGGCGGTTTGCCTGATACTCCACAGGCAATACCGAATCACGGTTTTTGGTTGAACCATGCCCGACCAATAATAATGCCGCATTCTGAAATTCATTTTCCTTTATCATATATATTTTTTACGCCATCCCGTGATCTCCACGCAAACCGGACAACAACAGCTTACTCTGGAAACACCCTGCCCCCCTCCAACAAAAGCCTTTTTCCCTTTCTGCCGGATGAAAGACTCGACATGACTGCCGTATGAAACTAGGTTTTTTTCGATTCAGCCGGTGCTTCCCCCGGACTTGCCGGTGATGCTGAGAGTAACATCATAAATTAGACAAAAAAAAGCAAAGTTCAACAATGCTTACAACATTTCTCGACACGATCAATTTTCCCGGATGGATGACCATTCCCGTCGGGGAGATCGCCCTGTGGCGGTTGATCGGCGCTTTTGTCGTCATTTTTGTCGGGCTGACCCTGCGCCGGTTCCTGGAGGAGAAAGTCATCAAATGGCTTGTGCACATCTTTTCCAAAACCCCGATTCGTTATGATGGCCTGGTCATTGAGGCGCTGGGCAAACCTCTCAATGGATTTGTCCTGCTCGCCGCCATCTACATCGCCGCGCATCTGATTCTCGACGGTGTCGCTCAATTTGAGCGGTGGCGCGACCTGATTCACAGCAGCTACGGGGTCGCCCTCGGTGTGATTGCCGTGTGGGCGGCGTATCGGCTGACCAATGTCGTCGCGGCGATGATCGATGATTACACCAGCAAGAGCGACCCGTCCCTGCGCGGGCAATTTGTCCCGCTCGTGCGCAAAAGCCTGAAAATTTTTGTCCTGATCGTCGGCACACTGACCATTCTGGCCACGCTCAATGTCGATGTCGCGGGATTGATCGCCGGACTGGGCATCGGCGGCCTGGCCATCGCCCTGGCCGCGCAGGAGTCGTTGTCGAATTTCTTTGGTTCGGTGGCGATCCTCGCCGACCGCCCGTTTGTCGTGGGCGATTGGATCCAGGTGGGCGAAAAAATCGACGGCAATGTCGAGGCCCTCGGCTTTCGCTCCACCAAGGTGCGAACATGGAGCGACTCCCTGCTGACCGTGCCAAATAAACTGCTCGCCAATGAGATCATCATGAACTGGTCGCGGATGGAACGCCGCCGCGTTCGTCAAACAATCGGCGTGACTTACTCCACCAGCCCGGAGCAGATAGAGGAGTTGCTCGCCCGCATGCGCAAATTGCTCCGGGAACACCCCGGCGTGCACCAGCAATTCATCATGGTGCGCTTTACCGATTTCGACGAAAGTTCCCTGGGCATTCTGGTCTATTATTTCACGAAGTCCGTGAAATGGGATGAACATCTGGGCGTTCGTGAGGAAATCAACTTGAGCTTCATGCGCATGATCCGTGACATGGGACTGTCCTTCGCCTTCCCGAGCCGTTCGCTCTATGTCGAGAGTCTGCCCGAGGAAATGAGCCTCCCCTCGCCCCGGCAGCCCGACGCAAGCCGGTAGTTGCTTTCGATGGCCGGTTCGTATAAGATGCCATATTCTTTCCCTAGACACCATAGCTCAACCGGATAGAGCAGCGGATTTCTAATCCGCAGGTTGCTGGTTCGATTCCAGCTGGTGTCGCCAGTTTTCCTGTTTTTCTCACCTTTTTAAAAAATTTGCATTTTTTGATCCGGGCTCATTTCCGGGGAATGTCACGGAGAGTCCGCGCAATTTGCACCGCCGCGGCCGCCGCCTCGCGACCCTTGTTGTATTTCGGATTCAGACAACGGGCTCTGGCTTGGGCTTTTGTTTTACAGACGAGCACCTCGTGAATCTGGGGGATGCCTGTCTCCAATGCAATTTGCATCAAACCGCCGGAAATCGCCGCGCCGATGTGTTCCGCATGAAAAGTCTCTCCCATGAAAATCAACCCCAGATTAATCACGGCGTCATATTTTCCGGACCGCGCGCAAGCGGCGGCGGCGACAGGAATCTCATAAGAGCCGGGCACATGGTAACAATCGACTGTTTTTGCACCCGCTTTTTCCAGGGCAATTTGCGCGGACGCCCGGAGTGAGTCCACGTATTCGGCATTGTAGGTGCTGGCGACGATGGCAAAGCGCAAATTGCGCGCATCGAGCGGGGCGGGGGTGACGTTTTTCTTGAGCATGCTCTTTGCCCCATTAAAGATTCTGTGTGATGAGCTGTCAATGCGGCGTTATCATCACACTCGGAATCATCATGCGGATGGGCGGGCGCGCACAGGATGTCCTACTCCAGGTCGAACCAGAATGTTTTCAAATAAAACGAGGGGGAGCCGGGGACAAGGAAATCAAAAGGTTCCGCCTGAAAATGCTGGTTGAGGATTTTGCGTCCGGATTTCTGGATTTCCATTTTCATCAAGCGCTCAAAATCGAAGGCTTTCAGTGTCGCCATGTTTGAGGAGGCAAAGAGAAGACCGGGACGCTTCAAGAGCTTCAGAGCCAGCGCGACGAGTTCCCCATAATTTTTGTCCGCACGGAAGATTTTTCCGTCTTTATTGGTCGAGAATGTCGGCGGGTCGAGGATGACACAGTCGAATTTCCGGCCTTTTTTGCCGAGACGCCTCATCCAGTCAAAAGCATCACCAAAAATGAAATCATGCCCGTCGAGCGGGATTTTATTGGCGGCAAAATTCTTTTTGCCCCAATCCAGATATTTTGTCGAAAGATCCAGGCTGGTCGTGCGCGCTCCGGCGGATGCAGCGGCGACGCTGAAGCCGCAGGTGTAGGAGAAAACATTGAGCACCTCCGCACCGGGATTTTGGGTCGCCCAATGTCTCAAGTCATGGCGGTTCTCCCTTTGATCAAGGAAAAGCCCGGTGGAGTATCCCTCTTGGAAACTGATGAGGTAACGGAGTCCATTCTCGCGAATGTAAAAGCTTTCATTGAGAATCTCCCCGCTGACATGCGCGGGGCCATTTGTCTGACCACGCACTTTTTTGTCGAGTTGTTTGTGGTAGCAGGACAATAGCGAGAGGTCTTTGGATAAATGATTCATTTCCTCTTTTGTGGGAGGAGCTTCTTCCGAGCTGATCAGAGCAAATTGTTTGTAGGTATCGATGTAAAATTTCGCGGGTTGCATCCGGGAAAACGGGGCGAGCCTCCAAGCATTGGTCAAAGACTCGTCAAAAAGGCATCCGGCAAAATCTTGTGCCGCTCGCGCGGGCGACGGGTGCTCGAAAGCCTGCGGCAGGGGAGCCTCCACAATTTGCATTTCGCCGGTGACGGGATGGAGGAACTCAGCCTTGGCGGCATGGAGATACATGCGCCCCCATTTGCATGCCGCTTTCTCATCGCCGCTGTATTGCGTATCGCCCAGAACCGGGCAGCCTGCCGCGCGGGCGTGCTCTCGAATCTGGTGTGTGCGTCCCGTCCGGGGCCGGGCCAGATAAAGAAAGTGTCCCGCCTGCACGGTGCTGAACTCAAACTCGGTCTCCGCCGGCTTCCCGCTGACGGGCTCCCGGCTGACCCAATGATCACGGGCAGCCCGTGTTGTCGAGAGAAAGTAATACGTTTTCTGAACCCGGTTCGACGCAAATTGCGCGGACAGGGATTTATTGGCACGGTCACTTTTAGCGAAAATCATGAGGCCGCTGGTTTCTTTATCCAGACGCTGGTGGAGTCCGAGGCGGTGATGGTGCAGACGGCGGCACAAATACTCATAAAAACCCTCCGGTGCGAGCTCTGCCACGCGGTGACTGGGGACACCTGCGGGTTTTTCGGCAACCAGAAAGTCAGCATCTTCAAAGAGAATCTTGGGCATGGCAAAATGCCTATGCCCGAAAAAACTGCTTGCAACAAGCGTGAAATTCGGCTTACATCTCAAAAGCATTCTTCCTTGTTCGTGCAATTTCACCTCGGAATTCAGAACTTAAAGGAATCTTTTTTTGATCCTTGAGCGATTGGAAAAATCCCCATTTAAACATAACCATTGAAGTCAAGTGATAACGCCGCAACAGGGGCGTTTTTCGAAAGTCCATACCTTATGCCAAGACAAGCCAGGCAAGCGAGCGGTTCCCGGGTCTACCGTGGACGCAAACCGAAAAATACAACCGTGCACGGTGACGATCATCAAAACGTGACGACTCCGGAACCCGCACAAAATGCACAAGCCGTGGATATGGGTGCCCGTGTCGCGGCACTCGTGAAAGAAGGGCTGACCATCGAGGAAGCTGTCGTCAAGGCTATGGAGCCGCCCGTCGCCGCTCCGGTGGCACCTGTTTCCACAAAAGAGACGAGCCCCAGCCCCGCTGCGGAGACCAGCAGCACACCCGCCACGGTAATCAATCACCATCCGGCTCAGGCGGCAGCACCCGCACCGGTTCAAAATAATGCCAAACCCGCTTACACTCCGCCGCCCCCGCGCCCGACGGTCATTGTCGAGGGACTCCTTGAGATATCTGATAAAGGTTACGGCTTTCTCCGCGACCCGAAAAATAATTATTTGCCTCTGCGCACCGATGTTTTTGTCCTGCCGGACGTGATCCGTGTCAATAACCTGCGTGAAGGGCTCATGCTCAAGGGTGAAATGGTCCAGAGTAACCGCGGACCCCAACTCCGCAATTTGCAGGAAATCAACGGGGGCTCCGTGGATAAATACCGCGACCTGGTCCCCTTTGACCAGCTCACCACGATCAATCCGAATAAACGGTATGTCCTGGAAACCAACCCGGAAATCCTGACCACCCGAGTCATTGATCTGGTCGCGCCCATCGGTAAAGGACAACGGGGTCTGATCGTCGCTCCGCCCCGCACGGGAAAGACAACCCTGCTCCAGCACATTGCCAATGCCATCACGGTGAATCACCCTGAGGCATACCTCATGGTCTTGCTCGTGGATGAACGCCCCGAAGAAGCCACCGAGGTCCGGCGCAATGTCAAAGGCGATGTCATCGCCTCGACCAATGACATGAATATCCAGAGTCACACACACATCTCCAAAATGGCAATCGACAAAGCCAAACGCCTCGCCGAAAGCGGCCGGGATGTTTTCCTCCTGCTGGACTCCCTGACCCGGCTCGGACGCGCTTTTAATAACAACATGGGCAACTCCGGTCGCACACTCTCCGGCGGGATGGACGCCCGGGGCATGGAGATTCCCCGCAAGATTTTCGCCGCCGCACGCAATACCGAAGAGGCCGGCTCCCTGACGATTATCGCCTCAGCGCTCATTGACACGGGCTCACGCATGGACGAGCTGATCTTCCAGGAGTTCAAAGGCACGGGCAATATGGAACTTGTTCTCGACCGCAAACTCGCCGATTCCCGCATTTTTCCCGCTGTGGACATCAATAAAAGCGGCACCCGCCGCGAAGAGCTCCTTGTCCCCGCGCATGAGCTGGAAAAAATGAATAAAGTCCGCCGCGGCCTGGCCGGGCAACAACCCGACCAGGCGATGGAAAGGCTTTTATCTTTCCTCCAGAAATATCCGACGAATAGCGAGTTCCTCCGTCAGATTCCTTGAGCTTGATGGCAAATGGTTCAATTGCCGGGGTATTCAATCGCGGCAATTTGCTCCATGACCTTTTCGGAGAGTGCTTGATAGAGCGCGCGGTCATCCCCTGTCCATGATTCAATGAAGGGATTGAAATCCACCGGATGCCCGACCACCACAGCAATCGGAGAGAATAATTTAATTTTGCCATTCCGTGGCCAGGCTTCGAAACTGCCAAAAACGCGGACGGGCAAAACCGGCTTTTTTGATTT
>CAYTAI010000047.1:0-18404 GCA_964435715.1 uncultured Verrucomicrobiota bacterium | reverse complement strand
GACACGAGGAATGTCGGCACGGAGGAGGAGTCCCAGAAGGGTTGGTCATACATGTCGGGCAAGCGCGGGATAATATCGAGGGCTTGTTGTGCCGTGCAAATCTCCGTGACGTGGTCGGTGCCCAGATGCCGCGCAATTTGCGCGGCGTAGGGGCTCTCGTCGTAGCGGGTCTCCTCGAATCCGATGGAGAAAGTTTTCACCGGGCGCGCCGCTTTCTTTTGTGCGAGAGCAACGATGAGTGACGAGTCGATGCCGCCGGAGAGAAAGGCACCGAGGGGGACGTCGGAAATCATGTGTTCGTCCACTGCGCGACCCAAAAGATATTCCAGTTCCTCCAAGGCGGTCGCTTCATCGGTCACCACGCCGTCGCGCGCGCGCACCCGCGCAAATTGCTCAGGGGCGGACCAATAAATTTCATTTTTTTGGTCGTGAGCGGAGAATGTGATCATTTCCCCCGGGCGCACCTCGTGGACACCCTCATAAATCGTGGCGGGGGCGGCGATGTAGCCGTAGCGGAAAAAACCGTCGAGCGAGTCCACGCGCAATTTGCGCGGAAAAAAGGGGAGCGCGCAAATGGATTTGAGCTCGGATGCAAAAAAGATATTCCCGGTGGATTGTGCCCAGTAGGACAGGGGTTTCATCCCGGTTCGGTCACGGATGAGCCGGAGCAATTTGCTCTGTCGATCCCAGAGGGCGATGGCGAACATGCCGCTGATTTGCTCCAGTGTTTCTGTGATGCCCAAACGGGCGAAGCCTTCGAGGATGACCTCGGTATCGCTGTGGCCTTTGAAGCGGGTGCCACGATCCTCGAGCAATTTGCGCAAGGAGAGGTAATTATAGATTTCGCCATTGAAACTCATGACGAAGCGTTCATCGGAGGAAATCATGGGTTGATGCCCTGCGGGGCTGAGGTCGAGAATGGAGAGGCGGCGGTGGGCAAGCCAGACGCCTTGTGCGGGCTCGCTCCACGAACCGCCCGAGTCCGGGCCGCGATAGGTCAGGCTTTCCGACATGGCGGCAAGCGACTTTTCGTTAAAGTCGGGCGAGAAAGTCAGGGCACCGGCGATTCCACACATATTGGGCAGGGAGTATTAATGAACTTTTTTGAGAAAGCCAGCATCGATGTCGATGGACACGGCGCGTCCGACGAGATCGACCTCGATGATGAATGTTTGTTTTTCTTTGTGTTCAACGACGAACCCCTCCAAACCCTTCAGCGAGCCGCCTGTGATTTTTACGAGGCTGCCGCGTTCGAGGTGTTCGTAAGGCGCGATGGAATACTCGCTGTCCAAGGCCCGCGCAAGTTGCTCCAACTGGCGGAGGAAATGGGGGGTTTCAGAGGGTTTGACCCGAAGGAACCGTGCGGCGGAATCATTCAAGCGGGGATCTTTCAGGTCGTCACGATGAAGGACGGCGAAGAGGTAACCAGGGAAGAGGGGCAATTTGCTCTCGTATTGGCGGGTGCGAGTCCCCCCCGCTTTGCGCTCCAGAGCTTTTGTGTAAAGCGGCAGGAAATGAGGCCGCGCAATTTGCGTCAGAAGAACGGATAATTTCTTTTCATGACGAGGTTTACAATGGATGACGTGATAAAAGTGATCTGGGTCGGATTCCCATGGGAAGGCAAAGAATGAGGTTTGATCGGGAGGGAGGGGCATGGTGATAAATATGTGGGGAGATTACCATGTTCATATTTTGAACACAAGGCTTGACTTTGGCGTTCATTTCCTGAACACTCCCGCGCAAGATTTTTTTATCTGCCAACATCATGCCAACGCCCGTTGAAAAATATTCCTTGCCCGTGATGGAGCTTATTGAGAGTTCGTCGGAGCTTTCCCAGCGGGAGATTTCGGAAAAAACGGAAATTTCACTCGGGGCGGTCAATGCCGTGCTCAAAAATTTGATTCATCGCGGCTGGATTCGCGCACAGAAAATCCCGAGGAAACGGTATGCGTATTATTTGACGCCACAGGGGATCGCCGAAAAAACGCAGTTGGCACTGAATGTGTTTGAGAATACCATGCATGCATATTCGCTCGCCCGTGCGCTCGCGGACAATCACGCGCAGAAGATATTGAGCGAGGGTTACACGGAGGTCGCATTGATCGGACAGGGACCGAGGCTGGAGCTCGCTTATCTCGCTTGCCTCCAAGCAGGACTGAAGGTGCAAGGTATCTATCATGATCCAACTGTGAATAAAGTCACATTGGGATTCCAAGTGCAGGGTGAAGATGCCATTCCCGGGGCGGTTGCGGTTTGGAAAACAAATTGAGCAGGAAAAAAGATTCAGCCTGTGCTGAAAGAGAAAAAATCCGGTGAACAAAAAAGTGGATGCGTGCCATCCACGGGGCGGAGCTGTAATTTGCACTCTTTAAAAAAAATTAAAGATGTACGATTCAAATAGTCTGTGTGCACAGTCGTAAGGGTTAGATGAAAAAGGAATTGATTCTAAAACTCAAAAATAAAACAGCAGTCATTGGGATTGTGGGAATGGGATATGTGGGACTTCCCCTCATGCTTCGGTATTGCGAAGCAGGATACAAAGTCGTCGGGTTCGACATTGACGAGACCAAGGTATCAACGCTCAAAAAGGGGAAAAGCTATATTGAACACATTCCCGCATCGGCAATCACCACCGCACTGGGCCGTGGTTTTGAGCCGACAACGGATTTTTCCCGGGCCAAAGCCGTGGACGCCCTGATTCTCTGTGTGCCCACACCGCTGAATAAATATCGCGAACCCGATCTGAGCTACGTATTAAACACCACTGATTCTTTGGTTCCTCATCTACGCGCTGGTCAGGTTTTTTCATTGGAAAGTACCACCTATCCCGGAACAACCGACGAAGAGCTTTTGCCCCGGATCGAATCCCGCAGGCTGAAAGTGGGCACCGATATTTTTCTGGTTTACTCACCCGAACGCGAAGATCCCGGCAATACCAAATTTTCCACCCGATCCATCCCCAAAGTGTGCGGCGGGCACACTGTTGATTGCTTGGAGGTGGGCCAGGCGCTCTATGGGCAAGTCATTGATCGTGTGATTCCTGTTTCCTCAACAAAAGCGGCGGAATTAACCAAGCTTTTGGAGAACATTCATCGCGCTGTCAATATCGGGCTGGTCAATGAAATGAAAATCGTGGCGGACAAGATGGGCATCGACATTCACGAGGTCATTCGCGCGGCAGCCACCAAACCTTTTGGATTTGTCCCCTACTACCCCGGTCCCGGCCTAGGCGGACATTGTATTCCCATTGATCCATTTTACCTGACATGGAAAGCCCGTGAATATGGTGTGCACACGAGATTTATTGAGTTGGCCGGGGAGGTAAACTCGTCCATGCCCGACTATGTGGTTGCCAAGGTCGCTTCAGCACTCAACAAGGCCAAGAAATCCACCAATGGCAGCCGGGTTTTGGTTCTGGGAATCGCCTACAAGAAAAATGTCGATGACATGCGGGAATCACCCTCCGTGATGCTGATGGAAAAACTACGCGATCTTGGGGCTCATGTGGACTACAGCGATCCCTACATCCCGAGTTTTCCCAAGCTGCGGGAACACTCATTTGAGCTCGAGAGCATTCCTCTAAATTCAGACACTCTTTCTTCATACGATTGTGTTCTCTTGGCAACTGATCATGACAAATTTGACTATGACATGCTCGTGCAACACGCACGCCTGATCGTGGACACACGGGGGCGTTTCAGCGAACCCCATGACAAAATCATCAAAGCATGATTTTCAGACACTTTTCCCCTCGCCCTCCGGAAGATCCCCAATCCCGAATCAAACAGGAACAAAATGGAATTCATCGACCTCAAACCCCAATACGAGGCTTACAAAGACAGAATTGACGCCCGGATAGCCGAAGTGCTTCGCCATGGCAAATTTATTATGGGGCCGGAAATCGCGGAACTTGAACAAACTCTGGCGGAATACGTCGGGGTCAAACATTGCATCACTGTCGCCAGCGGAACAGACAGTCTGGAGATTGCCTTGCGCGCTTTGGACATCGGTTCGGGAGCCGAGGTGATCACTATTCCTTTCACATGGATCAGCAGCGCTGAGGTGATTTGTCAGGTCGGAGCACGTCCGGTCTTTGTCGATATCGAGCCCGTCGGTTACACCATGGATCCTGAGCAATTAAAAAAGGCGATCACCCCCCGCACAAAAGCGATTATTCCCGTGAGTCTTTTCGGACAAATCCCGGATATGGAAGCGATCAATGCGATTGCCGCCACACATGGAATCCCCGTCATCGAGGATGCCGCGCAAAGCTTTGGAGCGACACGCAATGGCAAAAGGAGCTGCGCCACGTCATTGATCGGCAGCACGAGTTTTTTTCCCGCCAAACCTTTCGGTTGTTACGGTGACGGAGGCGCACTTTTCACTCATGACGACTCATTGGCTGAAAAGATGAGGGCCATCAGAACCCATGGAGGCATTCGTCGGCACGAACACACCCTGGTCGGTATGAATGGACGTCTGGACACTCTCCAAGCTGCAATCTTGCTTGGAAAATGGCCCGATTTTGAATCTGAAGTCGCGGTGCGCGGAAGAATTGGAAAAATATACACAGACGCACTCAAAGGACACTGCAAAGCACCTGAGGTGTTGCCCGGCAATACACATGTTTACGGCCAATACACCATTCAAGTTTCTGCCCGTGATGAGTTGGGCGCAAAACTAAAAGAAAAAGGGATTCCGTCTGCTGTCTATTATCCCAAATGTTTGCACGAGCAGCCGGTCTTTTCCTTTTGTGAATACAAGTGGGGAGATTTTCCCGTAAGTGAAAAGGCTTCTCGTGAAGTCTTAAGCTTGCCAATGCATCCTTTTCTCTCTGAAGATGATCAGAATATAATCATTGGAGCCGTCAAAAAAGCTTTGGTTTAACCAATCAACCAACTCATTCTTGAAAAGCATATAATATCTCATGAGAGCAAAAGTCGCTATTTTCGGCTGTGGATACTGGGGTAAAAACCTTGTTCGAAATTTTGAACAACTTGGAGCATTAACCGCCGTCTGCGACTTAACTTCGGCAGGACGAGAAACAGCCCGACAAATCAGCCCCACAGCGAGAATTCATAAAGATATTGATACAGTACTAAATGATCCCGATATCCATGGAATCGTTATCGCCACACCCGCTGTTACCCATGCGGAGATTACCCAGAAAGCTTTGAAAGCAGGCAAGGATGTGCTCTGTGAGAAACCTCTCGCACTGCGTTATGAGGATGCCCTCAACTCAGTCGAACTCGCTGAAAAAAACGGACGAATCCTGATGGTGGGGCACATCCTCGAATATCATCCGGCAATTTTTAAATTGCGTAAAATGATAGAAGAAGGTCAGCTCGGGAAAGTGCAATATGCCTATTCCAATCGATTGAATCTCGGAAAAATCCGGCGGGAAGAGAACATTCTCTGGTCGTTCGCTCCTCACGATATTGCTGTAATTCTTCGTCTTTTTGAGGCAACTCCTTTTCAGGTGTCCGCCACCGGGAGTGCTCATGTACAACCCAATATTGTTGATATTACCGTTACCCAATTACTTTTCGACAACGGACAGGCAGCACATATTTTTGTATCCTGGTTGAACCCATTCAAGGAGCAACGTCTCGTAGTTGTCGGTTCGCAAAAAATGGTCACCTTTTGTGATGTGAACAAAGAATTAATCCTCTATGACCAACGTGTGGATATCAAGGAGGGCATGCCCATTCCTGTCAAAGGTGAGGGCGTCAAAATTGAATATTCCGCCGATGAACCCCTGCGTCTGGAGTGCCAAGCTTTTTTAAATTCAATTCAAACCCGTCAATCTCCGATTACTGATGGTCATAGCGGTTTGAGGGTTTTGCGGATTTTGCAGGCAGCCCAAAGTTCTCTCATCACACACGGACAACCCGTGCAAATCCCAATATGAGTCATCAAGAAAAAAACTATTTCCTCCATAAGTCGGCTTATGTTGATGAACCCTGCGAGATCGGCGAAGGAACCAAAATCTGGCATTTTTCGCATCTTTTAAAGGGGTGCCGTCTCGGTAAAAAATGTAATCTTGGACAGAATGTCCATATCGCGGGGGATGTAGTCATCGGGAACAATGTCAAGATACAGAATAATGTCTCCGTTTACACAGGGACAGTCATCGAAGACGATGTTTTTCTGGGCCCGTCGTGCGTATTGACCAATGTGACAAATCCCCGATCCCAGATCAACCGTCAGGGGCTCTACGAAACAACTCTCTTGAAAAAGGGGTGTTCCATCGGAGCAAATGCGACCATTGTCTGCGGAGTGACCATTGGTCGTTATGCCTTTGTCGCAGCGGGAGCCGTCGTGGTCAAAGATGTCCCTGACTACGCCCTGATCATGGGGGTGCCAGGTCGACAAGCCGGATGGGTCAGTCGACACGGTCACCGCATGTTCCCCGATGCCTCCGGCCAGATGGTTTGCCCTGAGAGCGGACTGCGCTACAAACTCGAAAATGACGCTGTTCATTGCATTGATCTGGATGAAAACGCTTTTCTGCCACGTCACCTGAGCACAGGAGAAAAGTTTTACGACGATCTCAAAAAAAACTCTTCAATATCATGAAACTTACCGACAAAAAAATTCTCGTCATCGGTGGAGCCGGTTTTATCGGCAGCCACGTGGTGGCTGAACTTCTCAAGACGGATGTCTCGGAGATTCGTATCTATGACAATTTCGCCCGAGGCAAACACTCCAATATCGCCCCCTACCTTGAAGACAAGCGATGCAACATCTTTTCCAATGGAGGCGACATTCGGGATGTCGATGTGCTTGATGATGCCATGAAGGGCATCGATGGTGTCGTCCACCTAGCGGCCATGTGGCTCCTCCATTGCAAGGATTTCCCCAGAACCGCCTTTCATGTGAATATTGAAGGGACTTTTAATGTCCTTGAAGCTTGCGTTCGAAACAATGTCGAACGTTTGGTCTATTCCTCCTCCGCATCTGTTTATGGCGATGCCGCCGAAGTGCCCATGACCGAAAGTCATCCTTTCAATAATCGTAATTTTTACGGAGCATCCAAAATCGCGGGTGAAGCCATGTGCCGTGCCTTTCATGACCGTTATGGTCTCAGCTATGTGGGGCTTCGTTACATGAACGTTTATGGCCCTCACCAGGATCAAACCGCCGCTTACACAGGAGTCATACCCATCATGCTCAACAAGATTGATGCTCAGGAGGCACCCGTGATCAATGGCGATGGCAGCCAAGCCTATGATTTTATTTCAGTTCGTGATACAGCCCGCTGTAATGTGCTGGCACTTCAAGCCGATATTACTGATGAGTTCTACAACGTCGGCACGGGAGTCCAAACTTCTATTCGAGAACTCTGTGATTTGATTCTCGAACTCAAGAAATCAGACCTCAAAGTCACCTATAAACCATATGGAGCGGATGATGCTCGCCGCTTGGTACAAAATCGGATCGGTTGCCCGAAAAAAGCTTCTCGTGACCTTGGTTTTAACTCCCAAGACACTCTCTCCGACGGACTCATAAAACTCATTGCGTGGCGGGACGCTCACAAAGGTCAATATTAATGGATAAACGAAACATAGCGATCTCACTTCCGTCCACTGGTGATGAGGAGTGGCAAGCCACACGGGAATCTTTCCATTCAGGCTGGCTGACCCAAGGGCCAAAGGTAAAAGCTTTTGAGGAGGCATTTGCCAAGCGCCATCAAGTGCCGCATGCACTGGCGATAACCAGTTGTACAACCGGACTCCATCTCATGCTTGTCGCTGCGGGAATCGGCCCTGGAGATGAGGTTATTATTCCCGCTTTCACGTGGGTATCCACCGCGAATGTGGTTCTGTATTGCGGAGCAACTCCTGTATTTGTCGACGTCGACCCTCAGACCTACAATATCGATCCCGCAGATGTCGCCCGTAGAATCACCCCTCGAACCAAAGCCGTGATTGCTGTTCATCTTTTTGGGCTGTGCTCGGACATTCCAGCACTGCGGGCGATTTTGCCTGAAGGAGTCTGGCTTTTTGAAGACGCCGCTTGTGCTGCCGGGGCAAGTCTGAATGGAATCCCCGCGGGGGCACTGAGCGATGCGGGTGTTTTTTCATTTCACCCTCGAAAGTCCATTACAACGGGAGAGGGAGGAATGCTCACCACTGTCCATGAAGATATGGCGCTTAAAGCTGAAATGCTGCGGAATCACGGTGCCTCGATCTCCGAAGAGCAACGTCACCACGGCCCCCGTCCTTACCTTCTTCCTGAGTTTAATTTGCTGGGCTTTAATTATCGCATGACTGACTTGCAGGGGGCGGTGGGTCTGGTTCAACTTTCAAAGTTGGATGAGTTTATCCAAGAGCGCCAGAAATGGGCCGAGTATTATATCAAAGAGCTCTCGGGGATTTCTTGGCTCAAAATGCCGATTCTTCCAAAGAACGGGCAACACGCTTGGCAGGCATTTGTGACTTGGGTGGATTCCTCTACTGCGCCTTTCTCCCGTAATACCATCATGGAAAAGCTTCAGGTCGCCGGAGTCTCCACCCGTCCGGGCACTCATGCGATCCACATGCTCGGATACTATGCGAATCGTTTAGGCTTGAAACCAGAGCATTATCCAGGTGCTCGTGACTGCGATGCGAATACAATGGCTATCCCACTACACAACAGAATGACCGAAGAGGATTATCACTATGTCGTCACAGCACTCAAGTCTCTCTGATGAAGGTTTGCCCACTTGGTTTACGAGGCTGCTGGAGTTGCCTTTTCCAATAGCGGATGGAAAAAGATTCAGTATGCGAGGTGTTGATATGTGTCTCGACAAAGGTATTTTGCGGGCTGTCACGACAATGTCTGCCGAGCAAAAGCAAACGCAACAGGTCTTTGGTTATAAATGGCATAAGCGTGACACTTTTGAATCGGAAGCATCATTGCAAATGATGCAAAAGTGGTCGAATGACCGATATAGTAAGGCCATCGATTGGTTTCCTCTCCGTGATCAACCATATACTGTCCTTGATGCGGGCTGTGGCGCCTCCTATACAGGTTTACAATACTTCCGTCCCGTTCTTGATCGGATTCGCTACCTTGGGGTCGACATTTCCACGGCTGTTGATGTGGCTCGAATTAGAATGCAGGATACTGGAGCAAATGCGGCATTCATGCAATGCGACCTGACACGCATTCCTTTACCTCACGGCTCCTTTGACGCCATTTTTTCGGAAGGGGTTCTTCATCACACGGACTCAACGCATGGTGCAATTCTCTCCCTCGCGCCCCTGCTCAAGTTGGGTGGTCTCTTCATGTTCTATGTGTATCGCCGTAAGGGGCCCATTCGTGAATTCACCGATGACTACATCCGACAAAAGATGCAGACTATGACACCTGAAGAGGGATGGAAGGCCATGAAACCGATCACCCGTCTGGGTAGTCTATTGGGAGGGTTGGATATCGAAATTGATGTACCGGAGCGGATCGATCTATTGGATATCGATGCGGGCAAGATCAATCTACAACGCTTTTTTTACTGGCATATTATGAAATGCTTCTATCGCAAGGACTATACTCTTGACGAGATGAATCATGTCAACTTCGATTGGTATGCTCCAAAAAACGCATACAGGCAGTCCCCTGAGGAAGTCCGTCAATGGTGCGATGAAGCCGGGCTCAATATTGAGCGCGAACTCGTAGAGGAGTCTGGCATCACAATTGTGGCTAGAAAGGTCTAACAAGGTATGTGCGGCATAGCTGGTTTAATCAACCTCGACGGCACTCCCGTCTCTCCGGTGATCCTCAAAAGGATGACCCAAGCTATTGAGCATCGTGGGCCCGATGGGGAAGGGCATTGGATTGAGGGGAATGTGGGCCTAGGTCACCGTCGTCTTTCGATTATTGATCTTTCACCCGCCGGTCAACAGCCTATGATCATCGCGGATCATCGCTATGTTTTGAGCTACAATGGCGAAGTCTACAACTATCGTGAGCTGCGCACCGAACTCGAAGCTGCGGGATATTGGTTTCGGTCAAAAACAGACACCGAGGTCGTTTTGCACGCCTTTGCCGAGTGGGGCAGTGATGCCTTCATGCGTTTCAACGGCATGTTCGCTTTGGCCATTCTCGACCTCAAAGAAAAAACGCTTCTTCTCGCCCGTGATCGTTATGGGATCAAGCCGGTTTATTATGTTAATCAAGGTAATATTTTTGCCTTCGGCTCAGAGCAGAAAGCGATCACTGCGTTGCCAGGTTTCCGTCGAAAACTCGATAAAGCCGTATTGTTAGAATATTTCACATTCCAGAATATTTTCACCGACGGCACTCTGCTTGAGGATGTCAAGCTACTGCCTGCAGGTCATTTTGCGCGCATTAACCTCAACCAGACGAATGCGCAACTCACGCTCACGCGTTATTGGGACTATCGTTTTCGTGAGCCCGAACATGGAGTAGACAAGCGTGAGTATGCTGAAGAGTTAGATCGTTTGTTCACTCAGGCGGTGAACCGGCAGTTGGTCAGTGATGTAGAACTCGGCGCCTATTTGAGTGGAGGCATGGACAGTGGCTCGATCACGGCGATCGCTACGCAATCCTTTCCAAACCTCAAGACTTTCACCTGTGGCTTCGATCTCAGCTCTGCCTCTGGCATCGAGCTTGGTTTTGACGAGCGCGCAAAAGCCGAGGCGATGTCTGCACACTTCAAGACTGAACACTACGAGATGGTTCTAAAAGCCGGCGACATGGAGAGATGCATGGCCTCTCTTGTCAGACATCTTGAGGAGCCGCGAGTGGGGCAGAGCTACCCCAACTATTATGCTGCCAAATTGGCTAGCCGCTTCGTTCGGGTAGTGCTTTCCGGCGCAGGTGGAGACGAACTATTTGGTGGTTATCCTTGGCGTTACTACCGAGCCGTGGTAAACCAGGATTTCGAACACTACATTGACCAATACTATGGATTTTGGCAGCGTCTGGTTCCGAATAACTCACTTTCGAAAGTATTCGCGCCTGTCTGGGGTGAAGTGAAACATGTGCGAACCCGAGATATTTTCCGTGATGTATTTCTGACCCATGACAATGAACTCAATCGTCCCGAAGATTATATCAACCATTCGCTTTACTTTGAGGCCAAGACTTTTCTGCACGGCCTGTTTGTGGTGGAAGACAAGCTGAGCATGGCTCACGGAATGGAGGCGCGGGTTCCGTTCATGGACAACGATCTTGTCGATTTTGCAATGACCTGCCCGGTTTCACTCAAACTCAACAACCTAGAAAATGTGCTGAGGATCAATGAAAACGATCCAGGCAACAAAACAGGAAAGTATTTCCAAAAAACCAATGACGGTAAACAGATCCTTCGGGATGTAATGAAGCGACTCATACCGGAAACAGTTACAGCAGCAGAAAAGCAGGGCTTCTCATCTCCGGATGCGAGCTGGTTCAAGGGAGAAAGTATCGAGTTTGTGCGGCGTAGCTTGCTACAAGGGCAGCCGCGTATCTATGAAGTTCTCGACCGGCAAGCGGTGACACAGTTGATCGACGAGCATCTGCGTGGCGAGCAGAATAGGCGTTTGCTGATTTGGTCGTTGCTCAACGTAGAAGCCTGGATGGGAAGTAACCTTTGAACCTTGTCGTCATTGGAGCCAGTCAATTTGGACTGCGCTGTCTCAAGCTTGCGTGTCAGACGCCTGGCTGCGACGTTACTGGTGTGGTCACCGCCACACAGACCTTCAAAATTTCGTATCGACCAGAGGGTGTCAACAACGTTCTTTACGCTGACTTCGCTAGTTATGCAACAGCCCGGGGGTTGCCATGCCGAACGCTAGCACAGAGTATGCTTGAACCCGGACTGCTCGAAGAGGTGGCGACATGGAAACCGGAGGTATTTCTAGTCGCGGGTTGGTACCACATGATACCCAAGTCTTGGCTTAGTCTGGCTCCTGCATACGGTCTCCATGCATCACTCCTGCCCGACTACAGTGGTGGAGCACCACTGGTGTGGGCAATCATCAATGGAGAGACAAAAACAGGAATCACTCTTTTTCAAATGGATGACGGGGTGGATTCTGGCCCAATCGCAGCACAGATGGAAGAGCCTATCTATGCAGATGACACGATCGCTACACTGTACGCTCGTATCGAGCTGAGGGGTTTGGAATTACTGGCAGATGCTTTACCCAAGCTTGCCCAAGGCTCTTTAACTCTTCGAACGCAGGATCATTCCAAGCGTAGAATCATGCCACAGAGAAGTGCGCATGATGGCAGGATCGATTGGAGTCAAGATGCGGATAACATTGACCGCTTCATCCGTGCACAGACCAGGCCGTATCCAGGGGCTTTTTCAACTTTTACCGATCAACACCTGACAATCTGGTCAGCTCACAGGCTAACGAAAGAAACGCCTCCCGCTCCAGCCGGAAAGATATTTATAGATGATGGCAGATGTAGTGTTGCTTGCGGAAAAGGCGCATTGATTTTGGATGAAATTTCAATCAATGAGGAAGTTTTCACCGCAGAAAAAATACTTTTTAAATTGCCCATTGGTGCGATTCTTGACACGACAACAAAGGAAAATGCATAGTCATGATGGGAAAAATTGCCGATATTTTACCAGAAGTCTGTTCAACATGGGAAAATCGAACATTCCTTACGATTGATATAGACTGGGCTCACGACCATGTGTTGGCAGATACCATTGATCTAATTGATAAGGCAGGAGTGCATGCCACATGGTTTGTGACACACGATACCCCCCTGCTTGAAAAGTTGCGAGCCAATCAAAATTATGAACTCGGTATTCATCCCAATTTTAATTGGCTTTTGTCTGGTGATTTCAGGCATGGCAGAAATCCTCGCGAAGTCGTGGATCGGCTTCTTGCCATCGTTCCCAATGCGCGCTCCATTCGAAGCCACTCCATGACGCAGAGTACTGAATTACTCAAAATTTTTAGTGAAGCAGGCCTGACGCACGATGCTAATCACTTCATTCCGTCGACTGCAGGCATTCCCCTAAAACCTTGGCGCCTATGGAATGGAATGGTGCGTATTCCATACTGTTGGGAAGACGACATAACATGCATTTATCGAGAGCAGTCAAAAACACATCTTGGGGTCAGTGAAACAATACAAATGGGCAATTTGTGCGTATTTGATTTTCACCCGATTCATATTTTTCTCAATACAGAATGCATGATGCGCTATGAAAAAGCCCGCCCGCTTTATCATTTACCCGATAAGTTGATTGCCCATCAAAATCATGGGGAAGGATCCCGTTCCTGGCTAAGACAGCTCTTGGAATTAATGAGCCAATCGGCTTCCCTATCTCACTCGACTCAGAAGAAATTATGAAAGTAGCCATAATTGGAAGGACTGAAATTCTTTATGACTCGACCCTTGTGTTAAAACAAAATGGTCATGATATCAGTTGCATACTCACGGCCAAGGAAGCTCCCGAATATACCCGCACTAGCAAAGACTTCCAACTTCTCGCTAAACAATGGGGCATTCCATTTGCACAAGGACCATATATTTCAGATCATGTGCAATTTTTGAAAGACAGCAAATCAGACATTGCCGTCAGTATGAATTACACGGGATTAGTGCCTCAAGAAATAATCGACATTTTTCCGCTCGGAATATTAAACTCACATGGCGGGGATCTCCCCCGTTACCGGGGCAACGCTTGCCAAGCATGGGCGATTTTAAATGGTGAAACCCGCGTAGGTTTGTGTATACATAAAATGATTGGCGGAGAATTAGATAGTGGGGATATCATCGCCAGAGACTATATGTCAATTAATCATAATACAAAAATAACAACTATTTGGAATTGGATGGCACAGCAAACGCCTCATTTATTTGTCGAGTCATTAAAAAAATTATCCTTTGACACAAATTACATCTTAGAGCGCCAATCCAAAAATCCGAGGGATGCATTACGTTGCTATCCAAGAAAGCCCGAAGATGGTCGTATAGACTGGAATCAATCCGCCATTGATATATTGCGCCTGATCAATGCATCAAATAAACCATACGCGGGGGCATACTGTGAATATAAAGGAGAAAAATTAATCATCTGGGAAGCCAGCTTAGTTGAAGATGAAGAAATTTTCCTAGCAGTGCCTGGACAAATTACTCACCATGGTCACGCCTCAGTCGAGGTTGCGTGTGGATCAGGAAAAATAAAGCTTGATCTCGTGGAAATTAATAATTGCGTCTCTGTCCCCGCTCAATTCATCTCATCAATAAGAATCAGGTTACTTTAAAATACTTATGCACTCGATACTATCAATTATCCGGTCATTTATCAAGAATCATCATCTGATCATTGAGATGGCTAAACGTGATTTGATGGTCATAAATAAGGGAAGCCTTTTAGGTTGTCTGTGGTTGATTCTAGCACCCCTCATACAGACGGGCACATACGTCATTATTGTTTCATATATATTTGGGACAAAATTAAGCTTGGGAGTAGGCCCTTTGGACTATTCCTTATATGTGCTCGGGGGAATGATCCCATGGCAAATCATCACACGCTCATTGGCTGAGGCTCCCATGCAGATCAGAGATCGAATGGAACTGGTCAAACAAGTGATCTACCCCATAGAAACTATTCCCTTAACGAGTTTGCTTGTCAGCTCAATAACTTCATTTATCAGTTTTATTATATTTATTTCTTTATCCTCTATAACCAATAATCTTTCATGGGGAATGCTTCTCTTTCCTTTACCTCTAGCCCTCTTGTTGATTTTTGTTTTAGGAATATCGTGGATATGCTCCATTGTGGGTATTTTTCTGAAGGATTTAAGAGAAATCATTACAATCATTATGGGATTGATAGTATATATTTCACCCGTGATCGCATCTCCAGAAATGGTTGGCCACGACATCTGGAAAATTATCCTATTGAATCCTCTCTCCCATATCATCATTTGTTTTAGAGACACATACTATTCCACATTTCATCCTTTTAGTTGGATGATATTTACAGGTCTTTCACTATCAAGTTTCTTGTTGGGAGCTTGGATAATTAATAAAACAAAACTAATGATTAACCAGTATATATAGTTTATCTTATGGGTAATGATTACGTCATTGAGGTTAAAAATGCCTCTAAAATATTCCGCCTCTATGATAATCCAGTGACTGGACCAATAAAGGACATGCTTTTTCCTTGGAAAAAAGACAAACACTCAAAAAGTTTTTATGCGGTAAAAAATATCAATATGCAGATTAATCGCGGTGAGGTTGTCGGTATTGTCGGTGCCAATGGAGCAGGCAAAACTACGCTATTAAAAATGATTGCTCAGCTACTTCCCATTGATGAAGGAAGCATTATTGTCAAAGGGAAAATCACGGCATTACTGGCTCTGGGTGTGGGGGTTCATCCGGAATTTAGCGGGCGCGAAAACATTCTTTATGGGGGAATGCTTCTCGGCATGTCAAAAAAACGAGTTCTCTCAAAAATGGATGAAATCATTGAGTTTGCCGAGATTGGGGAATTTATAAACCATCCCTTTCGAACCTATTCTTCTGGTATGAAAGCTCGTCTGCTATTTGCCATATCCATGAGCATTGAGCCGGATATTCTTATTGTCGATGAGGCACTTGCTACGGGAGACTCATATTTCTTGGCAAAATCCCGTAACAAAATAATCGATTTGTGTCGCAGTGGAGCCACAATTCTTTTTGTATCTCATAATCTGGCTCAAATTCAAGACTTATGCAGCAGAGCTTATTTCATGGCCGAAGGGCGTTTATTGATGGATGACACCGCTGTAAATGTGGTCAACAAATATAATCAATATATTTTTTCAAAGCAGGCTAAAAAAGCAAAGATCGAAAACCATAATGACTTAATAATGATAAATGGAACAGGTGAAATTCAAGTCACAGATGTCAAAATTCATCATTCAGGCGAATCAATTCGAGAAGGATTTTATACAGGTGAACCCATTGACATTCAGATCGATTACAAGAATGATCTCACTCCAAAAACAAAAGTTCACCTTTTTCTTGGGTTTATAAAGTCTAGGGATGGAGAATACATTGCCGAATTTAACACGATTAATCATATTGTCCCTGACAATAAAAACATTATCAATCAACCTCTTGCACTGAACAAGATAGGAGTCATTAATATCAAAATTCAACAACTCCTTCTTCTGAATAATACATACGGACTATGGATTATATTTTATTATGGTCAGGCCGTATATTGCGAATATAAAAATGTCTGCAACTTTTTTGTCGCTCGCAATAACAACTCGATTATGGTTGGCGACGCTTATTTTTGGCACCCAGGACAAACTCATTCATCATGAAAATATCAAAATCAGTAAATTATAGAAATTTTGGATTTATACCCACTGGCAGACTTCTAGATGACATCAAGGGAAAACTTTATGGATTTCCAAATTTATATAAACGATTACAAGCAAAAGATATTTTTTCTGCTTTAGACCTCTGTTCTACGGATCAGGTGCTGGATTTTGGATGTGGAATGGGATTTTATACCGTAGAAATGTCCAAGCTATCACTTCAAGCGACGGGGATCGATATAAACCCGCTGATTGAGCGGATTCCCATTCCCCCCGAGCTTACCGGCAAATTACGCTATATCAAAACATCGGGTAATAATTTACCCTTTTCAGATGGACAATTTGATAAAGTTCTTGCCAGTGAAGTTCTTCCCATGATTGATTCGCCAAACATTTTTCTCGCTGAAATATACCGCGTCATGAAACCCAAGGGGCGCTTGGTCATTGCCAATAGTTCAGGACATCCAACAATTCAGGCGATGTACCTGAAGGGTGGAAAAATCAAAAGTTTACTAAAACGCCGGTATGAGAATCAATTTCCTCCAACATATGAGGAATATGAAAGGATACTTCAAAAATCTTTTGGGACATCACAGCAGCACTTTCTGAAGGAACATGATCTTACTGAACTGCTACATTCATCTGGGTTTAAAATAATCAATTTTTCGTATTCACCGCGCTTTCTCGCCGGATGTTTCTTTTCATGGTCCCAATTTTTGCTTTATCTGAGAAGTGGAAAAACCCTATCTCAAAGAAATTTTCTTCTGTATTACATACTACTCTCTCTTCTTTCATCTTTTGATCGTCATGATCACAAGGGGGGTATCATTTGCTCTGCAGAGAAAGTATAAACTGCTTTATGAGTTACTTTGATCATAAATTATCTTTTGACAGTATCTACAAGACTCTTCCCAAGAGGTTTGAAATTAAATTTCCATTGGATGATATAGAATCTTTCCCTTGGAATCGTGGACCTTGGGCGGATGCGTATTATAACTATTTTTATCGTAGATTTACAGCCTATATTCTCGAGATGGCTCAAATCAAGGATGGTATGTCCATACTCATAGTAGGATGTGGATTCGGTCTTGATGAAAAGAATATCAAACATTTATTCCCAAACTCGATACTTTACAGCACGGATATTTCTGAGGAGATGATTATCAGAGCGATTGACTCCGCTTCACCCAGCCATTTTGCCCTTGCACCCGCAGAACGCCTCCCGTTTCCTGATCAATGTTTTGATAGAGTCATCTCACGGGAAGTCATTGAGCATGTTGTCAACCCTGAAAAAATGATGCAGGAAATATTTCGTGTTCTCAAGCCAGAAGGTGTAGCAGTTATCACAACGGAGAATGAGGAGTCACTTGGACCGACTAACTTTTATGCATCACAAGTATATTACCGCTTGGCTTCGTTGTTAGGTATTACGGTTCATGGTCCTTCATACAAGGATGAGGCTCCATCAGTTCGCGAGATGCGTGAAATATCATCATCGGTGGGTTTTATCTTATCGGATGTCTGGTTTGATGGAGCCATTTATAAATATCTGATTTCATTGCAAGGATTCCTTAAAACCAAGCTTGTCTTTGCAGCACACTATTTCTCATCTTTGGAGAATTCATCAATCACCTCGTTTTTATTTTGTGACCAAGTTAAATACAGACTTATTAAACCCCATTCTGATACCAGTGAAAATCATCGACTCCCTGAATTTGTGTGTCCAAAAGATCATGGGACATTAAAGTCTATAAACGGCGGAAATCGGGAATGCACTGAATGTGGTACCCAATATGATGTGTCCCACCAGTTTATTAACTTCCTTTCGGATGAATCCTCCCCGCCTGTGGCAGACACTCAGAATCCTGTCAAATCAGTACCATTTCTCTCACGACTGGCCGGGAAGATTCTTGGTAGTCACCGTTTTCAAATTTTTAATGTATGCAATAAAATTTTAAAATTCTTTTATGTATCTTTGTATCTTTGCGCTGCATCTTTGATATCAATTTTTTTGAAAAGGCGTATTCTTGTGCTCATATTTACATTAGCCCAAGCGTGTTGCCCTTTGCTGCGGTCGGCGAGCATATTGTAAGAAGTATTCAAGCCTATTTCATCAGGCAAAGA
>CAYTAI010000046.1:9927-18548 GCA_964435715.1 uncultured Verrucomicrobiota bacterium | reverse complement strand
AAGCCTTTGATTACCGGGGTGACGTGACCCTCGACCTCAATGACGGTTCCACGATCGAAGGTTTCCTTTTCAACCGCGAATTCAAATCCAGCGAACCTTTTGTGGAATTGTATCTGCCGGACAAGCCTGAGCCGGTGCGTTACGCGCTCAAGGATGTCAAAGACATTCGCATCACCGGAGCGGACATGGCCGCCGGAAAATCCTGGGATGACTGGATGGCCAAGCGCGAGCGCGAGAAACAAAAAACCCTCGCCAAACTCGCCGCCGAGGGCAAGGAACTGCCCCATGACCACCTGGACCAGACAGCTTCCTAGTGTGTCCACACCCTTTCCCTTATGAGTGAAATCCCTCCTCTGCCCCCGCAAGCCGCGCCCAAAAAGAAAAAGCCGAAGGGTTATCTCGATCCGAAGCTCGTGAGGGGAATCGCCTTCTATGTGATCTCTACTTGTGTGGTTTTTAGCATTTTGGTGTCCATCCTAAGCATTTGGGATTTTACCAAAGGTGAAGTCCTCTGGCGTTTGATTGCCACCTTTATCGTAGTCGGAGGAGGCACAGGAGTTTTTGCTATTGTGAATGCTATTTTCGCCCCCCGCGACGAGGACCAATAGTTTCCCTGATTTTGTCCGGCTCCCGGAGCGCATTTTGCTCTTCGGGGTGCAAATTGCACTTCGCGCAACGATTTCCCCCCTTTCCCCTTTATGGTCACACAATGCCGAGCGATTGCTGAATCCAAGTGGTTCCAGAATTTTATTCTCGCCGTCATTGTCGGCGCGGGCGTGCTCGTGGGGCTGGAAACCTCGCGTTCCATCATGGAGCGGCACGGCGACCTGATTCATCTGCTCGACCGCGTGGTGTTGGGGGTTTTTACTGTTGAAATCCTGATCAAAATGATCGCGCATGGCCGCCGGCCGTGGAATTATTTCAAAGACCCGTGGAATATTTTTGATTTTTCGATTGTGGCGGTTTGTTTTCTCCCCTTTGGCGGCGCGTATGTCGCGGTTTTGCGAATGGCGCGGCTGCTGCGGGTTTTGCGTTTGGTCACGGTTTTGCCCCGCTTGCAGTTGCTTGTCGGCGCGCTGTTGCACAGCATTCCGAGCCTCGGTTACGTGGGCATTTTGCTCGCGCTGCATTTTTATGTGTATGCGGTGATGGGAGTTTTCCTTTTCCGCGACAATGACCCGGTTCATTTCGGCAATCTCGGCGACGCGCTCCTGACCCTTTTCGGCGTGGTCACTCTCGAAGACTGGCGTGATGTGCTCTACATGCAGTATTACGGGAGCGCGGTTTATCCCTATGACACCGACGCGCTCAATGAGACGGTGAGAACCCCCCATGCCACCCCGCTGACGGCTGTCCTGTATTTTATCAGCTTCGTGCTATTGGGAACCATGATCATGCTCAATCTTTTCATCGGCGTGATTATGAATAGCATGCAGGAAACCCAGAATAAAATGCAGGAGGCCCGCGCGCGCAACTTGCGCGAAGACGCCGGCCAGTCCAAAACCGCCCAAGTCGCCGAGGTCATTTCCCAGCTCGAGGAAATCGAAGGCAAATTGCGCGACCTCAAAGCCCGCCTGAAGTAATTCCCGGAAATATCCGGCCACTCTCAGATCGGCTTGGATCGCGTTAAAAAACAAATGGGTCAAGCAGAAGCTTGCCCCTCCATGATTTTGCAGGGCTCTTTTTTCATGGCCGGGGTGTCCATGCCATGTGGCATGGGCATCCTCCTGCCCATGATCGGCTTGGATCGCGTTTAAAAAACAAATGGGTCAAGCAGGAGCCTGCCCCTCCATTTCATTTTTTTGGGGGGCGGAGCTCTGCGACGCCATTCTGGAAACAATCCAAGCTCTCACGGGAGATCGACCCTCCAAGACAAGGCAATGCTCTCAAGGGAGTTCGACCTTCCAGTGGGTTCAAACGTAGAACAAAATATATCGGGCATTATTTTTTTGAAGAACTTTTGCCGGTGAAAAACTCTTCCATGTTTTTTCCGAGTTTATCAAAGGATTTGCCCACTTTCTCAGTGAATGTCGCATCGCGTTTGCCTTGATACTTGAGCTTTTTGGTGCGGAGAACATTGCCGGTGTAGGCGGAGATGACGATTTCCCCGAGGTGATGTTTCTGTGCATCATAGACATTGATAATCCAAATGGGATTTGAGTCCGGGTCTTCGGGCTTGATTTTGGTGAGTTGGAAATCGGCAGAACTGATGAGCAAGTTGTTCTCGGTTTCGGCGATTTCTTTTGCCATAGCGTATGCTCCGTCGGAGTTCACACGCAATTTGCCCAGGTCAATCGCGTGTTTTTTGCTGATGGAGCCAAAGAGCTCGAGAGGGCGGTTCACCTTTTTGACACGGGTTCCCTCCATATCGAGGACGAGCTTGCGGTGAGGCTCAAGCGGGTCGAAAAAAACGATTTCCCATCCGGCGGGGTTCGGGTTGCCGCGGGAGCCTTTGAGTCCGAGGACAATATCCTTGGCTTGCGGTGAAACACGGCCTTGAGCCGCACGGAGCGCCTCATAAGCATTGACCCGCGGCCCGGTTTCTTGCGCGGGGGAATGCAGGGTCAGGCTGAGGAAAGCGAGTAAGACAAGGAATGTGTGTTTCATGTGCTCCTGAGAGATAGCATTACTTGATTAAATCAGCAACCAAGGAACGCTCTTCTTTGAGTTCGTTGACCGTCGCATCGATTTTCGACCGGCTGAACTCATCGACGGAGAGACCCTGGACAATATTCAATTTTTTTCCATCGCTGGTGACGGGGAATGAGCAAATCAATCCTTTATCAATTCCGTAACTGCCGTCTGAACACAGGCAGACGCTGTGGAAATCGCCGGGTTCGGTCGGGAAATGGATGGAGCGCACACTGTCGATGATGGCATTGGCGGCACTGGCGGCACTGCTCGCGCCGCGCGCCTTGATGATCGCCGCGCCGCGTTGTTGCACTGTGGAGATGAATTCCCCTTTGAGCCAAGCGTGATCGGAAATGACCCCGGTGGCAGGTTTTCCCCCGATCTCGGCATGGGTGAAATCAGGATATTGCGTGGCGGAGTGATTGCCCCAGATGGCGACTTTTTTCACCTCGGTGACCGGGACACCGGCTTTTTGGGCGAGTTGTGACTTGGCACGGTTCTCGTCGAGGCGGGTCATGGCAAAAAAACGGTCGGAAGGAATGTCGGTGGCGTTATTCATCGCGATGAGGCAGTTTGTATTGCAGGGATTGCCGACGACATGGATGCGCACATCGCTGGCGGCATTTTTCTGGATCGCCTGACCTTGGCCGATGAAGATTTTGCCATTGATGGAGAGGAGATCCTTGCGCTCCATGCCCTGTTTGCGGGGGACGCTGCCGACGAGCAGTGCCCAGTTCACGTCCTTGAATCCTTCGTTCAAATCCGCCGTGGGGACGATCCCTTTGAGCAGCGGGAAAGCACAATCATCGAGCTCCATGCAGACTCCCTGCAAAGCCGGGAGGGCGGGTTCGATTTCAATCAGATGCAGGCAGACGGGTTGATCCGGCCCGAAAAGGGCGCCGGAAGCGATCCGGAAAATGAGTGAATATCCGATTTGACCGGCAGCACCGGTGACAGCGACGTGGAGTGTGGGTTTGCTCATGATATTATTTTTTTCTTACAAGGGTTTTAATCGATAATAATGTCTTCTTTCAAAAAAAGAGAATCCGGTGATCATAATGAAAACGGCTCCGCACGCAAGACCCGCGCGAAAGCAAATTGCAGAAAGAATCTTGAATCCAGTCGTTAGAATATGAAAAGCGGCTGGAAACTCGCTTCTATTCTTTGCGCGGGTGGGGAAATCAGGGGGCGACTGCTTCCTGGGGATTTCCCACCTGGACTTCAAGGAGTTGATAGTCCGGCGGCACGATGAAAAGGTCTTCGGGCTGGGGAGCCTCGATGAAATTCTCCATGTCCAGCGTGCTCTGTGCATCCGCTGTCTGGACGCGCACCGGGAGTTTTTTGTCTTCGGAGACCCAGACAAAACTTTCCAGTCCTTTGCTGATCACGCGGTATTTTTCACACGGGATATCACGCAGGGTTTCTTTACCCATCAGGCGCCACTCGGCATCCTGCTCACGCCAGGAGGAGGTGGGGGAAGTGTCATCGGTCATGGGTGCGACAAAGTAGCGTTTGGAGTCGGGCAAGAGTGTATACTGCAATCCTTGATCCTTGCGCGAGATGGTGATGACGGTTTCATTTCCGCGCTGGACATCATGGCGCCATTTGATTTTGTCGAAATAAAATTTGATTTTGACGGTTTCCGGCATGCCCTTGACGGTGACGACCTGATCCACACTGAATGAATCGGGGATGGCAATTTCCTTGGCTGTCTCCGCCCGCGCCGGCCATCCGCCGATCATCCAAAAAAGAATCAGCACAAAAGAATGTCGAAATAGACTCATATATCCGGGCAAGCTTGGGGCAAATTGCGCGGGGAATCAAGACAGGAGTCCGCGTGTTATGGCTTTGTGAATAGAAAAGGCCGGACTTGATCAAAGTCCGGCCGGGCCGGCTGACAATAAAGTTTTTTTGACATCAAGACAGGTTAAAATGCGAATCGCAGACCGCTTTTGACCATGCCATAGTTATTTTCGATGGCTGCCCCGGTGTAACGTCCCTCGGCAAAGGCACCGACATTGCGGGTGAAACGGTACTCGGCTCCCAGTCCGCCATGATAGGTGGTTTGAGCTTTGTCGTTATAAAAATTTCCCCCGCCCCCGCCGAAAACATAGGGTGCGAAGCGGTCGGCGATCGGGTAGCGCAGGATGAGACTCCCGCTGGTTCCTCCCACGACCTCATTTTTGATGCCTTCCCAGACATACCCGTCCACACCCACGCCGACGAAGCGGTTGAAGAAATAATTCAATCCCGCACCCCCGCCGGGATTGCCGTTGAAAAGCCCTTTTTCAGGAAAGACTCCGATGCCGAATGCGTCGACAGAAAACTCATGGGCGCGGAATCTTTCGTCTGAAATTCTTTCAGCCAGGATGGGTGTGTTGAGCCGTTCCAAACCCTTTGACGAGTGCATCCGGCTCCCGGCGTGCAGGCTTGCAACGGTGAATGTGAACACGAGTGCGGCGACAATGGATCGTTTCATGGATGGGATTCTCCTTGATGAATGATTGATGATTGCTTGTGTAACTCGTCAACGCGAGTCTGAGGGGTTAGACGAAACGCATTCCATTCCATTCAAAAAAAACGGATATGCTGTCTATACTTCAATCGTGGCACAGGGCTGGTCTTGATCGGTGACCTGCGCGGAGACATGCATGGCGCCGATTTGGGAGAGAATTGTCGAGACGGCGTGGTGTGCCAGCTCGGGGGAATTGCAATCGCGGCTGAGATGCCCGAGGTAAAGCCGGCGGAGTTTGTCCGTCACGATTTCTTTGGCGAGCTCCGCCGCCGATTCATTCGACAAATGCCCGTGGCGCGAGAGGATGCGTTGTTTGACCGCCCAGGGGCGTTTGGTGTCATTTTGCAAGAGCTTGAGATCGTAATTGGTCTCCAGGACAATGATATTCGACTCGCGGACACGCTCCATCACCAGTCGAGTGGCGTAACCGAGATCGGTGAGAAATCCGATTTTACTCTGACCCGCTGTGAGCGCAAATCCCACCGGGTCATAGGCATCGTGGGGCACACTGAAAGTCTCGATGCCGATATCCCCGATCATAAAATCCCCGCCCGTGGGAAAAAGGCGGTAATGGGAAAATCCGTTGAGTTTGTCCGCGATGGCTTCCTTGGTCAGGCGGTTGCAGTAGAGCGGGATTTGATAACGGTTGCAAAGGACATTGAGCCCCTGGACATGGTCGGAGTGCTCATGCGTGAGGATGATCGCGGTCAAATCCTCGGGGCGGCGTCCGATTTTTTCCAAACGCTGGGCAATTTGCCGCCCGCTGAATCCCGCATCAATGAGGATCCGCGCTTGATCCGTCTCCAGATACGCGCAATTTCCGGCACTGCCGCTGCCGAGGATGGTGAAACGAGCCATGTCTATCAAGTAACAAGTTTTTCTCCCCGATAACAAGAGATTTTAAAGTTGCAGATCAGGGAGTGTCTGTGAAGTGGTTATTGTGCGGCACCTGTAAAAGACCGGATTTTCTCGCGGACGAGCCTCCAAAGAAACGCAAAGGTTTTGGGAGCATCCACAGATATCACCGATTCACACAGATTTTTTCCGGCTCAGAGGATCGAGCTCCCGCTCATCCCTGAGAGTAGAAGCGTGCTTCCAGCCGCTTTTCTGCGCTTCCCAGAGCGATTGTTTCCTTCGACCAGAGCTTGGTTTTGACTTCCAAGAAATTTTCAGTATATGAAGTTTTGTTGATATTAACTTGTTTGACAGAAAAATATGAAGCCCCCAGTTTACAGAGAGCTGATTGATCATCTGGTTCAAGAGTGCAAAGCTGGCCAAGGCCAGATTGGCTCGCGACGGGTTCGTGAAGGAACTTGGAACAAGAATGCCACGGCGGACTCAATTCCTGAGCAACACAAGATCAATGTTCTACTTGAGCAATTATCCACTGACCAGCGCGAGGTCATTGCAGAAATACTTGCCCAGTCTGTAGTCACGGGCGTTTTTGAGACACTAAAGGCTCTTGAAATGTTCGGGATTGAGCCATTTAAAGAGGGGTATGAAGGCAGTCCATACCATGATTTTATTGGTCGTCTCGATGGCTGGAAATGGCCAAATGAATAATACAGAGCGAACTATGCGATCCGCCAGAACACCTACCCGCGCCACCGCTTTCAGGGTGCGCGTCGAAGGCGGCGGCTCAATATACAAGAGGGCTTGACAGCACTTTTGGGCTGATATACATTGTAATGTATGATTCGCACGCAGATTTACCTCACAGAAAGAGAGCATCAGGGGATTAGTGATTTGGCCCGATCAACGCGAAAAACTCATAGTGAGTTGATTCGGGTGGCCATCGACGAGTTTTTGACCCGGAAAACTCCCGGTGACAAGCTCACAAAAATCCGTGCTGCGAAAGGAATCTGGAAGGACAGGTCGGATATGGATATCGCGAAGATTCGAGCCACATTCGACCGATTCCCCTGATGCTCGTCGATACAGACATATTGATCGACTATTTTCGTGGAATCCCCGATGCGGTGGAATTCATCGAGACTCATATTGATAAAATCTCCCTTTCCGCGATTTCGGTCGCAGAGCTTTTTCAGGGGGTTCGGGATGGCCCGGAAAGAGAGGCTCTGGATGAATTCATCAGCGCGGTTCGTGTCATCGACGTCGATCTATCCATCGCGACAAAAGCCGGGCTTTTTCGTCGTCAATACGTGCAATCGCATCGTGTTGGATTGGCGGATTGTTTGATCGCGGCGACAGCGCTGGTGTATCGTCTGCCGATGAAAACTCTCAATACGAAACACTTTCCCATGCTCGACGATGCCGCGGCTCCGTATTCCAAGCAATAGGTTCTATCTCCCGCATCTTGAAAAACTCCATTCAGCACCGGGAATTGTCTTTTTACGAAAAAAGCAAATTGCGTGGAAAGCGGCTGGAAGCACGCTTCTACTCTCGGGGACAAATGGGACGAGCGGGAGCTCGGATCCCTCCAGAGGAAAACGCGATTTGAATCTGCGGGTGGCTCCTTGCTTCGCGTCCTTTTGAGGACTTTGCGAGAAAGGATTCTGCTTCTTTGGTTTTTTCACCGAACGAACTGAGGCAAATTGTGCGGGGGGGATGTGACAAATGGGAAAAGGTGGGTTATTTTGATGGAGAAGGATGATCACCATAATACAGGGAACGGGGGTGAGGATGATGACACCGGAACAACACACACACCATCGCAGTTCAACTGTTCGGAATGCGAGGAATGACTTGGCGGCACTGCTGAGTCTGGTTCCCGGCTTGGGACATTGGTATAAAGGATACCGGCTGATGGGACTGGGGATATTGGTCGTGGGCTTGCCGCTGGTCTTTTTTGTGGCGGGAATCATGGCGCTGGCGACATTTGGGTTAAGCCTGTTTTTGCCCCTTTTATTCTGGGCATTCACCGCCTGGCACGCTTACGAGATCCGGGATCACAACCGGCATCACTGGTTCATGTGATAAACCAGAGATGCGGAGGATAGGGGAATAACCCGTTTTTATTTGATCACGGGAGTTGGACTCATGCTGTCTGGGCAGGACAAACCGTGGTCTGGGGGGAGCCCGGACTCCTCCAAAGAAAAGCAGGCTGAGAAATTATTTCCCCGAGGGCGGAGCTCCTGCGATGCCGCCCATCTAGAATCAGACAAGATTCTACTCTCTTTTGCAGGTTTTCCGGGAATATGATGAGCCGCATTTGGGCAGGCTATCATTGATTATTCTATGAGGGATGGAAGTGTTGAACGGTCGATAAATTCTTTTCGGAGGTATGGAACCCCGCTCAAACGTTCAAAAATAATTCATTTTGTCACTGTTTTGTCACACAAATGACCTTTTTCTGTCACATGCTTAATCTAGGTTCGCAACGATTCAAGGGGACAAAAGATCGTCTCCACAACAATCAAAACCTAAAATAACCTAATCAAATCAGGAGAAAAACAAAATGAAACGATTTAAACAACTGGCATTTGCCGCCATGATCGCCTGCGGGGTGACCGTC
>CAYTAI010000046.1:0-9917 GCA_964435715.1 uncultured Verrucomicrobiota bacterium | reverse complement strand
CAGCCGTTGCGCGGCCTCGACCTGCGCCCGCCGCATGGCCGCCTGCGGGGTGACCGTCGCCGCCAATGCCCAGAGCTTGGAAAGCGCCGCGCTCGTCGATGCGCTGCTCCAAAAAGGTGTCCTCACCACTCAGGAAGCTGAAGACATCAAAGCCGACCTCGCCAAGGAATATCAATCCACAGCGGGTGGAAAGCTCGACATCAATCGCAATGTCAAAAAACTCAAACTCTACGGCGATTTCCGTGGCCGTTATGAGCTGCGTGAAGTGCGCCCCGCTGGCCGCACAAATCCCAACCAGGTTGGTGATCAATGGCGTTCCCGCTTTCGTCTCCGTGTGGGCGCGGAATATCAGTATTCCGAAGGGTTCACTGCCGGTTTTGAGCTGGGTTCCGGGGCCACAGGCAATGGAAGTGATCAGCGCAGTAACAACGTTGATCTCCATGACACCTTCAGCTTCAATCAAATCGCGATCACCAAAGCGTTTGCCAAAGTGGATGTCGTCAAGTATCTCGACAAAGACCTCTATTTGGACAAAATCGAGATTGGATTCGGCAAATTTGCCAATCCTTTGCTCTCCACATCCATGATGTGGGATGCTGACATCACTCCTGGCGGCGCTTGGCAGACCTTTGACAAGACATTCGAGGTGGACGGAACAAAGATCAAGCCCTTCATCACGACAGGTCAGTGGGTTGTGGATCAAGCCTTCAACTCGACATTTGCCGGCCCCGGCGGGAATTCCGACGTGTCGCAATTGTGGATGGTTCCGATTCAGGGCGGTGTCGATGTTCGTTTCGAGAACAAGAACCGTTTCCGTTTTGCCGCAACATACTACTATATGTTCGGAGACTATGTGGACGGTGCGAATGCGGTGGCTGGACAAAATCCCGGCATCGGCGGATGGAATGCCGCTGGTAATCGCGGGAATGCAAACAATGGTCAATTCGGTGGCGCTGGTCAGTTGCCCAGCGACCGTTCCAACCGGAACAACGATCTGCGTCCCATCACCCTGTATTTCGATTACACATTTGCCAAGACATGGAGCGAAGACGTTCCTCTGCGCTTGACCACAGAACTCCTCTACAACCCCCAGATGAATACCGCCAACACTGGTGTCCAAGCAGGTCTCCAACTGGGTCAGACCCGCAAAAAGGGTCAGTGGACAGCGGGCGCATTCTTCCAATACTTGGAACAAAACGCTTGGCTGGACAGCTTCACCGACTCCGATTTCTCCGGTGGTTCTGTGAACCGTTGGGGCGGTCGGTTCAATGCTGGTTATGCTTTGACGGACTTTGCGACAATCAATGCGACTTACTTCCTGGTTGATGTCATTCGTCAGGATCCCGCCCAATGGGGTCTCGCGGCAAACACACAACCCACCACAGAGGTCGGTCGTCTCCAGCTCGACATCAGCGTTCGCTTCTAATCTGAATTGAACAGGGCGGCGTCAAAAACCGCCCTGTTTGAAAAAATCAAAACAACCCAAGAAACCTGACAAACAATATTATGATCAAACAACTTATTCGCACAGCCGCATTCGCCGTGGCCGCCGTTTCCATCACCGGATCGGTTTTCGCCAAAGCCAATGACTCGGTGAAAATCACCCTGCCCCCAGGGCTTCCCGCCTACAAATCCGTTTCCGGAATCTCCGGCAAACTCAACTCGATCGGTTCCGACACGCTGAACAACCTCATGGCCCAATGGGCCGAGGGTTTTCGCCGTTTCTATCCGAATGTGACGATTGAAATCGAAGGAAAAGGCTCCGGAACCGCGCCGACCGCTTTGGTCAAGGGCACCGCCCAGCTCGGGCCCATGAGCCGCAAGATGAAAGGCTCCGAGATCGATGAATTCGAGAAAAAATACGGTTACAAACCCCGTTTGATCGGTGTGGCCATTGACGGTCTGGCTGTTTATGTGAATAAAGACAACCCAATTCCTTCGCTGACCATGCAGCAGGTTGACTCCATCTTCTCCAGCACCCGCCGTCGCGGGGGCAAACCCGTGACGACATGGGGTGATGTGGGAATGACCGGGGAATGGGCCACACGCCCGATCAGCATCTATGGTCGTAACAGCGCCTCCGGCACTTACGGCTTCTTCAAGGAAGTCGCCCTGAAAAACGGTGACTACTCCTCCTCTGTCAAAGAGCAACCCGGTTCAGCCTCTGTCGTGCAGGGTGTGGAAAAAGAACTCGGTGGCATCGGTTACAGCGGCATCGGTTACATGACATCAGGCGTTCGTCCCGTTCCTCTGGCCGACAAAGGTGGTCCTGTGGAGTTGACGCAGGCCAACTGTGCGTCATTCAAATACCCGATCGCTCGTTACCTCTACATCTACATCAATGCGGCTCCCACAGGAGTTGACCCTCTGACCCGTGAATTCATGCTTTATGTCCTCTCCAAAGAAGGACAGGAAGTCACGGTCAAAGACGGTTACTTCCCCTTGACACCGCGTCAGGTCAATGAGTTCCGTGCGTCTGCCGGTCTTCTGAAATAAAGTTCTCGCCTCCCCACAAGGGAGGCTTTTAATAATTCAAGCGAAGGGGCTTGGCCGCTCAAGCCGCCCAAGCCCTTCCTGCTGTTCAAGGCAGTGCTCTTAAGAAAGCATGATTTAACTTTCAGCAATCCATCCTGACGTTATGGCGACAATCGAAGAACCAAAATTCAAGAAACACATCGTGATCGACCCGAAAGTCACCCGGCGGGTCAAGCTCATCGACAAACTCGCCAACTGGATGATCAAATCCGGGGGCACTCTGGTCATCCTCGTGGTGGCGCTCATTTTGATTTTTATCGGCAAGGAGTGTGTGCCCCTTTTTCTGCCCGGAAAATCCCAGGAAAAGCTCCAGGTGGATCTCACGCAATTTGCCTCACCGAATACTCCGCTCATCATGGGGGTGGATGAATACGAGACTTATACCTATTTTGTTTCACGGGAGACAGCCCAGCTCGATCTTTACAACCTTCAAACAGGCGCGTTCTTTGAAAAGCGTTCTTTTGAGAAGCTTGCCGGAAAAAAGGTTTCCAGCGGTTATCGCACCCCGTCGAATGACTATCTCTTTTTGGGAACGGTGGATGGTTATGTCCTGTTGGCAAAGATGAATTTTCCCGCGGATGTGTCGGGAGAGGGACGTGTCGTCAGGGCCGAACTCAAAGAATATGGTTTGATCGCACTTCCTGAAAGAACAGCCGTAAAAACAGTCTATGGGCGCGTGAATGCCTTTGGTGAAATGGTTTTTGCAGTGATCACAGAGGATAACAAGGTTTATTACGGGACAAAAACCCTCGACGCCATGGAGATGGCTGAGCAGGCGCAGGGTCTGATTGAAGGCGAGCTGGCTTCGCGCATCGGGGAGGGAGCCCAAGACGCCGCCGATGTGGAGGCCTTTCGCGCAGCGGAGTCGCTGACAGTGAATCTCGAAAGGGTGCTGATTGATTTTAACGCTGAGAAACTTTTTGTGCTGGGCGCGGACAACGTGCTCTACCACTTCTATCTCGATGGCAATCCCCAAGAGCCTTTCAAAAAATACAGTGGTTTTGTCAATCCCGCCACGGGTCAGGAACGCACAATTACGGCGCTTGAGCTTTTGATCGGTGATGTCACTCTTTTATTGGGTTATCATGACGGTTCTTCCGAGGCATGGTTCGGCATCCGGGATGAGGACAGTGAGACATTCAAGCCGTATCGTCCCATTCACCGGTTTGAATCCATTGGCGCGGCGGTGACACAAATTATTCCCTCCGCCCGAAATCGCGCCTTTATCTCGGCGGGTGAAAACGGAAATATGTTTCTGTATTATGTCACTTCAGCAAAAACCCTCATTCGGGACAATGTCGGTGGCCCTGTCGCCCTCGCCGCATATGCGCCCAAGCTGACTTTGATGTCGGCATTGACCCAGGCCGGCAAACTCGAGTCTTTTGGGTTGGAAGTTCATCATCCCGACGTGTCCTTGCAAATGCTCTTTGGAAAAATCTGGTATGAGGGATACGATGAACCCATCTATAACTGGCAATCAACGGCGGGTTCAGATGACTTTGAACCGAAATTCAGCCTCGTCCCGCTGACATTGGGAACGGTCAAGGGCGCTTTCTACGGATTGCTTTTTGCGATTCCCATCGCGGTTTTGGGCGCGCTCTACACATCCCAATTCCTTTCTCCCCACATCAAAACGTATGTGAAACCGACCATTGAAATTATGGCCGCGCTGCCCAGTGTGGTCATCGGGTTCCTGGCGGGGTTGTGGCTGGCCCCTCTGCTGCAGGACAAACTCGTGATGATCGTGCTTGCGCCATTTGTGCTCGGCGGCGGGGCGATTCTGACCTCCGTCCTCTGGAGCAAATTGCCCGTGAATGCACGTTCAAAAATTCCACAGGGTTATGAGATTGTCTTCATTCTGCCGATTTTTCTGGCTCTGTCCTATTTGACCTATCTTTTGGGCGTTTATATTGATTTTGCATTCTTTAACGGGGATGTGCGCCAATGGATCTTTAATCAAGTCGGTGTGCAAGTCGAGCAACGGAACTCGGTGGTGATCGGGTTGGCGATGGGATTTGCGGTGATCCCGATTATCTTCACCATTTCCGAGGATGCCTTTACGAATGTGCCGCGCTCCTTTACCTCGGCGTCATACGCCTTGGGCGCGAGCCGTTGGCAGACGGCTTTCCGGGTCATCCTGCCGACCGCCAGCCCCGGCGTTTTCTCCGCGGTGATGATCGGGTTCGGTCGTGCCGTGGGTGAGACGATGATTGTCTTGATGGCGACAGGGAATACGCCGATTATGAGCTTCAGCCCTTTCAACGGGATGCGCACACTCTCGGCAAATATCGCCGTGGAAATCCCTGAGGCCGCCGTGGGAGACACACACTACCGGATTCTCTTTATTGCCGCACTGCTGCTTTTCATCCTGACTTTTGTCGTCAATACCGTTGCTGAAATCATCCGACAGCGGCTCCGGGACAAGTACAAAGCCGTCTAATCCCTGACCCCTTTGAATACCATGAAACAATCACCCAAACACGATTCCATCACAGAGAATAAGAACCTTCCTTTGTCGTCATTTTTCCGGCGGGGCGAACCCTGGGTTTGGTTCACGGGCGGCGCGCTCGGCATCGCCATGATCATGATCACGGGACTCTTGATTCTGATTTTACTCAATGGAATTGGCTTTTTCTGGCCGTCAAAACTCCTTGAGGCAACCCTCAAGGACGGAGATCAAACCCGCCAGATTATGGGTCTGAAAATGGACACCCATGTGAAACGTGTTTCCGTTCCTCTGGAAGGGGACGATTTCAAGGTTGATCTCGTTGATGAAACACAATTCCGGGTGGGCAACCGCGACATCTTGGGCGCGGATTTCGTCTGGTATGAGGACAGAAACCTTTCCAACTTCAAGTATCCAAAGGATGCGGTGGCTCTGGAAAGAACCGAATACGGGAATTTTTACGGCTTCATCTCGGCTTACAAAGTCGATGGACAGGTCGTCGCCACTGGCCAGCAAGCGTGGGACAGGCTCAAGCAGGATCTTCCGATGGTTGTGGCAAAACGCAAGCAGATGAACTCCATCCAGAAAAATCAAATGGGGGACATTGCCCGTGTGACCAAGGACGCACAGATCAAACTGACGGTTCTGGAGCGGGTCAAAAATCCGACGGCAACCCAGGTGCAGGAGATGGAGAAACTGCGCCTCTTTATCGAGGGGGAAAATGTCAAATTTGCCAAGCTCCAAGGGGAGGTCACCGAAATTCTCAATCACGCGGATGATTTTGTCGGCGTTTTCCGCACGGCGGACGGACGCGAAAAAGACATTCCCCTGCTCAATATCATCAAGGCTTGGGAACCCAACAACATGAATCTTTTCCAGAAAAGTGTTTTTTATGTGAAAGCGGTTCTGGCATTTATTCTGGATGAACCCCGCGAGGCGAACCAAGAAGGCGGGGTGTTCCCGGCGATTTTTGGCACGGTCATGATGACTCTTATTATGAGTTTGGCGGTCACACCATTTGGTGTATTGGCGGCGTTTTACCTGCGCGAATACGCCACGCAAGGACCCTTTGTCCGCGCCGTGCGTATTGCGATCAATAATCTGGCAGGTGTTCCTTCCATTGTTTTCGGTGTGTTCGGTCTGGGCTTTTTCATTTACTTTGTCGGGGGCGGCATCGACCAGTTCTTTTATGCGGATTACCTGCCCTCGCCGACATTTGGCACGGGCGGCATTCTGTGGGCGTCCCTGACACTCGCCCTGCTGACGGTGCCTGTGGTCATCGTGGCGACCGAGGAGTCGATTGCCGCAGTGCCGCGCGGAGTGCGTGAGGGTTCGCTCGCCTTGGGTGCTTCGAAATTCCAAACGATCGTTCGGGTGGTGTTGCCCGCCAGTGTTCCGGGAATACTCACGGGAATCATTCTGGCGATGGCGCGCGGAGCCGGTGAGGTCGCCCCCTTGATGATCACCGGTGTGGTCAAGCTTGCCCCAGAGTTGCCATTTGATCTGGTGGCGCCTTTCCTGCATCTCGACCGCAAATTCATGCATCTGGGCTTTCATATCTATGATGTGGGCTTTCAGTCACCCAATGTCGAGGCATCCAAACCGATGGTTTATACCACGACCCTGCTTTTGATCGGGATCATTGTCGCCTTGAATATCGTCGCCATCCGTCTTCGCGACAAAATTCGTAAAAAATATCAAACCGGAGCTTTCGCTTAAAACAAAAAGAGGTATAATCCTATGGATACAATCATGGACAACACGGAAAAATCGCAGCAAACCCAGAAACATGAACAGTCCGGTGCCCCCGCCGGAATGAAACGTGTTCAGATGGATGCCAATCACGAGAGCAGCACGGAGTTTGACACCCTGATCCGGATGAAAAAACTGAATCTCTTTTATGGTTCGGCCCAGGCTCTCTTTGACATCACCATGGATGTGCCGAATAAACAGGTGACCGCATTCATCGGACCCTCGGGTTGCGGCAAAAGCACACTCTTGCGTTGTATTAACCGGATGAATGACCTGATCGACGGGGTCGTGGTCAATGGCACCCTGGATCTCGCAGGTGAGACTGTCCTGGGGAACAAAGTCGATGTCATCGAGCTTCGCAAAAAAGTCGGGATGGTCTTCCAGAAATCCAATCCGTTTTCCAAATCCATTTATGAGAATATTTGTTATGGTCTGAGAATCGGCGGAATCAATGATAAAGAGACTCTCGACCAGGTCGTCGAGCGCAGTTTGCGCGGAGCGGCCCTCTGGGAAGAAGTGAAAGACCGCCTCCATCAGAGTGCCACAGGCCTGTCCGGCGGACAGCAGCAGCGTCTTTGTATCGCCCGGGCGATCGCCGTCGAACCGGAAGTCCTCTTGATGGATGAGCCTTGTTCCGCCCTCGACCCGATCGCGACAGCCAAAGTCGAGGAATTGATTGTGGAGCTGAAGAAACAATACACGATCGTCATCGTCACTCACAACATGCAACAAGCCGCCCGCGTCTCGGACTTCACCGCCTTTTTCTATCTGGGCAAATTGATCGAGTATGATCGCACCGCCAAGATTTTCACCAATCCCACGCTGAAACAGACCGAGGACTACGTCACAGGACGTTTCGGTTGATCCTTTGAAATATTTTTACGGGATGAATTTATGATTGTCAGGGGGGATAATCACTCCTAAGAATTAGGCATGCCGGAATACGCAAAAATGGAACGCAGTTTCGAACACGATCTCCAATCCCTGAAAGACAATGTCCTGATGATGTCCAGTCTGGTGGATAATAATCTCAACCGGTCTCTCAAAATCCTCACGGACAAGCAGGATTCACTCTTGGAAACGATTACGCAGGAGGAAAAACAAATCGACCTCCTGGAAATGCAGTTGAATAACCAGGTCGTTCTTTACATTGCCCGTCAAGCTCCCGTGGCGACGGATTTACGCTTTGTCCTGACTGTGGTCAAAATTTGCTCGGATCTGGAGCGTTGCGGGGATCAGGCGGTGAATATTGCCAAAAAAGCAAATGCCTTGAATGAAGAACCGCCGATCAAACCGCTGATTGATATACCCCGCATGGCTGCTATCTCCCTGGAAATGCTGAACTCCAGCATGGACGCATTTGTGAACCGGAAACCGGAGCTTGTTGAGAGTATTTCCGAGCGGGACAAAGAAGTGAACTCGATCAACAAACAACTTTACCGCGAGTTAACCAGCTTCATGGTCGAAGACCCGGCAAATATTTCGCGATGCCTTCTTTTGATGGCCATTTCCCGTCACTGGGAGCGTGTCGCCGATCACGGGAAAAATATCGCAAAAAAAGTTTATTATCTTTACGAGGGTGTGGATATCTCCCATCCGGGCGCGATGAATACTCATTAGATGTGCCTGTAAATTGATTTTCAAAAATTTCCGTTGAAGCAGAGAAAGATATTTTACGATCTTTTCACTTCCTATTTGCAAAAATCCAGTGCTTGTACTATAAAAACCAGAATCGCCTATGCCTAAATACAAGTATCAAGCTCGCAATGCCAATGGGAAAATCGTTTCCGGAACGATTGAAGGCGTCAATGATTCGAATGCCGTCTCCCAGCTTGCCGCCAAAGGACTGGTGGTCATGTCGATGGAACAGGCCAAAGGTAGTTCCGGGAGCAAGACCGGCGCGGTGTCCAATGAGCAGCTTGTGATGTTCACCCGGATGCTGGCGACGATGGTGGACGCAGGTATTCCTCTTGTGCAGGCACTGACAGCGCTTTACGAGCAAAGTGATCCCCGCAAAGCCCCTGGTCTGCGGCGTGTATTGCAAGATATTATCTCCACAGTTGAAAAGGGAAGCACACTCAATGAGGCTTTTGCCAAGCACCCGAAAGTCTTTACAAAACTTTTCGTCAGCATGGTCAAAGCGGGTGAAGCTGCCGGTTTGCTCGCCCCGATTCTCGCCCGGTTGGCCTCCTATCTGGAAGCCAGCGAGAGACTCCGCAAAAAAGTCAAATCCGCGATGACCTATCCGGTGGTCGTGATCAGCCTGGCTGTGGTCATTACCATGTTCTTGATTGTAAAGGTGGTTCCTGTTTTTGCCAATGTATTCAAGGATTTTGGAGCAAAATTGCCGGCGCCCACACAGTTTTTGGTCGATATCAGTGACTTTTTCCGGTCGCCGATCGGATTTATTTCCACCCCGATTGCCATCCTCGGTATCTTTTTCGGGGTGAAGTTTTTTCTGAATACCCAAAGCGGACGCTGGTGGTGGGACGGTTACAAATTCAAGCTCCCCGTTTTTGGCGAGCTTGTCCGCAAGATTACCCTGACCCGTTTTGCCCGTACCTTTGCACAGCTCATCCGAAGCGGTGTCCCCATCCTTGAGGTCATGCAGATTGTCGGTGCCTCCAGCGGCAATGTCCAGGTGGAGGCCTCTATCAAGCGGGTGGCATCCACTGTGGAACGCGGAGACCCCTTGGCTGTGGGATTATCCAAAGAGCCGCTCTTCCCCCCGGTCCTGATCCGTATGATCCAGGCGGGCGAAGCCACGGGCAAAGTCGATGCCATGTTGGACAAGATTTCAGATTTTTGGGATGAAGAAATTGAAGCCACACTCAATGCCATGACATCATTGCTCGAACCGATCATGATCGTGATTTTGGGAACGATTATCGGCGGCATTGTCGTCGCTCTTTTCCTCCCGATTTTCAAACTCAGCGAGGTTGTCTCTCAATAATCACAAAAGAGCGGAAGGGTTTCCCCTCTTTTGAAAGCCCGACACTGAAAAGGATATGATGAGTCGTTGGTTTTATTACTTTTGCCTTTATACCACACTCTTGTATTTCAAGTTGTTTCACCGGGCGCGGTTCCTTTTCAAGGAAAGAGTCCCGCGCGCCGGAGGACTGGTGATTTGCATGAATCACGCCAGTTTTTTTGATCCTCCCCTTTTGGCATCGGTGATCCGCCC
>CAYTAI010000045.1:14864-18916 GCA_964435715.1 uncultured Verrucomicrobiota bacterium | reverse complement strand
ATTCACGAACGGATAAACGACGATATAAGCGTTCTTTGCCCGGGACAAAAATTCTTTTGTTTTGCTCAATGAATTCCATTTTTGGGGCTTGTGGATGTATGGGAGCATGACGACCACTTGCTTGAATGGTAAAAACGGTTCGTCCCACGAACGAACACGATTACGCGACATAAAAATAGTTGAAAAACCACCATTCATGTATTCATGGTTTGGAATTTTCAAGTTGTCCCCGTTTGACTTATTCTTATCCTTTGCCGGTTTCGCTAAACGTAAATTAAAAATTGCATCTTTTAAAACGGGCTTGTATTGTAACGGTTCAGGAAATTGAAATTTCTTTTTTAACTTTTTATGATAACCAACAATAATCACGCGCAGTCTGTCTTCTGGAACATCATAATCATTCGCATTCAGCAGCTTTCGAGAGATTTCATATCCTGCCCCTTCAAATTCCTGTATTATATTTGCGAAAGCTGCAGCATGTTTTGGATGAAGTATACCCGAAAAATTTTTTAGAATTAATTTTAATAACCTATCAAAATTACTCCTTTGAGTGGCAAATTAAGTCTGCTGCTAATGTATAAAGTCTCTAGAAAAACATGAATTTTTTTAAAGTCATCATGACCACGATAATCATTACGAACTGCTAACGCTAAGTAGTCAACCCCATGCATCATACATGCCTGAAAAATATCTTTTAAAAATTGGTAATTAACCACCGCTCTTCCAGCTTCTACCTCTAATACAATTTTCCCATCTACAGTCACTGCGTCAGCATCAAAAGACTTATCTATAGTATTGTTTAAACCGAACAAAACTGGAATAGATATTTTTGAGCCACGGTTTTTACCAGATTCTACTTTCATTGGAATCTTTAATAGATGTTCTTTTAAAATTTCAAGAACTTCATTACTTGAATATGTAAACTTGGGGGATTCTATCAAATCATTGCAAGCAACAAATGCAGCGATTATTCTCTCAATTTCTTGATTAACCCCTATTGATCTTGGAAAAAATTGATATTTAATCATAAAATTTGCTTTATTAACACTTCTTTAAGTTCTTTATTAGATTTATAAATATAGCCTTCTTTAACGAAGAAAGCTATCTGCTCATCTATATAAGCCGCTTCTCTTGAGACATATCTGCCATTTACAAGGAGTCTTTCATTAAGTGAATCAACGGAAATTTTAACTTTTCCAAATTCTGGTATTTCAATATTCCTGATGGGATAATCGATATTCTCGAACACGATACTTTCACATTTAAAATCTTTTATAACTTTTGTACTTAGAAAACCCAAAAAATCTATATTTGAAGATAATCGAGAGTGCTTAACCGCCTTATGATTATTTTTTGCAGAAACACCAATTTCCCATTTTTGAAGCAAGCGAATTGCAAGAACATCACGAACATCACCAGATTTGCCGTGATGATCAGATAATATCTCAAGTTCCAAAATATCATTTTTATTTAAACCATTTGAAAGCCGTGGTTCTATATCCATTAAAAAATTAACTGCAAAACTGGCAGACAAAAGATATTCACTTTTTTCGCTTGAGGAAACACTGTCAAAACAACTTTTTGCAACATCAAAAGCAGAGTTTTTGATAACATTAAGATTTGTTTTGTCCTTTAACTTCTCCATAAACGAAACAAGGAGTGCGTATTCAAAGGACTTTCCGGTTGTCATTTGTTTTGAGTTTGTGCTTGCCATAAATTTATTATCAAAGTTACCAGCTCTAATGAGACAGATCACTTCAAGGATCCAGTTTTGTTCTTTAAAAATTGGTGGAGGTAAGGGGAGTCGAACCCCTGACCTTCTCATTGCGAACGAGACGCTCTACCAACTGAGCTATACCCCCCCACATAAAGGTTATTTATCTGTAGGGCTTCCCGCAAAAAAACTCAAGCATGCATATCGGGGGGTGACATTTGGGGATGAACGGTTTAAACTCAGGACGAATATGAGTCATGATCGTTTCATTTTTATTATGGCGGGCGGGAGCGGCGAACGTTTCTGGCCGCTGAGCCGCAGGAGCAAACCCAAACATCTCCTCCGTCTTTTTGGGGAACGCTCCTTGCTCGGGCAAACGGTTGACCGGGTTCGCGCCCTTGTCCCTCCAGATCGTCTCTTTATTCTGACCAATCACGAGCAAGTCGCGCCCATCCGCGAGGACATGCCTGATTTTCCGGCGGAACAAATCATGAGCGAACCCGAAAAGAGGGACACCGCCCCCGCGGTGGCTATCGCCAATGGCATTGCCCGTGCTCTGGGAGGCGAGGATGCTGTGATCGCTTTGCTGACAGCCGATCATGTCATCAGCCCGGCAGAAATTTTCCGCGATAATCTCGCCGCCGCGATGCAATTTGCATCGACATCAGACTCGCTGGTGACTTTCGCCATCAATCCCGCTTGGGCCAGCCCCGGTTTTGGTTATCTGGAGCTTGGACCGTCATTCAGCGAAAAAATCAATGGATTCGAGCTGTGCAAATTGCTCCGGTTCGTCGAGAAACCGGATGCCGCAACTGCCGAAAAATATTTGGCCGATGGGCGTTATGCTTGGAACTCCGGAATGTTCTGCTGGAAAGTCTCGAGCTTCTTGCGGGAGGCAGCCAAGAATGCACCCGCGCTTGAGCAATTTGTCCGTGACTTCCCCGCGTGCGGGCGTGATGAATTCATCAAAGATCATTTCAGCAAATTGCCCAAAATCTCCATCGACTACGCGATCATGGAAAAAGCCACGGATGTCGCGGTCATTGAGACAAAATTCAACTGGGACGATGTCGGCTCCTGGTCGGCTTTGCCAGAGCATTTTGCCCCGGACAACGAGGGCAATACACTTGCCGGACAAGCCGTGGCCTTGGATGCCTCCGGCAATATCGTTTTTTCCAAGCAACAAACTGTCGCCCTCTGCGGCGTGGATAATCTCGTCGTCGTGACCACCCCTGATGCCGTTCTCGTCTGTCACAAAGACCGCTTGGAAGACATCAAAAAACTCCTGCCAGGGCTATCTGATTCTTTAAAGTAATTCTCCCGCCCCTCTTAAAAAAAACGTCACAAGACTGTTTCTTGTCCAAGCAGGGAATTTCTGTTGTTTTAATGGTGCTTGTCACTGCTGTTCAAACCGTCCAAAAACACACCCCTGAAAGGCTCATGATTATGTCATCCCCTGAAAATGCACCTTATAAAATCCTCTTCCTCTGCACGGGCAACAGTGCCCGCAGTATCATGGCCGAATACCTGATGAAACGCCTCGGAAAATTGAATTTCGACTCTTACAGCGCGGGTTCACACCCCTCCGGCAAAGTGAATCCTTTTGCACTCAAGACACTGCGGGAAATTTACAAGATAGAAGCCGATGACGCCCGGAGCAAATCGTGGGACGAGTTCAAAGATGTGAAATTTGATTTTGTGATCACGGTCTGTGACAACGCCCGCGAATCCTGCCCTGTCTGGCCGGGTCAACCCATCATCGCCCACTGGGGTTCCAAAGACCCCGCCGCGGTAGAAGGCTCGGATGAAGACAAGGAAAGAGCTTTCCGTTTGATCGCCCAGGAAATCTACAGGCGCTTGGATATTTTCACCAATCTGCCATTCCACACACTCGACAAACTCAAGCTGACTGAATTGACCAAAAATATCGGTCAAAAAGAAGCCGAACCTGTTTCGTAAATAATTCGCCGATTTCCCGTTTCCTCCCGCCTTGGGGAGTTTTTTATTAAAAAAAACCGGCGGTGGAGAGCCTTGGCTCTGTGCCGCCAAGATCAAGGTCATCCCCTTCTTATCCGCGCAATTTGCGCGCGCTTCCACAGAGCGAGATTTTTGTCCCAAAGTGACAAAATCTCGCCTTTGAGGCGTTTGACTTCTGTCCAGAGATTCGGGAATCCCGTCAAACCGTATCCTGATACGACGGGGAGTTGCTCGGGATTCGCATAAAGAACTTCCCCTCCTTTTGCGCCTTGGAACCAGCATTTGAAAAGTTCGTCCGCAAAAGCCAGATAATCTTTGCCCTCGGGTGTGAGCCGTCCTTTTGCATCAATGACTGGAATCT
>CAYTAI010000045.1:13384-14787 GCA_964435715.1 uncultured Verrucomicrobiota bacterium | reverse complement strand
GGCGCACTCAAATGTTTGACCACAGCAAAATGTGAGAAATCAAAGCAGAAACGCAATTTGCGCCCAGTTTTGTCATGATAACGATCAGCGATTTCCCAAGTCTTCTCCGGCGTTTCCGTGCAAGTGTCGCGGTGTACCTCCAGATCAATCTCGAGCCCGAGCACTCGCGCAAGTTGCTCCATCTTGATCCATGTCTCGACAGCCACCTTCGGAGGTGTGTCATGATCCCAGAGCTGGACATTCACACGGGCCGGCTTCATGGACAGGGCTTTTTGCAACGCCTCCGCATAGGTCTTTTCATTGGCATCGACATAGGCGAGGCGCTCCATGCCAAGCTCCGCCGTGGCTTGAAGCAATTCCCCAGAGGGCCAAGGACCAACAACCTGGAATCCCGCTTTTTGAATAATCTCCACGCACTGGCGCGTGGTCAGCTTTGTTTTTGCGGCAGACCAATCACGCACCGTCCAGTCAAAGGTGACAAAACGGATTTGTGGAAGGGAAATTTTTTGACTCATAAAATCATGAGTGGAATTTACAACCTTCGAGTCCCTCTTTCCCGCAGCAATTTTTGAATTTCACGACATTTCCCTGGTCATTCTTTTTACCCTTCGGACAAGGATCGTTGCGGTTGACTTTCGGGCCCTCCCGGCGGATCGGAGCGGATTTGATGGCTTCACTGACCGTTTCGCCACTGGCTTTGGCCGGAGCCGCACCGGAGGCTTGTGCTTCCGGTGCCGCGTCGCCGAAAGCGGAGACTTGTTGATGAATCATCTTTTGAGGCAGGGCGGAGAGGAATTTCTCAAAAGCCATGAGGCTCGTGGCAGAACGGAAAATATTACTGACGATCTCGCCCTTGGACTGCGCCCACATGTCCCGGAACATCTCAAAAGCCTCTTTTTTGTATTCCACCAGCGGATCACGCTGTCCGTAACCGCGCAGATGAATGCCACCGCGCAACCCGTCCATCCCATAGAGATGCTCTTGCCAGAGTTTGTCAATCGCGGAAAGAACCGTGTAACGCTCGAGCTGCTGGAGCAGAGCTGGGTCTTCGTGTTTTTCTTTTAATGAATACGCGTCTTTGACTTTCTGAATCAAAAAATCAACAACCTCGTCCTTGGACATTTTCTCCCAGTCGATATCGGTGACTTCGAGATTGAGAGGGAATGTGGTATTCGCCCAGCCGACAATATCACTTTTCGATGTCTCAATGACAATCCCGTCTTCACTCTGATAAAACTCGGTGACTTTCGCCTCCACCACCTCGTCAACGGCTTCAAAAATGAATGAACGCGGTTCAGCAGACTCCAGGATGTCATTGCGGTAACCGTACACGATGGTGCGTTGCTGGTTGAGCACATCGTCATATTCGAGTGTGCGTTTGCGCTGCATGAAATGATGCTGCT
>CAYTAI010000045.1:0-13373 GCA_964435715.1 uncultured Verrucomicrobiota bacterium | reverse complement strand
AACGCGTTTCTGCGCGGTTTCCACCGATTTATTCAGCCACGGATGCTGGAGTTCCTCGCCTTCCTTGAATCCAAAACGCTCCATCAGAGATGTCATTTTTTCCGACGCGCCGAAAAGACGCATCAAATCATCCTCGAAAGAGACAAAGAAACGGGACGAACCCGGGTCTCCTTGGCGGGCACAACGTCCGCGCAACTGGCGGTCAATGCGCCGGGATTCATGCCGTTCAGTACCGATGACATATAGCCCGCCCAGATCGGCAACCCCCGGGGCGAGTTTGATATCCGTTCCGCGACCTGCCATATTCGTCGCGATGGTCACCCCTCCGATTTGTCCGGCGCGGGCGACGACTTCGGCCTCCGATTGGTGGAATTTCGCATTCAAGACCGTGTGGGGAATCCCGTCGCGTTTGAGCATGCGTGAGATCAACTCGGAGACCTCGACAGCGATCGTGCCTACCAGCACAGGTTGCTTGCGCTCATGCGCCGTTTTGATTTCCTTGATGATGGCATTATATTTTTCACGTTTGGTTTTGTAGAGTGTGTCATTGTAATCTTTCCGGACAAGGGGACGATGTGAGGGAATGACGACAACGTCCATCTTGTAAATTTCCTTGAATTCCGCTGCGTCTGTCTCGGCGGTTCCGGTCATGCCGGCGAGTTTGCTATAGAGCCGGAAATAATTTTGAATCGTGACCGTCGCGTAGGTCTGGGTTTCCTCCTCGATACTCACTCCTTCTTTCGCCTCGACAGCTTGATGGAGTCCGTCGCTCCAACGGCGACCGGAGAGCACACGCCCGGTGAATTCATCGACGATCTGCACTATTTTCTTGGACGACGTAGTGGACGTCCTTCTCGTAAATGCAATACGCACGGAGCAATTGCCCGACACAATGAATCCGCTCATTGACCTCGTCATACTGTTTCTGGATTTCCTGTTTGCGCTGTGTCCGCGCTTGAGGTGTGATATCCGTGACATTATCCAGATCAGCGAGTTCCTTGATCATGTCCGGCAGGGTGAAGGCGTGTTCATCACCGGGATTGAGTGACAAGCGTCCTTTGTCCGTGAGATTGACCTCAAAACTCTTTTCTTCAATCGTGAAGAACATCTCTTCTTTCAACTCAAAGAGTTTCACCTTCATCGTGTCTTGATAATAGAACAACTCTGACTTTTCCATCGCCTTGCGGTTGGCGGGATTCTCGAGAATCTTGAGTAGGCGTCGGCTCTTGGGCATGCCCAGACGCGCTTTGTAGAGGAGACGCCCGATATCAGCCGGGTCGGCATTGTTCCGGATCAATTCCTCCACTTCATTGAGGATGCCATTGACCAAACGCGTCTGATCCTGCACGAGCCGCTCCACACCGGGTTTGTAACGGTCGAACTGGTGATCCTGCGAAACCGCTGCGGGCCCAGAAATAATCAGAGGAGTCCGCGCCTCGTCGATCAAAATACTATCCACCTCGTCGACAATCGCATAGAAATGGCCGCGCTGGACCTGGGCATCTTTTGTCGTCGCCATGCTATTGTCGCGGAGGTAGTCGAAGCCGAATTCACTATTTGTCCCGTATGTAATATCACACTGATACTGCTCGCGCCGCGCCGCGCCGCGCAAGTCGTGCTGAAGACAACCCACTGTCAGCCCGAGAAAACGGTAAAGTGCCCCCATCCATTCGGCGTCACGGGATGCCAGATAATCATTGACCGTCACGACATGCACTCCCTTGCCCGAAAGGGCATTGAGATAAACCGGCAAAGTCGCCACAAGCGTCTTCCCTTCACCCGTCCCCATTTCTGAAATGCGTCCGCTGTGCAAGACGATTCCCCCGATGAGCTGTGTATCGAAATGAACCATTTCCCAAGTCAGATCGTAGCCACGCACATTGATGACCTGCTTGCGCTCCGAAAAGCGGCGGGCTGCATTTTTGACCGCGGCAAAAGCCTCGGGCAAGAGGGAATCCAGCGTCTCGCCTGATGCATACCGTGATTTAAATTCCGCTGTTTTTCCGCGCAGATCGTCATCGGAGAGATTCCGGTAACTTTCCTCAAATTGATTGATTTTCGAGATGAGAGGCTCGATCTTGCGCAGTTCGCGTTGATTTTTTGAGCCCAATATTTTTTTGATAATCCACTTAACCATAAGGCGGCAAATGTCCCGTAAATCGGGGGAGAGTTCAATCTAAATTCCCCCGGAGAAAATTGCTCCCGATGTTATTCTGGATTCTTGAGTTCAGAATTTCGGAGGATTGGGGAGCATATGCGTCTCGCGTGTATCCAAGGGCTTCCACGCCCGAAGGAACTTTTCCATCATCACGCCCTGCGTGACTGACTTTCATTCTGGATTCTGACTCCTGGATTCTGAATTCTTTTTTATTTACTCCCGGGCTTGGTCGCAGGCATCATTTTCAGGTCGTCGGGCAAATTGCCCGGATCAAAGGTTTCCACCTCCAGGCTCAGGAGACTCTTGAAGGGAATTCCGAAAGATGCTTTTCCATTCGAGCGATCCACTAGCACTGCCACCGCGACGACTTCCCCTCCATGCTCACGGATGATGTCGATGGTTTCCTGCGCCCGCCCGCCTTTGGTGATGACATCTTCGACAACCAAAAATTTTTCACCGGGGCGAATTTTGAATCCCCGGCGCAGGACGAGTTTACCCTCCTCTTTCTCGACAAAAATAAATCTCTTCCCGAGTTGCCGGGCGACCTCCTGCCCGATGACGAGTCCGCCCATCGCCGGAGCCAGAACTGTTTCCACCTCCACGTCCGCGCAATTTGCAGCGAGCGCCGCGCCGAGCTTTTCGACAACGGGCATCTCTTGGAGCACCAGCGCGCACTGGAAAAACTGGCGGCTGTGCAAGCCCGAACGCAATACAAAATGACCTTCCAGCAGCGCACCGGAAGCCTTGAATGTCTGAATAATTTCCTCACGAGTCATCCGCGCAATTTGCACGGAAACAATTTTCCCGTCACGCGTATTTTTCTGGGGCAATTTGTCTCGACTCATCTGCTCACTTCGCCGGGAGGTCTTCTTGCACAAGAATCGGGGGAGGTTCATTTTCCTGCTTGAGCTTGACCTGTTCACTCACTTGCTTGAAACGCTCCTTTGCGAGGATCGACATTTGTCCGCCGATTTCTTTTTCCAAGACCGTGATGGCTTCTTTCGCGCTTTCAACCCCTCCGGCGGCAGCAGTGTAAAACCAGAATAGGGCTTCCTGCTTATCCTGTTCGACCCCGATTCCTTCGGCATAACACACCGCCAGATTATTCTGGGCTTCATGCACTCCTTGCAAGGATGCCAGACGGAACCATTCCACCGCCTCCTTTTCATTGGCTTGAGTTCCCACCCCGCGCAAATAGCGCAGAGCCAGATTATACTGCGCCGAGGCATCCCCTTGTTCCGCCGCTGCGTAGAACCAGTTAAAAGCTTCTTTTTTGTCTTCTTTGACACCGATTCCGGCATCATAATAAAGTGCCATCATCGTTTGCGCTTCGGTCAGTCCCTGTTTGGCGGCCTTCAAAAACCATTCCGCCGCAATTCTGTCATTTTTCTCCAGTCCGACGCCCTTGGAATAACACACACCCAGAAGCAGTTGAGCCTCGGGAATTCCTTTCTCCGCGGCAAACTCGAAAAAACCAACCGCCTCTTCTTGGTCTTGAGGAACCCCATCACCCCGGAAATACTTCAAACCAACCTGATACTTCGCCTGGGCATCATCCTCCTCGGCGCGCCTGAGCAAGTCCGGATCGATCTCGGCCATGACCGGACACACAAACAAGCAACATGCCAGAAGCTGAAATTTGCATGAGAGTTTCATCGTGAGATTTTTTATCCTGCCATCATGTCCGCCTTTCACATCATTCTCAAGGCGAAACCATCATCCTCGGGGAAAGAGCAAAGCAGACTTTTACTCCTTGAGTTTTTCAAACTCGAAATAGAGACCAATCATGTGCCATTGGTTCGTGTCCTCGTCGAGGACGAGGTCTTCGTAGGACAGGGATTTGTCCACGAGAAAAATGCCGATCTCCACCGGGCTGTAAGGACCCACAATCATGCGGTTGGCCATGCAGAAATATTTCCTGTCCGCCGGGGCGCAGACCCCCAGCGGGTCATGGATGGATTCTGGCTGTGGTGATTTTGTATTTTCCTCGGTCATGGCTTGTCAGATGCCTGGAATCTCACGCAATTTGCGCGGGGAGTCAATTCACCCATCCGCAAAACCACTGCGAATCGCGGAGAAAAACGCCCTTAAAACTCGAAGGTGACGTCGGCGAGACGGTTCTCGATTTCCGCGATCACCGCTTTCTCGGCCTCAGCCCCTTTGGCGGCGAAGGTCACACTGAAACGCAAATGCGCCCCCGCGTCGTCCCAAGGAACCGTCGAAATGAGTTTTTCCATAATCAGGTATTGGGAGACTTCCTCGGCGTTTTTGAACTCCGTGCGTTTGCCCGCGATGACAGCGGCTTTCGGTGATTTCACATACAGGAAGAAAGACCCTTGCGGCTTTTTCGCGTTGAACCCTTTTTTCTTCAAACATTCCACGAGCAAATCCATCCGGCGCGAATATTTCGCCGCAATTTGCTCGGTGATCCCGGGGTGATCGAAACAATAGGCGGAAGCGTGTTGAATCGCGAGGAATTGTCCGCTGTCGCTGTTGTCCTTCACATCACCATAAGCTTTGACGAGCAACTCATTGCCCGCGACGAATCCGCAACGCCATCCGGTCATGTTAAATGTCTTGCTTGTCGAGTGCAGCTCGATGCCCACATCCTTGGCACCGGGAATGGAGAGGAAACTCAATGGTTTGCCGTCGAAAACCAGCGCGGCATAGGCAGCGTCATGGATCACGATCAGATTGTGTTTTTTGGCAAAGGCAACGGCCTCGACAAAAAACTCTTTTGTCGCCGAGGCGCCCGTGGGGTTGTTCGGATAATTGAGCACCATGACTTTGGCGCGGGAGAGTTTGTCAGCGGGAATCGCCTTCAAATCGGGCAGATAAGCATTCTCCGCGGTCAGAGGCATGTTATGAACCTCTCCGCCGTAGTATTTCGCGTGCGTGCCGAAAACCGGATACCCCGGCATGGTCATGAGAACCACATCGCCGGGATTGATGAAACACGCGGGCAAAATGCTCAGGGCGGCTTTGCTGCCGATGGAGTGCAGCACTTCCTTGTCCGGGTCGATGCCGGGAACCCCGCACACTTTGTCCATGTAACGCGCGGCGGCGGCTTTGAGCACCGCATCCCCGTTGTCGGCGTAACCCCGGTTCTCCGGCTTTTGCGCGGCTTTGTGGAGCTCAGCCACGACCTCAGGGAATGCCATTTCGTCGGGTTCCCCCACGCCCATGTCGATCAGGGCCGTGCCGGGCTTGGCCTCCATCGCGGCTTTTTTGGCGCGTTTGATTTTTTCAAATTTATAAATGGCGGTGGATTTGCCATATTGATTGCCGCCGATGCGCTCGGCGAAAAGATTTTGAATGTAACTTTCGGACATACGTTTTGCTTTTGGTTCGTTTTTTTGTTTTGGTTAAGCCCGTGGAAATTATTCGACTCCCGCAAAAAATGCAAAGAAAAGCTTTGGCAATCCGTCGCGCCGGAAAACGAATCGCTTTTGTCCCCACCATGGGCGCCCTGCACGAGGGACACCTGAGCCTCATTGATCTCGCCCGGAAAAAGGCCGATGTCGTCGTCGTCAGCATTTACGTCAACCCCACCCAGTTCGGCCCAAAAGAGGATTTCTCGCGTTATCCCCGCCCTTTCAAGCGCGATGCGGCTCTGTGCAAATTGCGCGGGGCGGACATCCTTTTCGCGCCGGAGAATCTGTATGAACCCGGTTCATCCACCTGGATCAATGAGGAAACCCTCTCCCTGGGGCTGTGTGGAGGTTCACGCCCCGGACATTTCCGGGGGGTTTGCACGGTGGTGGGCAAATTGTTCCATCTGGTTCAACCGGACACCGCGATTTTCGGCCAGAAAGACGCCCAGCAAGTCGCCGTGATCGAACGCATGGCACGCGACCTGAATTTTCCCGTCAAAATCATTCGCGCCCCCATCGCCCGCGAACCCGACGGTCTGGCGATGAGTTCGCGCAACGCTTACCTTTCTCCAGAGGAACGCGCCCGCGCCGTTGTCCTGTCACAGGCTCTCAGCCGCGCGAAGCAATTTGCGCGGGAGGGCCAGCCGCCCGGACAAATTGTGAAAGCCCTCAAAAAAATGGTCGCGCAATTTGCTCCTGAGGCGCGAATTGATTACATCGAACTGCGCCACGCACAAACACTCGAACCCCTCACGCAAATTGCCCCGCCCGGCAAAACCCTCGTGGCTCTGGCGGTCTTTTTCGGGAAAACGAGGCTGATTGACAATGCGGTGATTTGATAGAAAAAGCCGCTGATGAATCTTTCCGGTCTTGTAGTTTTTACCTCAACTGAGCCGCGCGGTAACGGATATACCCGATGAAATCCAGAAGCGATATCTTGTAGGGGGTTTCCGGAAAAAGATCGAGACAATGGCTGGCGCGGTCGAGTTCATCGGTGATCATGCTGATGGACTCATCGAAAGCACCGCTGGACTCGATCATTGTGGCCAGTTGCTTGCGGGCCTCGTCCGTGTGACAGAGCATGAGTTCGCGCACCCGTGCCTGATCGTCCGCATTAGCTTTGCCCAAGAAAGTCAAGATGGGCAGCGTGAGCTTGCCCTTGTCCATGTCAGTCCCGAGGGATTTGCCGATTTCATTCTCACGCCCGTAGATGTCCACACAATCATCCCAGATTTGATAAGCGACTCCCAAATGCGTGCCGAGTGACCTCAAGGCAGTGACTTGCTCCGGTGTCGCTCCTGCCAGCTTTGCCGACAGCCCTGTGCTCGCACGGAAAAGCGCACCGGTTTTCATCTCGATAAGCTTGAAATACTCCGCAATCGTCATGGTGTAATCAAAGCGGCGCTGGGTCTGGAGGATTTCCCCTTGACACACTTGGTTGGACTCAAATGAGATTTGGCGGCAGATATCATGATCCGAGAAACTCGTCGCCTCCATGAGGGCATGGGCAAAAATCGAATCGCCCACGAGAACGGCTGTCTCCGCTCCCCACTTGCGTTGCACGGTGGGCTGTCCCCGGCGCACACTCGCCTCGTCAATGATGTCATCATGGACAAGAGTCGCCAGATGGATGAGCTCCAGAATCAATGCCAGCTTGTCATGTTCAGCCGTCCGGTGTCCGCACACGCCCGCCGCAAAAAAAACGAGAGCCGGACGGATTCTTTTCCCATGTGTGGAGAGGACATACCGGATGTAAGAATGTACCCCTGGATCAAATTGCCCGACTTGCGCGAGGACAAGCTCCTCGACCGCTTCGACAGGCTCTCTGACACAACGAAAGATCGCCGCCAACTCCGGGGACTCCTTGGTGACAAACGCCCCCGTGTTTTTCGCGGCGGCACGAACCGCCTTTTTTTGCAGTTGAGTGACGGTTTTTTGAACGAGTGTTTTCACCTTACGCATAAGTTAACCCTTGCGAGAACAAGAGTCAACATGAACTTTCAGAAAATACTGAAAGTTCCGTAACCCATTCCTGCCTCACACCTTCAAAATCAATTGTGGATGATTTTCAAGGCTTTGTTATAGTGGAGTCGTGATTCAAATCTACAGGGCTGACACCGAATATGCCAAAAGGCTGGCGATTGCCTTTGTCGAATCATTTGTCATCCTCTTCCTTTTTCTCCTCTTTTTTCCAAAAATCCGCGATGTCGTCTCCAAGGATTTAGTCATTCCCCCGGAGCAACCTGCCACGCTGACCATTGACCTGTCGCGGACAACCCCGGAGATTCCACCTCCGAATGAGGCACGCCTCCAACAACCGCAATTCATGTCGACAAACCCGGCTCAAGAAAGTCCGGAGGCTCCGAAAGACCCCAAGTTTTTCTCGGCACTCAATACCGTCGCGGCGAGCACATCACCAGGTCAACAGAATAACAATAACCCGAATCAAGAGGGTGAAAAGACCCCGGCCTTGGGATTCGCGAACCAACGCCAGTCCGCCGCACTCAATGGCAGCGGAATCCCTCAGCAAGCCCAACAACCCACTCCCCCGGCTCAACAAACTCCGGCGCAACAACAGCAAAAAGCCTCCCCGGCACAGCCACAAACCCAGTCACAACAAAAAGCAGCCCCTCAACCCGACGCCGCCCAGAAAGAAAATCCTCAAAAAAATCCGGTCAAAGCCCAGGAGAATAAGAACGCCTCACCCAATCAAATCAAATCCACGGAGGCACCTCCCCGGAATCCCCCCGCTGACATAAAACAAGCGGCGCAAAATGCCGCACCAAAACCCGTCACACCGGCCTTGATGTCCTCGGAATCTCAAAATGCCGAACTCGTCAAAGCCAACGATCCCCCCAAGTTGCGCCCCGATCATGTCGCTGATACCGAGACCGTCGCAGCACCCGATGCCGCCCAGAAAGACCCGCGTGTGATGAATCTCAACGATGTGAGTCTGTCAGACCTCGCCGCACTCACCCCGAGACAAAACACCCCGCCTCCTTCTCCCTTGGCAAATCCTGCGGCACAAGCCTCATCCCCGTCATCAGCCCCTTCAAATTTCGAGCAACGCACCGCCATAGAGGGAGGGCAAACCGCTGTCATCCGCTCCATGACCTCCTTTGACACCCGCGCCACACCATTGGGACGATACATCCAGTATGTGCTCAATAAAATCAAGTACCGCTGGCTCCAGCTCGTCTCCGACCCCACCAAGACCGGACTTTTGAAAGTCGGCACCGTCCATGCGAAATTCGACCTCATGGCGGATGGTACCGTCCGCAATATCCAGCTCATCAGTGACAGCAATGATGTCATCTTTACCGGACTGTGCCGTGATGCCATCTGGTATCCGGGAGCCCAATATAATCCATTCCCGCCGGAGGTCGCCGCGGCTCTGGGGGAGAAAAAAGAATTTGAAATTAGTTTCGCTCTCTATTAGCTCTAGGTTCTTATGTTTGAATTCATCGTTAAAGGCGGCATTTTCATGTATCCCATTGTGGCGTGCTTTATTGTCGGGCTCGCCATTATCCTGGAGCGGAGCGTCGCACTGGTCCGCAAAAAAATCATCCCCTACTCCATCATTGATGCCGCCGAGGCTGTCCGTGAGCTTGATGATGTCCCCAAACTCAAAAAAATCTGTGAAAGCGATCCCTCCGCTCTCGCCTCAGTCCTGCTGACGGCGATTGACCATTTGAACTGGCCAAAAACGGAAAACCTTGAAGCAATCCAGACCAAAGCCCGCATGGAAATCAATAAAATGGAGCGTGGCCTGGTCTTTCTGGAAATCTGTGTCGGCATCGGACCACTCCTCGGGCTTTTGGGAACGGTCTCCGGACTCATGCGGATTTTCGAGGGACTGGGCAGTTTGTCCAGTGAATTGCAGACACAAATCGTCGCGCACGGGATCGCCGAGGCACTGAATAACACCGTCGCCGGTCTCGCCATCGCTGTCCCGGCTCTCATCGCTTGGAGTTATTTTTCCCGGAAAATTGAAAGCTCCGCCGTCCTGATGGAAAGCGTCTGCACAGATTTTTTATCCAAGGTATACCGCCACTAGGATTTGAATTTCCCCGGCTATGCAATTCATCGTCAAAAGAAAACGCACACCGCAGATCATCCTGGTTTCACTCATGGATGTCCTGGCGATTCTTTTGATTTTTTTCATGGTCACGACCACATTCAAAAAAGCTTTGCCTGAAGTCCAGCTCAAGCTCCCGGAAGCCCGGCAATCCACTGATGGCAGCAGTGTCGAAAATGAACCCCTCATTCTCACCATCGACAAGGACGACAAGATGTGGATCCTCAATGAACCCGTCACTTTCGACAATCTCGATAATGCCTTGAAAGCCGCCAAGGACAAACAACCCAATCTCATCCTCGAGATCCGCAGCGATGAGAATGCCTCCTTCGGTTCGATCATCAAAGTCATGGACTCGGCTAAGACGGTCAAAATCGACAATATCAAGGCTCTCACCCGCAAACCCGAATCCCCCGCACCCGCTCAATAAAATGATTCACGAGATTGTGCGCTACGGCCATCCCGTCCTCTGGGAAAAAGGAAAAAAAATCACGACCATCACGGCTGAGACCGCACAACTGGCCTCCGACATGCTGGAGACGATGTATACCGCCAATGGCGTTGGACTCGCCGCGCAACAAATCAACCGCGCGCTTCAAATCTGTGTCATCGACATTACCGGTGCCGACCGCGCCTCGCGCATGTGGTTCTCCGGTGTGGAAGTCAATCCGGAGGACTACATGCCCCTGGTCATGATCAATCCCCGGATCAAATTGCTCGGCGAGAATGAAGCCGGAGTCGAGGGTTGCCTGAGCTTCCCCGGTATCGGCGGGGACATACTCCGCCAGAGTCGTGTCGATGTCATCACACAGACCCTCGACGGGACGGAGCTACGCTTTACCTGCGAAGGTCTCCTCTCCCGCGCTATCCAACACGAGGTCGACCATCTCAATGGTATCCTTTTCACCGACAAAATGCTCCAACGCGACAAGGCAAAGGCCAAACCCGCCCTGCGCAAATTGCTCAAGGAAACCCGTGACGGGCTCGGAATCAAGGATTAAGCTCCCCTCCAGACACATTGCCCCTTTCCACTGCCTATGCCCTTTTTTTATTCCATCCTGGAGACCTTGACGACACCGGCTTTTTACGCCCGGGTCATCGACCGTTCCACGGGGCAAATTGTCTGGTTGCTGGCACGGTTCATGATCGTGATGATCGTCATCAATGCCCTGAGCTTGATGCCTTACTCTCGGGACATCACGACCTCGGCTGGCCAATGGATTGAGAAAAATCTCCCCCCACTGACCATGACCTCCAGCACACTCAAGACAGAGACCGAAACTGTCTTTTCGTATGAGGGTAAAATTCCCACCGCGGGCGAGAGTACCGAGCCTTGGCTCATTCTCATCGATACCTCCTCGGCGGACTACCCCTCGATAACAGAGACAAATAAACTTGCGCTGTCCGTCGCTGTTGCTTCCACAGGATTGCAGGTCAGAGCCTACAAGCCTCCTTTCCCTTCCTCCCACGATTTCCCTTTCAAAAATATGCCCGATGGAAAAGTCGATGCAAAATACATCGAGGAGAATTTCACCGGCCCGATCAAAGCCATCCTCTTTATGACCGGGCTCTTTCTCATTGGATTTCTGATTCTTTTTTACAGCGGGTTCATCAATTTCTTTTTTATCGCCAGCACATTTGCACTCGAGAAATTGACCGGCTCTTTTTTAACCCTCTCCGATATTATCAAGATTTCCTTTTGTGCGACGATTCCCGCTGTCCTGATCTGCTCCATCTACTTCTGGATCCGCTTTTTCATGGTCGATATCCAGCTGATTTTCCTGCTCGCCTACGGAATTTATTTCCTTTTGGGAACCACATCCGCCCGGCGTCGGCGACTGATGGAAATTCTCGACAAAAATGCGGCTGACGAGGATGAGAGATAACGGGTGATCCGATCCCCCGCTTTCCGCACCGACTCTTTTTTGACGAATTTTCCTGCTTTAAGGCAACGGCGCAATTTGCTCCCGTCGAGTGCGCCGGGGGACTCAGACGTGACCCTGGTGGACTCATAAAGATAAAACTCGTCGATTAAACCCGCCTGGAAAAATGATTCTAAAACCCCGGCACCCCCCTCGATGAGGCAAGAGCGAATCCCCCGCTCGTAGAGCACCCGCGCAATTTGCGCGGGGGTCTGACGACGGTGTTTGGTTTTTCCGTGCAATTTGCCCGCTGTGAGATGGAGTGTGCGCTTTTGATATTCATCGGTGAGCAATTTGCTCGTGCGCGGGACGCGTCCGGACGAATCCAGAATGACACGCCAAGGTTGTTCCTTGCCCTTCCCCTCAAATCCATGTCGCAGTGTGAGGGATGGATTGTCGGCGAGAACCGTTCCTGCGCCCACCAGAATCGCATCCGCGAGGTATCTCAGTCCATGAGCGTGACGGCGGGACGCGGATGCAGTAATCCATTTTCGAGGTTGCCCATTGATTTTTCCGTCTTTGGTCAGGGCGATTTTGCCAATGAACCATGGTCGTCCGCGCAACTTGTCATTGAAAAAAGGGAGATTGATCTCACGACACTCTTTTTCGAGGCACCCGGCATCGACAGAGATTCCCGCCCGACGCAGGATTTCCACCCCGCGCCCTTGATGACGTGCATCCGGGTCGAGACAACCGATGACCACCCGCGCAATTTGCTCCCTCTTGATGATATCCGTGCAGGGCGGCGTGCGTCCGTGGGAAGAGCAGGGTTCGAGCGTCACATACAGCGTCGCCCCCGCGCAATTTGCCCCGCGTGATTTTGCATACTTGACCGCATTGACTTCCGCATGAGCTAGCCCCGCTTTTTCGTGGTAACCACGCCCGATCACCCTCCCGTTTTTGACGAGGACAGCACCGACGGCGGGATTTGGCGAAACAGTTGCTTTTCCTTTTCCGGCAAGGCGGAGGGCTAGGCTCATGTATTTGTGATCGGATGTCGTCATATTTTTTTCTACATGTATGAACACCGAGCGGCGGGGGTTCAGCTCCTGCGAGACTATTTGATTATTCCAATGATAATTATATGAGGCATATATTTTCTACGCGTGAACCCCGAATGGAGGGTCGAGTTCCTTCGAGACCATGGCTTATTCCGAGGTGGCGTCACAGGAGTTCCGCCCTCCAAACGCCGAAAGAGTTTATTATAATTCGCATTCATGAATGGTATTATTCCGTAAAAAGACTGCGGACGAATTCCTCAGGCCGGAAGGGTTGCAAGTCGTCGGGCTGTTCCCCTAACCCGATGAATTTGACGGGGATATTGAGTTCATTTTGGATGGCGACAATGATACCGCCTTTGCCTGTCCCGTCGAGTTTGGCGACAATGAGACCTGTCAGAGGTGTGATTTTGTGGAATTCGCGCGCTTGGTTCAGGGCATTGGAACCCGTGGAGCCGTCCACGACCAGCAATGTCTCATGCGGTGCGGCCGGGATTTTTTTGGCGATGACACGGCGGACTTTTTCGAGTTCCGCCATGAGATTGGCCTTGTTGTGGAGCCGCCCGGCGGTGTCGATCAGCACCACGGAAGATTGATGCGCGATAGCCTGTGAGACTCCCTCAAAAGCGACGGATGCCGGGTCCGCACCATACTGACCGAGCACGGCATGAATCCCGAGCCGGTCACTCCACGTTTTGAGTTGTTCAATCGCCGCCGCACGGAAAGTATCCGCCGCGACGAGTGTTGGCTTGTGTCCGGCGGCTTTCAACTGGTGACCGAGCTTTGCACAAGAAGTGGTTTTCCCCGCCCCATTGACACCCACGACCAGAATCACGGTCGATC
>CAYTAI010000044.1:14029-20463 GCA_964435715.1 uncultured Verrucomicrobiota bacterium | reverse complement strand
ATAGGGGCTGTCCGCCAGTTTCATGAGCAGGTCGGCTTCGTTGGCGAAGGCCCGGTACTCCCAGCGGATGTCCCCATCCGGGGCGAGGGCGAAGTGCGAAACTACTTTGACCCCATCACAGATGACCTCGTCGAAAAACGCAAACGCGTCATCGCCTTTGAAATCACAGGCAAACAACAATACAAGGTCGGTATCTCCCCCTCCAGCAGCCGGGGACGGTACGCCTATGTCCGCGAGTTCGGCGATGATTACCTCGTCGTCTACCGCGAGTACTTTAACCAGCCCTGGCGCGAATATTGTGATTCACCTCTGGACGAACCCAATACACAGGGAGACTCGGTGCAAATCTACAATGATAATGGCGACTTTGGTGGTTTTGGTGAAATCCAACATCACACACCCTGCCTGCGCGTCGGCGGTTATTTCGACCACCTGAGTAATAGTTATCTGACCGTGGCCGGCCTCGTCAAAGAAAAGCTCTGGTCAAAATGGTACAACTACTGGCTCCTCGGCGAGGAAGATTAACCGGGGACGCGAGCGCAACACTAAAAACAATTTGCCTCACCAGACGGCTTGAGCTCCTACTGCCGCCACTCCAGGACGGGGTTGTAGTCCCCGAGAAATCAAATGCGACTAATGAATAATTGGATTTTTTTTATTCCATCCTCAATCAATATTTTCAGCGAGAATTTTGCGTGCCTTATCATCGAAAGTATCTAATTCGATTTTTTCCTGATCATTTAAATGGCGATCATCAAAATCAATCACTTCTTTTACTCCGGTCTCTAAATTCACATAGGCAAAAATTTTTCCGTTATTTTCCATGCAGACAATTTTATAATTTTTAGACCATATAACTTTCCCTTTCTGACTTACAGTGAGAATATTTCGGGGCATTTCCCCCTCATCACGCGCAAAGTAAAGGGTGTAAGAGGGGTCTAGAAAGGAATTATTTTGGATAAAAATGATGCCTCCTGAGGTAATCGATTTTTCAAGGAAAATATCACCAATCATTAAAAAGCTATTACCTTCAATGACAGTAAAATTAATTTTATCTTCCGAAATAAAATTTGCCCTTGGCAATTCGAACCATGTTTTTCCCTCAGGAATTCCATCAGTAGGTATCTGTATTCCCCTCACATGTATAATCCCATTTTCAACACTTAAATTAATCAGATAGTCAAGTGGTGGAGTTCGGAACTCCTCCCAGTGAGAATAAGGAAAAGAACTGCATTCCACATAAAAAGGCATACCCTTCTGATTCTGCTTCTCTATTTTGTCACCCCACACGTAGAGAGTACCTTTTTCATCAAGAAACATGCCGTAAGGTTTGAATCCCGTCATCATTCTTTTTACACTCCAAGTCTTTCCCCTATCTATGGAATGCAGCAGAGCCGCAGGCTCTCTATATACGAGCCAACATTCCTCCCTAAATACAAAAGCACCAATTAACAAACTTGAAAAATCCCATTCCTTTCCTTCAATCTCAGGTTTCTCCCATTTCATATGATTGATATTGACCTTCTGAGGAGGTTGATCCGGCTTTTTGGGTCGGGCAACAGTACTCTTGGGATATGAACCTTTTTTTTGATAGATGATCTGTTCATAGACAGCATCACAATCCTTGATTTTTAAATGAATACGAGCACTCACGATCCCTTGCCACTCTTGGCCGGAAATCGGCACTTTAAATTTGAATTTGCCGAGACTCTTCTCCTCTCCACTGATTAATGCTGGAACATTCAAAATGTTATCAGATTCAGCCCGACAACCTTCAGGCAATATAATTTCAATTTTTCCCGACTGTATTCCCGCATTATCGGGAGCCTTAAGTATCAAGGAATGAAAATCAAATACTTGCCCCTCGGGCGAAAATCCCGCTGTCACTCTTAGCTTGGGCATTTTAATGGAATCCACGGGCGTTGTATTCCCCTCATAGATATCCATGCTCCAAGCATCATCACTTTGCCGCTCTGGCGGAGTCATCAAATATCCCCTGTTTGCTCGAACCGCGCCATTGGTATGTCCTTGGGAATCAAAGCTCGTTGCCTCAACAACCCCATTTTTCCTCTTCAATTGATACAAAATCAATCCCAACTCATTCCATCGAACAGATTGATGCGGAGAATCAAAAGCTTTTTTCTGTCCGTTATCAAAGTAAGACCTGATTACAGACTCTCCCGTCACATTATCTTTTTCTATCAGCGTTTGAAGCAATCCATTTTGATGAAAATATTCTGATTTTTTGACCGTGCCTTGGTCATCATTATATTCCACCACATTTGTCTGTCCTGACGGGTAGTAGGAAACTCTTTCAACTATTTTCCCTGCTTTATACACTGTTTGGGTATGAATTTTTCCGCTAGAATTTTCCTGAAATCTGATTTCAACACCTTCTTTGATGCCGTTTAGATATGGAATCTTTGACGATGGCGTATTACCGCCAAAATCTTCAAAAAGAAATCTCTCTCCATTGCCCTGAGTAACTTCTCCTAGGAGTTGTCCCTTTTCATCCCAATATTTTCCCTCAATCAACTTCTCTTGATCAAAGTTTTCCCTGACTTGCATCTGCCCGTTTTCATACCAACGCATTTGCATGCCGTCATTTTTGAAATCCTTGCGTGTCCAGAAGTGGCGCAGGCTCCCCGACGGCCACAGATATAAAATGCTTCCATCTTTCAATATTCTTTGAAGTCTCTTTTCTTTTTCTTGGGCATCCATCCCAGCGTAAGGATTCTTCTCAGCAGGAGGATTATGTATAAATACCGACTCATTTTTGAGGCACTCTTCAAAAAATCTCTGATTGAACTCTTCTTTATCTTCTCCCCTCAAGTAACCCCAACAGAATAAAGCGTGAATCAAAAACCCATAGATTAAGATATGTTTATTCATTATTATCGCCACTCCAGCACGGGGTTGTAGTCCCCGAGCAATTTGCGCGACCACCAGGCACCGGTTTTTTTCCGCTCCTCCGGCGTGGTGAAGCGGTAATCATAAATCACGGAGCGGATGTAACGCGGGGGTCGATCTGCGAAAGGATCAACCGCAAGCAATTTGCGCACGGGGTCAGACCCCTGCAAGAGTCGTCCCTGGAGATTGAGCAACCAGGGGTTCCCCTGGTAATTGCCCAGTGCCGCGAACCACATTTGCCAGTCGAGCCGCGGCTGGAATGGAGCAATTTGCGCGGGAAGCCGGTTCACATCACCGGGTTTGTATTTGAACTCATACGCGACCCAGTCCACCCCGTCATGACTCCCCTCGATGACAATCTCGCGGCGTTCGGTCGTCATCACGGCAAAGAGGCCGTACCCATTGACGATGCGGAATGAACCAAACCATGCATTGGGCGCGGACGCCCAGCCCGGCACCATGATCCGGAAAGAACCGACCAGGGGAGTGATACTCATCCAAATGACCAAGATCGCGATCACAGGAATGACAATTCGGCGTTTGAAAAAAGTTTCTGATGCACACTTGACCTCGGGACTCTTCAAAATCAATCCTTTGCCTTTGATTTTTATCCAAGAAAAAAACCTCTCCAACGCCTGATCATCCCAGCAGACAAGCACGAGCAAAAGGCTCAGTAAATTAAAGAAAGTATAATTGCCCGTGAGAATGATGAGCACTTGCAGGAATGCCAGCAGCAACCCCGCTGCAAAGCGGAGGCGGCGCGGTGCAAAAATAAAAAATGGCACGACCAACTCGATAAAGAACATCCCGCCCACGGAAAATTTCTGGAACCATGCGGGCAACTGGTGGGCATACCATGACAGGGGACCCGGCAGCGGCTGGGTAAAATAATGATAGTCCAGCGCCGTCCAATCCGCCCAAACTTTGTCCCCGCTCGTGAGCTTGACCACACCGGAGGCAAGCATCAGCCGGAAAAGCAACCACCGGTAGAGCCACACTACCACGCGCGAGGCGGCGGTTGGCATGCGACCGGGCAACCACTTCCACGGCGCAAAAAGAATGGCGAGAAAACCCACCTCCAGTAGAAGCGCGTCCCATTGGAAACTCATAAAGGGTGCCCCTACCGAACAAATCGACAGATACAATCCGAAACAAATTGCGGCGCAAAGAGCGGGAGCGATATTGATCATCAGGAGGAACGAGGCAATGACTCCCGCCCAGAGTATTCCCGTGAGAAAGACATCCGATTGCGAAATCCAAAAAACCGAAGGCACATACCAATATTTGATCAAATCCTCACCGCGCTGGTTCAAGGTCTGCTCGACCATCGCGGTGTATCCGGAGACCGGCATCACCCCTTGGCTCCCGAAAAGACCGGGCATCTGCGGGATCAATGACAGAAACGCAATCAGATAAATCAACCCGAGTCCGCGCAAAAAAAATTCTCTGAGCAAATTGTACTGCGGCACCTCAATTTGTTTTCCCCAGAGCAAAAATGTGAGCTTCGAAAAAACAGACCGGTTTGCCGCGACGATTTTGTAAACACACTCGCTGACGGCGGCAAATGGTTTGCATGCACCGTAAAGCCACCCCAAAAACGACAAGACGGGGTTTAATGACAAAGCCCGGAAACACGCCTCAGCCGCATAATAAATCCGTCCGCCTGTATCGATAAAAACGACCGATTGAGCAAATTGCTCCGGAGCAATTTGCGGGATAGAAGCGGCAGACTCGGCACTGGTGACGATTTCAAAGCGTTCCCGCGCAATTTGCCTGAAATAATTGGCCCAAAGCCTGCAAAACCCGCAGTCGCCATCGATGATGAGTCGATTTTGGGATATCAATTGCCCGCTTTCATGAAGGTTGCCGGAATGACAATTTGACTCATTTTCAGACATAAAATCAGGTGTAATCCACTCTCAAAAGCCAATTTATACAGAAAATCACGAACTTTCATCAAATCAATTGAAATTTCATATAACACTGATATAATGGGATTTCAACCGCAGTTTGTTTTTTCTAAATTATGAAATCAAAAAATCGTATTAAAAAAGCATCCGTCAAGTCCACTTCTTCATCAACTCCAACCCTCTCGGTGACAACTTCAGTCGATGTCCTCCAGAAACCGAAATTTGTTTTCTGTACATCCTGCGGCGTCAGGCTCACAGAGCTCAACCACCTCGCTCCATTCGATGGTGTCTGCGCTGCCTGTAAAACGGCTCAAGGTCAGAAAGAGGCTGAGGCGGCACGCCGGAAACAATCCCAGACGGTCGCCGGGCTCAAGCACTCGACTTATGTTCGCAAGGCACTCAAATCCATCGAGCCTTGGCTCAATTAAATTTTTTCCGGTCATTGATTGACTGTAAACCCGCCTGGAATCCCGGGCGGGTTTTTTTATGCCCGCGCAAATTGCGCGGCAAGCTCGACTAAAAGTCTGACCCCGTAACCTGTCGCGCCTTTGCCCTGCCATGCATGACCTTTCGTCGTCCAGCCCACACCGGCGATGTCCAAATGCACCCACGGTGTTTTCTCCGCCCAGATTTCCAGAAAAGCCGCTGCCGTGCTCGCTCCCGCCAGGCGTCCACCGACATTTTTAACAAGGGCGACATCACTGGCGATTTGCTCGCGGTACTCGGGTCCGACCGGGAGATGCCAGAGGGCTTCTGCCGTGTGTGCGGAGGCGCGTTTGACCTTTTCAAGCAAAGCCTCGTCATTACTGAAAAGTCCGGCTTTGTATTCGCCCAGAGCGACAATGCAGGCACCGGTCAGGGTCGCCATGTCGACAATCGCCGCTGGCTTGTATTTCTCCCGCGCATGCGCCATCGCATCCGCCAGCACGATACGGCCTTCGGCATCCGTGGTGAGCACTTCGATGGTTTTGCCGTCGTAACTGGTGATGATGTCGCCCGGACGATAGGCTCGGGCATCGAGGAGATTCTCTGCCGCCGGGATCAGGGCGACGACATTGACCGGCAGCTTCAGAGCCGCAATCGCGCAAATGGCTCCCAGCACACCCACCCCGCCCATTTTGTCGAATTTCATCTCCTCCATCTTTTCCCAGGGCTTGATGGAAATCCCGCCGCTGTCGAAAGTAATCGCCTTGCCGACCAGTGCGAGGGGTTTTGCTGATTTATCCTTTGCCCCGTGATACTCCAGCACAATCAACCTCGGGTCGCTGTCACTGCCGCCGCCCACGGCGAGGATTCCGCGGAATCCGCCGGCTTCAAGTTTCTTTTTGTCAAAGACAGTGGATTTGAGCCCGTATTTTTTTGCGAGTTTGACCGCCTCGGCGGCCAGTGCAGGCGGATTCATATAATTCCCGGGCAAGTTGCCGATCTGCCGGACAAGATTGACACATTCTCCCGTGATGCGTCCTTCATTGAGTGCTTTGGCGGCGACGGCGACCTTGTCTTTCGCGACCAGGAGACTGATATCCTCCAGTCCGGTTTTCTTTTTTGGGCTGGGTTCTTTAAAACGCTCGAACTCATAGGCACCGTGCAAGACTCCCTCCACACAGGCGCGTA
>CAYTAI010000044.1:0-14005 GCA_964435715.1 uncultured Verrucomicrobiota bacterium | reverse complement strand
TTGTTCACGCCCCCCCAAGACAAATTGCGCCCGGGGCGCCCCCGTTTTTGCAAGTTGCCGCACGGCGACCCCTGCGGCCTTGCGAAAAGTATCCGCATCGATTTTTTTCTCATCTCCCAATCCGACGACCAGAATCCTGCGTTTGCCATCCCTCAAAAGGATGTGCGAGAGTTTCTTGCCGTTGAATTCCTCCGGTGAAATATCCGCAAGGTCTTTAAAAGGTGCTTTTGAGGAAAATTGCGCGGTAAAATAAACAACAGGATGTGAAACGTCCGGTTGCGACGCGGGAAGAAGTGTAAAATGAATCATGCCCCCGACTATAAACAAACCCCGTTATCCGGCAAGCATCCAAACACACAGAACTTCCCTCTCCCTCGGGGGGTGCCCACAACCGGTTCTCTGGTCAGAGCGGATGAATTACTGCTGCGCTGCCGCCGCGCGGGAAAAATCCGATTCGGGAATGAATTTCAAGGATTCTCCATTGATACAGTAGCGCAAGCGCGTCGGTGCCGGACCATCCGGAAACACATGGCCGAGATGCCCGTCACAACGGGTGCAGACGACCTCGATCCGTCTCATGCCGTGGCTGTTGTCCTCGACCTCCTCGATATTCTCGGCGGCAAAAGGCTGGAAAAAACTCGGCCAACCCGTGCCGCTGTCGAATTTTGTGTCCGACTTGAAAAGGGGGAGGCCACAACCCGCGCACACATAAATGCCCTTGCCTTTGTTCTCAAGCAATCCACCGCAGAAGGGGCGTTCCGTGCCTTTCGCCCGCAAAATGCGGAATTGCTCCGGCGTGAGCAATTTGCGCCATTCGTCATCAGTCTTGAGAAGAGGGGCAATTTGCCGGGGTTCAGCCGGTGAACCGTCGGGGTTGAAGAAGCGGACTGTGATCATGGTATTGACAGGTTGATTTTTGATTTTCTGAGAGGAATCCCCTTGCGCGGGATGTCGTGAAACAAACCACGCCAGGGCAGCCAGAGCAACCGCGAGAAATGCAATGTCACGCATGACGCGAGCTCGGGAAATATCGGACATTCCCCACACTAACACCAATCCGGTTTTTGTCGTGCGGGAAAAATATATTTTTTAACTGACCGGGCAACGGTCACTGATCGGAATGAGTATCGTGAAGCGCGTTCCCCTCCCCGGCTCACTTTCCAAGCGGATAATGCCCGTGTATTTCTGGATCAGGTTATAGACATAGTATAAACCCAATCCCCGCCCCCCGCCTTCATCCTTTGTTGAGAAGAAGGGTTCGAAAATTTTCTGGTGCAGATACGCCGGGATCCCGCAGCCGTTGTCACTGATCTCCACCATGACATTGTCATTCTCTCGGGACATCACAAAATCGATATGTCCCGGTTTTGTGATTGCTTCCTCGGCATTGAGGAGAAGATTGATAAAAAGCTGGAGCAACTCGGAGCGTGATGCCTGTATCCAACACTCCTCTTGCCCCGTTTTCACATTCATCGTGATCCGGGAGGATAATCCCGGGCGTATCAGATTTTCAACCTCTCTGATGACTTGCCCCATTTCCAGAATCTCGGTTTCCGTTTCCTTTTGATGGGCGTAGGAGACCATGTTGCGGGTGATTCCCGAAGCATGATGGATGGATTTTTCGATTTGCTTGAGATAAATCAGGGCATCCGGACGATCCGGGATTTCTTCTTCCAGTTTATTGGTCAGAGCCAGCATGGTCATCATCAGGTTATTAAAATTGTGTGCCACCCCGGCGGCCAGAGCCCCGACAGCATCCATTTTTTGCGAATGATACAGCCGCGCGTTGAGTTGCTCATTCTTGTCGAGGGTCTCTTTGAGCACGGTCATGTCGCGATGGATCACCAGGAGACGGTCATACCCGTTTCGACCGCGCAAAGGTATTTTCACCGTGTCAAACCACATTTTCTTGCCATCCATATTCATACGCGGATACAAGTCATAATGAACCGGCTTTCCTCCGCGGATGATGCCATTGTCTTCCTCGAGCCATTCCAAAAACTGCAAACGCCCCACATAAGGTTCCACTGTTTTTCCAAGCAAATTGCGCGGGTGCTCATTGTACAATGCAGCATCATTTTCATTGATAAAAACAAATTGCCCCAACATGTCCTTCACGCAGATGCATGCCAAGTCCGAATTCAATATCTGCCGCATGGTTTCGTTTTCTTCAGCCAACTGCAACTGGTCATCCGAATCAATCATCATATTTTCCCCTTCAGTAAATTTTAATTTTTAAAAATTCCATAATTACAATAATTAAATCATTTATCAAGATAATTTAATATTTCGTATTCATATTATTATATATATTTGCGTGATTTGTCTTTTTATTCAATTACGGTTGACGAATGAGACTGAATCACATTATCTGTATAGCTTCACGTTAATAACTGATTTCCTCAAGTGACATGAATCGACTCCAATTAAAAATAGAAGACCTGTGTGTGCACCGCAATACCCGCTGTCTCGTGAGCAATTTGCGCTTGGAGATTCCCCAAGGCGCATTTGTCGCGGTCGTGGGGCCTTCCGGTGTCGGAAAATCCTCGCTGCTGAGTTGTCTGGCGGGGCAAATTGCTCCGGCGCAAGGCCGGGTGCTTTACCGGGCGGAGGGCGACACTTTGATGGAACCACAGGAATTCCAGCGGCAAATCGGCATGGTTTTTCAAAATTTCCGGCTCTCGCCGAATACCACTGTGCTGGACAATGTTCTCTGCGGCGCGCTCGGCGCTTACCCGTGGTGGCGCACATTGCTGGGCTTTCCGACCGAGGAAAAAACCCGGGCGGGCAAATTGCTCGGGCAATTCGGCCTCCTCCCTCTTGCGCATAAACCGCTGGCGCAACTCTCCGGAGGGGAACAGCAACGCACCGCCATCGCACGGGCCATGATGCAAAATCCCCAGGTGATTTTCGCGGACGAACCCGTCTCACAACTCGACAAGGATCTCGCCATTGACGCGCTGGATTTTCTCAAAGCCCAGACAATCGATCATGGGATGACTGTCTTGTGCGTCCTGCATGACATGAATCTCGTCGAGCGTTTCGCCGATTACGTGCTGACCCTCGACAAGACAGACCCCTGCAAATGGCGGATGGAAGTCAATGGCCGCTGAACCGCATGACCATCATGGAAAGGGTTGCGACCGTCCGCCCCTGCCGGAGCGTCCGGGTCTTTTTGATCGGTTGAACACCCTCAATGTCACCGTCATCATTTTCATTCTGGCGGTGGTTTTCTCATGGCCCGCGCTCAGAGGATCGGGGCGCGAACTCGACTACGCGGGCAATTTGCACCGGTTCATGACGCGCTTCTGGCCGCCGGATTTCTCCGACTGGCCAAAAATCCTCGAGGGTCTGGGGCAAACGATTCAAATCGCGGTGCTGGCGACACTTTTTGCGACACTACTGTCGATTCCCCTGTCCGTGCTGGCCTCGCGGAATATCGCCCCGCTGTGGGTGGTTCGGTGTGTCCGCACGCTCTTTAATGTCATCCGCTCCATTCCCAGCCTCATCTGGGCGCTGCTAGCGGTCGCCATCGTGGGGGCAAATGCCCTCGCCGGAGTCATCGCGCTGACCTTTTACAGCATGGCCTATCTGGGGAAATTTTTCAGCGACGCTTTCGAGTCCACCGACCCGCGCGTCGCCGACGGCCTGCGCGTCACCGGGGCGGGATTCATCCAGCGTTTCCAATTCGGCGTCTGGCCCCATGCCAAACCCCTGATCTGGAGCCACACCCTGTGGATGATCGAATACAACATCCGCTCCGCCGCCATCATCGGCTACGTCGGCGCGGGCGGCATCGGGGTCTATCTCCACACCTACACCGAGTTTGCCATGTGGAATAAATTTGCCGCCGTCCTGTGCTTCATTCTCGTCATCGTCATGACCCTGGATTTCGCGGGTGAGAAAATCCGCCATGAACTGACCAAACACTTGAGCGAATCCAGCTCCGCCGAGGAGCCCAAATAGCGGCACTCGCGCACACATCAGGTGAGTCGTTGCTCACTCCTTGCTCAATGACTTAGTGTCCACAAATGCAGGCGTATTCGGGGAGTTTGCATTTCCCGCACATGTCGGCATCGTAATCAATCCGGAGATTTTGGGGTTTGCCCGCCGCATCCGGACGGATTTGAAGGACAATCCGGTATTTATCTCCGTCGGGCAGAGTTCCCTGCGACACGAGGAATTCACCTGACCGTTCAAAATCCAGAGCGACTGTGCCGGAGCTGGCTTCCGCCTTGGCATTGACGACTTGTTTACCGGCGGGAATGACTTTCAATTTGTCATCCAAAAAAGTAATCCTGATTTTCCGATCCTCTTGGACAAAAAACTCCGCATGTCCGACCGGGGTTTCCAACACTTTTCCCCCATTGGGTCCGGCGGGGATTTTATGATTGTGACCAGCCCCGGCATATCCAAGGCAGACCGTCATCATGAGGGTGAGGAGTTTAAGTATCGTTAATTTCATATGATTTCCTTATTTTGTGGGGGGGTGTTTGTTGTATTTTTTTATTACACCCGATCTCCGCGCCGCCCAATGAGAGTCTCCATCCAGTCATAGAGCAGTGGGAGGATAATCAGGGTTAAAAAAGTGGAAGTAATAATCCCGCCGATGACAACCGTGGCGAGCGGTCTTTGCACCTCGGCACCCGCACCCGTGGCGATGGCCATCGGCAGAAAACCCAATGCGGCCACCAATGCCGTCATGAGCTTCGGACGGAGCCGGGTCAGAGTGCCTTCCAGCACAGCCTCACGGATGGACCTGCCCTGTTCCCGGAGCTGATTGATGAAGCTCACCAGCATGACGCCATTGAGGACGGCGATGCCTGAGAGCGCGATAAACCCGATCGCCGCAGAAATGGTAAATGGCATCCCGCGCAACCAAATCGCCAATACCCCGCCTGTCACCGCCAGTGGAATGCAAAGAAAGACCAGTGCTGCCTGTCTTAAGGAGCCAAAGCTCAAAAAAAGCAGAAGATAAATCAGACCCAGCGCCATCGGAACAATAACCGTTAACCGTCGGGAGGCCTCTATATAATTCTGAAACTGTCCTCCGTATTCGATCCGGTATCCCGGCGGGAGCTTGATCCGGTCGGTTTTAGATTTTGCCTCATCGACCCAGCTGCCCATGTCACGACCCCGGAGATTGACCATCACCGCCGCACGGCGTTGTCCCAGCTCGCGCGTGATCGCATTGACCTTTTCAGAGACCTTGAAAGTGGCGACCTGCCCTAGCGTGACCAGCCCGCCGTCGGAGGTTCGAATAGGAATCATTTTCATCATATCCACCCGGTTGCGGATATCCTCGGGCAAACGGGCAACCACCGGATAACGTCGGTTCCCGTCAATAATCAAGCCCGCCTCTTCACCCGCGAGTGCCACGGACACCGCGTTATTGATCTCGGAGGCATGGATATTGTAGCGTTTCATCGCCTCCCTGTCCGGGGTAATATCCAGCAGGGGAGCCTTGCCCAAGGCGTCGAACTCCACATCCTCCGCCCCCGGCACCTTCTCCAGAAGCTCCCGGACTTCCGTCGCGATGCGTTCGATCTCCGCGTAATCCTCTCCAAAGACTTTCACGGCGATATCCGCGCGGGTGCCCTCCAGAATTTCATTGAACCGCATCTCGATGGGTTGCGAAAAGAGATAAGCCTGTCCGGGCACATGAATGCCCAGTTCATGACTCATTAGATTCGCAAGTTCCTCCTTGGACTTGGCTTTCGTCCATTCTTTCTTCGGCTTGTAAAATATGTAGGAATCCGCGACATTCACTCCCATGGGGTCTGTGGCCACCTCGGCAGTTCCAATCCGGCTGAAGGTATGGGTGACTTCGGGAAATTTCTCCAAGAGCAATTTGTCCGAGAGTTTTTGCATTTCCACGGATTTATCCAGTCCGATGCTTGTCGTCCTGATCATGTGCGTGGCAAAGGAACCTTCATCGAGCTGGGGGATAAACTCCCGGCCCATTCTGGAAAAAATGAGCAGGGACAACGCGAAGAGCACCACCGTGCCCGTGACAAATGTCCAACGAAGATTAAAGGCGGTTGAGAGCAACGGCGTGTAAATCCCCTTGAAAAAGGTGACAAGCCGGCTGTCCTTCTCCTCGATTCTTCCTCCCAAAAAATACGAGCACAGCACCGGCATCAATGTCAGGGCAAGAACCAATGCTCCACCCAAAGCCAGCATGACCGTGATCGCCATGGGCTTGAACATTTTGCCTTCAATACCCGTCAGGGCTAGGATCGGGATATACACCACGGTCACAATGAGCACTCCGAAAAACATCGGGGAACCCACCTCTTTGGCGGAGACAAGAACCTCGTGGCAACGTTCTTTGACTGTTAAGACACGGCCTAGCTGGCTCTGCCTATGAGCCAGATGCCGGATTATATTCTCCACCATCACCACCGCCCCGTCGATAATCAGGCCGAAATCCACCGCGCCCAGACTCATGAGATTGCCCGAGACCCGGCACTGCACCATGCCCGTGATGGCAAAAAGAAAAGACAAAGGGATCGCCGCGGAAACAATCAAGGCCGCCCGCCAATTTCCTAACAACAAAAGGAGCACGACAATCACCAGAATGGCTCCTTCGACCAGGTTTTTTTCCACCGTGCGAATCGTTTGCTCGACCAGACTCATCCGGTTATAAACCGTGATAATCTCGACACCTTCCGGTAAAGCAGTCTGGATTTTTGGGAGTTGCTCGGACACACGTTTAGCCACGATCCGGCTATTCTGACCCGCGAGCATGAGCACCGCTCCGAGCACACTCTCCTCCCCGTTGTAGGTCGAGGCACCCGTTCGCACACTGCTCCCGATACCGACCTCGGCCACATCCCCGACAAGAATAACTTTCGAGCCACCGCGAAATTTCAGGGGTAGCCCGGCGATATCTTCTGCGGAGGTGACCCGCCCATCCGTGCGAATACTCAGATGTTCCCCCGCCATTTGCACAGAACCGCCGCCCGCATTTTCGACATTTTCAGCAATCACATCCGCCACATCCTTGAATGTCAATCCGACGGACAGAAGCTTTTCCGGACGGGATGAGACGATAATTTGTTTTTCGTAGCCCCCGGAGGCATTCACCTCGGCCACACCGGGAATCGCCCGGAGCCGGGGTTTGATGAGAAAGTCATGGATAAGCTTGAGCTCCATGAGCTGCTCATACCTGCCCTCAGGTTTATTCGGACCGATGTAATCTTTTTTGAATTCCACGACATAATAATAGATCTCCCCCAGCCCCGTCGTGATCGGCGCCAGCTTGGGACTCACCCCGGGGGGAAGGTCATCGAGCGCATTTTGCAATCTTTCACTGACCAGTTGCCTCACCCGGTAAATATCCGTGCCTTCTTCAAAAACCAAAGTCACTTGGGAGAGTCCGAATTTTGAGAGGGAACGCAATTCGCTTAAACCTTGGATGCCCGTCATCTCCATTTCAATCGGATAAGTCACCAGTTTTTCAATCTCCTCCGGGGCGAACCCTTTCACCTCGGTATTCACCTGCACCTGCACATTGGTAATATCCGGCACCGCGTCGATGGGCAGGATAAAAGCCGACCTGATTCCAATCACGAGCATGATAAGTGTGGCCAGCAAGATAAAAGCCCGCTGTCTCATGGAGAATTCAATAATAGAATTAATCATACTTTTTCTTTCTAGTGGCAATGTCCCCCGCCTTTTGTGGCACGGAGTTCGATCATGTAAAGGGTTTCCACGGGTTTGACCGCGATGACATCACCTTCATAAAGTCCGCTGGTGATTTCTATATCCTCGCCGTGCTCAATGCCCGTCTGGACTTCCGTCCTCAAAAGGTATCCCCCGTTTTCGACAAAGACATATACGCCCTGAGCCGTTTTGAGCAGGGCAAAGCGGGGAATGCTGATGACGGGCTTACTTTGAATCGATGACGGAATACTTGCCTCGACAAAAGCACCGATCGACAGACTCTTGTCGGGATCGGCCAGTTCGAGCAAGATTTCCGCTTCACGGGAGTCAGGGGAAGTGGCACCGGGAATTTTCCAGATTGTCCCCGCATGAGACTTGTCCGCGTGATCGGCGGAATTAAAGACCAAGGTTTGCCCCGGCCTGAGTTGCGAAGCAACTTGCGCGGGGCAGCGGGCACTTGCATAAGCCATACCCGATCTTTCCCCGCTGTGTTTACGGGACTGCTCACCCGCGCCGCGATAAACTTGCGCGGACAGAGCAATGTCGGTGGTCATGTCTTTTTGAGTTACTTCGATGAGTTCGAGTCCGATGGACTGCTTGGTTTCATCGAGCAAAACAATTCCCTTACCTGCGAAAAAATCCGCCCCTTCTCCTTCTTCTTCCCCGTGGCCGTGACTACTTTTGGCGGGAGGTTTCTCAGACTGATCTGACACCTTTTTCCCACAACCAGCGATTAAAAACAATGCGCCGACGGCATAGATTAAATATTTCATTTTTCCTCCCTTTTCTGAACCGGCAACTCTCCGCCACTCAATAAGCGCAGATCGAGAAGGCTCTTCCATGCCTCGATTTTAGTTTCCTGTCGGATGAGAAATGCCTTCAAGTAAGCCTCTTGCATGTCGATGAAAAGCGGGGCTGAGATAGTTCCCAACCTGAACTGGCGGTCGGCCAGATCAGCGGCTTCCTTGAGTTCATTAATCTTTGCCGGCGACATTTTCATCAAGAAATCGGATTGAAAGGAATAGGCACGGTATGATTGGAGAACCTGTTGCTCGATCTTGCGACGCGCGTCGAGTAAGAGGACCGTGGCTTGGCGTTCCCGCGCACGGGCGGCATCAATATTCCCTTGGTTCCTGTCCCAAACCGGTAAATCCAAGGAAAGGGAAATCCCGACATTGATTTCTTTTTCCCCGGCATCATCCTCTGAGTAAAAGGGACCCACGAGAAAATCGGGCATGGCCTCAAGCTTGGCTCCCGCCGTCTGACTCACCGCACGCTGGATTTCAACAGCCCGGATTTTCAGAAGGTGATTTCCGTTTAATGCCGCCAAAACCATTTTCTCCCGGTCTCCATTAAAGGAAAGGAGTCCCCCTGTCGCGTCAATGACCAGCGGGAACGAATCCGGGCGTCCCAGCAAAGCATTAATCTGAAGGCGCAACTCCTCCTTTTCTTGGGCAAATTGCGCGGAGTGTCTCTGGAACTCGACGAGGCTGGACTCGATGAGTCGGAGCTCAATCAAGGATTGAGGCCCAGTCAGAGGACGACTCTTGAAGAGACTGATCATGTCTTGTCCGCGCTCCTCAATGATTTGAGCTTCCCGTGCGTTTTCACTGGCCGCAACATACTTCAGCGAGAGCAAATGCACTTGGCCGACCAAACTGGTTTTAAATTGTTCCAGCCCGATCCGGGCCATTTCAACATTCTTTGCCGCCACCGCCTTGCGTAAAGCGCCTTTTCCGGGAAATTCAAAGGTTTGCCGGATTGCAATGCCACGGGTAAAACCATTTCCCTGCAAAATACCCGCGCCATCGGTAGTCTGTCTTTTCCCGTATTCCATTTCCATCTCAGGATTTTTCCACAGTCCGGCTTGGCGTCTTTGCCCCTGCATGACTGAGATTTCTTCCTGATAATACTGTAGCTCCGCATTCTTCGCCAAAGCTTCATTGGCGAGATATTCTACGGTGCCCGGTGTGAGATTTGATTCAGCCCGGAGACCTGAATTTACCGCCATGATGGAAGATACCGCCATCAAGATAAGGAGAGGATTTATATTCATTTGTTTTTTTCTTTGGTTTTATGAAATGTGTGTAAACCCGAATAATACTGTAGACTCATGACCTTGACTCGTTTTAGGCTTTCCGAAGGCAACGAAACGGAAAAGGACCCCTGCTTTTTTGAGCCTCCCCTGCCGGAATTGGACTGGAATTTTATTTTTTCGCTTTTTGTCAGGAGTATCTTTCCGTTGTCAGTGATGAGTTTAATATCGATATGTCCCCCGGAATAAGATGAGTATCCGTGATTGCGTCTGGCACTGCCACTCACCAAAACATACTTGTTATTATGTCGGACTTGCACATGCGATATCGTGCCAGTTTTGGATGTGACCACCTCGATTTCAAATGCGTCACAAGCCTTCATCTGATGCGATAAGGACAAATATATAAAAAATAAAACGATAATCGACCTAGCCATAAACACCTTCAAAAAATGATTCATTACACAATTCACCCGTGTGTAATCCGAGATAAGCATCTCAAGACGGTCTAAAAGCTCTGACCCGCCTGAAGACAGAAGAAAATCAAGACAACTGCGGAGGATAGTCGATGGATTGCACGGGGCCATCCGGTACGGAATCGTGGATGATGGTGACAATCCGGAATGTGGATGCAACACTATTAAAACAAAAGGTCTCGACAGGCAGAGCCGACGCTCCGTGGGAAAAACAAAATCCATGGCAATGATGGGGCTGCCCATCCTTATCGGGAGTCGTGTGATGATCATGGTCTCCAGCGTCCGAGCCGCTGGTATGATAAATATCACTGTGAGACTGGGCTAACCCTGCAACCCCTGATAACAAGGAGAGCAATAAAAACGATACCCCGACGAAAAGGGACAAAACCATTTTCACAGGACGGGTTAATTTCACGGGAGCACACAACAACTCCTTCGAATATTTGTCAAGACGATAATGGAATTTAAACTCTATTGATGAACAAATCTTAAAGGCTAAAAATATTTTAACTTCCTATCCATTTTGTTATTTACAAGATTTTATTAAAAGTTAGTCTATTCTAACTTTATTATATGAAACTTTTATTTAAAGCAATTAAATTACTATAACAATAAAATTGCATTAATATTAAAATTTTTTATGTTCCAGCAAATTCAATGACTACCGACTTTATGAAAATCATATTAGTCCTTTCCTCTTCGGCGTGTATTCTCTCTTTCTCATCATCACTGAGCGCAGAATCCACGCACTCGGACAAATCCCTCGAAACCATTACCCATGACCGGGCCAAAACCATCTGGCAACGCGATTATCTTCTCAGCGATTGGGGTGGGACGCGCGCGCAATGGCAGGAAAAGGGTTTTGACTTCGAACTCGCCTACACCGCCGAGGGGTGCGCCTTCGCCTCCGGGGGCGAGAGTCAGGCATTTCTGTATCAGGGGCTTTTTGAGGCGGCAGTGGAATTCGACTTTGAAAAGATGATCGGCTGGAGTGGCGGCAGCATGAGGGTCAACACCCTGATTCCCCACAATTCCGACACCGACAGCGGCGGGCCGGGGCGTTACACGGGCAGTGGTTATGATTCGAGCAACATCTCAGCGTATGAAACGGTTCGTCTCTATGAACTGTGGCTCCAGCAGGAGGCGCTCGACGGGAAACTCTCCCTGCGCGTGGGGCAACTTGCCGCGGACGATGAATTTTTCATCAGCGACACAGCGGGGCTTTTCCTCGGCGGCACATTCGGCTGGGGAAATAATCTCGCCTCAAATCTCCCCAATGGCGGCCCGGCTTATCCGGTCGCAGGCTTGGGCACACGCTTGAAAATCCAGCCTGTGGAAGAGTTCTACCTGATGAGTGCGGTTTTCGAGGGCGACGTGGGCGATCAGGCGGGCAACAATAAACACGGGGTGGACTTCAATCTCAATGACGACGGCGTCTTCATCATCAATGAAATCGGCTACTTGCTCAATCAAGGGGAAAATGCCACGGGTTTGCCGGGCTCGTATAAGCTCGGCGGCTGGGTTCACACGGGACGTTTCGAGGATTTTCGTTTTGACGCAAATGGCCTGCCCCTCGACGACCCCGCCCGCGACATTGACGGGGATGGCGAACCCGACTCCGGCCCGCGCATAAACCGCGGTTCCTGGGGCGTGTATTTCATCGCAGACCAGATGGTTTATCGTCCGGTCAAAGACAGCGATCAAGGGCTTTCCCTTTTCTGGCGAATCGCCGGGGGCCCTGACAAAACCAGCACGGTCTCGCTCTACACGGACATGGGCGCCAGTTACAAGGGGCTGATTCCGGGAAGGAGGCAGGATGTCATCGGCATTGCTCTGGCGATGCAGAATTACTCCGACATTCTCAATGACCGCATCCGCGATTTTAATGGCGACCCGGCCAACCCGACAAACCGCCTCATCCAAACCGAATCCATGATCGAACTGACCTACCAGATCAATCTCGCCCCGTGGTGGTATGTCCAGCCCACCCTCCAATACATCATCAATCCCGCAGGGGAACTCACCCCGCCCGACCGCGAAACCCGGATTCCCAACGCCTTCGCCGTGGGCGTGCGCTCCGGCATTGTGTTTTGATGGGTTCATCCAATCGTCCATGGGAGGAATGAGCTCCTGCTCGTCCCAATATCCACCTTTTTCGTGATCTTCGTGCGCTTTGTGGCAGCTTATGAACAAATGGGACAAGCGGGAGCTTGTGCCCTCCAATGAGAAAAACTGTATTCATCCGCGAATTACGCGAATCCGCAATTCATCCATCACTTTGCGGGCTTGGCGAGAAACAATTCCTGTTTGCTTCGTGGTGATCCGCTTTTCAATTCTCTTGAGACTTCTGTGCTTTTTGTGGCTCTCTATCCCTCCTGTTTAATGATTGATTCCCCGCTGCAAGTCGCACAAAATGAAATCCCTCATGAAATCACCCTCCCCCTTCTGGATGAAAGTCGCCGTCGGCTTTTTCGTTTTAGTTCTGGTTCTCGTGGGATTGAGAATGCTGCTCTGGTGGAAGGTTCATCAGGAAATCTACGCCTTGCGCGAACGCGGCATCGCCACCACGGCGGCGGAATTCATCGCGCAACTGCCCCAAATCCCCGACGAGCAAAATGCTGCGGTGCAATTTTTAAAAGCATATAACAATATCCGATTCGAGCCGGTTTCTTTGTTTAGAGACCGAAATATCACTTCAAAAATCTCGGATGAATTCAATTATTTCAAGACCCCCTCCCCTTCCCCCGAGGTCTTGGAAAAAGTCGGCGAATTCCTCGCGCTCAATGAAAAGCAATTTGCGGACATGCACAAAGCGCTCCAACTGCCGGAGAGCCTCTTTCCGGTTGATTATTCCAAGGGACTTTTGCATGCCAACTTTTCTCCTCTGATGCAAATTCGAGTTGCCGTCAACACACTCAAAATGAGATCCGCTTATTACGCGGTTAAAGAAAATCCAAAAAAAACTTTTGAGTCATTGATGGACAATCTCCGGTTCGACTCTCTTTACAGGAACGAAAAACCTTTGATCTCCCATCTCATTCGAATTGCAATAAACTCCATATCCTTGAGTTCGCTTTTGGATGCCACGCAAAGAATCGAATTTGGCCATGACGAATTAATGCAACTACAAGCTCAATTGGCATCCATGTCGCTCACGAATTTTTCGGCGAAAACAATAGAGGCTGAGCTATCCGGTCTCTGTGATTTTTATTTGAGCCAGCAGAGTTTTGCTGACCTTGCTTTTATCGGTTCACTCTCGACCCCCAGCTCACCTCCTTCGATCCGTCTCCCAAAAGAATGGGCTTCATATTATACTAAAAAAGGATTACAGCATTTACTGGAGTGGTTGATTCGTATTACCGGCCTCTGGGACTTGAACTTCCTTAAAACTGTCGAGATTTACAATCAACTCATCGAGGCATCCAGACTGCCCTATCCTGAGCAATTTAATGAATTTCAAAAAATTGAAGATCAAACACAAAAGCTCTCTGTTTTTTGTCCAATGCCGAAAATGGTGATCCCTGCGGTCAGCAAATCGGCGACCAGATACCAAATTGATGCCGCCCAGATTTGCACTGCCGAAACCGCGCTCGCTGTGGAACGTTACCGCTTGAAACACAAAAAACTCCCGGATTCACTGGGGCAAATTGCGCCGGAATTCATTGAATCCATCCCGCTCGACCCTTTTGATGGGAAGCCTCTCAAATACCGCAAGGACGGCGCGAGCTTCTACGTTTACAGCATCGGAGACAATCTCACCGATGACGGCGGCGATCCCGCAAAAAGCAAATCCGGCACCAAGGCAATTTACGGCGAGGACATCGTC
>CAYTAI010000043.1:13072-21105 GCA_964435715.1 uncultured Verrucomicrobiota bacterium | reverse complement strand
AGCCCAGGCTACCTTTGGCCCTACCCGGCAGAAGCCTTGCCGGCTAGAATTGCAAACGGCTTTCCAAATCCAATCAGAGATTGCTATATCTCAGGCTATGTCAAACCAGAGAATGTAAAAGGAGGGGTAAAAGCTATAGGCGAGTTGCTTGTCACCAGAGATCATGATGTCGATGAGTCAGGAAAAGGATATATTTTCATAGTTGCCATCGATCAGAACTCCAATCCATACATCAGGGGACCTTACAAGCCATATCCCGAACATTACTACAATAAGCAGGATGGCGTGCCAGTAGATGATCTTTTTGGACGAGTTAATCTATTCAATCTCAATAAAAAAGAGGTCTAACCATGTCAGTCCAGTCAACTTGCATAAGTTCGTGGCTGGTGGCCGACGTTAGGGCAAATTGCTTCACTATTGTCATTTCCCGATTTCTGGCTTGTGGCAAACCCCAACGTCCATGATTCGAAACCAGCGAGAGGCTTCACAAAATTTTAAATCTGTGTTCATCCGTGCCATCTGCGGTTAAAACCTTCTGCATATCTCTTTCTGAAGACGGCATGCCTCTGCGGTTAAAACTTTTCGCGGGAACCGGAAATAGATGTTGGCGTGTTGAAACGCGGGCATTATGATTTGATTCTCTTATGGCGCGAAATTATTCCCTCTCACACAAGTTGTTTGAAGAAGCCCTGAAATACACTCCCGGCGGGGTTCACTCGCCCGTCCGCGCCTTTCGGGGGGTCGGGGGCGAACCCTTCTTCGCGCGGCGCGCGGCGGGTTCGAGGGTTTTTGATGTCGATGGGAATGAGTATATCGACTATGTCTGCACTTGGGGCCCGGCGATACTGGGCCATGCGAATGCGAATATTCTCAAAGCGCTCAAGGAAGCGCTCAAGGAAGGCACCAGCTTCGGCATTTCCAACCCCCGGGAGATTACGCTGGCGAAAATGGTTGTGGAAAATGTGCCCTCCGTCGAGAAAGTGCGGTTTTGCAATTCCGGCACCGAGGCGTGCATGTCGGCGATTCGACTGGCGCGGGGATTCACCGGGCGGGACAAAATCATCAAGTTCGAGGGTTGCTACCACGGACACGCCGACTCGATGCTCGTGAAAGCTGGCAGTGGCGCATTAACCCTCGGACAACCCGACAGCGCAGGGGTTCCCGCCGCCCTCGCGGCGCTCACGCTCACCGCGCCCTTCAATGACCTCAATGCGGTCACCGCAATGGTCGCCGCGAACCCCGCGCAAATTGCCGCGATCATTCTGGAGCCCGTTCCTGCCAATGCCGGGCTTTATCTGCCTGAACCCGGTTTCCTGGAGGGGCTGCGCGAATTGTGTTCGCGGGAAGGAATCGTGCTGATTTTTGACGAGGTGATGACCGGATTCCGCGTCGCCCCCGGCGGAGCGCAGGAGATTTTTGGAGTGAAACCCGACCTGAGCTGTTTCGGCAAAGTCATCGGCGCGGGGCTGCCCGTCGGGGCATTCGGCGGGCGGACGGACATCATGGATCGCCTCGCGCCACTCGGCCCCGTTTATCAGGCCGGAACCCTCTCAGGAAATCCTCTCGCGATGGCGGCGGGTGAGGCCAATCTCAAGGAGTTATTCAGCCCGGACAAGGAGCAGAATTTCGCCCGGCTCAATGAATTGACCGCGCAACTTGCCACCGGAATGGCGCAAATTGCGCGGAAGCGCGGCATTCCTTTCACCGGAAAACAATTCGGCTCCCTTTTCTGCGGTTATTTCTGCGACGGCCCCGTGCGCAATTTGCGCGAGGCGAAAAAAGCCGACACCGCCCGTTTTGCAAAATTTTTCCACGGCCTGCTCGACCGCGGCGTCTATCTGGCGCCCTCACAATTTGAGGCGGGATTTGTCTCCCTCGCCCACACGGAGCAGGATATCGAATTCACTCTCAGCATGACCGACGAGGCAATGAAAGTTTTATGAAATCGCTGTGCGTCTATCTCGGGTCGATGAGAAATGTGGATGCTGTGTATGTCGCGGCGGCACAGGAACTGGGTCGGTTGCTGGCGGCGCGTAAAATAAGGCTTGTTTATGGGGCGGGCAATGTGGGGCTCATGGGTGAGCTGGCGAATGCCAGTCTGGAAGCGGGCGGCGAGGTCGTGGGGGTCATTCCGCGTTCCATGGTCGAGCGGGAATGGGCGCACTTGGGCCTGAGCAAATTGCACATCGTGGACTCCATGCACGAGCGCAAAGCCATGATGGCCGATCTCGCCGACGCCTTTCTGGCGATGCCCGGCGGACTCGGGACTCTGGAGGAGATCGCCGAATGCCTGACATGGATTCAACTTGGATTCACCCGCAAACCCGCGGCGTTCTGGAATGTGAACGGGTATTACAATTTGCTCCGGGATTTTTTCGGCAAAATGCGGGAGGAGGGATTCATTCGCCCGGCAGACAGTGAAATCATTCACATGGATGAATCCCTGGGCAATTTGCTCCTCCACCTCGAAGCAAATTGCGCGGGGAAGAAGTTCCCCGACAATCTCAAGGGTGTTTGATCAGTGACGGCAGGACAAATGTCCTACACGGGTCAAGCCGTTTTTTTCGTGAAGATGAGCCACAGCGCATGGATACAACCGGGGAACCATCCCAGCAGAGTGAGCGCGAGATTAATCCAAAAGTGGGTGGTGATCCCCACTTGGAGCGCGGCTGCGACGGGCGGAAGGATGATGGCAAATATAATTTTGATGATGATCATGGGGTTGTTCCTTGCGTTGTTTGAGAGGGAGTAGGGGGATCGGTTTGATTGACGGCTTTCACGAGGGCATCGGCAATTTGTTTGCCCGTTTTGCGAACTTCTTTTTTGTCGGCATTTTTTGACAGGACGAATTTTGCAATGAGAACATAGGGATTCATCATCAGCACGGCACCCGGGGCGCGCCCCGTTTGGGCATGAGAACCCATCACAAGGAAAGGCTCGTCCGTGCTGCGGCTCAAGTCATAGACCTGCACTTGTGTTTCCATTTGCGCTTTGCCCGCGCCAAAGCCGATGACCGCGCGCTGGATCCGGTTTCCACTATCGACCTCGGTGAATTCGCCTTTGACCAGCCAGACATTGGTCTTGTTTCCTGACATGAGATCGTCGGGTTGGGCGACGTAACCGCTCTCGTTGAGGCTCGAAATGATGGCTTGTTGGATGCCTGTGGTCAGTTCAGCCGTCTTTTCGGCGGGGTCTTGCTTGCCATTGCCTAATCGATTTCCGAGGATTCCTTGGCGCCGCCCCAAAATGCCGGTTTTTTCTTGGTCAGGACTTGCTGTTTCGGAGTCCAGTGCAAAACTCTGGACATAAATGATTTCCGGTTTTTGAGAGGGAAGAGGGCCGGTGTTTTCAATGGAGTCAATCTTGGCTTTTCCTTGAAGAAAAGACAGGCTCACGAGCAGGCAGAAAAGAGCAGTAACGGATGAGTTCACGCGCAGAAAAATAAACGAGAGGAGCGTCAATGTAAAATAAAAACAGTTGTGCAGGGAGGAGCATCTCTGACAATCAAAAATGGAGCAAGGCTCACTGGCATGATAAAAAAATGATATTTTCGCTTGAATTGCTGTGGCACACCGATATTCTTTCCCATCCCAAGTTTGAACTTAATTGAAGGTAAGAATATGAAATTGGAAATCCATCCTGAATACAAAGAAACAGTTGTCACCTGCGCCTGTGGGGCCACATACAAAACCCGCTCGACAAAAGACAATTTGCGTTTGGGTATTTGTGCCGCCTGCCATCCTTTCTTTACTGGCACACAGAAATTTGTCGATACCGCAGGTCGTGTGGAGAAATTCACCCGCCGCTTCGGTGCGACGACAGACCGCAAGAAACGCAAAGCCTAGCTTTTGAAACCGGCAAAGGTGTTTTCACGGGACAAAATCCCCTGAAAACACCTTTTTTATTGCCGTCATCATTTCGCATTTTTTACCCCCGGATAAACCCACATGGATCTGAATTTCCAAGTCGATAAATTCCGCAAACGATATGCCGAAGTCGAGCAACAACTCGGTGATCCGGTGATCTGTGGTGACTCTAAAAAGATGCAGGAGCTCGGCAAGGAACATGCGCGTCTCAAAAAACTCGTTGAGCTCGCGAACCGCTGGGAGACCACAGTCAAAAACCTGAGGGAAAACCAGGAAATCATCGATGATGGCAGTGATCCTGATCTGACTGAAATGGCGAGAGCCGAGATCGAGCCTCTCAAAGAGCAAGAGGCGAAGCTGCTGAAGGATTTGCGTCTGGGCATCGTCCCGCCTGAACCCACGGATGACCGCAATGCGATTGTCGAAATCCGGGCGGGCACCGGAGGGACTGAGGCGGCGCTTTTTGCCGCCGATCTTTTCCGCATGTACACGCGCTATGCGGAAACCCAAGGGTGGAAACTCGAGCCGATGGACTCGAATCCCTCCGATCTGGGCGGTTACAAGGAAATCATCTTTTTGGTAACGGGAGAAAATATTTTCCAGAAATTGCGTTTTGAAAGCGGAGTGCATCGTGTTCAACGTGTCCCCGCGACCGAGGCGCAAGGCCGTATCCACACGAGTGCCGCCACAGTCGCCGTCCTGCCCGAGGCGGAGGACGTCGATTTGGTCATCAACCCGAATGACCTGGAGATCAGCGTGTGCCGTTCCGGTGGACCGGGCGGGCAAGGGGTCAATACCACTGATTCCGCCGTGCAAATCATCCACAAGCCGACAGGGGTTATGGTGCGTTGTCAGGACGGGCGTTCCCAGACGAAAAACAAAGAAAAGGCAATGAATGTCTTGCGCTCCCGTTTGCTCGAGAAAAAGATCGAGGAGGAAGAGGCAAAATACGCCGCCAACCGCAAATCGCAGATTGGTTCCGGCGACCGCAATGAAAAAATCAGGACTTATAATTACCCCCAGAACCGCGTCACCGACCACCGGATCAATCTGACCCTCTACAATCTGACGAATTTTATGGAAGGGGACATTGATGAAATGGTCTCCACCCTTGTGCAAACACACTTGGAAGAAAAGTTCTCCAACCTTTCCTGATTGTTTTTTGGAGAGTCTGGGATTATACATCTGCCCGTGCGCATCCTCGACGTGATCAACTCGACAACTTCTTTTTTTGAAAAAAAGGGTATCACCAGTCCGCGTTTGCAGATTGAGCTGCTCCTCGCGCATCATTTGAATCTCAAACGTCTTGATCTCTATTTGCAGTTTGAGCGCGAACTCAGCGACGCGGAGCTGGAGCCCTTGCGCGAGATGGTCAAAAAAAGGGCGACAGGAATTCCCCTCCAGCACATCACGGGGGTGGCTGCCTTTTACGGGCGTGATTTTCATGTGAGTCCGGATGTCCTGATCCCCCGTCCGGAAACAGAGCAGGTCGTCGAGGCCACCCTGGGCAAATTGCGCGGGTTGGTGGAGGATGGTGCTTCCGCGGACAAGAGCAAATTGCGCGTCTTGGACATGTGCACAGGCAGTGGCATCATCGGCATTACATTGTTGCTGGAATGTCCGGCGGTTCAAAATGTGACGGCATCCGACATTTCAGAGGCGGCACTGGGGATGGCACGCAAGAATGCCGAAAAAAATCTGGATGACCTTTCCCGGATTGAGTTTTGTCTGTCGGACCTGTTTGACCGGATTCAGGGATCATTTGACCTGATTATTTCCAATCCTCCTTATATTCCACGGGCGGTGATTTCGACCCTTTCTCCTGAAGTGCAATTTGATCCGGACGGAGCTTTGGACGGGGGAGATGACGGTCTGGATTTCATGAGGAAAATTACGGAAAAAGCCTTGGGCTTCCTTGAGGCGGGCGGGTGGCTCGTTCTCGAAATCGGTCACGATCAAGGTTCCCGGGTCAAGGGACTCTTGGAAAATGCGGGGTTCAGGCAAGCGGATATCCTGCCGGACATGAATGGCTTTGACCGGATTGCTCTGGGACAAAAGCCCTAGGTGGCCGGTTCAGCATCAGTCTTTTTCCATTTTTGCTGAAAAATATTCTTTCCGTTCAAGACGGAAACAGGCATTTATCTCAGTTCATGGATAAATTTGTCATTGAAGGCGGAGTTCCCCTAAGCGGGACAATACAAGTCAGCGGCTCGAAAAACTCGGCACTGCCCATTTTGGCAGCGACATTGCTGACAAAAGAAAAGTGTATTTTGCACAATGTCCCGGACTTGAGTGATGTGCGATTCATGTTGGACATCTTGCGTTTCCTGGGTGCGAGTGTGAGTTTTGAAGGCAATACCGCTGTCATTGAGGCGACGACAGTTTCATCGACGACACCTTACGATCTCGTCCGCAAGATGCGCGCGTCGATCTGTGTCTTGGGACCGATTCTTGCGCGAAATCTGGAGGTGAAAATCTCCATGCCCGGCGGATGTGTCATCGGAGACCGCCCCATTGACATCCATTTGCGCGGGATTCAAGGATTGGGTGCGGAAGTCAATACCGAGGGTGGCGATGTCCATGCCAAAGCGAAAGAGCTCATCGGCACAGAAATTAACATGGGGGGAAAATTCGGCTCCACAGTTCTGGGCACAGGGAATATCATGATGGCGGCGACCCTGGCCAAAGGGGTCACGGTGATCGAGCAGGCCGCTTGTGAGCCCGAGGTCGTCGACCTCGCGAATTTCCTGATCAGCATGGGAGCGCGGATACAAGGAGCAGGCACCCGGAGGATTGAAGTCATCGGGGTCAAGGAACTCCACGGAGCGGAGCACAATGTCATTCCCGACCGCATTGAAGCAGGCACTTTTCTGGTTGCCGCCGCTGCCACCCGGAGCAAATTGCTCCTGAAAGGAATTGAGCCGAAGCATCAAACCTCGCTTTTTAACACGCTCAAAGATTGTAATGTGGAATTGCTCGTGGAGGGTTCTACCGTGACCGTGCAACCCAATGGCGAGTTGAAATCCACGGAGATTGTGACAGAAACCTATCCCGGCTTTGCGACGGATATGCAGGCTCAGATGGTCGCCATGCTGACAATGGTCAATGGAATCAGTGTCGTGACTGAGAAAATATTTCCGAATCGTTTTATGCATGTGGCGGAACTCAAGCGCATGGGTGCGGACATTCAAATGGAAAGTGCCACAGCCATTATCAAAGGGGTCAAGGAACTCCAAGGAGCTCCAATCATGGCTTCCGACTTGAGGGCTTCGGCAGCACTGGTCATTGCCGGATTGATGGCAAAAGGCACGACCGAGGTCAACCGCGTCTATCATATCGACCGTGGCTACGAGCACATTGATGCAAAACTCAAAGCCGTCGGTGCGCGTATCACCCGCGCCAAGGGACTTTGATCAATTTAGTCGTCTCGGCGTCCTCCGATGAGCAGCGGGAGCAGGTACCAGAGAAAATAGAGCAGTGAGGTGACAAAGGCAGCGACATAGGTCAGTGCGGCGGCATTCAAGACTTTGTTGACCCCGACAGTTTCTTCGCCGGGTTGGATGAACCCCATTTTGCCGAGAATCAATTTCGCACGGTTTGATGCGTCAAACTCCACGGGCAGAGTCACGAGGTTAAAGAGCATGATGATTCCCCAGCCCACAGCCATGATGAGAACTCCTGTGTAGGGGGTTAAAATTTGGGTGAACATACCCAAAATCGGCAACCACATCACAATCTGATTCGCAAAAGTGGTTACACCGACGGCCGCCATACGCATTTTGAGGGGTGCATAATGCACTTTGTCTTGGATGGCATGACCGCATTCATGAGCAGCGACACCGAGTGCCGCAGCGGATGTGCCGTGGTAGACCTCACTGGACAGGACGAGTCGTTTGTGGATCGGGTCATAGTGGTCACCCAGCATCGAGGGATGTTCGACGATTTCGACATTGCTGATTCCGGCGGCGCGGAGAATTGCGGCTGCGGCTTCCGCGCCACTGTAACCAGCGCGTGTCCGCAATTTGCTATACTTTGCAAACATGCCTTTGACCCTGGCTGCTGCCGCCAAGGACATCAGCAGGCATCCGACCATGAGAATAATGGCAATCAACATAAAATCCTCCTTTTTGGTGATATAATCATTTTAACGCAAAATGAAGCACAGAG
>CAYTAI010000043.1:0-13037 GCA_964435715.1 uncultured Verrucomicrobiota bacterium | reverse complement strand
CTTTTGAAGGATCTGTCTGGAATGATGGTGCGCGCGAGAGGATTTGAACCTCCACGGAGTTACCCACTAGAACCTGAATCTAGCGCGTCTGCCAGTTTCGCCACGCGCGCATGAATCACTCAATCAGACAGAAGGATATCCTTCTTCAACAATTTTCTTAACATCTTTGTAGGAAGAATCAACCAGATATATTTTCTTGAATTGTTCCATGGCGTCTTCTTGTTTTCCACTCGCCATCAAGGATTCCCCGAGATTGTAGGTGATTTCCATTTTGAGTTTGTCCATGCCGGGCATCTCTTCGATGCATTTTTGAAACTGTGTGACAGCCAGGTCGTGCATGCCTTTGCCCGAGAAGCATAACCCGAGATAATTAAGGGCGGCGTGGCGTTTATTGGGAGCGCGCTGGGCAAATTGGAATTCACGCTGAGCCTCGTCCACCTGTCCTAGCTTGAAATAAATCTCACCAAGGTTGAAATGCAGCAGGGGGTCATTGGGGTATTTTTCGACTTGTTCTTTGGCAAAGACCAAAAGAAGGTTGTCGCGGTCACGCTGGAATTCCTCAATCTCTGTTTGATATTGGGCTGACTCAGGTTGATTCGGATAAACGGCGATGTATTCTTCGCGTTGAGTGATCCATTGGTTGTAACGTTTGACACGGATTTCGGTCATGATCCGCTCGAGATTGGCGTCCACGCTGCCGGTGGCCTCATAAACATGTTTGTAGTACGCCAGTGACATATCGTAGTCTTTCAATTGCAGGTAAAGGTCGGCAAGGGTGGAGTAGTGGTTGATATTATCAGGCTCTGATTGCATTTTCTCTTGAGTTGCCTCAATGAGCGAGCGGAGAGTGTCATCGGTCTTGTGGATTTTTGCCGCCTCTTCGAGTTTGACAGCTTCATCGCTGTTTTTCAGGGAATCTTTGTAAGTTTTATTACGGTCTTCCCAATTTCCTTTTTTGATTGTGGAAAACGCAGTGGCATCTTTTATGCCCTTGATGGCATCCGAATTGTTGGCTTGACCGGGGAGCTTGAGAATCGCCTCGTAACATTTCGCGGCTTTGTCTCCTTCATTTTGGGAAATGTAGAGTTCCGCCAGTTTGAAGAGATTGTCCATGTCGCCGGGGTTGCCCTCACGCAGAGCTTCGCGGGCGAAGATGGCGGTTTCAGCCGAGTCACAGGCAAGAGCGGCTTCGGCAAGGATATTGGTGCCTGTTTTGTTAAAGGGGTCAATGGCAAGGATTTGTTCAGCGACTTCCATCGCTTTGAAAGGATCTTTTTTCGGTGAGGCCTTGGTTTGCAGGGCAGCAATTTTCGGCATGCTCATCGCTTTCCTGATCTGGCTCAACCCCTTGGTTTTTTTTGCAGCAATGGAGCGGAGCGTCTGGCGGGCCTTGAGAAAAAGCGGTTCGCGAACGAGGGCCGACTGAAGAATGTCGATGGCATAGTCGTAATTATCTTTTTTGGCGGCGTCTTCGCCTTTTTGATAAAGCGTTCTGACGTCGGGCGATATGTCGTGTTCGGTCTTAATCATATCCCTCTGGGTTTTAGTAATTAAATGTGATGCAAAATACCCAGTGTGCAGCGGGTGGTCAATGGAGAAAATAATTACTTTCCTTGTAATTTCAAGCAGGCGGTTTCCAATGCAAGCATCTCAGGGAGATTTGTTTTGTCCAGATCGTCCATGAGTTTTTCGATCAGGGCGGTTGCTTGAAGCAATTTGCCTTCATCACAGGATGCGGAGACACTTTGGAGAATCCCTCTCTTTTGCGTGAAATGAATGTCCCGGCTATCGGGATTGGATTTCAACACGAGCAGATCCCGTTGCCAGAGGTAAAAAATTTTTAAGATGGATTGGCGCTCAAGTCTGCGGAATGCGGACAGGCGGGCGAGGGTTTCGTCCTCAACCTTGTCAAAATAACTTTTGTCCGCGATGTCCTTCCATTTGTCCGCATCGAGTGATTCTTCCAGTTGGTTTTTATGGTTTTTGACCATTTCATCGAGTTCCCCGATCAGGTTGCAGAGTCCGGAGTAGAGGTCAAAAAGATTTCCATCTGCTGAGAGGGTTGAGACAAAATCAAGGCTCTTGGATTCCAACGGTGTCAAATGCTTTGAAATGACCGTGGCAAAGGAGAGCTTTTGACAGCGCGCGATGATGGTGTCGGGCAAGCTCTCGGGGCGTGTGGTCAGCAGCAGCAAAAGGCAATTCAGAGGCGGTTCTTCCAGGGTTTTCAGGAAAGCATTGTAGGCTTCCGGCCCCATACAATCCGCATCCTCAATGATGCCGACTTTATATCGTGCCATCATGGGTTTTTGAAAAACGGATTTGTTGAGGTTGAGGATTTGGTCGATGACGATCCTCCGGCTTTTACTCTCAGGTTTCACTAGAAAGAGATCGGGGTGACTCATTGAGGCAAAGCGGTGGCAGGAATCACATTGCCCACAGGCATCACCGAGCTCTTCAAACTTTTGACAATTCACCGCCTGGGCGAGGGCGAGGGCCGTGGGCAATTTGCCCGAACAGCGATCGCCCTTGAAAAGATAAGCGTGTGCGAGGCGGTTGAGCCGGATGGTTGCCGCCAATTGACCTGTGACGACTTTTTGATGGGGGATATCAGAAAACGGCATGACTTTTAATCTATCCTAGAGCCGGGCGGCGATGATTTGCCAGATTTCATTCTCGATTTTCTCGACCGGCTGATCCGCGTTCAAGATGTGGAAACGGGCTGGTTGGTCTTGTGCAATTTGCAAATAACATTCGCGCACCTTCCGGTAAAAGTCCAGAGGCTCATTCTCCATACGATCCGATGGGGGCTTGGCACTGAGATTTCGATTGGCCATCCGTTCCCTTGCTTTTTCAGGAAGGAGATCCAAGTAAAGGGTTATATCCGGACGACAATCACCGACGGCGAAGGAATTGATCTGTGCAACTTGCTCCGGGGGCAAGCGGCGGGCCGCGCCTTGGTAGGCGGTGGTCGAGTCGAGGTAACGGTCGCAAAGCACGATTTTGCCCGCGAGCAGTGCGGGAGTAATGATTTCGCGCGCATGTTGAGCGCGGGAGGCGGCGAAAAGGAGGAGTTCGGCTTCGGGCACCATATTTTTCCCTGCATCATGGTGTTTGAGCAAATGGCGCAGTTCCTCGCCCACAGAAGTGCCGCCGGGTTCGCGCGTCACCAGATGAGGGTGTTTGAGAGTGGTGAGTTTTTCAGCCAGCCGCGCAATTTGCGTGGTTTTCCCCGCTGCCTCGCCTCCCTCGAATGTGATGAAAAGCGACATGGGCAATCATTTGATTTCGACCATGGCGACTGCCATGGCGGCGATGCCTTCGCGGCGACCGACGAATCCCATCGTTTCATTGGTGGTCGCCTTGATGCCGATCTGGGATTCCTCGACCCCCAGCGCGGTGGCGATTCGCTTTTTCATCTCAGGGATGTGAGGGAAGATTTTGGGAGCCTCCGCAATGACGGTGGCATCGACATTGCACAGGGTCGCGTATTTTCGGAGCATGAGCTGCGCAATTTGCTCCAGAAAAACCAGACTGGAGACATTTTTCCAGCGGGGATCGGTATTCGGGAAGTAATGGCCGATATCCACCTCTCCCATGGCGCCGAGCAATGCGTCGGCGATGGCATGAATGAGGACATCCGCGTCCGAATGGCCATCGAGACCTTTTTCATGGGGAATATCAACGCCACCCAACACGCATTTGCGTCCGGGCACTAATTGGTGAACATCATATCCGAGACCAGTGCGAAACATCATGGTTTATTTGTAGGCATTTTCATGCGGAAACGCCAATCATAATCTATTTTTTTGCCGCTGCTTCCCGGTAAAGCTCGACAATTCCATCCACACATTTTTTCCAAGTGAATTTTTTGACGTGTTGAAGCCCGTGCTCAATCATTTCCTGACGGAGATTATTTTCCACAACAATTTGTTTCATCCGGGCGGCGATCTCCTCTGGTTTGTGCGGATCGAAGTAGAGAGCGGCATCACCGCAGACCTCCGGCAAAGAGCCTGCCCGCGAAACCAGGGCTGGTGTCCCACATGCCATCGCCTCCAACGGAGTAAACCCGAACCCCTCCGCCAAAGACGGATGCACGAGCGCTGTGGCATGGCGGTATCGATTCAGCAAAAGATTCTCGTCCAATTCACCTTCCAGATCGACACGTTCGTGCAAGTTGCGCGAGCGAACTTCTTTGGCCAACTCTTCAGACAGGAAATCTTTGCCAATAATTTTGAGCCTGTAACTGGGCAAATCACTAACAAGCAGTGAAAAAGCATCCAGCAATGAGGTCAGATTCTTGTGAGGCTTTAAATTGCCCACATAAAGGAAGTATGGAGTGGCAGGTAACGCCTCGTCTGAGTGAGCAGGGCTGAATTTAGATTCTATGCCAAGATGAATCACACGAATTTTATTTTGTGTAAAGGGATAGAACTCGATCAAACTGTCAGCAGTCGATTGTGAGATCGCATGGATTAATCGTGCTCGGTAAAGGGTAAAAGGCAGAAGAAGTTTGAGCAGGGCAATTTGCTTCTTAGAAAACAGCTCTGGAAATTCCAAATGAGTGAGGTCGTAAATTGTTAAAAGATCGGGAGCAGGCGCAAGAATGGGATGATTAAAATGTGGCGCATGAATCACATATCCCTCCCGCTTTGCAGTCCAAAATGCCGGATGACCGAGTTGCTCGGAAAGTGAGTAAATGGGGGTATTCCATGGGATTGATGTGATGTCAGTAAATGGGTAAGATTTTGAAAGAGGTGAAATTAGGTGAATACCTCTGAATCTCAAAAGATTAAACTGGGTGACGATATTATGAATAAATCGTCCAATGCCCGATGAAGAAATCATCCGAATATCAAGTATAAAGCTCAGATTATGCTCGATCCCAGGTTGCATAAAGGTGAAAATTTGGATAATTCAGCAGCTTCTGATTCGTGAAAATCTCACGCGAAAAATTTATGTGTTTCATTCCCGGTCGCAATTCAATAAGGCAATTCACACTGTCAATCTTGATCAAATCGAAAATATCCTCAAGTTCTCGCAAAGGATTCTTATAATTAAAGATGTGAAATTCCAAATCAAGATAGTGGATGGAACTTAGACAGTTTTGTGCGCCTTTCAACACCTCAAGCTCATAGCCTTCCACATCGACTTTGATTAAATGCGGTTTAACTTTATCAGAATAAAATTCATCCAAGGAAACCATGGGCACACTAATTCCATTACGATGAGAAGTATCAGTCACGCCGCTGGAATCAGATGAAATATCAACAAATCCTTGCTTGGCACCAACGGCGCATGAAATAGCCTGAACGTTCTCGATTCTATTAAGCTTTAAATTATCTCTCAGAATGTTAATATTTTCGGGTAAACACTCGAAAGCGTGTATATAGCCGCCTGGGGACACCCATTTGGCGGTTAAAATGCTAAAAAAACCCTGATGAGCGCCAACATCGGCAATAATAAGTCCATTTTTACATACTGATTTTAACCAGGGAATTTCACTGTGTTGGGAGTGCGTTCCACTCCAGAAGGAATTTCCATGCCAACAATGTGATTCAAAGTTACTGATCGATAGTTTTATCGGAGTTTGACAAACAGTTAAATCGCGCACATAAGGCCGAAACTTTTTGCGATATATGTGCTGCAATGGCCTGACAGACCAATCTTTGAGAGCTTCATAAAGCCCAAGGATTCTGATCCGATTTATGATTTTTTGGCATATATAATTCATGAGAATATTTTTGATAAATCAACTTGCAATAGCATTCTTAATTTCAAACAGGTATTGGTTCAAGGTATTATTGATATGAAACATGCTATTAACCTTTAATTTTGCATTTGATTTTATATAACAAAGACTATGGCGCCTCTTAAAAATATCCTCAATTAAATTAGCCAATTTACATGAATTATTTGGCTCAAACAAAAAACCGTCAACATTATTGGTGATAATTTCAGGATTTCCACCGATATTAGTTGCGCAGGCGATTTTACCGGCAGACATAGCTTCATAAATTGTGGTGCCGAGTGGCTCTGGTGAGGTTGAGCAATTAACTAAAACGTCAATCATTGAGTATATCATATGAATATTATCAATTCTTCCATGCCATAAAATTTGATCCTCCAGATGATTGTCTCTTATCCAAGTCTTGAGCGTTTTATTGAGCTCGTTTCCTTCTTTAGAGTGGGGAAATGGCGAGCCAAAGATGTGAAGTCTAATCATTGTTGAATCATAAGATTTTGAACGCAACAGTCTAATTGCATTACAAATTATTTCGTGACCTTTCCAAGGTTCAATTGCAGCAACAATGCCGATTTCTAAACGTGAATCAGATATATATCCTACAGGTATACAGTCAAATTCATTAATATCAAGCCCGTTATAAATACAGACACATTTTTTTGGAGAGATGCCAACAGAAATCAATGATTCCATAATTGCATGTGAAACACAAATTATTCTGTAACAAAAGAATGCTAAAATTTTCAGCATGTATGTACGAAATGATTTTTTCAAAAAGAAGGGATGATAATGAATGTAAATTATAGGCTTACGAGTGATTAAGCCCGAAAAAACGGCATAAGGCAGTGCACCTAAACCATTGGCTATATACAAGTCAGATTTTGGGTTTATATTAACAATCTTATATATACTTATAATGAATTTAGTTGGTAAAGTAAATATTCCTATAAATCTGTTGAAGGCCTTCAATGGTTTGATTGTAGAAACAAAATTATTATGTATCAATTTTGATAGGCATAGCTTAAAAATATTTTCATCACCCGAGCTAATGACTATGTTATAGTCATTGATTAAATTGAGCCACCTTAACAAAACAATTTCACCACCAGAAATCCCTTTTTGACAAGAGATTATGTGAATAACTCTTTTCATAGGTGTAATCATAGTAAAATATAAAAATTATAAGTTATAAAATAAATCTTTGAATATAGTGCGCTTAGAAATTACATGCCTCCAGCGAGTAAATGTTGAAGCAAGTATAAACAAAAGTATAAATTTAGATTTTAGATTTATTCTGTATATAGCATTATATATTATACGCATTTTTAGTGACTGTAGAGATTTACATTTTATAATGGACTTATATTTTATGAATCTATGATATAATTGTTTTGACCTATAATATTCTTTCGAGACTTGATGCTTTCTATTAGTATATTTACTGAAAATATTTTTAATACAATTATGTCTTCTAATACCAATTTGCTGACTATTATGCTGCCTATACTTAATAAGTGGTTTATCAATATAGTATACTTGTCCGATACCTGCCAATACTAATGAAATCCAATAATCATGAACCCAGTTTAGCGGTATTGGGCATATAATATTTTTATACTTTGAATTAAATGCAATAGTAGCTCCAGTAACAAGAGAATTGTTTAATAAAACCTCAAATTCATTTTTCATTATAAATTCATTTTTTATTCTTTTATTAAATTTGACATAATCAAATAATTTGTAACCCATATAATTCAATTCATGATCAACTACATAGCCATCAGTAAATACGAGTGACATATCAGGATGACTTATATAAACATCATAAACCACTTGTAGTTTATTTGCTTCCCAAACGTCATCCTGATCTGATAGTACAATAATATCTCCAGAGCAAAGTTGTATTGCATTTTCAAAATTTTTAGTTGACCCAATGTTAATGCTATTTTCAATGAGTTTAATAGTGATTTCAGTAATGCTTGCAAACTGCTTTATTATTCTTATTGTATTGTCGGAAGAACAATCATCGCATATTACAACTTCTTGTGGTTTTCGTGTCTGACTCAGAATGCTAGCCAACTGCTGTTCAATGTAGCGTTCCCCATTATATGTGCACATTGCAACTGAAATCATTTTCATTATGTAGATTTATAAATTTGTTTGATTTTGTATATGTAGTAAGTTATAGTTAATTTAAATATTTTTAATATAACCAATATAAAAAGCCTAATATAGGTAATAAAACTTATATTATATTTATTCTTCCTAATTAAAAATGCATTCTGAAAGGAATATTTTAGAATCAGTATAAACATATTGATTGAATCGCAAAATTTTTCTTCTATAGACTTTTTGCTCCACAAGCCTGTGCCATATCTATAAACAGCCATAGTATTGTTTATATACTTAATTTTACCACTCAACGATAATACTATATAGAGTGGATGATCACCGATTTGACAATCAATAAATGAATTAATAGCATGACTAATATTATTTCTAAATATTGCTGATGGTGTATGAATAAAGTTTCCTCTGATTATGTCACTCATAGTGAATGTGTCCCTGTTTGCTGGGACACTTGTAATAAAATCATCGACAATAACATTGTCTATAAGTATATTGACATTGTGAAAGCATAAAACATATGCCGGATTACTTTCTAAAAAATCCACCTGCTTTTGCAGCTTGTAAGGGTCAGTCCAATAGTCGTCACCTTCACATTCCGCAATATACTTTCCTCTACAGAGAAGCTTATTGCTAACTGAGTTTCTCATCATGCCCAAATTCTTCTCAGGAAGCTTTAGTATTATCTTATCTGGATGTTTGGCTTGATAGTCCTTAACTATAGCCCTTGTGCCATCAAGACTACAGTCTTCACCGATTATTAATTCATAAGTAAAATTTGTTTTTTGCAAGAGGACGCCTTCGATTGCTTCAGATATGTATTTTTCATGTTGAAAGGTTATCATTGTGACTGATACAAGTGGATCAGCAATCGTTTGATCGACAATGCAGACTCTTGCATCATCAATTAAGCATTCTGATTTTGATGTGCGCTCAAATTTCATATATGAGACATCCAAAATCCATCTTCTGATGTGACAATCTTTGAGGCACTCATTAATATTTCTTTGTTGTAAACAGCTTCAGATAAGGGATTTCTAAAAAGCGCAAGCCATTCCAGTTGTGGCAATTTCAATATATAATCAGAGACTGATTGTAGATCATTGCCAGCAATATTCAGTAGTTTTAAGTTGTTTAGGGATTTCATACCAGCAGGTAATTCTGACAAATTATTCTCGTAAACAGAGAGTTGTTCTAAACTCGCTAATTGACCAATGTTAGCAGGCAAGCATTTTAATCGATTCTTATATAACCGCGCAGCAATTAAGTTTCTTAAACTGCATATCGATTCAGGCAAAGTGCCAATATGAGTGCATATCACTGTTAAATATTTAAGTTTTGTTAAATTACCAATCTCGTCCGGCAGATAATCAAACTGATTAAAGCCAAAACTTAGCTCTTCCATTTCTAGACATTGAAATAAAGACATTGGATAAGTCTTTATCATACTCAGGTAGAGGTGTAACACTTTTAGATTCTTGAGTGAGTCAAATTTGTCAGGAAGTGTATGAATATGGTTTTTATGCAGGTGCAATGACTCTATTTTACTGAGTGAAAACAACTTGTCTGGTATTTCACTAATTGAATTCGATCCCAAAAACAGTTTTTTCAAATTCGGATTTCTAAATATGAATTCCGGAACTTTCGTTAATTGACAGCTTCCAAGGTTTAAAACTTTTAGGTTTGTCAATTTGGTCAGTTTGTCGAAGACATCTCCGAGAAGATTCTTTCTCAGATTCAAGACTTCCAATGATGTCAAATCCTCAAGGTAACCGATAATCTCATTTTTGATATGCTGTGGATGATGTCTAATCACTCCACCGAATATTCCTCCATTTGAAAGATCAAACTCAACGCACTGCCCATTTCTAAATCGGCATGGAATGCCGCATCCAGCCAGAGATTCAATACGGGTGATTATTTCCTGATCACGGGTCATAAAGAATTAATCCAATTATCCACATGTGAATATAACTCGTTTTTAAAAGGCACTGAATCGATTGAAAGCAAATATCCTCGTCTGTTTAATCCTTCAGTCGATAGTTTTGTGGAAATGGTCATACCGGATCCCATAGTGGATTCCTGATATCCCCGATACAATCCCATTTCACAGACAGAGAATGATTTACCATGATGTATTGACCACTTGCTATTTACTAAAAAGTTCTCCATGGACATTTCCAGCTCGGCATCACCATAGGTCGGTGAAACCAGTATCAGGTTTTGAAAAATCAATTTTTCAGCCAGAATAAAATCTGTATTTAAATGAATCATTGGACATATCAGCTTTTCAGCAATATAGCCTGCAACTTGTTTCGCTGAAAGCCCTTTAGAGGCGAATACTACGAGAGCATTCAATAATGGTGGATTGTTTTTCATTTTACACTATAGCTTGGAAAACATGGCATTCACTCTATATTTTGATATTGTTTCAAGTTGTTCCCAAAAAGAAAAATCAACGTCAGATTTTTTGGCTATGTCCCTCAGCTCATCAAGGTGCCACCATCTTCCTATTCCATCAAAGTGCAATGCTCCATTGTTCTTCAGGGTATTATATCTTTTGACTCGCTCGGAAGTATTATAAAAGTTCCATTTCAACTCATCAGAGGGAATTCCGGTGATGTAAAATCGAAAGCCTGGCATAATCAGCTTTTTCAGGATATTACAGAGATCCTCTGGAGTAAAGTACCCTAAAGAGTCGTTCATAAGGATTTTGAGCGGGACATGATTAATGTTAAAAATGCTTGTAATATCCGAGCGGGCATCACCTACTTCGTAACTGATGTTACTTGAAGACCTGTATTGTCGTGCTATCGAAATTAAATCATCTGTAAAATCAAGAGCATAAATATGTTTTACCCTCATGCTGAGTGGCAGAGTGAGCAAACCATTTCCACAACACATCTCCAACAGAATATCAGATTCTTGAAGGTCAAGCCTTGAAATAATGTCATCAATCATCAAATTTAATAGTTCGTCAGAGATAGCTTCGCCATTGATTGTCTTCCCCACTTGATAGAATAAATCCTTATCGGTTTTAAATTCAACCCTACGATAGTTTTTCCAAAATGATTTCCAGTATTCTTCAGCCATAAATTTCCTTTACTCCAAACTATACTGACCAAGCATTTCGGTAATTTGTTCAATTGAACAATTCATTAATATGTCAATGATGGAGAGACCCGGTATAAACTCTTTGGATTTTTGGGGATAAATTTCAAATTTTGGATTTAAAAAGTAAAGGTTTATTCCTTTACACAAAAATAACTCTTTTTCATATAAATCCTTTCCACCAATAGGATTTACATAAGCAGTTGCGAGCTCTCTCCGACATATATCCAATACTCGTGCAACCCCATTAATATCTTTATTTTTATAGATGCTTGATGACCTGACGATTTCAGTTGATATCCTTAAATAATTGCATATTGTTTGTATAATATTATGGTTTAGGTCTGATATTGTATTATAATCTTGATTGAGTAGGGTATTAATCATCCCAAATATCACTTCATAGTTAGTTGAGGTGCCGTATTCATAGGACAATGTTTTTGAAAACTTTTTATACCAGGCATTGACTCTGTCTGAGTTTAGAAGTGTTTGATTGATGTCAGAATTTGAGCTTTGGTCTTCTACTGGGATTGTAAAGAGATGTTTTTTCTGGCTGATGAGTATGTGATTGCGGTTTATCCAACCTTGTTTGATATATGAGACGTCATCGTAAATCACAAATTTATCAACAGCGTTGATTAATTGAAAATAACCAATGTAAGGAAAGAAATATGGCTGCATGATGGCTAATTTCACAGATTATCCTCCAAGGATTGGCGGACAATACTGCAGATTTTGTCCATATCCTCTATTTTAAGTCCTGAAAACATTGGCAAACAGAGGATTCGCGGGGAAATATTATGAGAGATAGAGAGATGATCGGGGGTTATAATATATGGCAGCTTGCTAAGTGACGGGTAAAAGTATCGGCGCGGGTATATGTCGGCAGCGTTCAATCGCTTGATGCATTCCAGTAGCCTTTCCTCAGAGAGGAAAATCACAGGGTAATAGGCATAATTGTAATCGGTTCCTTGAGGTAGGGATGGGCGGCGAAGTCCTTTTCCATGTAATAACTTATCATAGAGTGACGATACTTCCCGACGGGCCTGAATAATCTCATTGATCTTCTCAAGAACACACAGCCCCATGGCTGCGTGAAACTCTGTGTTTTTTCCATTAATGCCGAGTCCATGAAAGGCTTCCTGATCTTTGTGCCCGAAATTATGCATGTAAAAGACCTTCTCAAAAAGGTTCTGATCGTGCGTCACGATTCCCCCACCCTCTACCGTATGGAATAGCTTTGTTGCATGAAAGCTCAGGGTTGAAATATCCCCCCAATTCAAAATGGAGTCCCCTTTGTATCGGACACCAAAAGCATGGGCGGCATCGTAAATGACTTTCAAACCATGTTTCCGGGCAATTTGCTCAATCCTCTCGACATCACAAGGAATCCCATAGACATGGGTGGCAATAATCGCTGAGGTCGCAGGCGTGATAGCCTCCTCAATCTTCTCTGGATCGATACAAAGTGTCTCAGGGTCAATATCCACAAAGACCGGATGACACCCCTCCCAAACGATGGATGATGTCGTCGCAACGTAGGAGAAGGCTGTCGTGATAATCTCACCCTTGAGATCAAGTGCTTTTATCGCGATCTGAAGCGCTATCGTGCCACTTGAAACAAAGAGCAACCGAGGAACCCCCAGATAGGCTGATAATTTCTGCTCCAGCTCCTTGGCCAACACCCCCCGATTGGTCAGCCATCTCGACTCCCAGACAGGCTCCAGCCGTCTCATGTATTCAGCCATCGGGGGAAGATATGTCTTAGTGACATTGATCATGTTTTTTCAGCAATGTATAGTACACTAGTGTTTGAAATGCCAGCCGTTCGAAAAATTTCGGAACCAAAATAATTTATATCGAAAAGTTTAACATTGAAACCGGCATTTTTGATTAGGTTGATAAAGTCTATTTTCCCAAACATGCGGAGATGATCTCCTTGACCATAATATTTCCATCGATCTGCAATTGAAGTGTATAATGGATCCTCAAGTGTTTTGTTCAAACCTAAAATTATTGGAACCATAATAATCCCCCAGCCCCCCTTCTTAAG
>CAYTAI010000042.1:21923-22158 GCA_964435715.1 uncultured Verrucomicrobiota bacterium | reverse complement strand
GGGAATATTGCCCCGTCACAAGCCAGACCCGCCAGCCAGTTCAAAGCCTGCCTGACATTTTGCACGGAATCCCCCACGTTCGACCCCAGCGCGATTCCGACGGGAATATTCATGCGCTATTTTAATCCCAAAACATCACTCATGTCATAGAGGCCGGGTTTTTGTCCGGTCGCCCATTTGGCGGCGCGGAGGGTACCGCGGGCGAATGTCTCGCGGCTGGAGGCTTTGTGGGTCA
>CAYTAI010000042.1:16490-21886 GCA_964435715.1 uncultured Verrucomicrobiota bacterium | reverse complement strand
GGTGTGATCCCCGACGACATCGCCACCGCGCAGGGCGTGGATTCCGATCTCGTCGCGGGTGCGTTCCCCCGGCATGCCTTCGCGCCCGTGACGGGCGAGGGTCTCAAGCTCAGCCTTTTTGACATCGGCGAGAACTTTGGCCAGAGACAGAGCCGAACCGCTGGGCGCATCCTTTTTGAGGCGGTGATGCATCTCGACGACCTCCTGGTCATAGTCGCTCCCGAGAATCTCCGCCGCGCGTTTGACGAGGTAGAAAAGGGCATTCATTCCCGTGCTGTAATTGCTCGCATGGATCACAGGAATGGTTTGCGCCGCCCGCGCAATTTGCGCGAGGGCGTCTTTCGAATGGCCCGTTGTGCCGATGACCAAGGGTGTTTTGTGGGCGACACAGGCTTCCAATGTGGCTGTCGTGGCATCGTGCAGGGCGAATTCAATGACAGCCCCCGCGTCATGAATTTCAGGAGTAAAAGAGGGATTGTCGATGTCCACCCCTTTGATGACTTTTAAATCGGGGTCTTGTCCCGCGCAATGAATGAGCATTTGGCCCATGCGCCCTTTGGCGCCGACAATGATCAGATTGGTTGTGCTCATAAGGCTCCTGCTTTGGTGAGGGATTCGCGCAATTTGCCGCGGTTCGTGTCAGACAGAGGAACCAGCGGCAGACGGTATTCCTCCGCGATCAAGCCTTTCATGGCGAGGGCAGCTTTGACCGGAACCGGATTGGTTTCGATAAACAAGTCTTTGAAAGCGGGGTAGAGGCGTTCGTGCAATTTGCGCGCGCCATCGACATCGCCTTGGGCGAAGAGACGAACCATTTTGGCGACTTCCAAGGGCAGGAGATTCGACGCGACGCTGATGACCCCGACCGCGCCGACACTCATGAATGGCAGGGTCTGGGAATCGTCCCCGCTGAGGATGGTGAATCCCTCCGGCAATCCGGCCTGGCGCAAGGCACTCACCCGTTCAGGAGTTCCCCCGGCTTCTTTCATGCAGATGACATTCGGGAAATCCTTCGCCAGACGCAGAGTCGTGTCCACACTGATCTCGATGCCGCAACGCCCCGGAATGCTGTAAAGGATGATCGGCAGTTTTGTCGCCCGGGCGATGGCCGCGTAATGTTGGTAAAGCCCTTCCTGTGATGGTTTGTTGTAATAAGGAGCCACTTGCAATGTGCCGTCGATGCCCACAGCTTCGGCGGCCTGGGTCAGCTCAATTGCCTCTTTGGTGCAATTTGCCCCGGTGCCAGCGATGACTTTCAGACGGCCCCGCGCAAATTGCGCCGCCAGACGAATCACCTCGATGTGTTCGTCAAAATCCAGCGTGGGAGATTCCCCCGTGGTTCCGACCGGAACAATGCCATCCACGCCCCCGGCGATTTGAGTCTCGATGAGTTTTTCAAAAGCCGGCGCATCGATTTTCCCATTCCGGAAAGGGGTGACCAAAGCTGTGTATGTGCCATTAAACATAATGGCGTGAAGCATTAACGCAATTTGCCCCGCTTGTCACGCGGGAAGGCAGGAACTTGACCCAGGGGCGCAAGGAATCCCTGCGGGGTGGACATGGAAAAAATCAAATCAGCGGGGAACCGCGGCGAATGGCCAAACCATCGGGATGACAATCATGGAAACGATGAAAAGCAAAATGCTCAACGGGCCACCGACTTTGAGGAAGTCGGCAAACCGGTAGTTGCCCGCAGTGTAAACCAGGACATTGGCCTGATGTCCAATGGGGGTGATGAAACTCGACGAGGCGGCAATGGCCACCGCCATGACAAAGGGATAGGGTGATGCGTCCAGCCCGAGCGCGACAGCAATGGCCACGGGAGCGATGAGAACCGTCGCGGCGGCATTGGACATGATCTGCGTGATTCCCATGGTCAGCACGTAAAGACAGGCCATGCAGGCCAGCGGGCCCCAGCCGGAGGTTTGTTCCAGCATGAGTCCCGCCATCCATGTGGCGGTTCCTGTGTGTTGGTCATCCATCGCGATGCCCAGTGGCATCATGCTGGCGATCAGAAAGATGACTTTCCATTCCACGGCTTGATAAAGCTCCTGCACTTTGACACATCCGGTGACGGCCATGAGGATCACCGCCGCCATGCCGGCGACGGAAATATGAGCCAGCCCTGTCGCGGCGATGATGATGGCCGCGGCCATGATCGCCAAAGCCACGGGCGCCTTGTGGGTCAGGCGTGGTTGCTCCTCAAGATTGCGCACGATCAGAAATTCCCGCCCCTCCTGAATCCGTTTGATGGCCTCGGAGGTTCCCTGCACGAGCAGGACATCGGCGGATTCGATGGGAATCGCCGCAAAGTTTTTATTAATCGCAAGCGACCGCCGTTTCATGGCGAGCACCAGAACCCCGAAACGCTGGCGCACATCGATTTCCTTGATGCTTCGTCCGATCAGGCGGCTGTTGGGCGCGACGACCATCTCGGCAATTTGCAGATCAGGATTTTTTAACTCATCTTCGGTCAGGCGTTTTTCCGCGCGAATTTTCATCGGCGCACCCTCCTTGATCCGGAGCAATTCGCCCAGATCACCCTCGACGATCAGGCGGTCGCCATCCTCAAAAACCAGGCGCGGGGTGGGCAAAATCGACACGATCCGGTTCTTGCGCTTGCGTTTGACCCGGAGCACGGTCAGCCCCAGATCACGGAAGACGGGGGTTTCACCCAAAGACAGATCAACCAAGGGCGACTCCGGATGAATTTCGACTTCGGTCAGGTAGTCGCGCAATTTGTAGCGGTTGGTGAAATCAGCCTCCTCTTCCTTGCGAACCGGAATCAGGTGCCGGCCGAAACAAGACAAAAAAAGCATTCCTGTGACCATGACGGCCAGTCCTGTGGGGGCAAAATCGAAAAGTTTGAACGGGGCAAAACCGTGTTCCTCGAGAATATTGGAAGCCAGCAGATTGGGCGGGGTGCCGATGAGGGTGGTCAATCCCCCCAGCAGCGATCCAAAGGCCAGGGGCATGAGCAATTTGCCCGGCGGGTAACCCGCTTTTTGCGCAATGACAAACATCGTCGGCAGGAGAACCGCCACAGCGCCGATATTATTCATGAATGCCGACATCACCCCGACGCACAGCATGACCGAGATGGTGAGGGAAACCGGGTGATTGCCGCCGATTTTATAAACACCTTGCGCCAGAAAATCCGCCACGCCCGTGCGCACCAGCCCGGAGCTGAGGATGAACATCGCAATGACCGTGATCACGGCGGGATTGCTGAAGCCGCTGAATCCCTCCGATACGGTGACAGTGCCGCTGACGATCAGCACCAGCATCACCCCGATGGCGACCAAATCGGGGCGGATGATCTCCCACGCAAAAAGCGCGAGGGCAATGGCAATGATGCCGAGGATGAAAAAATGTTCCATGCGCTTTTTTTATGTGTCAGAAAAGTCAGGCCAAAGGGTGATGAAACAGGCTCTTTAGATCTCGATCTCACCTGAAAAAACAAAGTCAGCAGGACCTTTCAGAAAGACATCGGTGACGCCTCCATCGGCTTGCACTTTGAAATCCACTTCCAGAGTGTCTCCACCTTGCACCCGGACTTTGACCGGGGCGCTGACACCGAGAACCCGGCTCGCGACGATCGCCGCGGCGGTTACTCCTGTGCCGCAGGCGAGGGTTTCCCCTTCGACTCCGCGTTCGTAAGTGCGCACACGAATCGTGTCGCCCCCGAGTTTCTGCACAAAATTCACATTTGTCCCTTTCGGCGCGTAATCGGCGTGGTAACGAATCTCCGCGCCGTGCCTGCCGACGTAGGCTTTGTCGGCGTCATCGACGATCAGCACGGCATGAGGAACCCCCGTGTTGCAGTTGTGAACCGCAAATTGCCCGTCGGAGAGGGCGATGGTTTTATTCAATTCAAGCCCTTGGGGATTGCTGAGATTGAGCCGAACCAAATCCCCGTCAAAATGAGAGTGAATCATTCCGGCAATGGTTTCAAAGGAAAGCTTGTCCGCCCCGCCGGAGATTTTTTGGGCGAAACGGGCAAAACAACGCGCACCATTGCCACACATCTCCGCCTCGCCGCCGTCGCTGTTGTAATAGCGAAACCGGTAATCGCCACCCTGTTGGGAGGGTTCCACAGCGAGCAACCCATCCGCGCCGACCCCGCGATGGCGGTCGCACAGCCGCGCAATTTGCACATGGGAGAGATTTCGGGACAGGTCGCGGTTGTCGATCATGACAAAGTCATTGCCCGCGCCGTTCATTTTGACAAAAGGGATTTTCATAGGGTGAAGAATGTGTGATTCAAATAGGGGTATTTTGTCTGTGATTCAAACCTTTTTTAAGGATATTCTTCAGGGGATTTTCCACTGGAAAAGTGATGTCTCGCCGAGCCGAGAGATGGTCATTAAAAGAGCCACCGACAAGAGCAGGAGAATCAATGCCATCATGTGGGCCTCGGAGTAGTTCATTTTCTGCACCTCGTCATACAATGTGATGGAGGCCACACGGGTTTTTCCCTCAATGCTTCCCCCGATCATCAGCACGACCCCAAATTCGCCGATGGTATGTGAAAAAGACAGCATGGCTCCTGCAAAAATGCCCCGTTTGGCCAGAGGCAGGCGCATGTCACGGAAAATCCGCCGCTGGTTCGCGCCAAGATTTGCGGCGGCATCAACCACATCCGGCGGCACGGCGCGCAGGGCGGTTTGAATCGGCTGGAGCGCAAAAGGAAGACTGTAAAACACCGATCCGATGACCAGGCCTGTAAAACTAAAAACAAGCGTTTGACCTGTCACATCAAACCAGAGGCCGCCAACGGGGGAACGCGGGGAAAGAAAAATCAGCAGGTAAAAACCGATCACGGTGGGAGGAAGCACCACAGGGAGTGTGCAAATCACTTGGAGGAACCGGCCCCAAAGACTGCGAGACTTATTGAGCCAATGTGCAAGCGGGATACAAATGATCAGAAGGATGACCGTGGTGACGGCGGCGAGGCACAAAGTCAACTGCAGTGATGTCCAAAAAACGGTGGGGATCAGGTTCACAGGCCGCTTTTTGTTTTTTCGGGAGTGCCAAAGCCGTTGAGCTTCAGAATTTCTTTGCCTTCCGGGGACACAAGAAAACGGATCAGTGACAAGGCTTTTTCGGGCTGGGTCGTGGAGCTTGTCACGACAGCCGATTGAATAATGGGAGAATAAAGTGACGGATCGACATTGGAATAGAAACCCTTGTTTTTCAAGTTTTTAGACAAGGCTAACGACAAGGAAATGAAGGACGCATCGGCATTGCCTGTTTGGGCAAATTGCGCGGTTTGCGCGATGTTTTCACCGTAAACGATCTTTTTGCCGACTTTCTGCCAGATACCGGATTTTTGCAGAGCCGACTTTGCCGCGAGTCCGTATGGCGCCGTCTCCGGGTTGGCGATGGCGATTTTT
>CAYTAI010000042.1:3781-16454 GCA_964435715.1 uncultured Verrucomicrobiota bacterium | reverse complement strand
CCAGATTTAGCGACCGGTTCGCTGTCCATAAAACCAAATAACCTTCGGCATAGGGGGTTAATGAATCCGGTTGTGCCACACCATCGGCGACCAGTCGTTCTGGATAAAGGGTGTCCGCTGAAATAAAAATGTCAAATGGCGCGCCGTTAAGGATTTGTGCGTAAAGGGTGCCGGAAGATCCTAACGTGATTTTGAGTCGGATATCGGGATGTTCCTTTTCAAAGGCGATTTTGATGTCCTCGATGGCGGGAGCCATATTTGCCGCCACAGCCACTTGTAAATCCGACGATTGAAGGTGGGGAAGAAAAACCAGCAATATGACCGCAACCAACAAAAATCGGTTCGTGGCCAGAATGAAATGAATCATGATGTGTTTAATAGCGATAAGGCGCGCTGAGTTCAAAGGCTTTTTCAATCAGACGACATTCAAACCGACCCGGCAGATCGGCTTTCACCACCTCCACGATGTCGAAACGGAAAAAGATGTCGGGTTTGTCCAGACGGCGAAGGTATTCCAACGCCGCCCGGCTCAGGTTGCGGCGTTTTGAGGTATTCACCGCCGTCGCCGCGCGTCCGTATTCCTCCCCGCTCCGGGTTTTGACCTCGACAAAAACCAGCGTGTCGCGGTCACGCGCCAAAATGTCGATTTCCCCGTGCTCCGCCTCCCACTGGCGGGCGAGGATTTTATAGCCGTGATATTTGCACAGATACCACGCCGCGAGCAATTCGCCAAAATCCCCGGCGGCCTTGGTGTCAGACGGGTTTTTGCGCCAGAGCCGCGCGAACCGGTGCGAAAGAGCGACGGTGAACGGGACACGGACCGTGTGTCGTGAGGGCGTGGGCGTGGGCGGCTGTTCCATATCCTTTGTGTTGGGCAAATCCATATTGGGGGAATGCGCGGTCGATATCCAGCATCAAACGGTCACGGGTGACTTTGGCGAGAATGGAGGCTGCGGCGATGGAGAGACTTTTGGAGTCGCCTTTCACGATGGACTGCTGGGCAATGGAAAATGAGTCTTTGACCGGACGGCCATCAATCAGGAGAAAGTCGGGGGTGTTTGCCAAAGCCTCCACAGCCCGGCGCATGGCCAGATGGGTGGCGCGGAGGATATTCAGGGAATCAATTTCCTCAGCCGACGCCAGCCCGACGCCTTTGATGATTTGCGAATTTGCCATGAGTTCATCAAAAATCTCCTCCCGCTTTTTTCCCGGGAGTTGTTTGGAGTCATTGAGGAGTGGATGACTGAAATCTTCAGGCAGAATGACCGCAGCAGCAACGACAGGTCCCGCCCAGGGACCGCGCCCCGCCTCATCAATCCCGGCAATTTGCCTGAATCCTTTTGCCCGTGCCGCTTGCTCGTATTCCAGTGTCGGCGGGATGATTTTCAGTGTCATTGTCGGAGCTCTTTTTTAGTGCGAGGGGCCGGAGAAAGATACGGCAGGTTCTCCCATGACTTAGTTGTCTTTTTTACCGGCGACCGATTTTTTCCAGTCGAGTGTGCGGAACCAGTAATTTCGTTTTTCCAGAAGCCATTGATTCGCTGTGTAATAAAATATCCAGGAATTGAGGTAATTCACAAAATCCGGGTCGCCTTTGGCAATGGCCATGGCCTCGCCAGTGTTGCTCAGGGATTGATTGCCCACGAGTCCGAAATTTTCGGGGTTTTCAATGACTTCGAGCTCCGGGCGCGGGCTGGAGGCGATGACGGCATCCAGTTGCATGAGATTCAGGGATTGGAAACATTCATCGTCCGTGCCGAAGAGCTTGAGTTCGGCTTTGGGAAAGCGTTTGCGGGCGATTGGCTCGGACACCGTTCCGGCCACGACCCCGATGACGAATTTCGGGTTGTTCAAATCCTCCACATTTTTCAGGCGTTTGAGTGAAGTGCGGTTGCCGATGATGTAAACACCGGACTCATTGTAGGGAATGGTGAAATTCACCCTCATCGCGCGTTCCGGTGTGATCGACATGCCTGAGATAATGACATCAATCTCACCGGATTGGAGCTTCGGAATGAGCTGGTCGAAATCACTCACGACAAATTGCGGTTTGACCTCCAGATCGGCGGCAAGTTGATTCGCCAGATCAATCTCGAACCCGCGCAATCCTCCTCCGGTTTCTTCGAACGCCCAAGGCACAAAAAGTGCCACGCCGACTTTGAGCACACCGCGTGAACGTATTTTGACGATGCTTTGGTTTTCCTGAGCCTGCTGGCTGGGTGATCCTTGACGGGAGCATCCCGTCAGCAGGAGTCCGCTCGAAGTCATCACAATCAAAAGACCAAGAATAATTTTTTGCATCCCTCATTTCAAAAACATTCAATGAGAGAAGTCAACGGGCAACTCCGGTCGCAAGAGCCGACCCCCGAGAGAGAAAAAATGAAAAACCGCGGCAGCCCTCGTAAAGGACTGCCGCGGTATCAAAAATTATTTAAAAGGCTCTTAAAGCTTACTTCTTTTTAGCGCCTTTTTCTTTCACAAGCAGGGCTTCTTTACCGATCCGGTCACGGAGGTAGTAGAGTTTCGCACGGCGCGGGGCGCCGGATTTGTCGACTTCCACCTTGGCAATATTCGGTGAGTGCAGGGGAAAAACACGTTCAACACCTTCCCCGTAGGAGATGCGGCGCACAGTGAAATTTGCATTGATCCCAGTGCCTTTTTTGCCGATGACCACGCCGCTGAAAATCTGGATACGGGTTTTGTCACCTTCTTTGACGCGGTTATGCACTTTGACCGAGTCCCCGATATTAAATGGGGTGATGTCGGTTTTGAATTGTTCGGCTTCAATAGCCCGGATGATGTCGGCTGCGCTGCTCATATGTCTTCTCCACTGGTGTTTGTATTAATTGTTTTTTCTTCGTTTCAAATGTTTTTCCAAGAGATCCGGTCGTCTTTGCGCCGTTCGTCTCAAGGACTCTTCCTGCCGCCACTGTGCAATTTGCGCGTGGTTGCCGGACAGGAGTATCCCCGGAACCTCCAACCCTTCATAAACCTCGGGTCGTGTGTAATGGGGATACTCTAAAAGGTCATCGTTGAATGATTCCGTCTCGGCGGACTCGTCGTTGCCGAGCACTCCGCGAATGAGCCGGACTGTCGCGTCGATAATGACCGACGCGGCGAGAGAACCATTGGTCAGGACATAATCGCCGATCGAGATTTCCTCGTCGACCAGAGCCGTCCGGACTCTTTCATCGATTCCTTCATAATGACCGCATATCAAAAGAACTTTTGGCTTTTGAGCCAATTCACGCGCTTTTTGCTGCGTGAAAATTTCTCCAACCGGTGAAGTCAGGATCACATGCCACTGACTTTTCTGCTCACCGCATATTTCTTTGACCGCCTCGAAAACGGGTTCGGGCTTGAGCACCATTCCAGCTCCCCCTCCGTAAGGACGGTCATCGGCTGTCTTGTGCCGGTCACGGGTCCAATCCCGCAAATTGCGCGTCCGGATCGAAACGAGTCCCTTCTCCTGCGCGCGTTTAATGATGCTCTCTCCGGATGAACCTTCGACAATTTCGGGAAACAGGGTCAAAATTTCAATTTGCATTGTATTTTTGACCTCCCGGACTTTTTGTCCAATTCACCGCGGGAATTTATTTTTCAACAAAAAGACTCAGGCGGCTTGGGCGGCGGCTTTACGCGCCTTTTTGATCAAGCTCGCCGCGGTCTCGGTCAATTCTGCACCCTTGCTGATCCAATGCTCGACGCGGTCGAGTTTGACATCGGAGTTTTGCTTGGCGTCACGGGGGGTATAAGTCCCGAGATTTTCGAGGTAACGGCCATCGCGCGGGTTGCGGCTGTCGGTCACGACGACGCGGAACACCGGCGTATTGCGGAAGTTTATATTGTTAGCATATATATTGTGGAGTTTGATATTTACAAGTGAAAATTCATAACTTTTTCCTGTTGTATTTCAAATCCTGTGTGTCCACCGGTTCTTTAGTATTGTTTATCCTGTTTTTTTCGCGTCATTTTAGCGGCGCATGCCGGGCATCTGCATCGGGAGCCCGCCCCCCATTTTGGACATGAGTTTTTGCATTTTACCCATGTTTTTCATCATTTTTTTCATTTCCTCGAATTGCTTCAAGAATTGATTCACCTCCGCAAGGGAAGCCCCGCTGCCCCGTGCGATCCGTTGCCGGCGACTGACATTGATCAGATGCGGAAAACGGCGTTCGCTCGGTGTCATCGACAGAACCATTGCCTCGGAGCGTTTCATCTGTTTCTCGCCTTGTGCAATGAGTCCGCCGCCTGACTGCGAATTGAGAATCTTACCAGCTCCGGGGAGCATGCCAAGTAAATTCTCCAGATTTCCCATATTTTTTACTTGCCTGAGCTGGTCAAGAAAATCATTCAAATCCATGTCGCCTTTGCGCATTTTGCGCTCCAGCTCCTCGGCTTTGACGCTATCGACTTGCTCCTGGGCTTTCTCCACCAATGTCACAATATCGCCCATTCCCAATATCCGGGATGCCATCCGGTCCGGATGAAATGGCTCCAGAGCCTCCATTTTTTCCCCGGTTCCGATGAATTTGATGGGTTGTCCCGTCACCGAACGGATCGAGATGGCCGCGCCGCCGCGTGCGTCACCGTCGAGCTTGGTCAAAATCACGCCGGTCAACCCCAAAGCATCATGAAACCCTTTGGCGACATCGACGGCTTGTTGCCCGAGGGAACCGTCCGCCACAAAGATCACCTCATGCGGTTTGACCTTGGCCTTGAGATTTTTGAGCTCCTCAATGAGGGGTTCGTCGATCTGGAGTCGTCCGGCTGTATCAAAAATAAGGACGTTACATTGTTTGAGTGAGGCAAATCCCAAGGCTTCCTCGGCGATTTTGGGAACATTCATCTCACCGGGTTTCGTGTACACTGGAATATTGAGCTGTGCACCCAATGTTTTGAGCTGGTCGATGGCGGCGGGTCGATACACGTCGCAAGCCACCAGCAGCGGACTCTTGCCCTGTTTCTGGAGGAGCTTGGCGAGTTTGCCTGTCGAGGTCGTTTTTCCGGAGCCATGCAGCCCGACCATCATGATTTTGGCGGGGCTGTAGTTTGTATTGAGTGCGGCATTTTCCGAGCCGAGCAATTCCACGAGTTCATCGTGGATGATTTTGATGATTTGCTGGCCGGGCGTGACGGATTTGACGACTTCGGCACCGAGGGATTTCTCTTTGACCCGCTCGATAAAATCTTTCACGACCTGGAAATTCACATCCGCATCCAGCAGTGCCATGCGGACTTCGCGCAGGGCGTCGCCGATATTGTTCTCCGAGATGCGCCCGTAACCCGAAAGGGTTTTAAAGGCCTGCTGGAGCTTGTCCGTCAGGGATTCAAACATAAGCACCCATGACTACTTCTTTTGAGCCTGATCGTAAAGATCAATAATGAAGTCTTCTGTGAAAATCGCCCGCATATCCCCGTCGATGCGTATATTATTGATGATCCACCCCGTTTGCGCCTGATAAGAATCCGCAATCATGTAGATGGCGCCTTTGTCGAGCTTGATCACCACATAGCTGGTGACGACTGACGGGCTGACTTGCACGGTGCGAATGACTTCGTACCCGTTGACATTGCCCATATTGATAATCATCGGCTGGAGGAAATCCAATAGTTGGGTGGTCAGTTTCCCGTCCTTTTCGGCGGGAGTCCCTTTTAACCAGATCGCCACCGCTTCGGAGGCTCCCTTTTCCACCAAGGCTTTCAAACCGTTTTGCACGACAGGCGGCAAAACCGAGTCCTGGGCGCGGGTCAGCGGGCAAATTGCAACAGAGACCAAGGCGATCAAAATGAATCTTTTCATCAAATTACCCTACCAAATTTCACCTGTGATAGCAATGTTGAATCTTCTCAGTCGGAGGTTGTCATTTGGGCGGGGAAAGCTTTTGATTTACCTCCATGACATATATTCTCGGACTTGAGGGCGGCGGGACAAAAACCACGGCTGTCCTTCTAGACGGTCACGGCACACCACTGGCGAGGGCACAAGCTGCCGCGGCCAATGCCTCCCTTCATTCTCCCGCGCAAATTGCACAGGTTTTCCGGGCGGTTTACTCGCAGATCAAAGGCTCGCTGCCCCGGGGTGCCACCCTGACAGCGGGACTTTGTCTGGCGGGAGTCATCGATGGAGTGACAGAGAAAAAAGTATTTGTCGCGGCACAAACGGTTTTCCCCGCCCGGACAAAAATCCATGTCAGCAGTGACTTGGTCTCCGCTTTGTACGGTGCATTCGGTCAAGGTGAAGGCATCATTGCTATTGCCGGAACCGGCTCTTGCGTCTTTGGAATGAAGGATGGGCACCATGCCAAAAGCGGGGGCGGGGGACATTTGCTCGGGGATGCGGGCAGTGCTTACTGGATCGCTCATCAAGCCCTGCGTGGAGTTTTCGAGTCCCAGGACCATCATGATCATCCCGGCGAGTCCGGACGCCGCATTTTGCGTGCGTTATCAATGAGTTCTGTCCATGAACTCGTTGCTTGGGCGCACGCCGCTGACAAGGCACAAATGGCGCAACTTGCTCCGGAGGTCATCGCCGCCGCGGAAGCGGGCGACAAAGACGCGGCGCAAATTGTTTCCGGGGCGTGTGCCCGGATCGCACGTCATTTGGCGACTGTCCAACGCAAAATCGCCGGGAGCAATTTGCCCGTGGCTTTGCGGGGCGGGCTTTTCGAGCACCGGCCTTTTTTCCGCGGGCAATTTGCGCGGGAGTTGCGCCGGCTCAAAATCAAGGCGCGGATCATTGAGCCTTTTTTTGATGGAGCCACCGGAGCCGCCCTTTTTGCGCTCGGCCAAAATGAAGCCCGGATGATGATTCCTCCAGCCCGGCAAAGTGCATCGCATACAGCCCCCATCCGGGATCAATCACCCGGTGTTGATCTGACAAAAATCGCAACCGAAGACCGTAACCCCCGCACGGTCAAACTCTCGAAACTATCCACGCGCAAGCAAGTCGCTCTCATGATTGACGAGGACGAGCGGTTCCTTTTCCCCGCCTTGCGCGCGCAGTCCGCGCAAATTGCCCGGGCGGTCGACTTCGTCGCGCGCAAATTGCACACGGGCGGACGGCTTTTTTATGTGGGGGCAGGCACCAGTGGGCGCCTGGGGATTCTCGATGCCAGCGAGTGTCCTCCGACATTCAGTGTGCCTGCGGAGATGGTGCAAGGCATTATCGCCGGGGGGGCACGGGCGATGACCACCGGGATCGAAGGGGCGGAGGATCATCGTGAGGCGGGCGCGGCAGTGATTCGTGACCGGGGGGTTACCGCCAAAGATATTGTTTTCGGAATTGCCGCCTCGGGACGCACGCCTTTTGTCTGGGCTGCCCTCGAGCAAGCGCGCAAATTGCGCGCGGGCACGGTGATCTTGTCTTGCAATCCCAAAATGCGCGGTGCGGAGCCATTTGCTCCTGATGTCAGCATTCATCTCCCCACGGGGCCGGAGTCATTGACCGGTTCCACCCGCCTGCGCGCCGGCACAGCGACCAAGCTCGTGCTGAATATGATCACGACGCTGTCGATGGTGCAAACGGGCAAAGTCATCAGCAACTACATGATCGATGTCTCCCCGACAAATGAGAAACTCCGCTCCCGTGCTGTCCGCATTGTTTCGGAAATCTCCGGGCGTCCGCCATCCGTGGCTCTAGAAGCATTAAAAGCCGCGGGATGGAATCTTCGCAAGGCACTTGCTCGAGAGGAGGATGAATGCAGTCAGTAGAACCCACAGATAAAAAGCGGCAGGATGCTGCTTGCCAATGACTGGCCACAAAGAAGCGCAAAAATCACAAAATGGATGAATGGAGGGACGGGCTCCCGCCCGTCCGTGGATTTGGGACAAGCTCCCCAGCGTCCGATGATTCTATGAATCGGAAGAAGAAGTGGGCTGAAAGTGTGCGGTTCAAATCATTTCCCCTTCGGCCAGAGGCGTAGAGCAGGGTCATGACGAGAATAGCCCCGCCCCCGCGATCATCAGGGCGGAGAGTAAATTACGCTTGGAAAGGCCGAGGATTTCGTCAGGGATTTCAGGTTCTATTATGGCGGGCGGTGGCATAACCTTTTTTGGGGTTTGATTTGTCGGAGTTGGTAGCTGGGGATGGCTGGCAGGTGGTTCAATTTTAGTGGTGGAGTTTGTGATATTATTCTGAATATCAGGCAATGGAATTTGAGTTGGTACTTTATACTCAAAGCCAAGGAAATTTGATGGATTATTATAATAGTCAAATAACTTAGTAAATCCTATTCGACTAAATCCCCCTACTCCAATTATTGAATCCTTAAACTTCATGCTGTCTCTTTTTAAAACTCTTGCTTGAGAATTATTATCATAAGTAAATTTTCCTCCTTTTTCAAGGTAGTAAAGAGTTCCCTCAATGTTATAACTGACCAACGTAAATGTTTGAAGTTGGCTTAAAATGAGCATTTGGACATTAGGCTTTTGAAATAATAATTTAAACTTATTCGTATCTGTGATATAGGGCAGGTCTTCTTCGGCAAACCAGCCAAAGGATGAGTCCTTCGGCTCAAGAGATAGTAGTTGTTTCATGATGTCTTTATCGGGGTCAACATTCCTAATTAAAGATCCTTGTTGTTCGATTTTTGGGTCTTGATTGAGAAGTTGGTTGGCCGTCTCAATGAAACTGATTTTTGGCGGATAAATATAAACAAGCATCTCTCTCACCGTTGTTAAATCATACTGGTTTAAAAGTAGATATCTGGTAGCCAAATATGCTTGAACATTCCGTATTTGATTTGCCAAAACAAGATTTGAATAGCCTCCCGATTTTTCCAGTTGACTGGCGAGCTTGAAAAGTCCGGACTGAATTTTAATCACCTCATGCGAGCTGTTTGACCCTATGACGAGTTCCGGAAAATCCCTTTCGATTGATAGAGAAAGTTTGATGAGCAGTCCCAACCATTGATTTTGATTAATTTGGGATGCGGGGGGCATTGTGGATATAAAATATGTCGATGAAACAATTGGAATATCAGGAGTTTCATTTTTAGAAATATATTCCAATAATGCCATCAAGCTTTTGTTTTCAATCAAATCACTCCATTCTTGATAGTTATCGTTCTTTGCCTGTGTGTTAAAGCAAAGTTTTGAAAGGAGAAGAAGAGTCAGTATCAGTTTTTTCATAAATTAATCACTGCTATTCCACAGGAAATGTATGGAAACCTCGAAAAATATGTGTTTTTGACAGTTATGAATTCCTATTGGATGGCATGCGCCGTTTAAATTGCACTTCAAATTAAAATCAGTCGGCTGATAAATATTTCCAATGGAACACCTGCGTAAATTAATAGAAATTGATCTGTAGAAATATTATTTTTCCCGAGGCCAGAAGGCGTAGAGCAGGGTCATGACGAGAATAGCCCCGCCCCCGGCGATCATCAGCACTGAAAGCCAGTTGCGCTTGGTCAGACCGAGGATGAGAATTTGGGAAGGCTCTGACGAGGTTTGATCAATGAGTGGCTTTCCTGTATCAGTAGTTTTGTCAATAGGCGAAACTGTGTTGGTATTGGGTAAAATTGGATCAGTTATAGTATTTGTTTCTGTAATAATATCAGAGTGAGAAGAGTTAATTTCTGTTTTAATGCCGTGAGTTATTTGATTGGTGTTTGAAAATGTAGATAGATGGAGAATATTGGTTAGGTATCTGTAGAATGTATCATTTCTATTTCTTAGATTGATGTTGTCGTACAATATTTGATAGTCGTTTGAGTTAAAATTATTACTTATATATTGAAGAATAATGCCCTCAACGCTTCTTTCAAATCCAATTCCTTTCATTATTCTATCATATTTGCCACTTTCCTTAAATTCCTTGTAAATAATATTTATTTTTATATTCTCGAATTCATTTCCAATATTAATGAGTATGTGATAAAGGGCGATTTTATTCTCAAGAGAAGCATTGCGTTTTAATGCAACACTCAGCTTATCAGTGGTATCTCTGAGCTTTACAAACCCTTCATAGGTTGGATTCTTCTTGAACTCATCAAGTTCAACTAAGGCTTGCTTTTCTAATATGCCCAATGTCGTGTCATTCGCATACAAGTGCAGGCTTAATAAAGCAGCAATGGAAATAATTATGAAGAATCGGAATATTTTCATGATGGTCTAAGGTTCCGAAATTTCAGAAACTCTTCCGCCCTTTTCAATTTTTAATTTCCACTTATTGGACTGTTCATCCAAGTAGAGTGTCGTTTTTTGATCGACTGTTGTGAAGGGTGCGCTTGTGAATGTGCCTATGACATAATGATAAGGAATTTGCCATAGAAATGTTCCGCCATTACCATAATTTGAATAGAGCAATAAATTTGATGCTTCATCGTTAAATGCAAGAGAAGTGTCATTGGGGTTTAATAATATCGATCCTTTACCTGCCGTTGGATTACTGACCGGAGCAGTATAAGACCAAGCTTGATGATCAGAGCCACTATCATAAATGATGTTGTCAAAAAATCCTTCTCTGTCAGCTTCATCAAATCCTTCTTTAATACGAACATTGCTAAAATTCACTGTTTCAGGTAATAAGTAGATACGAGTGAATAGCTTAACGACAGGGTATAAGCCTACCCAGTCTCCCTCATACAGGTTAGACTTTTCAAAATAAACCCCGGTTGGAGTGATGATGTTGTAAGAAATGTTGGTAAGGGTTCGAGAGCCGAGCTTGAGGGTGACAGTGGCGGTAGCGGCGATATTTCCAGCGGTGAGTTGTGTGGTTGCACCGGAATTTTCTGAGAGGGTTCCTCCTGATGTGATTTGCCAAGTGTAAGACCCTAAACTTGATGGTAAAACGGAAATGTCCACATCCTCGGCGACCCCAATAGTTGCCCGCTCCCTGTTGGATGGAACAGTGGCAACGGTTTGGGATTTGATTTCCTCGAGAAAAACAAGTTCATCGTCTGAAGTGTCGTTATAAGGTAAGCCAAATCCAAATGTATAGATGACCATGAGTTTTCCCTTTGAGCCTGTTCCGCTTTTGACCGTGCCACTCGTTTGATTAATATTATTACCTGAGCCGCCTGTGATCGTCCAACCAGGGGAAGATGGGGTGGTATTAGCTGGAATGACAGATGAGAAATTAATATCCACAGGCAGGCCATTGGGCTCTGTCAGGGCACGAATCGTGTAGGTGTAAGCATCCGAGTCGTCTGCCCAACGAAAGGCATGATAAGGTATATCCCAGTCGATATAAACAGGTTGATCCATATCTACCGTGGCTAGTCCGCTCCCCGAAATAGGGGGTAAGGGAATTGCCGATCCGCCACCGGTGCCGATCATCGGTGGCAACTCCGGCTTCCAAGTGCAGGAAATGGAGACCGAGGAAACATTGACATTCCCATGGGGATTGACCGTATTAAATGTGCCACTGGTGCCATTCATCGAGCCTGTCCAAAGGGAGCCACTGATATTGTATCCGGGGTTGCCATCCAGATTGTAGGTGGTTCCATTGACGGAACCCGAAGAGGACACGGTGACGGTCAATGTGGCATCATCACCCGGTTCAAGGGTTTGACTCCAGGAATCGGTCGGTGATGACGGGGTCAGATTGAACGAAGGGGTGTATGCGGTAGCATGGGAGGAAATCGTTTTAACGAGGAATAATATCCCCACAATGATGAATGTTTGAATGGCTTTAATTTTTTTCATAACAAGTGATTCCCGATATGGTTGTATATTTCCCGCTGTTTTTTGACAAATCCTGCCGATTCCCTGAGGAGTTGATCCCGGCTCAATCCCATTTTCTGATAATAGGCATTGCTCATCATCTCAAAGAGACGGGGGCGTTTAGAATCAGGTGTTTTTGAAAAATCATAATTCTCCACAGCCTCGAGATATTTTGATGCTTCCTCGCGGTTAGCCAGCCCGACCAAATTCACGTAAAAATATACCCTGAGCGTATCAGGATGCATGTCCGACAAGTCCATCCCCTGATGATAATGATCCAATATTTCCTTGGCGTTCTGAGGATACCCCCAGGCATAGACATAATTGGCAAACAATCCCACAATTTGGGAACGGGCTGTTTTTGGGGTGTTCTCGTCATTGGCAATGTCCTCAACCATGGATTTGATCTCAACGAATAGCGGCTGTGCTTGATTGATCGGCAAGGAAGAGATATCCCCGACCATAGGGACGGTTACTTTGCCTATCCAGTGAATAGGATTTGCATGTTGTGGGGGCGGGGTTGTCGTCTGGATATGCTTTAACACTCCGATCATGTTGCGGTTGAATGAAATCGTTTTGAGGGGTTCGGATTTTTGCCAATGGTTCTTGACGGATATGGCTGTCTCTAACAGTAGATCATTGGATAACAGGGATTCCCCTCCGATATTTTTGGAATAGGAATCAATCCATTGTTCAACAATTTTCTGCATCGTCGAAAAATCATCGGCATTGGTCGAAATGACATTTTCAAGGAATTTCGACTGAATGACTTTTAACTCACGGGGAAGCAACTTTTGTTTGATGCCCTCTCCTTGTTCCTCCAATGCAATCAAAAAACCTTCGGGGTTATCGATTAATGAATTCAGGGAGGCCAGAGGGTTTGATTCTATATCCGGGGAAATTATTTTTTGCTGATCTATGCTTTCCTTGCCGGGGACAGCTTCACTGGTAATTGCAATTCCTCCAATCAAGTTTGCAGCCAAGAACAGGCAAACCACCCACT
>CAYTAI010000042.1:0-3755 GCA_964435715.1 uncultured Verrucomicrobiota bacterium | reverse complement strand
ACCCACTGAAATATTGTATGGTTGATAATCATATTGTATTCTCACATGCCGATTTTTTCACGACACTGCTTGATATAATTTTGTATGGCTGGCTGTTTTTTTGATGATGGATAAGCTTTACCATATTCCTCGTAGAGAGGGAGTGCGGCTTGATAATCTTTCCAAGCCCAATAGAGCCACGCTCTCACAAACATCGCTTGTTCCCTACGAAAGTGTTCTAATGGTGATGCGTCCATGATTTCCTCACACATTTTCACGGCGTTTTTCCATTCCCCCGGTTTATCCATGTTCTTCGGTCCGGCGAGGAGGTAAACGAGATACCAGCGGCTTTCGATGGCCCACTCGTTGTCTTTGGGGTTTTGAGCGATGACCTCACGCCAGAGGGCTTCAGCCTTGTCGATGTCTTTCCAGTCTGGGGTGCCTTGGTAGTAAGCCCAGCCCAGCCGGGTCTTTAGCCGTGCGAGTTCATCTTTGGAAAGGCGGTTCTGACCTTTCAATGCCTCCAGATACAAGTCACGAGCCGTTTGCAGAATGTCCTTCTGTTCATCTCCACCGCTCAGGAAAACCGTATCCGCCGCTTCCATCAATTTACGCGGGTCGGAGCCAGCTTCGGCCAGTGCTTTCGCCAAATGGAGATTCTTGCGCTTGGTCTCGTCCAAATGGTTTTCAATTTGCCCATAGGCTTTGGCGGCTTCCGCATATTTCTTTTCAGCAAAGAATTTGTCCGCTTCCGCTCCGATGATCGCCACGGTGGCAGGGGAACCGGGGAATTGCTCCACGAGCTGGCGGCGATAGGTTGCGGCTTTGGGGTCGTTGAGATTCGAGTAATAGAGGATAATCTCCCCCAAAGCTTTGGCACTCCATTCGGAGGAAGGAAAACGCCGGAGGAGGGATTCCCACACGCGCAAGGCGGAGGCGAATGCTGATCCCTTGTCACGGGACAGGCAAAGTCCCTGCTGGAAAAGTGCCTCGGGCAAACGCGCATCATCGGCGGGTGCCTTTTGTGTAAATTGCTCAAAACCGCCCGCGGCTTCTTTGAACGAACCGGACTGCATGCGGGAATGGCTCTGAGTCCATGACTCTGTCAAAGGATCAACGGGAGCGACAGGAGTATCCTGCGCCGGGAGGTCAACCACCAAACACAAGAGAAGAGCCGACAGAACATACAGACAAAAAGCGGCAGGATGCCGCTTCCACTCTGCCGTGGACAAATGGGTCATACGGAAGCCTCCCCCTCCCGTGGTTGGAGGGACAAGCTCCCGCTTGTCCCAAGATTTAATGAACCGGAAGAATAAATGGGCCGGACGGGAGCCCAGCCCTCCAATGACGAAAAGCGTCCTCCGCCGCCCGAGGCTATGGAGGACAGGAAAAGTAGAAGCGGCATCTTGCCGCTTGAAAGCCGGATTGCCGGATTGCCGGATTGCCGGATTGCCGGAAAAATATGTTTGCTGAGAAATTCATTCGGATGACGGGAAGCTTTTAGACCCGGGGAAGAACAATTTGCAAGGGCAAAATGTCCATCCGCAAAAACTCTAAAAAATTGACAAACGCCAATATTCACAAGGGTTTTATGAGCTAATTCACATATATCCCCGCACAGGCAAAGGACGAAAAAATCCGAATTATCCACTATCTTTCGTCAACAATTTTTAAAACCTTTACATGTGACGGCAATGTGAAATTTTTTTAATATCTCGTTTTTAATGCCACTGCATTTTCGATGATTCGATTTTTTGGAAACCCGGAGCTTCGATATCTGTCTTGATGCGTCATCGGAAAGCAAAATCATTCCACCGTCTTTCGAGACTGTGGTTGATGAATTCAACCGGGCTATCAAATAGACCTAAAATCCAAAAAGTTTCGGCTCAGGCAGTCCCCAGTTTTTCCAGAGGCGACGGTACTCCGCCTTGGTCAGTTGAACCAGGACGGGTTTGCCTTCGGGCTTGAGCCAGCGCAAGAGGGTTTCCATTTGTGCATCCGGCATGACGGTGCATCCCGCGCTGGGGACATTTTCCCCGCGTTGAAAATGAAAGAAAATCGCGCTGCCCATGCCCGGTTGCGCCTTGGGATAATTGTGCTCGATGAGGAGTCTCCAGGTGTATGTGCGGTCTTCGATTTTCATCCGCTGTTTTTCAAACCATGCCGGGGGATTTTTCAAGTCCACACGGACAATGTGGTTGTACTCAGGGAGGGTCGGGTCGTCGATCCAGGCATCCGCAGCTGTGACGTGGTAAAAAGGCCATTTTTCCGCACCCTTGAGCGGTTGGGATTGATTGCTGTAAACCGTTCCGATCTTGAAAACCCCGGCGGGAGCGCGTTTGTCACGTTCAACTTTCTGCAGTCCCTTTTGCACTGGATGGAGTCCGATGCCCCAGGCCAATCCGCTTTTTCCGTAAATCACGCGCCAAGGACCGTGGGTTTTTTTCCATTGAGTCCCGCGTTTGTCAAGCAACCACATTTCTCCGGTCATTGAGTCCCAAGTGTCAGCGATGGATACGGCGACTTGTGTGCCGGGAATGAGTTGTTTGTTTTGAGCCTGCGCCGCCAGTGGGAGCACAGTCAGCAGTCCGGCAAGCAGGAAAATAAATCGCATGGGATCAGGGGGCTTTCGGGGGGATAAAGCTTTCCATGTTTGGTTTCATCTTTGCCACGGGTGCTGCGGGAGCACTCTCAGCGGCGGGTGTTGCTTTTGGTGCCGGTGAAGCGGATGCGGATGTCAGAGGTTTGATGACGCCCCCTTCACCGGGGCTGTCTGCCGCCGCCCGCGCTGTCGGAGTCGATTGATTAGTGAAATCATTTTTTGCGGTTTTAGGCATGACTGCGCCGATGTGAGGATAGATCACGACGGGAGTACCGACTTGTGTCACGGAATAAACATTTTCCGCCATGACCTCGGGAAGACGGATGCAACCGTGGGAATCCGCACGGCCAGGCAGAAAACCTGCATGGAATCCGAGGCCGGAATTTGTCAACCTTTGCCAATGCGGCATCGGGGCGGGGCGATAATAAGCTCCGGCTGGAACAGGAGTGCGGGGGGTTGCATTGGGTGTGACGACAGCACCGGTTTCTTTATTCACGACCGTCCCGTACATGTTGGAGGTGTGATGCGGGCGTTTCTGGATGATTTTGTAGTAGCCGGGCCGGGTTTCGAATCCCGAGCGCCCAGAGCTGATCTCAGTCTCCGCGATGATTTCATTGCCTCTCCAGACGAACATTCTTTGTTCCTTCAAAAAAACCTCGATTTTGACAGGGCCTTCGGGTGAAGCCTCCGGTGTCCATGTCCATGTCGCTTGATGGGCGGGCTTGTAAACTTTGACGTAACGCACTTTGTCTTTGTTCTGTGCGGCTTCGCGGGCGGCTCGAGCCTCTTCGAGGCGGCGCTCTTCACGCTTGATATCGCTGTAAGTTTGGGGACCTTGGACAACCCGTGCTTTGCTGCTTTGCCCGCGGGCAGAGGTCAATGGCATGAGACAGGCGATTGCAATCAAAATGGATGTGATTAAAGATGATTTGTGGGCAATCATAGGTCTGTTTTTTTGGGGGTTATTTTGAAATGAGATTGGTTCGTAAAACTAGCAGGATTAAGCAAATTATCAAGCGAAAGACACGGCTTTGAAATCAATTTGTTGTTTGGCGAGATCCACGCGGGCGACCACCACCCTGATTTTTTGACCGACTTTATAGGTTTTTCGAGTATCCCGGCCCCGGAGCAAATTGCGTGACTCCTCAAAAATATAAAAATCGTCGTCCAAAAC
>CAYTAI010000041.1:21795-23826 GCA_964435715.1 uncultured Verrucomicrobiota bacterium | reverse complement strand
CGTCGCAAGGAGATTGAGGTAGCAGCGGAAGAAATGCTGGCGATGGAAAAAGAGATTAAGTCTGAGGAAATAGCTCGTAATTTTGATGATACGATCCGTAAGTCATCATTTGATGTTTTTACATATTTGATGGAGGATACTCGCAATGGGTTGATTAAGATTGGTAAGAGCAGGAATCCAGAACGGCGCGAGAAGACACTTCAATCCGAGGTGCCTTCAGTTGAGTTAAGGATTGCAGTTCCTACAGAGAGCAATTTCGAGAGTGATCTTCATGGAGAGTTCGACCACCTGCGACGTCGAGGCGAATGGTTTGAATTGTCGAGTATAGAGATTAAGACTGTGATTGAGCGGCTTCTTGTGCATGGTGATCCTGATAGAGCTATCACCAGTCGTGAATGGGTTGGTAGAGTTTTCCTCGACGCATTCAGTAGTGAGCCTTGCAGTTCCTCAAAGACAAGCAAATAAGCCCAATACCCCCCCTTTTTTTTCGCGCATCATGCGACGCTTTACGTTGAAGGAGACACTACCGCTCCTCCGCAGACTTACCATTTTCCTTCCACTCCACAAACAAGTTTGCTACGTTCCTGTCAAATGCGGTCAGCACCCCATTAGGAGAATAAAAAATGTATCTTCTCATAGTATTTAGCTTTGTGACCCCAAATGAATTTGTTTTTCCAAAGCATGAACAGTTGCAGTCATACGTTCAGCAACGTGGCTGGAAGTCAGTATTTCGAGAGGATTGCATTGAGTCCGGTTGGATCGATACTGCGGATTCCCTTGAGACCCTCCTAAGCTATTTTCGTCCACGCCTTGCGGATGGCGAGACAGCCACAATATTTCAGTTTCACACGGCAACGGAGTTTGTTCCGGAATTTCCAGATAAAGAGGCGTTGTTTGATTGGGCGACCAAGCGTTCGTATTCGCGAATCGAGACTCAAGGTCATCCACGATGCCCTTCAGATGAATCATCCTAAACAGGAAAATGGACACAGTGATTCGGTGGTTGGAGCCGAGCTTGCGGGAGCTCAAGTCTCACCAGAAACGGTTTGCCAAAAAGTCTGTGCCATCCGTGTAATCTGTGAATAAACTATCTGCTTCACACGCGGTCAAAAATGCCGTTCCTTCCCGTTTTGAAAAATTGACTATGATCCGAGGATATGTTTTAATCCCGACCAATATCCTATCAAGTATCAACAACAATTTCCCCTATTCTGGATAGGCAGAAAAATTGGAAGATAGACAGAATGATTTCTGTCTAGTACAGGTTCAGCTATAATTTAATGACTGCGCAAGACAAGAATCTCCGTGCTATTTGGAAGCAATCCAAAATTCCAGTGGTCTATAGACAAGGAGACTCTAAGCCTTTACTGATTCGTCTACCATTTTCCCGAGATAACCGAGCATGGCTTAAAGAAAAGCCTCGCCAAAAAGATCCAGAATTTTTCGACCAATATAAGTGCTGGAAACTTCCTAAAAGTCGTTTTGATAGCATTATAAAAAAAGCACTAGTCCGATACGAACAAGTTTATGTCATCCAACCATATCGAGTATTAGAGATTTGCTCTTCTAGCTGTATGAATGCTACAGGATTTGAATGCGAGTGTTCTTGCATGGGGAAAAACCATGGTGCAGGAGTTATAGACTCATGGTATGAGATTTCAGAGACGCTAGCGGTTCAGTGGCATGACAGGGAGTATGCATGTCGATTAATCAAGCGTTCAGATACCAAACAAGATGCTGCAGATAACCCCTAGCAGCAGCGCGTTATTGATTATTACCATCTTTCCATTTCATCTACACGCCATCTGAGTTGTAGGCTTGATCGTGCAGCTGAGCTTGGTGTTCGGCACAAGAGTGAAACTCCCTCGTCCGTGACCAAGCACTACCATAGTAATCTGCAATGGGATTGATAGAGTGTGAATAAGAGCTCTTACCGGATCAGCCAGTTGATGAGGAATTTTTTCAGGGGGGTGTCGAAGGGGGGATGCATGAATTTTGCGGGATAGAACCGGCCGCGGCGGAGGACGGTTT
>CAYTAI010000041.1:15234-21782 GCA_964435715.1 uncultured Verrucomicrobiota bacterium | reverse complement strand
GAATCCCTCGGGTCCGTGGTAATGACCGATGCCCGAGGGGCCAATGCCGCCGAAGGGTGCGTCATCGGCGGCGACATGCATCAAGGTGTCATTGACACACACACCGCCGGAATGGGTTTCAGTTAAAAATCTTTTTTGAAGCAATTTGTCATGGCTCATGAGGTAAGCTGCCAGCGGGCGCGGGCGAGAGCGAATGATGTCGAGCGCCTCGTCGAAAGTGGAGTATTCCACCAGGGGCAGGAGAGGACCGAAAATCTCCTCCTGCATGGCGGCACATGCCGCGGGAATATTGAGCAGGAGATGAGGCACCATGCGATGGGCATTTCTATCAAGGGCGGGTTCAGCGGCAGCGATCACTTTTGCTCCGCTTGAACTTGCCTCATCGAGGCATTCCGAGAGCCGCGCAAAATGTTTCGGGTTGATGATGGAGGTGTAGGAGCGGTCATGGATGCCCTTCGGATAAACCCGCGCAAATTGCTCGCGGAAAGCCCGCGCAAATGGCTCCGATTGCCCCGCCGAGAGGAGGACATAATCCGGGGCAATGCAGATTTGTCCGGCATTCATGCATTTCCCAAGGATGAGGCGTTGCACCGCGTCTGCCAGATCAATGTCCGGTGCGATGAGGCAGGGGGATTTTCCCCCGAGCTCCAGCGTCACGGGAGTAAGATTCTCCGCCGCCGCCGCCATCACTTTTTTGCCGACACGGGTCGAACCGGTAAAAAGCAAATGGTCAAAGGGCAATTTGCTGAAGTCCGCCGCGACGGTGGCGTCGCCTTCGATGACGGCGACTTCATCCTCGGAAAAAATCCCGCTGAGCAATTTGCCCAGAGCTGTGCTGGTCGCCGGGGTGAGCTCCGAGGGCTTGATCATGACGCGGTTCCCTGCTGCCAAAGCCGTGACCAGCGGCATCAATGCAAGTTGCGCGGGGAAATTCCACGGCGCGATGATCCCGACAACCCCGAGGGGCTGGCAATGAACCTCGACCCATACCCCCAAAAGCCGCTGCCCCGCCCGCCGCCGCGACGGGCGCATCCACCGGCGCAAATTGCTCCGCGTGTATGAGATGATTTGCAGGATGGGGATGACGTCACCGAAAAGATTGTCGTAATCGCTCCGGAATCCAAAGTCCCCGCTCATGGCGCGGCAAAGTGCGTCATGATGTTCCAGGACTGCCTTTTTGAGCCGCGCAAGTTGCTGCATGCGCAATGTGTATGACGGCATGGGGGAGGCAGCAAAAGCTTTTCTCTGCGCTAAAAAAATGGATTCCAGTGGGGCGGGGGATAATGACATGTTTGATGTCTGGATACGTTAGGATGCGAAGTGCAAAATGTAAAGAGACAGTGATGTGAGTCTCCCCTCCGGCGAGAGAAAAACGGGATCATGATTTTTTAGCTTTTCCCGGGTGGGTTCTCTTGATAGTTTTGCCGGCTGATGTATACGAAAAGAATCATTCCCTGCCTCGATGTCGCCCACGGGCGTGTGGTCAAGGGGGTGAATTTCGTTGGGCTGCAGGATGCGGGTGATCCGGTGGAGTCCGCAATCGAGTATGACCGTCAGGGGGCGGATGAATTGGTCTATCTGGACATTCGCGCCAGTCACGAGAACCGTGGCACACTTGTGGATCTGGTGGAACGCACCGCGGGCGAGATTTTTATTCCCCTGACTGTGGGCGGTGGGATTCGCACCGTCGAGGATGTGCGCGTGATGCTCAAGGCCGGGGCGGACAAGGTGTCGATTAATACTTCAGCAGTGCATACTCCTGAACTCATCCGGCAAGGCGCGGACACTTTTGGAAGCCAATGCATTGTTGTGGCGATTGATGCGAAGCGTTCCAGCCCCGGAAAATGGGAGGTTTTCACACACGGGGGGAGAACGCCCACAGGCATGGACGCGATTGAATGGGCGCAAAAAGTTGTTTCCCTCGGGGCGGGGGAGATTTTGCTCACGAGCATGGATTCCGACGGGACAAAGCAGGGTTATGATCTGGGGCTCAACCGCGCTGTCAGCGAGGCGGTCAAGGTTCCCGTCATCGCCAGCGGTGGCGCGGGCAATTTGCAACACCTTCTGGACGTGCTCACCGAAGGCAAAGCCGATGCGGTTCTGGCTGCAAGCATCTTCCACTACGGACAACACACCGTCGCCGATGTGAAAAAATTCCTCGCGGACAACGGGATTCCTGTCCGTCCTGCCGCTGTGGAGAAATAGGCATTTAGTGCGAGGTGCGAAGTTCGGAGTCTGTAGTATTAGTTCTTGGTATTTGGGTATGAGTTTTGCTTGCGGGAAATCCCCTTTGTTTTGTTCTCTCAACCTATTGCAATATCAGGGGCGGGGAACTATTTGATCCTGATTTTTTATTGGAAAATTGCAGGGAAAACTGGTCTTTTCTGTGATTTTCGGAACCTCTTTGGAATACCAAAAGCCAATGAACAGCCCCAAGCATATTCATTATCCAAGGCAATAACAATCTCGTGTTGACCTGCTGTCAAAAACACTTCGAAAGCGGAGCGTCCCGGCACACAAGGAGGAAGAAAGCGTTCGTCACAAAATACTTTTTTACCGTCTACCCAGATGCTAGCACCTGAATCATGGCCGAGATAAAAAGTGTAATCCGAGTCGCGTGGAACATGAAAATGATTTCCAACATGAATGATCCCAGGATTTTTACCATTGATTTTGTGGGTGCATAACACGCCGGCTATCATTCCCGCATCTGCCTTAAGGGACTCCATTTTATGCCATTGATATCCTTGTTCATTGAGACTAGCCCCTTTTACTGCGGATATATTCTCTTTTTCACAAAGTCGGGAGACATACCATTCCTGAACTTGAGGAGATGTCCAATCCTTATCCATGTAATGAGGTTTTAAAACAGGTAAACACCCCGACTCCATCAAGAGCGTCGGAGGATTGATAAATTTCATTTCAATGACACCAATTTTGTTAGTCTTATCCGGACATTTGTCCGGCAATCCTTTGATGACTAAACGATCATCGGTCTGTTCAAATTTTAATGGCTTCCCATGAGGCAATATTCTGGCACTCATAAGTTTTTCCGACAATCCACCTATGGCGAGCTTTTTACCCGGCCAACGGGAACACCAGAAATAGTAGGTATTTCCCTCGCGGGTCCACCATCCAGACGGCAGCCATTCCATAGGCAATAATCGATCTTTCTTGCCGTAAACCGCCGCACCATATTTTTTCAGCCATTTTCCAACTTTCGTAAGACGTTCACTCGCCTCTGAGGGAATCGAACCGTCAGCTTTAGGACCGATATTCAAGAGCAAATTGCCTCCTCCGGCTGCACACTTGCATAACATTTCCAATACCTTTCGGGATGAGTGCCAATCCTCAGGAGGAGTTTGAACAAAACCCCAAGCCCCGTTGAAGGTCATACACGCTTCCCATCCCCGCCCCTGCTTGGCCGGAGTGATATGCTCTTCAGGCGTGGTGATATCCTCAGGCAATTGAGAACGGTCATTGATGATAATCCCCGGTTGTAATTTTCGAACCATGTCATTCATCCGGTAACTGTCCCATTGATCAGGAGAAATCAACGGCCAGGGAAGGTCATACCAGAGAATATCAACTTTTCCATAACCACTCATCAATTCATGCAAGAGTCCCTGGGTATATTTGAGAAATCTTTTTCGCGCGACCACGTCATGAGCACAGGCATGTCCGTCCGGATGATGCCAATCCATTAAAGAATAATAAAAGCCCACTTTGAGTCCATGATGGCGAGCCGCTTTCACATACTCCGCAACAATGTCTCGTTGCGGACCGAGCCGAACCGAGTTATAAGGGTTGAGCTTCGAGTCCCAGAGACTGAATCCCTCATGATGCTTTGTGGTCAGCACCATATATTTCATACCGGCTTCTTTGGCGAGTTTTGCCCATTTCATCGGAGCCCCGGCTTTTGGCTTGAATTTGACGGCCAGTTTTTCATACTCCGCCAGCGGGATACGTTCCCGGTTCATCGCCCATTCATGCCGCCCTAATACCGAGTAAAGACCGAAATGAATGAACATCCCAAATCGTGCTTCATTAAACCATTTCATCCGTGCGGCTCGCGTTTTATCTGTTTGATTATGATAACGTTTTTTTAAAGATTGCGGCCATTGTTTCATGATTTTTTCTTTTTTTAGAATGATGAGATAGGGTGAAAATTTATACTATTCATGCATAGACAGGACTGGCTGCGCCAACGAAGCGGGCGGAAAAAATGAATTCAAACGCACTTGCGGATAGTTTTAGGATGCTCTCTAATATGACAGCCTCAAAAAGAATTTTCGTTTTTGCAGGGATATTCTCCCCACGAGCCTGCAATGCTGAAATGAAAGGATCAAAATTCACTCGAAATGACTCTTTATTTTAAATGCCTTAATGCCTTGGAAGTTCAAATCTGACCGTGCTAAAACGGCTGCTATTATTATAGGCTCCCTGACTTCCAAAAAGGCTTCCGCTGATTGTTCCGCTTGGCATCAGACCCACAGTCACATCAACCTCAAACTTTAACAAGTCTGCGTCTTGCATATTTAATGATGATAGTGGGATCAATGCGCTGAGACTATAACCATTGGGAAGATGATTTATTTTGTAGGGCAATGAGGAAGGAGTCTGGGGAATGCCGCCAGAAAAACCAAGAAATTGAGCGGGCATACCTTTTATTTTTGGCAGAAAAACAAACTGTTGGATATCCTGCGGGGTATTGTCCCGGCTAAAATAAATCTGGATACAGGAGCCATTCCAAAATTCTTTCGGACGGCTGATCCGGACATCTTTAACGCGCATGTACAAGGCCATATTTTGGCCACTTAAAGCCATTTTAAAATCGGCCAGTGCCCGCCCATTTTTGTAGATCGTCCATCCGGGCAAGTCATGCATCAAATCTTTTAATTGCTCAATTGATACATCCGCACGGAGATGCTTCACTAATGACTCATGTGTGATAGGTGTTTTGATGAACCGGCGTGAAAAAAACTCACCCTCACGCGATTCGCCCACGATCATTTTTGGATATGGGTTTTGGATGAGAAACTCAAACCGGTATGAATGTGTTTGACCGGGCTTCACACGATATTCTATTCCCCCTCCGAGGACTTCACCGGCGGCCGCCGGTGCCAGCCAAGGACGGAGAATGCCCGAAACAGTTTTGTCACCTATATTTGTCAGGTCTACCCGGATGATGCCGGGTTGACTATTCGCCAAATTGCCAACGACCGGTATTTTCTCAATGGTGAGGTGGCTGCGAAGACAGTCCACAGAGGGTAATGCACGGCGATTTTGATCAATTTGTAGCCCTATTTCTGACAGGAGAGGAGGTTGGGGAACGGCAATTTTCAAGGCGGGTGAATGAGATTTGAATTTATAATCACCCTTGGAGGGATTCTTGAAAAGTGGATCAGTATTCGTCAGATTGTTGGTCACTGTATTTTTAAGTATATCAATTTTTTGGAGGTCGATAGGGGGAGAATTCACAATCACATTACGTTGCACTTCAAGCCCCAAAGTGGATGCCTCTAGACCTTGATCGGCGAGTGTGCGAAGGGCATTAAGCACTGGATAGCGTTCAAAATAAACTGGCTTGTCCAAGAGGAAACCATCAAATACTGGTTTTAAATAGGTCGTTGACCAGTTTAGATCCGCCAGTTCCGAGCTCCAGGTTTTGGTGACTTCGACCGAGGAGCAGAGGATACTTCCCTGGGTGTCAATGATGATGTTGTTTTGAATCCGGTTGGCATGTCCGAAACCGGATATAATGGCATTAGGAACCCTCATGATGATATTGCCTTCAATCAGCAGGCCGCTTTGCATATTATCACTGTAAATGCCGTGGTGATAGAGGGGATCCCCGGTTGATGCATCACTGTCGTGCAAATAATTTTCCCGGATGATGCTGCCTTGCTGTGCAATATTCATTTCGCCCCCAACGTAGATGGGGGCATTATCTTCGGTTTCCAATGACACATCAAATATATGATTTCTTTCGATGAGGTGGTCATTGCCCTTGACGATAATTCCCGTGTGGGTCACATCGTGTATCCGGTTGTTTCGGACGATATTGCCAACACCCGTGACGGTGATGGGAACCCGGTAACACCTGATCCAGCGTGAGAGGGTATGGATATGCGAGTTTTCCACCCGGTTGCGGCCCGGTGTCAAGGTGTCTGCGTCTCCACCGTCTAAAAGCACTCCTCCTTCACCTGTCAGCGAGATGTCACAGGCAATGACGGCATGGTCTGTCCCACCTTTGACCTGCACGCCTGATTGTCCTACATTCAAGATACGGCACGAGATCACATGGTTTGCCGTCCCGCCCTTAATGCGGATCGCATGGCTGCGTGTGCCTTGCATCGTGAATCCTTGGAAAGTCACGTGTGAAACCCCATCCATTTCGATGAGTGGCTCAGAAAGCGTTGAGATGGTGACACTTTCTGGTGTGATGGCAGCAGGAGGCCAAAAATACAAAATGCCCGTGTGTCGATCAATGAAATATTCTCCCGGGCTATCCAACTCTTCCAAAAGGTTGAGCGCAGACCATCGTT
>CAYTAI010000041.1:5421-15221 GCA_964435715.1 uncultured Verrucomicrobiota bacterium | reverse complement strand
AAAGGTAGGCGCCATATCGTTCGGCCGGAGATCCTTTGGGCAGTTTTATCAAACGATTTGCGGTATCAATGGATTCGACCGATGTGTAAGCTTCCGCCCAGTCCCAAGTCCAGTAACCGAACAATCGCAAGTCCTTGGCCTCTGTCCAGCGTGAAGGACGGTCACCGGCATAACCAAATATAACAGGCGATATCTTTTCCTTGAAACGATCTGCTAAATCACGGCCAGGTGTCTCAGTGATCATGTCGAATCCCACATTGGGCCAGCGGGCGAGAGTCATCACTTTCCCGTTGAAAAAAATTTCCATCGGAGCCAAGACATCATAGAGTCCGAAGCCCATAATCGGGAATTCATCAAATTGCGTGATGCCATTTTTGCGCAAGTCGCACTGCTGAACATGAGGCCGGGCACCGGGGTCGATTTTTTGCAGTATTTCGGGATCACTCACAGGGAAAAAACCCGAAAGGGTTTTTTGCCCTGAAAAAACAGGGGAAGTGTCTTTTTTAGCCTTGTAAACAATGGGTGCTTTGGCCGTGCCGCTGTCCTCTTCCGTCAGGGTAAAGGATTCTGTGAATAAATAATATCCCGGTTCCACAATCACATGGACTGGCTTTTCCATGTCATTTTTTTTAAGTTCGCGAATGGCATCACGAGCACCCTGTAATGTTCGTTTCGGTCCGTCAGTCTGGGTGCGGTTTGGGCGAGGCATCCTGCCTGTCCAATGGTCGTTTCCCGCAAGCGATACAAAAAACTCATGAGGTTTATTACTTTCTTTTAAAGACTTTTGAAAGTTATATGCCATGAAGCATCCAGTCACTCCCAGCCCGGCAGCGCAAATAATCGTGACAACTTTTTTACTGAAATTTCTGATTTTTCTCTTTTAATTTATGAAGCTACTATTGTCTATAAATAAATACATTATAGACCCTTCCATCTTTCTCCTTCGGTGTCATAATTCATGAGGCAATTCGAGGTCTGGACAATAAAAAAATACAATATTGAAAGAACCGGGCAATTTGCTTAGGGTTTGGCTTCCTGTTGAATGAGGAAAATCTCGACGGCAGATGTGGGAAGGCAAATGAAATGAATACGCAATTTCTCGAAAAAATTAAATTTAATGCCGATGGGCTGGTTCCTGCCATCGTTCAGGATGTCAATACAAAGCGTGTTCTCATGATGGCTTGGATGAATCGTGATTCAGTGATTGCCACATTGGAAACGGGAAAGACAAATTTTTGGAGTCGTTCGCGCAAAAAGTACTGGATCAAGGGCGAGACCAGCGGACACACCCAAGCGGTAAAAAAATTTTCGATTGATTGTGATGGGGACACCCTGCTTTTTGAGGTTGAGCAAATCGGTGGCGCCTGTCACACCGGCTACATGTCCTGCTTTTTCCAAGAGGTCGCGCTTGATGGTGAACTGCGTCCTGTGAATGAACTCCGGATTTTTGATCCTGACAAAACATATTCAGCATCATGAATTTACACCCATCCAAAGAGGAGTTTTTCAGGTTGGCGACACAAGGCAATCTCATCCCTGTGTATGTTGAGCTTTTGGCTGATTGTGAGACCCCTGTGGATGTTTACAGCAAATTGCGTGAAAAAGGCAAAAACGCCTTTCTTTTTGAGTCGGCAGAGAGTTCACAAGCCAGCGGCCGATATTCGTTTATCGGCTTTGATATTCATACAAAATTCCATTTTTTACAGAAAAAAGTAGAAATAACTGAAGATGGACAGTGCCGGATTGAGAATATGGGAGCAGACCCGCTTGTATTTTTACAAGAATACATGGAAAAATACAAGCCTGTGCGACACGGGGCGTTACCCTCATTTTATGGGGTGCTGTTGGTTTTTTGAGCTATGAGTCTGTCACGTATTTTGAGCCGGTTGTTCCGCGTGCTCGAAACAATGACTTGAATATTCCTGATGCCCTTTTCTTGATCACGGACAAATTGCTTATTTTCGATCACTTTCGGAAAACGCTTCAAATCGTGGTTAATGTCCATATCGAGAATGATTTGGGCGCGCAATTTGCGCGGGCGGCGGAGCAAATTGCCCAGGTGAGAAAGATGCTGGAGGCACCGCGGGCACATGCTCTGAATGAAACTCCTGCCCGCCCGGAGCAAATTGCTCCGCCATCGGTGAATATGTCCCACGCCCAATATCTTGAAATGACGGCGCGGATGCAGGAATACATCAAAGCCGGGGATATCTTTCAAGTTGTTCCATCCCAAAGATTTGAAACGGATTATCAAGGTTCTCCTTTGACCCTTTACAGGGTTTTAAGGCATGTGAACCCTTCTCCTTATATGTTCTGCGTGGAACTTGAAGGCATGGCGATTGTGGGGGTTTCCCCCGAGGTGCATGTTCGGTGCATTGATAGGAAGGTTGAGATTCGTCCGATTGCCGGTACGCGCAAACGGGGTGCGACACATGAGGAAGATTTGGCTCTGGAAAAGGAACTTTTAGCAGATCCGAAGGAGAGGGCAGAGCATGTCATGCTGATTGACTTGGCGAGGAATGATGTGGGACGGGTGTGTGATTTTCATTCGGTTCAAGTGACGGATTTTATGGTGGTTGAGAGATATTCCCACGTGATGCATATTGTTTCCCACGTGGTGGGACGGCTGCATCAGGACAAATCTGCTTATGATGTGATGAGAGCGACTTTTCCGGCGGGAACCGTATCGGGTTCGCCGAAAATCCGGGCGATGCAAATTATTGCGGAAGAAGAACCTACATGTCGTGGAATCTATGCGGGAGCAGTGGGATATTTTGGTTTTGACGGGAATCTCGACTCGTGTATTGCTTTGCGAACCGTGCTTCTCAAAGGCGGGAAAGCCTATGTCCAAGCGGGCGGGGGACTCGTGGCGGACTCGACCCCTCAGGGGGAATACGAGGAAAGCTGCAACAAAGCCCGCGCCGCGCTCACTTCGGTTGTGATGGCTAGTCAGATGGAGGGATGAAGGCTGTTAACCGCCAAGGCACCAAGCTCGCCAAGGATCGAAAATAGGAACTAGCATATCAATGATAAATCGAGAGCCCAGAAATATGAATGAGACCGGAAGTGACATTGATCTTTTGGCGAATAAAGTCATCGGCGCGTGTATTGAAGTTCATCATATTTTAGGTCCGGGATACTTAGAGTCGTTTTATGAAGAAGCTGTATGTCATGAATTTAATCTGAGAGATATCAAGTTTGAACGGCAAAAGGTACTTAATTTGAATTATAAGAGTGTTCCTGTTGGTCAAGACCGTTTAGATTTGCTTATGGAAGAAAAGCTTATTGTTGAACTTAAGGCGATTGAATCTTTGGCTCCGATCCATTCAGCTCAATTAATTTCATATTTGAAGGCTACTTCTTTGACATTGGGATTATTGATTAATTTTAATCTTCCTGTTTTGAAGTACGGAATTAAAAGGATTGTATTAACAAAATAAAAATTCCGACATGGCGTTCTTGGTGTCTTGGCGGTTAAGATATATTATCTATGCAAAAGATTCTGATCATCGACAATTACGATTCGTTCACATTTAACCTCGTGCAGTATATCGGGGAGCTGGGCGCGGAGCCGCTGGTCTATCGCAATGACCAGATCTCCTGCGGGCAAATTGCCGCGCTGAAGCCCGACAAGATTGTGATCTCGCCGGGACCGTGCACGCCGCTTGAGGCAGGCATATCAAATGATGTGATTCTGGAATTCGGACGGGACATCCCGCTTTTCGGGGTTTGTCTCGGGCACCAGTGTATCGGGCATGTTTTCGGAGGGAAGGTCGTGAGGGCTGAAAGATTGATGCACGGGAAGACATCGCCTGTATTGCATAGCGGGAAAGGTTTGTTTGCGGGATTGTCAAACCCGTTTGATGCCACGCGATATCACTCATTGATCGTGCAACAGGAGGGATTTCCGGAAGCACTGGAGATCACCGCCGAGACTGCGGAAAAAGAAATCATGGGGCTGCAACACAAGGAATATCCCATCCACGGTGTGCAATTCCACCCGGAGTCCATTCTTACCCGCGAAGGCAAAAAACTCGTGGAGAATTTTTTGAAGATGTAATATTTATGGATTGGATTTATTGAGAATTATTTGGTTGATATTCATATTCAAATCAATCCGCAGTGCCAATCGAGGGCGTGTCAGAGCGTACTGATTTTGTCACGAAAAAATATTTTAAAAGATTTGTAAAAATTTTTTAAAAAGTGCTTGCAGAGATAACCGGTTTCACTATAGTTTGGATTTTCCCTTCATCGTAGTATTTGCAGAAGCCGCAAGTATTTCGTTTGGTGAGCTTGAATAAAACGCCACACCATAGCGGGGAGAACTATTGTCTGAATTTTAAAACCAAGAGAAACATTTTCTATGCCAACAATCAACCAGCTCGTGAAAAAAGGCCGCAAAAGGGTCAAGTACGAATCGAAGTCCCCGGCTTTGAAGAATTGTCCACAACGCCGTGGAGTGTGTCTTCAAGTCATGACCCGTACCCCGAAAAAGCCGAACTCCGCCTTGCGCAAGGTCACCAAGGTGCGTCTCACGAACGGGGTTGAGGTCATTGCGTACATTCCTGATGAAGGGCATAACCTTCAGGAGCACTCGATTGTGCTAGTGCGCGGCGGTCGCGTGAAAGATTTGCCGGGTGTTCGTTATCACGTTGTCCGTGGTACATTGGATGCTCTCGGGGTGGAGAAGCGCCGCGTGAGCCGTTCTAAATACGGTGTGAAACGCCCGAAAGCCGGTGCAGCCGCAGGGGATGCCAAGAAAAAGTAAACTTTTAAACGGAAAACTATTATCATATGTCTCGTCGTCGCCAAGCAAATAAACGTGAAGTCCTTCCTGATAGCCGTTATGGCAACCGGTTGATTGGTCGCATGATCAATACCATTATGATTTCCGGCAAGAAATCCACCGCTGAACGCATTGTTTACGGTGCGATGGAGAAAATTACCGAAAAAAACCCGCAAGCTGATCCTTTGGAAGTTGTCCAAAAGGCGATTGACACTGCAAAACCCCGTTTGGAGGTCAAAAGCCGCCGTGTGGGCGGGGCGACATACCAGGTTCCAATGGAAGTCCCTGTTGACCGCCAGATTTCACTCGCTCTCCGCTGGATAGTCAACTATGCATCCGCCCGCAAAGGGGTTGCTTTGAAAGACGCTTTGGCAAATGAAATCCTCGACGCCTCGCAGGGGCAGGGTAATGCCATAAAAAAACGCGATGATGTCCACAAAATGGCTCAAGCAAACAAAGCTTTCGCTCACCTGAGATTTTAAAGGATAATTTTTATATGAGCCAGTCTGCCACATTAGAAAAATCTGCAAATCCAAACTCTCCGAAGCGTCCTTATCCATTGGAAAAGACACGCAATATCGGGATTTGTGCACATATTGATGCGGGTAAGACCACGCTGACGGAGCGCATTTTGTTCTACACGGGTGTCATTCATAAAATGGGTGAAGTCCATGAAGGAACAGCGACGACCGACTGGATGGAGCAGGAGAAAGAGCGTGGGATCACGATTACAGCCGCGGCGATCACTTGTTTCTGGGAGCAAAAAGTTGAAGAAAGCATTTACAAGTCATTTGCCGGCGAAAAAATGCGGATCAACATCATTGATACTCCCGGGCACGTTGATTTTACAGCTGAAGTCGAGCGTTCCATGCGTGTTTTGGACGGTGCCATCGCTGTATTCTGTGGTGTTGCCGGTGTGCAACCCCAGTCTGAGACTGTCTGGCGTCAGGCGACCAAATATGGTGTGCCGCGGATTGCTTTTGTGAATAAAATGGATCGTGTCGGTGCGAATTTCGAAAATGCTGTCGCGGAAATGAGAACGAAGCTGGGAGCGAACCCCGCACCGATATTGATACCGATCGGTGCTGAAGATGCCTTGCGCGGTCAGATCGATGTTATCAATCAAAAAGCGGTCATCTATGATGATGCCAGCAACATGGGTGCCACATACAAGATTGAGGAAATCCCCGCAGAATTACAGACTAAAGCCAAAGAGGCTCTCGATTTTCTGATCGAAAAACTGGCTGATGCCGACGAGCAAATTGGTGAACTTTACTTGGAAGAAAAACCGATTGGCACAGCGGAAATCAAGCAGGCTTTGCGCCGCGCCACTATTGCCAATAAAATTGTTCCTGTCGTGGGTGGTTCCGCTTTCAAGCACAAAGGTGTCCAATACCTTGTTGATGCAGTCATTGATTATCTGCCGAATCCGCTTGATGTCCCTCAAATCCGCGGTGAGGATCCGGATACCAAAGAGGAAAAAATCGTTGTTTCCGATGATAATGCGCATTTTGCTTCACTGGCTTTCAAGCTCTGGAGTGATCCTTTTGTTGGCAAACTCGTTTTCTTCCGGATTTACTCCGGCACACTCAAACGCGGGGACACGGTTTACAATGCCCGCACCCGCAAGACAGACCGCATCAGCCGCATTATTCGTTTGATGGCTGATAAACGTGAAGAGGTCGACGAGGCATTTTCGGGTGACATCGCGGCGATTGTGGGGCTGAAAAATGTCACCACCGGTGACACGCTTTGCAATGAGGATTATCCGATTCATCTTGAACCCCCGACTTTCCCTGAGCCCGTGATCTCGATGGCGATTGAGCCAAAGACCAAGGGTGATCGTGACCGGATGGCTGAAGGACTTTCCCGCCTGGCGGAAGAAGATCCCACTTTCCGTGTTTTCACAGATGAAGAAACCGGCCAGACAATTGTTGCCGGGATGGGTGAGTTGCATCTGGAAATCATTCGTGACCGCCTTTTCCGCGAATTTAAAGTCGAGGCAAATTCCGGTGCGCCGCAAATTGCCTACCGCGAAACCATTACCAAACCGGCTGATGGTGAAGGCAAACTCATCAAGCAATCCGGCGGTCGCGGTCAGTACGGCCACGTTTGCATCAAAATCGAGCCGAATGAACAGGGCAAAGGCCTGGAAGTTGAGAATAAGATTGTCGGCGGCGCGATTCCCAAAGAATACATCGGACCGAGTATCAAGGGCATTGAAGAAGCCGTGAATAACGGTGTCGTGGCGGGGTATCCAGTTGTCGACCTGAAAGTGCAAATCGTGGACGGAAGCTTCCACGAGGTTGACTCCAATGAGCTCGCATTCAAAATGGCGGCTATTTTCTCCTTGAAAGACGCTTTGAAAAAAGCGGGCTCCATCCTGCTTGAGCCTGTGATGAAAGTCGAGTGTATCACTCCGGAGGAGTATCAGGGCGATATCCTTGGCGATATCAACCGCCGCCGTGGAAAGATTGTCAATATTGAAACAAAACAAACCGGGTGTGTCGTGCGCGCTGACGTTCCTCTCTCCGAGATGTTCGGTTACGCGACAGCCATCCGTTCGCTGAGTAAGGGTCGTGCATCGTATTCGATGGAGCCATCGCATTTCGAGCAAGTGCCTTCGCAGGTGCTGTCAGCGGTCGTCGAGCAAAGCACACGGAAACCCGCACGTTCATAAATTTAATCTATTAAGGCAAATAAAGAGTATGGCACAAAGAATTCGTATCCGTTTGAAAGGTTTTGATCATCGTATCCTTGATCAAAGCTCCAGTGACATTGTCGAAACAGCAAAGCGTACGGGAGCCAAGGTTTCCGGACCGATCCCGATGCCGACGAAAATCGAGCGTTGGACGGTGAACCGTTCCCCGCACGTTGATAAAAAATCAATGGAGCAATTTGAGCGCCGCACACACAAACGTCTTTTAGACATTGTCGATCCCACGGCGAAAACGATTGATGAGCTTAAAAAGCTCAATTTGCCGGCGGGTGTGGACATCACAATTAAAATCTGAGGTAAGAACCTATGAGTATCGCCATTTTAGGAACAAAAATTGGAATGACCCGTCTTTATGATGATAAAGGCGTCGTTCATGCAGTGACGGTTGTCAAAGCCGAGCCGAATGTGGTCATTCAAAACAAGACTGTCGAAAAAGACGGGTACAATGCGGTTAAAATCGGGACTATTGACCAGAAAGAATCGCGTTTGACCAAACAAGTCGGTGGTGTTTACAAAAAAGCCGGTGTCGCTCCCAAGCGGATCATGCGCGAGTTCCGCACTCCGGAAGCTCCGGCGGTCAATGTGGGTGAGAGCCTGACAGTCGAGCAATTTGCTCCCGGTCAATTTGTCGATGTCATCGGAATTTCAAAAGGGTATGGCTTTCAGGGAGTGGTGGGACGCCATAAATTCGCGGGCGGCGGTGCTGCTCACGGATCAAAAACCCATCGTCGTGCGGGTGCCATCGGACAGCGCTCGACTCCGGGTCGCATTTTTAAGAACCATCGCATGCCCGGACACATGGGACGTGTGCAGAGAACGGTTCAGAACCTCCAGGTTTTTCAAGTTCGTCCGAATGACAATGTCATTCTCATCACGGGCAATTTGCCCGGCGCCAATGGAGATACAATCGTTATTCGCAATGCAAAGAAAAAACCCGTTATTCAGGACAAGAAATAGGTAATTTATGGGAGCCACAGGAACAATTTTAACTAAAGACGCCGCTGTCAAAGCCGCCTTTCCTCTGATTGAGAATGGTCGCGGAACCCAGGCGGTTCATGACGTGATTACCGGATACCGTGCGAATCGCCGGACCGGCACAGCCTGCACAAAGTCCAAGGCGGATGTGAATTTCTCAGGTGTCAAACCCTGGAGACAAAAAGGAACGGGTCGCGCCCGTGCGGGTTACAAAAGCTCTCCGGTCTGGCGCAAGGGCGGTGTCGCTTTCGGTCCAAAGCCCCGGGATTTCTCGAAAATCCTGCCTGTGAAAGTCCGTCGCTTGGCACTCAAAAAAGCATTGAGCCAGCGGATTCTGGCGGGCGAAGTCATTGTGGTGGCTGCCTTGCAGGTGTCCAAACCCAAGACAAAAGAATTTACCGGAATTATCAATGATTTGAAACTGGACGGTTCCGCCCTTTTTGTGAATCACCAGCATGATGAGAACATTCTGAAGGCTTCCCGGAATATTCCTAAAATCCAGGTTGTCACCTCTGATGAGGTGAATGCGGAAGATATTTTGAGATACAATAAACTGGTCTTTACGCAGGATGCCTTCGCCAAGGTCGCGGAGCGTGTGAGTAAAAAATAATATTCGCCGGAGTATATAAAAAATGCGTGAACCACATTCCATTATTAGAACAGTCCGTTTGAGCGAAAAAGGGACATTGCTGACTGAAAAATACAATCAGTATGTTTTTGAAGTTGCGACGAACGCGAACAAAATTGAAATCAAAAAAGCCATTGAAAAGCTTTTCGGAAAGAAAGTTCTGCGCGTGAACACGCAGAATTGCCTGGGAAAAAAGAAACGTGAAAGAACCGCTGCATTCGGGAAGCGTTCCGATTGGAAAAAAGCCATCGTGACGCTCAAAGAAGGCGACAAGATTGAGGTTGTATAACATCATGGGACTTAAAACTTTCAAACCACTGACACCGACCCTGCGCTTTCGCGTGGCTCAAACCTTTGATGAAATCACCAAAGACAGCCCTGAGCGCAGCCTCACTGAGCCGCTGCGTAAAAGTGGCGGCCGGAATAATAAAGGACGCATCACCTGCCGTCACATCGGTGGTGGACACAAGCGCCGTTACCGCATCATTGATTTTAAACGCGTGAAGCGTGAGATTCCGGCGGTTGTCGAATCCATCGAATACGATCCGAACCGCACCAGCCGTATTGCGCTGGTGACTTATGATGACGGAGTCAAAGCTTATATCATCGCGCCAGCCGGACTCAAGGTGGGTGCAAAAATTCTCGCGGGTGAAAATGCCGAGCCGGAAATCGGCAATGCGCTCCCGCTTCGC
>CAYTAI010000041.1:351-5411 GCA_964435715.1 uncultured Verrucomicrobiota bacterium | reverse complement strand
AATTCCTGTCGGGATTCCGATCCACAATGTGGAGCTCGCCATCGGGAAAGGCGGACAACTCGTCCGAGGAGCGGGTGCCAGTGCCCAAATCAGCTCCCGTGACCGCGGTTATGCCACGGTGAAATTGCCCAGCGGTGAAATCCGTCTGATCCAAGAAGATTGTTTTGCGACAATCGGGCAAGTGAGCAATTCTGAACATTTGAATGTCAAACTCGGTAAGGCCGGGCGCAACCGTTGGAAAGGGATTCGTCCCACTGTCCGCGGCATGGTCATGAATCCTGTCGATCACCCCAACGGCGGTGGACAAGGCAAATCCAAGGGCGGTGGCGGATGGCAGCATCTGATGTCGCCTTGGGGTAAAGTCGCCAAGGGCGGAAAAACCCGCAAGCGTTATAAACCGACAAACCGTTTCATTTTGCAACGTCGTAAATCAGCAAAAGGCGTCATTGCCGCTGCTGTTAAAGGTTAATATTTATGTCAAGATCTCTGAAAAAAGGTCCGTTTGTCGATTATCATTTGTTTGAAAAAATCGACAAGGTCAATGAGTCCGGCTCTAAAAAGCCGATTAAAACATGGTCACGCCGTTCCTTGATCACGCCTGATTTTGTCGGGCACACGTTCATGGTTCACAACGGAAAAATATTTACCTCCGTGTATGTCACGGAAAACATGGTGGGACATAAGCTCGGCGAATTCGCGCCGACCCGGTGAGTTTTCGCAAACGCGGATATTCAAGCGGCACGGCGCACACACCGCAAAAGCGGAAGCCAAGTAGGGTTTTTGAGGGTGGAGGAAACCATTTCCACCATGAATACTCGATGGCATATCAGAATATTATTTTTCGGAATAATATTTTTGCAGGGGATCAGCCCTGTTTGTTCTTTAGACAATCATAATCAGACCGTAAAATCACAGAAGACAAAATCAACGGAGCAAATTGCGCGGCTGGAAGAGCAGTTGGAGCACCAAGACCGGGCGATCCGACAATTGGTGGACAGTCTCGCCATCGCACAGGCAGAAAGTCAGATGTTCCAGAGGCAACTCCAGGATTACAAGTTGCAGAAGGAAATCCTCGGCGGGAGCCTCACGGACGCGCAGTTGCAGGAAAGACTCGTCGAGTCCGTTCGCAATCTCTACGTCAGCGAGCAGGAAAAGAAACGTTTGACCAGGCGGTTGGAAGACCTCAAAGAAGCACTCAAAGTGCTCCTGAAGTCAGCGGAGTTTTCCGACATCCAGGCGCGCGCCGCTCTTGAAGTCGAGCTCCGGCTCACGAGCAAATTGCTCGAGGAAGTGAATAAGGACAGTCCGGGTGAAGTGGGGGCTGTTGATTTGAATCATGTGACAGTGATGAATGTCAATCAGGGGTTGTCCCTGGTCATCTTAAACGCGGGCAGGGCACACGGGGTGCAGTTAAACATGCCTTTTGTGATTTTACGGGATGGTTTGGTCGTCGGAAATGTCCGGGTCGTCGAGGTCCGGGAAAAATTCAGCGGCGCGGTCATCGAAAGATTTAAAGCGGGCGAGGAAATCCGCGAAGCGGACCGCGCCAAGATCGAAACGAACCGGCCTTAACAAAGTCGGGAGGATGATATGGAAGTACAAGCAATTCAGAAATACGCGAGAATCTCGCATTTGAAAGCCAGGCAAGTCGCCATGGAAATCCAGGGGCGTCCTGCGCTGGAGGCATTGGATCTGATGAAATTCAGTTCCAAAAAAGCCGCGCGTGTCATTTACAAGACGCTGAACTCGGCGATTGCCAATGCGAAAAATAATAACAGCATGGATCCTGAGAAACTTGTGGTCAAGGAATCAACGGCGAACACAGCCGGTTACCTGTCACGGTTCCGCCCGAAAGCCCGCGGTTCTGCTGGTAAAATCCGCAAGCGTTATACACATTTCAAGATTGTGTTGTCCGACGGGCTGTCGGCGACCGCCACTGAACCGCAAGAAAGTCAAACCGCCTAACATTTTCCAATTATGGGACAAAAAACACATCCATTCGGGTTTCGCCTCGCCATCCATAAAGATTGGCGTTCGAAATGGTACGCCAGCAGTAAAGATGCGCCAGGACTCATCGAGCAGGATTATAAAATCCGTCAATTTTTGAAAGAAAAGCTTAAAACAGCGGCGATCCCGAAGATTATCATTGAGCGGGCGGCTTCACGCCTGAGGGTGACACTTTACACAGCCCGTCCTGGCATCGTCATTGGTCGTAAAGGAACGGAACTGGACAAGCTCAAGGAGGAGATTGCAAATCTCACGGGCAACAAGGAAATTTATATTGATGTCGTGGAAGTGAAGAATCCCGAGATTGATGCCCAGCTGGTCGCTGAAAATGTCGCCTTGCAAATGGAACGCCGTATTTCCTTTAAACGCGCCATGAAAAAGGCTGTGCAAACAGCGATGGATTTCGGAGCTCAAGGGATTAAAATCCGTTGTGCCGGGCGTCTGGGGGGCTCAGAGATCGCGCGTTCTGAAAAATATCATGAAGGCAAAGTGCCGTTGCACACCCTGCGCTCGGATATTGATTACGGATTTGCCGAGGCAATGACGCCTGCCGGTAAAATCGGTGTCAAAGTCTGGGTCTGCCGCGGGCTCAAAGAGCGCAAAGCTCCCGTACCGCCCAAACGCAAAGCTCAGGAAGCCGAGCTGGAAACAGTCGCATCTTAATTTTTCGGAGGTTATTAAAAAGTTATGCCGTTAATGCCATCACGTGTAAAATATCGTAAAACCCAGCGGGGAAACCGCGCCGGCTTTGCCAGTCGCAATGTGAAAATCGATTATGGTGAATTCGGACTGCAAGCCCTTGAGCGTTGCTGGCTCAAAAACACCCAGATTGAAGCCGCCCGTGTCGCCATCACCCGCAACATGAAACGCAAAGGAAAACTCTGGATCCGTGTTTTCCCCGACAAATCTGTGACTGCACGCCCTCCGGAAACCCGTATGGGTAAAGGTAAAGGTGCGCCCGAGTACTGGGCAGCCGTTGTGCGTCCGGGAAATATGCTTTTTGAAATCGACGGTGTGACCGAAAGTGTCGCCAAGGAGTGTTTCCGTTTGGCGGCGGCAAAACTGCCGATTCGCACACGCTTTTTAACACGTCATCACCATGCTTGATCCGGCATGCAAGGAATTAAGAGAATATGTCTAAAATCACTAATTTTTCTGAACTAACACTGGATGAGTTGAGTGCCCGTAAAAGGGAATTTCAACAAGAAATCCTGAATATGCGTCTGCAACAACAAAGCGGACAATTGAAAAAACCCAGCATGCTTCGTGATCTGAGTCGCGACATTGCGAGAATAGAGACCGTTCTTTCTCACAAGAGCCTGGGACTGAAAGTTAATTATCGCAAACCTTCAAAAGGTACAAAATAATGAGCACGACAAGTACATTACCTGAAGTGACCAGAGGGATACGCAAAGAGCGGGTCGGAGTGGTTGTTTCTGATAAAATGAATAAAACCATCGTTGTCCGGGTGGAACGCCGTGTGCCGCATCCCCAATTCCGGAAAATTGTGCGTATCAGCAATAAATTTTATGCCCATGACGAAAGCGGTCAAGCCAAGCCCGGCGACCGCGTTCTCATCCGTGAAACGAGACCTGTGAGCCGTCTGAAAAGATGGGAGCTCGTCGAGGTTCTCAAACACTAAATTTCACATTGAACAGGAAAGAATTATCTTATGTTACAAGTTCGCGCCCGCTGTGATGTTGCCGATAATACCGGTGCACGTATGGCCACAATGATCGGTGTCATCGGGAAAAAGACGCACATTGCCGGTATCGGTGATGTGATCAAAGCAAATGTCAAACAAGCCGCTCCGGATGGAACGGTTAAGAAGAGTGCCGTGGTCAACGCAGTTGTCGTTCGCACACGCAACTCAATCCGACGTAATGACGGCTCTTATGTCCGTTTCGATTCGAACGCGATTGTCATTATTGACAAGGATAATAACCCTGTCGGGACACGTATTTTCGGACCCGTCGCCCGCGAATTGCGCGAGAGAAATTTTATGAAAATCATTTCACTGGCACCGGAGGTTGTGTAAATATGGCGAACCGTTTTCATGTTAAAAAAGGTGATGTCGTCGTTGTAATCAGCGGTGATGAAAAAGGGAAACGCGGCAAAGTCTTGGAAATTTTATCCAAGAAGAACCGTGTGATTGTCGAGGGGCTGAATATGATTAAAAAACATGTTCGCAAGACCCAGAAAGACACCCAGGGGGGGATTATCACCCGTGAAGGGACTTTGCACGTTTCCAATCTGATGCTGGCTGAAAAATATGACAGCCGTCCCTCGAGAAAGGAAAAAGCCGCCTGAATCAAGGAGGATTTTTGAACTGTTATGAATAGTGTTACATACCAAGATTACGTTAATGTCGCCCGCCCCGAACTTAAAAAGAAATTCGGCTACAAAAATGACATGCAGATTCCCAAAATACAAAAAGTTGTGGTGAATATGTGTGTGGGCTCGGCCGCGGATGTCAAACAGGCACTGGAAGATGCTGAAAAAGATTTGACTTTGATTACCGGACAAAAGCCATCGCGGACAAAGTCCAAAACAAGCATTGCGAACTTCAAACTGCGTCAAGGTCAGGAAATCGGGCTCAAAGTCACCCTGCGCCAGGCACGCATGTACGAGTTCCTCGACCGTTTTATTAAAATGTCCGTTCCCCGCATCCGTGATTTTCGCGGGTTACCCGCGCGCGCCTTCGACGGTCACGGGAATTATACAGTGGGAGTGAGTGATCATACGATCTTTCCTGAGATCGAACTCGACAAGGTCAAGCGCAACTTGGGTATGGATGTGACATTTGTCACATCGGCAAATACAAATGACGAAGCCAAAGAGCTTTTGAACCTGATTGGAGTGCCTTTCTCCGACCGCGCGAAAAAGACTCAGGAAAAAAAGGGTGCTGAATAAACGCAAGATAAACAGGATTCAAGTATGGCAAAACAATCACAAATTGAACGTTGGAAACGCAAACCGAAATTTTCGGCGCGGGCATATAACCGTTGCCGCATTACAGGCCGCCGCCGTGCTTACATGCGTAAATTCGGGCT